>NZ_JAKFDR010000099.1:0-108779 GCF_036676035.1 Polaromonas sp.
GGTGGCCGGCGCGATGGAGAGCATCAAGCAGGCCAGCACGCAGAACGTGGCCAGTGCCCAGCAGCTGGAGGTGGCCGCGCGCAACCTGGACGAGCTGGGCCAGCGGCTCAAGCAAATGGTCGAACGCTACAAAGTGTAGTCAACAAGATCATCATGAGCACCAAAGAAGACAAGTTCCTGCAGCAACTTCGGGCGACCTTCAAGGTCGAGGCCGAGGAGCATTTGCAGGCGATCGCGGCAGGTTTGCTGGAGCTGGAAAAAACGTCTTCAGCCAAGGCGCAAGGTCAGGTTGTGGAGACGGTGTTCCGCGCCGCGCACAGTTTGAAGGGAGCGGCACGGGCGGTGGACTTCACCGAAATCGAGTTGCTGTGCCAGTCGATGGAGGATGTGTTCGCCAGCTGGAAGCGGCAGGAAAACGTGCCGTCGTCCGATGCACTCGACACGCTGCACCGCGCACTCGATGCCGTCACCGGGGCACTGGCCGCGCCTGCAGGCTCCGCTGCGCAGCCTGCTTTGTCACTGCTGCGCCAGGCCTTGCGCCCGTTCGCAAGCGCTTCCTCTTCGGCCCACCAGGAGCCTGCCGCGGCAGACCCGCCCGCGATCGAGCTTGCTGCAACTGCTTCGCCTGTCGCAACGGGAAAAATGCCGCCCCAGGATACCGTGCGCGTCGCGGTATCGAAACTGGAGGCCCGGCTGCTGGAGGCCGAGGAAATGCTCACGGCAAAACTGACTGCCGACCAGCGGGTGGCCGATTTGCGCGAACTGTCCGGCCGCTTTGATGCCTGGCGCAATGCCTGGGCGGAGGTCGAACCGCAAGCGCGCCAGCTGCGCCAGCAGCCCGCACAGCCCGCCGCGGGGCTGGCCCGGCTCCTGGATTTTTTTGACTGGAGCCTGGACTACGTCAGAGCCGTGGAAAGCAAGGCCGTGGCGCTGGAGCGGACGGCGCAGCACGACCGCCATGCCATTGGAAAACTGGTGGACGACCTGCTGGAGGATTCGAAGAAGCTGCTGCTGCTGCCGTTTGCGACGATTTCGGCATCGTTCCCGAAACTGGTGCGCGACCTGTGCCGCGATCAAGGCAAGGAGGCCGACCTGACGGTCCATGGCGAGGACATCGAGATCGACAAGCGCATCCTGGAGGAGCTCAAGGACCCGCTCGTTCACCTGCTGCGCAACAGCGTCGACCACGGTATCGAGACACCCCAGTCGCGCACGCAACTGGGCAAGCCTGCCCGTGCCACGATCACGCTTGCCGTGTCTCAGGTGAGCGGGAGCAAGGTGGAAATTTCCGTGTCCGACGACGGCGCGGGCGTCGACACCGCCAAGGTCAAGGAGTCGGCCATCAAGCAGGGGCTTGTCTCGGCGGACGAGGCGCGCCAGTTGGACGACGCACAGGCGCAGACGCTGATTTTCCAGGCCGAAGTGAGCACCAGCGCGATGATCACCCGGCTGTCCGGTCGTGGCCTGGGCCTGGCCATCGTGCGCGAGAAGGTCGCAAAACTAGGGGGCACCGTTACGGTGGAGAGTCAGCCGCATCGGGGAAGCTGTTTCCGCATGGTGCTGCCGGCTGTGCTCGCGACGTTTCGGGGAATTCTGATCGAAGCCGAGGGGCGGCTGTTCGTGGTGCCCACCTTCCACGTCGAGCGTGTGGCGCGTGTGAAGGCCGACGAGGTTCAGGCCGTGGAAGGCCGCGAAACCATCGCCTTGGGCGGACGCGCCATGGCCCTGGTCCGGCTGGCCGAGGTGCTCGAGCTGCCACTCGTGCCGCGCAACGGCGAGCCGCCCGCCGACACGCTGGTCGTCGTCCTCGGCGTGGCCGATCAGCGTGTTGCGTTCGCGGTCGACGCCGTGCTCGACGAACAGGAAGTACTGGTCAAGCGCCTGGACAAACCGCTGGCGCGCGTGCGCAATATCGCCGGTGCCACGGTGCTCGGCTCCGGTCAGGTGGCGCCCATTCTCAATGTGGCTGACCTGCTCAAATCTGCCCGCAAAGCGGGCGGGGTGGCGCTGCGCGTTGCGGCTGGCGCGAAGCCGGTGGAGGCCGGGACCGTGCTCGTCGCCGAGGATTCCATCACCTCCCGGATGCTGCTCAGGAGCATTCTGGAATCCGCTGGCTACAAGGTCAAAACTGCGGTGGACGGGATGGAGGCTCTCACCCTGTTGCGCACCGAAAAATTCGAGCTGCTGGTTTCCGATGTGGAAATGCCCCGGCTGAACGGCTTTGACCTGACGCAAAGGATTCGCGCGGACAAGAAACTGGCGGAATTGCCGGTGGTGTTGGTGACGGCGCTGGAAACGCGGGAGGACCGCGAGCGCGGCGTGGACGTGGGTGCCCATGCCTACCTGGTCAAAAGCAGCTTCGACCAGAGCAACCTGCTCGAGGTTGTCAGGCGGTTGATTTAAAGGTGTTGGAGGCAATATGGTTCAGTTACTCAGCAGTCCGTAACAAAGGCGACGCCGCCCATGCTGTCATTCTGAGCAAGGCGAAGAATCTTGCCGGCATACCAAGATCCCTTCGCGCAGCCTGTCCTGAGCTCAGTCGAAGGGCTCAGGATGACAAAGCATGTCGCACTGCTTTCGGACTGCTGAGCAAGAATTTGGGAGGCGTGGAGCTTTTATGACCGACGACAAAATCAAGGTTCTGGTGGCGGAAGACTCGGCGGTGATACGCATGCTGCTGGTGCAACTGCTCGAGTCGGATCCGCAGATCAGCGTCATGGGCGCCGTCAGCGACGGCCGGGCTGCGTTTGATTTCGTCCAAAGCAACAAACCCGATGTGGTGCTCATGGACATCCATATGCCGCAGCTCAATGGTTTCGAAGCGACCCGGCGCATCATGGAAACGAAACCGGTGCCCATCGTTATTTGCAGCGCCACCTCAAATACCAAGGACCTTGTTTTCACCTTCGAGGCGATGGAAGCGGGCGCCATTGCCTGCGTCGAAAAGCCTTTGAACCGCGAGCGCGACGATTTCGAAGCGCTGGCCGCGCACATGCTGGAGACCGTGAAACTGATGTCCGAGGTCAAGGTCGTACGCCGCACGGCCCGTGCGCGCCGCAACTACTCCCCGCCCGAGGCGCATCCCGTGGCACCGCCGCAGCGCGCCGAGGCGCAGATCAAGTTGATCGGCATCGGCGCGTCCACCGGGGGGCCACCGGTGTTGCAGGCCCTGCTTGCGGCCTTGCCGAGGGACTTTCCCGTGCCCTTGCTGGTGGTGCAGCATATTACGCAAGGATTTCTGCCCGGCATGGCCGACTGGTTGAGTCTCACCACCGGCCTGCAGGCTCACATCGCTTCCAGCGGAACTCGCCCGCTGCCGGGCCATGTGTACCTGGCACCCGACGATTTTCATATGGGCATCGGCAGCGACGGCACAATTATCTTGACCCAACAGTCGCCAGAGAATAACCTTCGACCTGCGGTGTCGTTTTTGTTCCGCTCGCTGGCCGACGTGTACGGCCCCAACGCACTGGGCGTGTTGCTGACCGGCATGGGCAAGGACGGCGCTGAGGAACTGAAAGCCATGAAGAACAAGGGTGCCATCACCATCGCCCAGGATAGGGATAGCTCGGTGGTGCATGGCATGCCCGGTGTCGCCATCGCGCTGGGTGGCGCCACCCATGTGCTGCCGGCGGACAAGATTGCACAGACGCTGGTCACGCTGGTCAACCGCAGTAATGGCATCGCAAGAAACTCAGATCATGGGAACCCGTAATACGCCATCATCCAGTTTGCCCGTGAAAATCCTGATCGTGGAAGACAGCCCCACCCAGGCCCAGAAGCTGCGGCACATTTTCGAGGCGCATGGCTACGAAGCGCGCATCGCCAGCAACGGCCGCATCGCGCTGGAAATGGCGCCCCAGTTCCGGCCGGCGGTGATTGTCAGCGACATCGAGATGCCGGAAGTGGATGGCTACGAATTGACCCACCGGATCAAGGCGAACCCCGCTCTTCGCGACATCCCGGTCATTCTCGTCACCAAGATGTCCGATCCCGGGGACGTGATCCGCGGGCTGGTGTGCGGCGCCGACAACTTCGTCCTCAAGCCTTACGACGAGCGCTATCTGCTGAGCCGCGTGCAGTTCATGCTCGTCAATCGCGAGCTGCGCGAGGCACAGGATGCCACCATGGGCATGGAAATCGATTTCGACGGCCAGAGGCATTACATCACCGCCGATCGCCTGCAGATTCTCAACCTGCTCTTGTCCACTTACGCCGCTGCCGCCCAGCGCAACAAGGAACTCCACCAAAGCCAGGAAGAACTGCTGCAGGTGAATACCAGGCTGACCGAATTGACGTTTGAACTGGAAGACCGCGTGAACCAGCGGACCCGGGAACTGGAACGGTCCCACGACGAGCTGCGAGAGAGCGAAGCGCGTACCCGGCTCACTATCAACACGGCGTTGGATGCCGTAGTGACCATGGATGCCCAGGGCATCATCTGCGACTGGAACACGCAGGCGGGCGCCATTTTCGGCTGGATGCCCGACGAGGCCGTCGGCAAACCGATGGCCGAACTTGTCATCCCGCCACGATATCGCGATGGCCATGCGCGCGGGCTGAAGCATTTCCGGGCTACCGGCGAGGGGCCGTTGTTAAACCGGCGCATCGAAACCACCGCCTTGCACCGGGATGGCCACGAGTTTCCCGTAGAGTTGTCCATTACGCCGATGACGGTCAAGGGCGTCTGGATGTTCAGCGGATTTGCGCGGGACATCACTGAACGCAAGCAAGCGGAAGAACAGATCCGGCGTCTGAACGAGGGGCTGGAGCAGCGCGTCCATGAACGGACGGCCCAGCTCGAGATCGCCAACAAGGAACTGGAGAGCTTCAGTTACACGGTGTCGCATGACCTGCGTTCTCCGCTGATCGTGATCGACGGCTTTACCAGCATGCTCGAGAAGATTTTTGCCGACCGGCTGGACGAAAAAGGCGCGAGGTATTTCTCCCTGATTCACAGAAACACCCAGCGCATGGGCGCGCTGATCGACGATTTGCTGGCCTTTTCCAAGCTCTCCCGCCAGACTGTCGCCAAGGGCGAAGTGGACATGAACCGGCTGGTGCGCAAGGTGGTGGAAGAAGCGCTGCAGGATCAGCCGGACGGCCATGCGCCAAAGATCGAAGTGGGCGCGCTGCCGGTGGCCGTGGCGGACTCCCGCTTGCTGCGCCAGGTCTGGACGAACCTGGTCTCCAACGCGATCAAGTACAGCAGCAAAACGCCCAACCCCGTGATCGAAGTGAACGGGCGCACGGAGGGCATGGAAAATGTGTACTCGGTGCGGGACAACGGCGTCGGCTTCAGCATGGATCACTACGACCAGCTGTTCGAGGTGTTTCAGCGCCTGCATCACACCAATGACTTTGAAGGGACCGGTGTGGGACTGGCCATCGTCCGTCGGGTCGTGACGCGCCATGGCGGGCGCGTATGGGCTCAAGGCAAGGTCAATGAAGGTGCTGAATTCTATTTTTCGCTGCCTGCCGCGAGGTGATCGGCCGATGGTCGCCATCGGTCACGCTGGTTAACCGCAGCAATGGCATAACGAGGAGATCAAGTCATGAGAACCCGTAGTACACCATCGTCCAGTTCGCCCGCGAAAATCCTGATCGTGGAAGACAGTCTTACCCAGGCGCAGAGATTGCGGCATATTCTCGAGGAGAGCGGGTACGAAGTGAGCGTCGCCAGCGACGGCCGCATCGCGCTGGAAATGGCGCCCCAGTTCCGGCCTGCGGCGATCATCAGCGACATCGTGATGCCGGAAGTGGACGGCTACGAATTGACCCGCCGGATCAAGGAGGACCCTGCCCTTCGCGGCATCCCGGTCATTCTCGTCACCGCGATGTCCGATCCCCAGGATGTGATCCGCGGGCTGGAGTGCGGCGCCGAAAACTTCGTCCTCAAGCCTTACGACGAACGCTATCTGCTGAGCCGCGTGCAGTATGTGCTCGTCAATCACGAACTGCGCAAGGCGCAGGATGCCAGCATGGGCGTGGAAATCCATTTCGACGGCCAGAGGCATTACATCACCGCCGATCGCCTGCAGATTCTCAACCTGCTGCTGTCCACCTACGCCGCCGTCGCCCAGCGCAACAAGGAACTCAGCGAAAGCCAGGAAGCCCTGGAGCAGCGCTCCGCACAGGTGTTGTCGGCGAACCGCTTCCTGGATTCGATCATCGAAAATATTCCCGATGCGGTGATCATGAAGGATGCGGCCGAGCTGCGGTTTGTCCGCATCAATCGTGCCGGCGAGGAATTGATGGGCTACACGCGCGAGGAATTGCTCGGCAAGACCGAACACGACTTCTTCCCCAAGGAAGAGGCCGACGCCTTTACCGCCAAGGACCGTGAAACACTGGCGCATGGCAGGGTTGAGAACATCCCTGAAGAGCCGATTCACACGCGTAACAAGGGCTTGCGCGTCCTGCACACGAAAAAGGTTCCGGTGTTCGACGAGTATGGCCAGGCTAGCCATGTACTGGGGATTTCCGAGGACGTCACCGAGCAAAGGAAAATGGAACGCGAAATCCGACGCCTGAATGCCGCGCTGGGCGAATGGGCGTCCCATCTCGAAGCCAGCAACAAGGAACTGGAAAGCTTCAGCTACTCGGTGTCGCATGACCTGCGTTCTCCGCTGATCGTGATCGACGGCTACACAAACATGCTCGAGAAGGTTTGCGCCGACCGGCTGGATGAAAAAGGAGCAAGGTATTTTTCCCTGATCCACAAAAACATCAGACGCATGGGCACGCTGATCGACGATTTACTGGCCTTTTCCAAGCTCTCCCGTCAGCCTGTCGCCAAGGGCGAGGTGGACATGAACCAGCTGGTGCGCAAGGTGATAGAGGAAACGCTGCAGAAACAGCCGAATGGCAATGCGCCAAAGATCGAAGTGGGCGCGCTGCCGGCCGCCTTGGCGGACCCCGGCTTGCTGCATCAGGTGTGGACGAACCTGGTCTCCAACGCGATCAAGTACAGCAGCAAAACGCCCAACCCCGTGATCGAAGTGAACGGGCGCACGGAGGGCATGGAAAATGTGTACCGGATCCGGGACAACGGTGTCGGTTTCAGCATGGATCACTACGACCAGCTGTTCGAGGTGTTTCAGCGCCTGCACCACGCCAGTGACTTTGACGGGACCGGCGTGGGGCTGGCCATCGTCCATCGGGTCGTGACGCGCCATGGCGGGCGCGTGTGGGCTCAAGGCAAGGTGAATGAAGGCGCCGAATTCTTTTTTGCGCTGCCTGCCGCGATGTCATGAAAGGCCTCCATGCATCCTGAACTTTCGCCAACCGAAGAGTTGGTCAATCAAGGGCTTGAGCCCATCGTGCTGCGCGCCTTGCAGCGGTTCCGCGCCCTGCTTCCAAGCGAGGTTGAACTGGCCCTGGCGCTGACGCACGAAGATCCTCGCGTACGCGCCCATGCCGATAGGCTGGAACAGGCACTGCTGAGTGTTTTTATCGTGGCATGGCATTCCATGCTGGGCGTGGCGACGCAGGTCGTCGTGGAGATGAGCGAGGTCTTGCTGGATGACGTCGTGCTGGACCTGGATGCAGACAAATTGCAGGGCGGGCTGCCGCCCAGGCGCTACGCACGGCTGGTCGTCAGCAACAGCAGCCAGGTGACACCCGGCCCTTTCCATACGCTGGTGCCAGCGCCCGCGCTGATCGACGACAGGCCAGCCAGCGCGCACCGTCTCCATCTGGCGCAGGTACGCGACATCATTGCCCAGCACCAGGGCACGATGACCGTGTCCCCGGAACCAGGCCGAGGAACCGCTTTTGATATTTACCTTCCGACCGCGCTGCCGCTGGAAACCCAGGCGGTCAGCGAGTCGGGCTCTGAGGCCAATCACATCATCTACGTGGACGACTACGAAGGCATGCGCTCTCTGGTCAGCGATACGCTGCCCGATGCCGGCTTTCGGGTCACCTGCTATGAAAGCGGAGAAGAGGCCCTGTCGGCCCTTCACGCGAACCCGTTTGGATGTGATGTGGTGGTCACCGACTACAGGCTGCCAAACTCTTCCGGCATCGAACTTCTCAAGCAGGTCAAGCGGCTGCGTGCCGACCTGCCGGTGATCATTATTTCGGGCTACATGAACGAAGCGCTGAAATCCATGGCCAACGATCACGGGGCGGCGCTGGTCATCAGCAAGACCCATGACCTCAGTGAGCTGTGCATCGCGCTGCACGAGCTGCTTGGCCATCCGCCGGACCCTGCTTTGGTTAGTTATTCTTCCTGGGGCCAGCTGTAAGCAGCCACTAGGGTTGCCCCTGTTTGACTTGTTTGACCTTTGCCCTGTTTGTCTGGAGGCCCCATGGCTATTCACGAGTTGTTCGCTTACCTTCACGTCAAAAACGCCGGCGCGGCGATCGAGTTTTACCAAACCGTCTTTGGCGCGACGGAGAAGTTTCGCCTGGTGGAGCCCAGCGGGCGCGTGGGCCATGCGGAGCTGGACTTTAACGGCACGACGCTGATGATTTCGGACGAGTTTCCGGAGTACGGCCTCCAGGGGCCGGACGCGGCGGCACCGGCCACGATGACGCTGCACCTGCATGTGGACAACTGCGACGAGGTGATCGCACGGGCCATGCAGGCAGGCGCGAAGCTGGAGATGGCGGCGCAGGACCAGTTTTATGGCGAGCGCTCGGGCAGCTTTCGCGACCCGTTTGGCCACCGCTGGAACGTGGGCCACAGCATTGAAGACGTGGCGCCTGAAGAAATGCAGCAGCGCTATACCGGAATGATGCCGCCATCGGGTTGATGACATGGCGTGAGTGCTTGGAATCGATCCTCCATCCGTCATCATTCACTATAAAATCGATAGCTGTTTATGCAGTATTTGCTTGGGCTACAGGCTGATTTGACCTGTAAAACCCGCCCCCAGCACGGCGGGCGGTTACTCAGCAGTCCGAAAGTAGTGCGACATACTTTGTCATCCTGAGCGCAGCGAAGGATCTCGGTATGCTGGCAAGATTCTTCGCTGCGCTCAGAATGACAGCATGGCTGGCGTCGCCTTTGTTACGGACTGCTGAGTAATTCCCTGAACGTCCTCAAAACTGACACCCGAGACTGCTATGCTGGCGGCGCTGGCCGGGCGGTTGTACATGCGTGGCGTTGTCCCCGGCTGCGAAGGCCTTACCCATGAAACTTTTGTCCAAGTACTTTTTCCGTGGCCTCATCACGGTGCTGCCGGTGGCCCTGACGCTTTACCTGCTGTATATTTTTGTGGCCTGGATGGAAGGGCTGTCGCTATGGCTGCTGCGCCCGCTGATCGGCAGCTTTTACGTTCCGGGCCTGGGCCTGGTGTTTGCCATGCTGGGGATTTTCGCCATTGGCGTGCTGGTGTCCAGAAGCAGCGTGCGCCGGATGCTGTCGTTTGCCGAGCTGCCGTTTACCAACATTCCCGTTGTCAAAAGCATTTACTCCTCGCTCAAGAGTTTTGCCGACTACTTTTCCCCCACCAGCAAACACGGCTCGCAGCAGGTGGTGATCCTGCGCATGCCGGGCCATGCCATGGAAATGGTGGGTTTGATCACGCGCCGCAGCTTTGCCGATTTGCCGGCGGGGTTTTTGCCCGGTGAGCGTGTGGCGGTGTACCTGCCCATGGGCTACATGATTGGCGGCTACACCGTGTTTGTGCCTGCCGAGTGGGTGCAGCCGATAGCGATGTCGGTCGAAGAAGCCATGCGCTCGGCGCTGATCGCGTGGATGGCACGCCCGGATGCAGGCCCTGCCAATCCGGCCAGCCAAAGCGCCGCAGACGCCGCGCCATCGCAGTAATATTCTTGTTGAGCCGAAAGGATTGCCATGAAGCTGTACTACAACCCGAAAAGCCGCGCGGCCATTGCCAAGTGGATGCTGGACGAATGCGGCGCCGATTACGAGATCGTGCTGATTGACCTGGAAAAGCGCGAACACAAAACGCCCGCGTTTCTGTCCATCAACCCGGCAGGCAAGCTGCCGGCGCTGCTCGATGGCCACCAACGGCTGTATGAAACCCCCGCCATCTGCCTGTACCTGGCCGAAAAGTTTCCACAGGCCAAGCTGGCCCCCGAGCCGGGTGCACCGGGGCGCGGGCGTTTTCTGTCACTGATGATGTACTCGACCGCGCAGCTGGAGCCTTCGATGGGCGACAGCATGATGAAGGTGGAGACCCATCCCCAGCGCGGCTGGGATGACTTTGAGACGGTGAAGAACGTGATCGAGCAGGAGCTGGGCCATGGCCCCTACCTGCTCGGTGAGCAGTTCACCGCGGCCGACATCATGGTCGGCTCGATGTTCATGTGGCTGCGCCTGTGGGGCGTGCACACCGGGCGAGCCAGGCTGGAAGCCTATATTGACCGCCTGGCAGCCCGGCCTGCGGCCATGAAGATGGGATGAGGCGGCGCCCCCCACGCTGTCATTCTGAGCAACGCGAAGAATCTTGCCGGCATACCGAGATCCTTCGCTGCGCTCAGGATGACAAACCAGGGGCAAGGGCTTAACTGAACCGTATTGCGCTTATAGCCCCAAGCGCTCAACGCGCGTGCCTGGGCGCTCCGGGAGGGGCGCCACGGCCGGCGATGTGGCGGAAGGTGATGCGGCCCTTGCTGAGGTCGTAAGGCGACAGCTCCAGCGACACCTGGTCCCCCGCGAGGATGCGGATGTGGTTCTTGCGCATCTTGCCGGACGTGTAGGCCACCAGTTTGTGGCCGTTGTCCAGCGTGACGCGAAAACGCGAATCAGGCAGCACTTCGTCAACCAGCCCGTGCATTTCAATGAGTTCTTCCTTGGCCATGGTGCTATCTTTCGTAAAAGGTTGAAAAAAGGGAACAGTCGGCGCGTGTGGCTTAGGCGCAGCTCAGTGCCGCGCGCTCGCGAATCCAGTTCAGCGCGTGCTCGGTGGCGTAGTTGACAGCCGCAGCGGCATCGTCAAACAGGGTGCTGAACCGCAAAACGCGGTCATGCGTGGCGCTGCCACGGCCGGAACGGATGGAGACGGAAGCGGCGTAGCGGCCTTCGTCAAGCTGTCGGGCCAGCGGCGAGACAAGGTATTTGCCCACCGCCAATGGGGTGTGATCGTGATTCATAAAGTTTTGGGTGCCAGCGGCATCGGCCCTGGCGCAGTCAATAAGGGAGAACAGGCTTGCGAGCAAGCCAACGGGTGTTCGGAAGTCCACCGGCCAGCCCCTGGCGGGGCGGGGCTGGTTGAGCCATGAGTGGGCACCTGTCGGATAAGTGCTCGCTGGGAAAATAGAACAGTGCTGAGAGGGTTCAGGGCTGTATGGGCGCTGAAAGCAGTGTCAAAGCGCTGCGAATTCGGGCTCTGGGAAACGCCGCGCTTGAGAAGGAAGCCGGTCTAAAAAGGCTTCGATATGAAAAGCGGATGCGATACCGAAGCGCTTATTGTAACCGCAGACCAAAAAACGCGTAGCTTGACTACCCTTCGAACTGCGGATGCAACTGCCGGATACGGTTCATGGCCATGCCGGCGGCGGCCGTGCGCGTTTCCACGCCGAGCTTGGCATACACGCGCTCCAGGTGCTTTTTGACGGTCGCCGGGCTGGCGCCCAGGATGTCGCCAATGTCGCGGTTGATCTTGCCTTTGACCACCCAGTAAAGCACCTCCGCCTCGCGCGCGGTGAGCCTGAAGGACAGGCTCATGGCCTCGACCACCGCGTCGTCCGAGGTCTCGCGCATGATGATGAGCCAGTCACCACCCCCTTCGCCTGTGGCCTCGCTGCCCTGGTCACCGGTTTGCTGGTGCAACCGGAATGTCAGGCGTCGCGGGCCCTGCTCGACGGTCAGGCGCGGCGGCTCCATCATCGCCTGCGCCCCCCCGGGGGGCAGGCGCAACGCGCCGTGGGGGTCGTGACCCGTGTGGCGGCGCAGCCAGTTGAGCACCGGCTCGGGCGTTTGTGGCGCGCTGGTGCCGTAGTAGCGCATGAGCAGATCGCGCGCCAGCGGTGTTTGCCACATGAGCTTGCCGTCGTCCGCGCGCACGGTGATGCTGGCATAGCCAAACGCATCCAGCGCACTGCGCGCCTGCCCGGCCTGCCGCGCCTCCTGCCGCGCGCGGCGCGCGCCCTGCAGGTGCACGCCCATGCGGGCCATCACCTCCTTGGGTTTGATGGGCTTGGTCACGTAATCCACCCCGCCGGCCTCCAGCGCCGCCACCAGGTGCTCGGTCTCGGTGAGCCCGGTCATGAAGATGATGGGAATGTGCGCCGTGGCGGCCGTGGCTTTCAGGCGCCTGGCCACTTCAAAACCGTCCATGCCGGGCATCATGGCGTCGAGCAGCACGATGTCGGGCAGCGCCTGGGCGGCGCGCTGCAGCGCCGCCTCGCCGCTGGTGGCCACCAGCACGGTGCAGCCCGATTCGTCAAGCGCATCGTGCAGCACCGAGAGGTTGTCGGGCACGTCGTCCACGATCAGCACCACATCGCTGTTGGCGCGGTCCAGGGTCTGGTCGAGTGCGTTGGGTGGCATGGGCTCAGGTACGCAGGGTTTTATCGCCAACCTGCGGTTGGGTCGATTGCTCCGCCAATTGTTGAGCCAATTGCCGGCCCATGGCTTCAAACTGGAACTCGCGGGCCAGCGCGCGCATGTCTTCCACAAACGCGGCGCACACGGGTTGCAGGGCTTCAATCCTGGCCAGCTGGTTCAGGATGCCGCGGTAGTAGCCGAGGTTCACCACGTCGATCAGGGCCTGCAGGTGTGCGGCCTCCGGCAGCAGCCGCGCCACGGGTACCGGCACGGTCGCGGGAGCTGCCGTTTCGGGCGGCGGCTCATCGAGCCAGCTCAAAGCCAGGCGGCGCTCCAGCCAGTCCAGCAGCTCGGTATGCCGCACCGGTTTCAGGATGAAATCTTCGCTGCGGATGCCCACGTCGTTTTCCAGCCCCTTGTCAAAGGCATTGGCCGACACAATCGCAATGTGAATATCGGTAAGGGCCGGGGCACCGGACTGGCGCAGGCGGCGAATGGTCTCCCAGCCGTCAATGCCGGGCATGGCCAGGTCCATGAAGATCGCGTCGGGACGGTAGCCTGCGGCCAGCAAGTCCAGGCAGTCGTGGCCGCTGGCGGCGGTGCGCAGCTCAAAGCCCATGGGCTCCAGCAAATGAACCAGCAGTTCGCGGTCGGGCTCTTCGTTGTCCACCACCAGCAGCTTGCGGCGCGGGCCCAGGTAGCCGCGCGGCTGGTGCCGGGCGTGCGGCAGCGGGGCGCTCTGGCTGGCACCGGCGTGCGCCTCGGGCAAGAACAGGCGCACGCGAAACGCGGAGCCCACGCCGGGCGTGCTGGCCACCTTCATCTCACCGCCCATCAGGTCCGTCAGCATTTTGGCGATGGTCAGGCCCAGCCCCGCGCCGGGCGCGGCCTCGCTGGCGCTGGCGCCGCGTGCGAAAGGTTCAAAGATTTTCGCGAGCTCGTCTTCGCTCATGCCAGGGCCGGTGTCTTCAACTTCAAGGTGCGCCATCTCGCGTGCATGGCGCAGCCGGAAGGTCACCTGCCCCGTGGCCGTGAACTTGATGGCGTTGCCCAGCAGGTTGATGAGGATTTGTCGCACGCGTTTTTCATCGGCCCGCACCACCTCGGGCAAATTGCCTTCGGCCTCAAACCGGAAGCCCAGGCCCTTGCCCGCGGCCTGCAGCTCGAACATGGCGGCCATCTCGTGCACACAGTCGGCGAAGCGCATGGGCCTGACGTTGAGCGTGAGCTTGCCCGACTCGATGCGGGCGATGTCGAGCGTGCCTTCTATCAGCGAGAGCAGGTGCTCGCCGCCGCGCTTGATGACGTTGACCGCGTGCTTGCGGTGCGGCGGCACCGCTGTGTCTTCACCCATCAGCTGTGCGTAGCCCAGGATGCTGTTGAGGGGTGTCCGCAATTCGTGGCTGATGGCGCTGATGTAGCGGCTCTTGGCCTGGTTGGCCTGGTCGGCCGTGAGCTTGGCCTGCTGCAGGGCTTCGTCGGTTTGCCGGTGCGAATCAATCTCGCGCCGCAGCGCCTGCGTCTGCTCATGCAGCAAATGCGTTTGCCGGTTGGACTCTTCCTGCGCCACCTGGCGGCTCTTGTGCGCCAGCACCAGCCACCACGCCACCAGGCCGGCGATGACCAGCAAGGCCATGTAGGCCTTCAGAAAACCCGAGCGCAGTGCGGATTCGGATGCCAGCTCCAGCGCCCCCAGCGCACGCAGTTCCTGGTGGTACAGCAGGCCAAACACACTGGCCAGCAGCGGCACGATGATCAGCATCAGGAGCAGAAAGTGCCCCAGCCCGGTATCCAGATAGGGCCAGGTGCGGCGCGGCAGCAGCCAGCGCAAAGCCCCTGACCATTGCGCCGACAGGCTCGCGTGGGGCTTGCACAGGTCGCCACAGCGCGCATCCAGCGTGCAGCACAGTGAGCAGATCGGCCCCTGGTAGGCCGGGCAATGGGCCATGTCGGGGCCTTCATAGTCGCGCTCGCAGATCACGCAGCGCCGGGTGCTGTAGCGCCGGTAGCGGCCCGGCCCGGCATCCAGGGCTTCTGAACTGCGCGCCAGGTAGTACTTGCCGCGCGTGGCCCAGGCAATCAGCGGGGCGGTGACGAATGCCGTGCCCAGCGCGATCAGCGCCGAGAACGCCTGGGCCATTTCGCCAAACAAGCCCAGATGCGCCGTGACGGACAACGCCGAGGCCAGCGCCATGGCGCCGACGCCGACGGGGTTGATGTCGTAGAGGTGCGCACGCTTGAACTCAATGCCCCGCGGCGACAGGCCCAGCGGCTTGTTGATCACCAGGTCCGCCACCACGGCCATCATCCAGGCGATGGCGATGTTGGAGTAAAGCCCCAGCACATCGCCCAGCGCCTGAAAGACGTTCATCTCCATCAGCATGAAGGCGATCAGGGTGTTGAACACGACCCAGACCACCCGCCCGGGGTGGCTGTGCGTGACGCGCGAAAAGAAATTGGACCACGCCAGCGAGCCCGCATAGGCATTGGTGACATTGATCTTGAGCTGCGAAATCACGACGAACAAGGCCGTGGCGGCCACGGCCCAGCCGTAGCGCGGAAACACATACTCGTAAGCGGCCAGGTACATCTGGTTGGGGTCTACCGCCCGCTCCACCGGCACCATGTGCGTGATGGCCAGGTAAGCCAGCAGGGCGCCGCCCAGCATTTTGACCACGCCCAGAATCACCCAGCCCGGCCCGCCAACCAGGGTGCCCATCCACCAGCGGCGCCGGTTTTGCGCGGTTCGCGCCGGCATGAAGCGAAGGTAATCGGCCTGCTCCCCCATTTGGGTGATCAGCGCAATGCCTACGGTCAGTGCAGCACCAAACAAGTGCACATCAAATTGCGAACCTAAACCCCTATCACCTTTGTAGTGCGTGATACCGGCAAACGCACCAGGATCGCGCACAAAGACATAGGCAAAGGGAATGACCAGCATCAGCAGCCACAAGGGTTGCGTCCAGACCTGCAAGCGGCTGATGGCCGAGACACCGTGCGTGACCAGCGGAATGACCACCAGCGCGCACACCAGATAGCCCCAGCTCGGCGGAATGCCCAGCGCCAGCTCCAGCGCATAAGCCATCACGGCTGCCTCGAGGGCAAAAAAGATGAAGGTGAACGAGGCGTAGATCAGCGACGTGAGCGTGGAGCCGATATAGCCAAAGCCGGCGCCCCGCGTGAGCAAATCCATGTCCACCCCATAGCGGGCGGCATAAATGCTGATGGGCAGGCCGGCCAGGAAAATGATGAGCCCGGTGCAGACAATGGCCCAAAATGCATTGGTAAAGCCGTACTGCACCAGCAGCGTGGCGCCGACGGCTTCCAGGATCAGGAAGGAGGCCGCACCAAACGCGGTGTTGGCGACCCGCCACTCAGACCACTTTCGAAAGCGCTGCGGGGTGAAGCGCAGGGCGTAGTCTTCCATGGTTTCGCTGGCCACCCAGCTGTTGTAGTCGCGCCGGACCTTGATGATGCGCTGCACCGCCACTTCGGAGGGTGAAGCGGTCGTGGGCTCAGAAAGAGGGGGCGGCTGGCCCGTGAGGTCCATGGGTTTTCAAATGGGATGCATCTGTGCCAGGTGCAGGTTCCATGCCACGGCCGTCAGCGCCCCCTGTTAACACCTGCCAGGGGGGGGTTGACCAGGCGCTGCAATGGCACCATTCTTGCACCCTGATGGAGCAAACAAGACGCCAGACAGACCCGGAGAGACCATGGAATTGACGCCCCGAGAAAAAGACAAGCTGCTGATTTTTACAGCCGCTTTGCTGGCCGAGCGCCGGCGCGCGCGCGGCCTGAAGCTCAACTACCCCGAGGCCGTGGCCCTGATCAGCGCCGCCGTGATGGAAGGTGCGCGTGACGGCAAAAGCGTGGCCCAGCTCATGAGCGAGGGGCGCACGGTGCTGACACGCGCCGATGTGATGGACGGCATTCCCGAGATGATCCCCGACATCCAGGTGGAAGCCACCTTCCCGGACGGCACCAAGCTGGTCACGGTTCATCAGCCCATTGTTTGACGCACAGAACGCACAGAACCCACTCAACCGCCTGCACCATGAACATCCAAAACGCTCTCAAAAAAGTAGCTGCTTTCGCAATAACGACGGGGGCTGGAGCCTCATTTGCCCATGAAGGTCACGCAATGGCAGGAACGCACTGGCACGCAACGGATGCCTGGGGCTTCGCGGCCTTGGGCGGCATGATTGTTGTGGCTATCTGGCTCTCCAATAGCGGCAAGTGAGGCAAGCATGATTCCCGGCGAACTGTTCACCGACGGCCCCGACCATGTGCTCAACGCGGGGCGCCGCACACTGACCCTGGTCGTCCAGAACACGGCAGACCGGCCCATCCAGGTCGGCTCGCACTACCACTTTGCCGAAACCAACGGTGCGCTGGGCTTTGACCGGGCCGCCGCCCGCGGCATGCGGTTGAACATCGCCTCGGGCACGGCGGTGCGTTTTGAGCCGGGCCAGCAGCGTACTGTGGAGCTGGTGGATTTTGCGGGCGAGCGCAAGGTGTTTGGTTTTCGCGGGCAGGTCCAGGGACCGCTCTGAGTTTCGGCCAGCCAAGGAATGGTGATGTTGACGCTGTTTGTTTCCGCTTTCGTTCTCGGTATCGCCTTTAACGCGGCCCCCGGCGCCGTGTTTGCCGAGACCATCAGCCAGGGCGTGCGAGGCGGCTTCCGGCCGGCATTGGCTGTGCAGCTCGGCTCGCTGGTGGGAGACGCGACATGGGCCATCCTGGGTCTGGCCGGCATCGGCATAGCCTTGCAGTTTGATGCGTTGCGCTGGCCCGTGGGACTGGTCGGAGCCGCATACCTGTTCTGGCTCTCATGGGCCAGCTGGAAAACGGCAAAGGTGGAGTATTCGGTGGACGCGACGCCGGAGCGGAGCGCCAAGCAGGCCTTGAACAAGGGGATGATGCTTTCGCTGACCAATCCGCAAAACATCGCTTACTGGGCAGCCATGGGCGGTGCACTGGGGGCAGTCGGCGTCACGCATCCCAAAACTGCGGACTATGCGGTGTTTTTTGCCGGCTTCATGGTTTCTTCGGTGGCGTGGTCATTCTTTTGCGCCGCCGTTGTTGACAGGCTGTTCCGCCGTGCGGGCAAACGCTGGGTGAGCTTCACTTACCGCCTTTGCGCCACGGTGCTGCTGGCCCTGGCGCTGGGCACCTTGCGCGACCTGATCTACCCGGCGCAGTCAACCACGCCCCCGCAACACAAACCAATGCCCGTTCAGCGCTAGTTCAATCGGTCATTTGAATCAAGGAAAGAAGATGGCAACCATTGGCAGACGCGCCTACGCAGAAATGTTCGGCCCCACCGTGGGCGACCGGCTGCGGCTGGCCGACACCGACCTGATGGTGGAGGTGGAAGCCGACTACACCCTGCGCGCCGGCAGCTACGGCGAAGAGGTGAAGTTTGGCGGCGGCAAGACCATACGCGACGGCATGGCACAAAGCCAGCGCACGCGTGCCGAGGGTGCGATGGACTGCGTGATGACCAACGCGCTCATCATGGACCACTGGGGCATCGTCAAGGCCGACATCGGCCTCAAGGGCGGGCGCATTGCGGCGATTGGCAAAGCCGGCAACCCCGACACGCAACCCGGGGTGGACATGATCATTGGCCCCGGGACCGAGATCATCAGCTGCGAAGGCATGATCGTCACCGCCGGCGGCATTGACTCGCACATTCATTTCATTTGCCCGCAGCAGATTGAAGAAGCCCTGGCCTCGGGCGTCACCACCATGATGGGGGGCGGCACCGGCCCGGCCACCGGCACCTTTGCCACCACCTGCACACCCGGGCCCTGGAACATCGAGCGCATGCTGCAGGCGGCCGACGCCTTCCCGATGAACCTCGGCTTTCTGGGCAAGGGCAATGCCAGCCTGCCCGCCGCGCTGCACGAGCAGATCGATGCCGGTGTGATTGGCCTGAAACTGCACGAAGACTGGGGCACCACGCCGGCAGCCATCAGCAACTGCCTGGACGTGGCCGAGGCAAGCGATACCCAGGTGGCCATTCACAGCGACACGCTCAATGAATCAGGCTTTGTGGAAAACACCATTGCCGCCACCAAGGGCCGCACACTGTGCGCCTTTCATACCGAAGGGGCCGGCGGCGGCCACGCGCCCGACATTCTGCGCGTGGTGGGGGAGCAGAACTTTCTGCCCTCCTCCACCAACCCGACCATGCCCTACACCGTGAACACGCTGGACGAGCATGTGGACATGCTCATGGTGTGCCACCACCTGGACCCGGCGATTGCCGAGGACCTGGCTTTTGCCGAGAGCCGCATCCGCAAGGAGACGATTGCGGCCGAAGACATCCTGCATGACCTGGGCGCCATCAGCATGTTCAGCTCGGACTCCCAGGCCATGGGCCGTGTGGGCGAAGTCATCATCCGGACCTGGCAGACCGCCCACAAGATGAAGCAGCAAAGAGGGTGGCTCGCCCCCGGCCCTCACCCTCAATCCCTCTCCCAGGGGGAGCGGGAAGCGCCTGGTTCCGCTGCGCAGGAAAGCAGCAGGAATGACAACTTTCGCGTCAAGCGCTACATCGCCAAGTACACCATCAACCCGGCCATCGCCCATGGCATTTCCCATGAAGTCGGCTCCATTGAGCAAGGCAAATGGGCCGACCTGGTGGTCTGGAAGCCGGCGTTCTTCGGCATCAAACCCGCGCTGATTTTGAAGGGCGGCTTTATTGCCATGGCCGCCATGGGCGACCCCAACGCATCCATCCCCACGCCGCAGCCTGTGCACTACCGCCCCATGTTTGGCGCCTTTGGCGCTGCCACGGCGAAGGGCTCGCTGACCTTTGTGTCGCAAGCCGGCATGGCAGCCGGCATCAAGGAGCGGTTTGGGCTGGCCAAAACGCTCAGTGCCGTCAAGGGCATACGCGGTGTCCGCAAACGCCACATGGTTCACAATGACTACACTCCCAAAATGGAAGTCGATGCGCAGACTTACCTGGTGCGGGCCGACGGCCAGCTGCTCACCTGCGAGCCGGCCCGCAGCCTGCCCATGACACAGCGCTACTTTTTGTTCTGAGCATTTCCGATGCTGCAAGTATCCAAACTCATTGCCCAGGGCGCGGGTCTGGCCCCTGCACTGTTAAAGCGGGCGACCACGGTGGAACTGGATTGGGACGTCCGCCAGAAAAGCCGCTTTGACGCCACCGACTCGCAAGGGCGCACGCTCGGCGTTTTTTTGCCACGCGGCACGCAGGTACGCGGCGGCGATGTGCTGGTGGCGGAAGACGGCTCCATGATCCAGGTGGTGGCCGCGCCCCAGACCGTGCTGCGCATCACCCACTGCGCGGCGCATGGCACGCCGTTCGACCTGACGCGTGCGGCCTACCACCTGGGCAACCGACATGTGCCGATCGAGCTCAAACCCGATCATTTGAAGATAGAGCCTGACCATGTGCTGGCCGACATGCTGCGTGCCATGCATTTGATCGTCAACGAGGTCAACGAAGCGTTTGAACCCGAAGGCGGCGCTTATGCGTCCGCTACTGCGGGCGGGCATTCTCATGGCCACGCGCATGGTGCGCACGACCACGACCACAAGCACTGATCACCGATGCGTACCGTTCCTGGCCGGGTCCGACGGCTCCCCTCACGCCCGCGGCACACCGATAGCGCACTGCCTGCGACCAGCCTGCTGCAGCTGATCTGGCTGGCGTCTCCGGCCCTCCCGGTCGGCGGATTCTCTTACTCGGAAGGGCTTGAGACCGCCGTGGAACGTGCAGGAGTAGCTACAGAAAGCATAGCAACTCAATGGTTGACCGATCAGCTGCACCTGACCCTGGCGCGCGCAGAGCTGGCCGTGCTTGCCAAGGCCGTGCCGGCCTGGCGCCGTGGTGACCTGCCGCACCTCCAGGCCCTCAACGACTGGGTGCTGCAGACCCGCGAAACCAGCGAACAGCGCCTGCAGACCGAGCAGATGGGGCGCTCCTTGCTGGAGTGGCTGCGCAACCACCCGGACAGCCAGCCGGAGCAGATAGTCGCGTGCGCCCAATGGCATGCCACTTACCCGGTCGTCTACGCGCTGGCGGCCTCGCAAACGCAAGCCAGCTTGCGCGATTGCCTGCTGGCCTACGCCTTTGGCTGGGCCGAAAACATGATGCAAGCCGCGCTCAAGTCGGTGCCGCTGGGCCAAAGCTCGGGGCAGCGCATACTGGCCCAGCTCGCCGACAAAATTCCCGCTGCCGTGGCGCACGCGATGAGCCTCATGGACAGTGAGCGCCAGGCGTTCTCGCCCATGCTGGCCATCCTGTCATCGCAACACGAAACCCAATACTCGAGGTTATTCCGCTCATGATCGCAGCACAGAACCACTTCAAGAACGTGGGGTCGCCATGAATCTGCACCACATTGCCAACCGCACCAAAAAGCTGCCTCCCCTGCGCGTGGGCATAGGCGGGCCCGTCGGCTCCGGCAAGACCACGCTGCTGGAAATGCTGTGCAAGGCCATGAAGGACAAGTACGACCTGGTGGCGATCACCAACGATATCTACACCAAGGAAGACCAGCGCCTGCTGACAGTCAGCGGGGCGCTGCCGGCAGAACGCATCATGGGTGTGGAAACCGGCGGCTGCCCGCACACCGCCATCCGCGAAGACGCCTCCATCAACCTCGAGGCGATTGACCGCATGCTGGTGGATTTTCCCGATGCCGACGTGGTGTTTGTCGAATCGGGCGGCGACAACCTGGCTGCCACCTTCAGCCCCGAACTGAGCGACCTCACGATTTACGTGATTGACGTGGCAGCCGGCGAGAAAATCCCGCGCAAGGGCGGCCCCGGTATCACCAAAAGCGACCTCTTCGTGATCAACAAAACCGATCTGGCCCCCTATGTAGGGGCGGATCTGAAGATCATGGAAGCCGACACCATCCGCATGCGCACCACGCCCAAGGGGCTCAAGCCCTTTGTCATGACCAACCTCAAGACCAGCGCCGGCCTGTCGGAAGTCATTGCCTTCATCGAAACCCGGGGCATGCTGCAAGCGACCTGATTTGCGCTTTTTTCACGCCCACCGCCAGGCTTTGCGGCCAGCGGTTAAACTATTGGGCTTGGAAGCTTGGCAGAGCGGTTGAATGCAGCAGTCTTGAAAACTGCCGAGGATGCAAGTCCTCCGTGAGTTCGAATCTCACAGCTTCCGCCAGTCCGCTCGTTACGCGGGCCTGGCGAGGACGGTCCAGCCGTTCCCAGCCCCCAACGTCGAGAACCTCACCGGCAAGAACCGCTCGATCACTTCGAAGTTGGTTCTCGCGTGCGGGGTCAGCTCCGTGCAGGTGTAAGAGGCCTCGCATTGGCCCTTCCACACGGCGAGGGCCAGCGGTAGTGCCCACTGGTCGGCCAAGTGCGGGCCGAGCGCTGCTTCGCATACCTGATAAGCCCGCACCTCGCGCACAAGGTCGCGCGCGACCTTCTCGGCGCTGACGCCCTTCTCACCGAATTGAGTGAAGACCTCGCTGAGGTTCTCATACACGAGCGTTGCCATCAAGGCATTGCCAGGCCCTTCGTTCTGGCGGGCAGGCGCCTCGCGCAACTGATCGGTACTCCAACCGAGGGCAGCCCCCAGTTGCTCGAGCTCACGCCGGGCGACGGATCGGGGTAACGCCGGCGCGAAGCACTCGGCGAAACCCTCCACCTTGGCGCCGCGGTCCTTCAGGTCAAAGGGCCGTAGCTTATCTTGGGCAGGCCAAATCGCAACCTCGATTTCACCACCGCCGGCCGGGTAGAAACCCAGTCGGCGCAGCGTGAGCTCGACGTTGGCGCCGAGCCTGCGCATCAGCGGCGCATAGCTGCGTTCCAGGAAATGGAACGGAGGGGCCATCGGGTTGTGGGTGCCCCCGCCCAGCTTGAGGCGGCTGGGCGCATCGGCCATCAGCAGTGCTGGCCAGACGGTCTGCAGCACCAGCGTGCAGCTGCCCGCCGTGCCGACGTTGAAGCTGTAGTCACCCGCGCGCACCGAGCCCGGCGCGAAAGACAGTAACTGGGAGTTCAGCTCGATCCCATGAACCTCGGCGCCACAGACTTCGGCGGCAGCATTCACGCAGGTCAGATGCTGGCGCATCAGGCCGGGCTTTGCGCGGCCGGAGCGAATCTTGGTCAACGTGAAGGGCAGGCCCGTGCACATAGACAGGGCCAGCGAAGTGCGCAGGATTTGTCCTCCGCCCTCGCCGGCAGAGCCATCGATTTCGATCATTGTTCTTCTCTTGTTGTTCTAGTCCTGGGAATCAAAGTGCAGCACCGCGTCATGCAGATACTGGTCGAGTTGACGCCCGTCTGCCTTCGGTCCCTTGTCAAGGGTATGTGCCATCGCGGCAGCCAGTTCCGCCTCGATGAAGTCGTGGATTCCCACCCAGCGCGGGCTCGTCGCCGACTCACCCGCACGCATCTTGACCTCAAGCAGCGCGTTGATTTCGTCCAGCACGGCACGGTCAGTTAACGCCTCACCCGCCAGCTCCGCGAAGCGCATGGGAGGAACGCCTCGTCCTTCGCGTATCCAGCGCGCGGCCAGCAAGGGCCGCAAGACATACAGATACTTCTTGTACCGGACGACCTCGCCGTAGAGGTGCTCCCGCAGGTTCTTCTTGGCCATCGACACATAGTGGTGATAGCCCCGGACGGGCGAGAAACCCTCTTCCGCCAGCACTCGAAGGCGGTCCGCCCAGTGCGTCTCTTGCCGGTAGATGATGGGTGAGCGCAACCATTCGAGCAGCGTCGGGTTGGACTCGCGCAGCAGCTGGAGCGTCTTGCGCAAGTCCCAGCCATTGATGTCCAGATCGCCGCTGATGGGCTGCTCGATGACGTCGCGGCCGGGCTCGACCGTCAAGTACCAGGGCAGCCGATTGACGTAGACAAAACGCACGTCGTAATCGCTATCAGGCGAGGCAAAACCCCAGCCACGGCTGCCGGACTCGCAGGCGAACAGCACCTTCACCTGGTGCCGTTGCTCCAACGCTGCGAGGTTCTCCAAGACGGTGGCGCGCATCTCGTCCGAGACGGGGTGCGCGCTCAACACGGTTTCTTCTTTCATGCTCTCACTCCCCAAGTTCATTCTCGTGG
Organism: Polaromonas sp.; assembly: GCF_036676035.1. Classification (GTDB taxonomy): domain Bacteria; phylum Pseudomonadota; class Gammaproteobacteria; order Burkholderiales; family Burkholderiaceae_C; genus Polaromonas. Next base: position 23,552 of record NZ_JAKFDR010000099.1, read on the forward strand.
GCGGGGTGAGAGCACGAAGCTCTCACCCGCTCAACCCTTCACGCACACCACCTGCTTCAAGGTGTGCACCACTTCCACCAGGTCAGTCTGCGCAGCCATGACCGCGTCGATGTCCTTGTAGGCCATCGGAATTTCGTCGATGACATCGGCATCCTTGCGGCACTCGACACCCTCGGTCGCCTTGACCTGGTCCTCGACCGTGAACATCTTCTTGGCCTTGGTACGGCTCATCACGCGACCGGCACCGTGGCTGCAGCTTTCGAAGCTCTCCGGATTGCCCAGGCCGCGAACGATGTAGCTGCGTGCGCCCATGCTACCCGGGATGATGCCCATCTCGCCGCGCTTGGCGCTCACCGCGCCCTTGCGGGTCACGAAGACGTCCTGGCCGAAGTGGCGCTCCTGCTGCACATAGTTGTGGTGGCAGTTCACCGCCTCGACATGCGACTCGAAAGGCTTCCCGATGACCGTGCGGACTGTGGCGATCAGGTTGGCCATCATCACCTCGCGGTTCTTCATCGCGAACTTCTGCGCCCAGGACACACTCCTCACATAGTCGCCGAAATACTGGGCACCTTCCTCGAAGTAGGCCAAGTCTTTGTCGGGCAGGTTGCGCTGATGGCGCTCCGCGTCCTTCTTGGCCAGCTCGATGAAGTGAGTTCCGATGGCGTTGCCCACGCCGCGCGAGCCCGAGTGCAGCATGAACCAGACAAATCCAACTTCGTCGAGGCAGACCTCGATGAAGTGGTTGCCCGTGCCCAGCGTGCCCAGGTGTTTGCGGTTGTTCGTGTTCTTCAGGCGCGGGTGCAGTTCGCACAGCGCGTCAAACTCGTCGACCAGCGTAGCCCAGACCTGGTCCACCGTCTCGGGCGGGTTCTCCCAGCTGCCGGGGTCGCGACCGCGATGCTTGGGCGCGGAGCCATGCGGAACCGCCTGCTCGATGGCCGAGCGCAGCGGTCCCAGGTTGTCCGGCAGGTCCTCGGCACGCAGCGTGGTCTTCGCAGCCATCATGCCGCAGCCGATGTCCACGCCAACGGCGGCGGGAATGATGGCCTTGAGGGTCGGAATCACCGAGCCGACGGTGGCGCCAATGCCCAGGTGCACGTCCGGCATGGCCGCGATGTGCTTGAACACGATGGGCAGGCGCGCAGCGTTGGCAAGCTGTTGCTTGGCCTCTTCCTCGACGGGGACGCCCTTGGTCCACATCTTCACCGACACACCGCCGGGGACGTCTTCAATGTTGTAGTTCTGGTCTGACATGTTCTTCTCCACAAAAAGTGCGATGACAAGGGTCGATGAAATCTTTACTCCGCCATCCATTGCTGGACCGGGATTCGGACCCGGGCGCCTCAAGATTTCTCTTGAGACACGCAGCTTGCGCCGCGTGCGTCTACCTGTAATTCCATCTGCATTCACCGCGAAAAGGTGACGCCTTGCTGCGACAAGGTCTTGGTGAAACGTCGTGCTCTACCACTGAGCTACGGCCCCTTGATGGAAGCCGGCGGGACTCGAACCCGCGACACCGAGATTAATAGTCTGTAGTTCCACCTGCATTCGCAGCAGGACATCTCAAAATAGCGCGACAAGGGACGGCAAGACGTAGCCATGACCGGTTTCCCGGCTGGGGAGTCGAACCCCAGGCATCCTATGTAGTCCTGCCAGCATTCGCGCAAAACCCGAGGCCCCCGCGTGGCGACAAACGAGTGGTGAGACTCGGTTGAAATGTAGTCCCACCCGCATTCGCCACGCGACGACGCTTATTCAACGTCGGTTTACTGCGGTACCAGCGAGACCTTGTCGATCTCGCCCACCCAGTGCTCGGCGTTCATCTTACCGTCGGCGAAGTTCGCCACCGTGGTGAACACCGCATCGGAGAAGCCGCCGACATTCAGGATGTCTTGGCGCTCCGCCGCCTGCGTGGTCACGGTCGGTTGGATATCGATGCACACCAGGCGCGCTTTCGGGTTACGCTGCTTCAGCACTTCCCACTCGCGCAAGGTCTGCGTCGCACCGCGCCGGTTGGCGTCGACCCAGGACTCGTTGTCCGAGACCAGGATCACCAGATCCACCGATGCACGCTCGCGGTTCAGCAAAGCCAGGGGCGCGCTGCAGTTCGTCCCGCCACCGCCGATCTTGGCCAGCGCCTGGGCGTTGGTCATGACCGAGTCACGGGCGTTCAGCGACAGCGTCACCACCTCCTGCTCGAACGGCAGCACACGGGCCTGCGGGTTCTTGCGGAGTACCGCCGCAGCCACCAGGGCAGCCACGTCTATGCAACGCACGCTGGACGTGGCCGAACCGCGATGACCGGTGACGGCCGAGCTCATGGAACCCGACACGTCAGGGCACATCACCACACGGCCCGCAAAGCTGGGTACGTTGTTCAGCGCGACTTCCATCGCATCCTGCAGTGCATCGCGAACCACCTGCGGCACGGCTTCACCCGTCGCCTTGAACGCAGCCATCAGCTGGTACGGCATCACGCGAGCCTTTGCCACGGCCTGCGGGTCGCTCAACTTGGCAGAGACCACCTCGGCCATGCCTTCGATGTCGAACACACCGTGACGAGCAAAGGTGTTCAGATTCTGACGAACCATCTGCCACGAACCGGTGCGAGCGATCTGCGCCCACTGGGCCGGGCTCAGCTCCAGTGCAGTCAACATCTGGAACGGAACGTCCGGCACATCGCTTGCAACGCCCTGAGCGCTTTCGCGCTTGAAGCGTTCGAAGGCCTGCGTGATGGGCGGCAGAGCCGCTTCATCGACCGGCTTGCCGATCAGCCACGCGAACCAGGCGGCACGCCAGGCCTCGGAAGGCTTGGGGTGAACCATCTTGACCACGTCGGCCAGCGAGGGCGTGTTGCCCACGGCGGCATTCAGCAGCTGCTTCTCGGTCGCCGTCAGCAGCCAGTGCTGTACCAGCTTCTTGGGGCGTGTACCCAGCGACTTGCGGCCAACAGCGCCGCTGCGCAGGATTTGCACGAAGTTGCGCAGCATCTTGCCGTTGTCGACCACCCGCGAGAACACCTGGTTCAGCAAGGCCACGTCACGCACGGCCAGGCCGGCCACCAGCAGCGCCGGCATGTCTTTCATGTAGCCGGACTCGCGGGCGTAGATCGCTGTCTTGGCGACGAAGGCGGCATCCACCTCCTGCGCCAGCGCCGTCACCTTGTCCAGCTGGTCTTCCGCATTGGCGTAGAAGGTCTGGCTCAGGCAACCGGTGGCTGCGAGTTGCGCCAGCTGATGGCGAGGGTTGAAGGCATAGGCCGGCGCTTGCTCGGCATTGCGTGCCAGGGCGGCAGGCAGCAGGGCGCCCTTGAGGGTTTGGAAGAGTTGCGTGTTGACCATGAGTGTTCTCCTTTTGCATTCAACTTGTCGTTTGTGTTCTTCTATCAGCAAAGGGTGTGCCAGGCATGCCAACTCTTGATGAACACACATTTAAGTTGTTGATTTACATGGAAATTTCTCAATAATCACGGCCTTGACGCTAAATTCACCTGCCGTAGATTTATAAAATTATTAGAATTATTGCTAGATAATTATCTAAATGGATATGGCCAAGAAAAACGTTGTGATCGGTTTCATGGGGACCCAGCTGGACTCGGGCCAGGGCGCCGGCCGCTGGGAGAAGTGGCGGCCGACGATTTCCCTGGTCCAGCATGAAGACACACTGATAGACCGACTGGAATTGCTCTACGCGACGAAGTACGAGGCTCTCGCGCAGACCCTTCAGCGCGACATCGCGAACGTGTCGCCCGACACCGTCGTGAACCTCGTGCCCATGGATGTTGCAGACCCCTGGGACTTCGGTGAGATGTACGCAGCCCTTTACGACTGGGCCCGGAGCTACCGGTTTGATCCGGCTCACGAGGAGTATTGGGCGCACATCACCACCGGCACGCACGTGGCGCAGATCTGCATGTTCCTGATGGTGGAGTCGCGCTTCATTCCTGGCGTACTGCTACAGACTGCGCCACCGAAGAAGCAGGAGCGCGGAAATCCAGGCAGCTACACACTGATCGACCTGGACCTCTCTCGTTACGACGTCCTGGCCCAGCGCTTCAGCCAGGCCCATACGGAGGCCCTGGAGTTCCTGAAGAGCGGCATTCCCACCCGCAACAAGCGCTTCAATGCCCTCATCGAAGAAATCGAGCGCGTCGCGGTGCGCTCGCAGGCGCCCATCCTGCTGACCGGCCCCACCGGCGCCGGCAAGTCGCACCTGGCGCGACGCATGTTCGAACTCAAGAAGTCGCAACACCGGGTACAGGGCGATTTCGTCGAGGTGAACTGCGCCACGTTGCGCGGCGATGGGGCGGCATCGACGCTATTCGGCCACAAGAAGGGCGCATTCACCGGCGCCGCGGCCGAACGGGCCGGACTGCTCCGCACAGCGCACCAGGGCGTTCTGTTTCTCGATGAAATCGGCGAGTTGGGTCTGGACGAACAGGCCATGTTGCTCAAGGCCGTGGAAGAAAAGCGCTTCTTGCCGATGGGTAGCGATCGGGAGGTCAGCAGCGACTTTCAGCTGATAGTCGGCACCAACCGTGACTTGCGGATCGATGTGGCACAGGGGCGCTTCCGGGAGGATTTGTTCGCACGGATCAACCTCTGGGCCTACACCTTGCCCGGCCTGGCACAACGCCCGGAGGACATCGAGCCCAATGTTGACCATCTGCTCGTGCGGGCGGCCACAGACACAGGGCGTGCCGTTCGCTTCAACGTCGAAGCCAAGGCTCGCTATCTCCAGTTTGCCAAGTCGGCGGACGCCCTCTGGAGCGGCAACTTCCGCGACCTGTCGGCCAGTGTCACCCGGATGGCCACGCTCGCGGACGGTGGGCGGATTTCGACGGGCTTGGTCGATGCCGAAATCCAGCGGCTTCGATGGCTATGGCAAACGGCCGCAGAGACGCAGGCGCCTGAACTTGACCTCGATGCCTTGTTGCCGAATGCCGCTGGCAAGCTGGATTTGTTCGACCGCCTGCAGCTCGAAGCCGTCATCAGGGTATGCCGGGAATCCCTGACGCTTTCCGACGCCGGCCGCCAACTCTTCGATCAATCGCGCACCCAGCGCTCGGTCGTCAACGACGCGGACCGGCTGCGCAAGTACTTGCTCAAGTTTGGACTGACGTGGGATGCGATACGTCAGTTGGCATGAGTTGCGGCAAGCGCCCCATTTGCTGGGCCTCTTCGTGCTTCGCGGTGATGCGTCGCAGGGCGCCTCGCCAAGCTTCCTCTTGCGTTCCGGCAAGAAATGACGCTCTGCACTGGCTTCAACCCGAATGGCCCACGAAAATTGCCCGGAATTAGTAGAGATTTTCTTTGGCCAACTTATAGTTGAACTTCCGGCGATCCGCCAACTTATGCTTTATTCGCAGCCCTGAAGAACCCCAAAAACCAAGACAAATCGGACAGCATGTGCTTTAAGTCGAAGTCATTTTTGGTTAACGGCACACAGAGAGTTTCCTCTCAAACCCCACATTCAACCCATCAATCGCCAAGGTGCTTGAAGCTGCCTTCGGAAGCGCTATCCAAACCGGCCTCCACCTCGGGCTCGTGACCCGAGGCGAACAGTGGGGCCGTTTTTATTGACTGATCCAAAATCATCCGGACAGTCTTACCCCGCCAAGGCAAAGACCGCCAAGGCACAGCCCGTGCTCCAGACCGATGTGGTCCGGGTGCATGTGGGTCACGATCACGCGTTGGCGCGCCTTCACATGCCAACGGCCTTGACCATGACGCGCACCGCATCCACCAGGATACGGTGCGTTGTTTTGAAGTGGCATGACTACAATCGCCGGCCTGCTCCAGGCAAGCCAGGCGAGTCAGGCCCGCTACTTGCCCGGAGCCTCGGCAGGCGGCGTGCCTTCCTTGAACAATTGCTGTAGCTGGGCGCGCAATTCCGGTGTGTCCTGATGCTGATGAACTGCCACCGCATGCTGCACTGCGGCCTCTAGCAACTCTTTGTCCGTATCGGCGGACATCGCTACCGTGCATTTCATGTCGCTCGGAAACTCCCGGCAATCGATGTATTTACGTGTCATTTCAACCTCCTCATCAAGCAAATGATGGCAAGGCTCGGGTTGGGGCGTAGTTTTAAGTGGCGTCTGCCCGGGCGAAGTACAAATGCGGACTGTGCCGCACCTCTATTTATAGTTAAGAAAATCCCCTCATGCAAGAACTCATCGGTCACAAGATGAAAGTGACTTTTTGCCTCTGGCAGCGTTCTCAGCGCGTGCCTGGGACTGATTACTTCGCGGCCTTGTCCCGCGCCTGCTGCTGGCGTTTGCGCTTGCTCTTGTTCAGGGACTGCGGCGCCATGAGCCTGGCGCGCTGCCGTTCGGCTTCCTGCAGCTCGGCTTGCCGGCGCTGCTTTTTGGCCTTGAAATACATGATCGTCCGGGCCACACCAAAGGCGATGGCAAACGCCGCGAGCGCGATGAGGACGCCGCTCACGTTATCCATGATTGAGCACTTCGGGCTTCATTCGGTCAGAAAAAGCGCCTGCAAGTCGCTCAAAAAATCAAAACCACGCGGTGTGGGCTTGACGCGCACCAAATCGCGCTCGATCAGGCCCTTGCGCTCGGCCTCGTCCAGCCCGCGCTGGATGGCCGTCAGCGGCAAGCCGGTTTTTTCTGAAAAATCCTGCAGCTTGAAACCCTCTTTGAGGCGCAGGGCGTTCAGCATGAATTCAAAGGGCAGCTCGGCCCGGCTGACTTCGTGCTCTTGCGTCACGGCCTGGCCTGCGAGAGCTTTTTCCATGTACAGCCTGGGCTCGCGAAAGCGCACCTGGCGCACCACACGGTGCGCAAAGCTCAGCTTGCTGTGCGCGCCGGCCCCAATGCCAAGGTAGTCGCCAAACTGCCAGTAATTGAGGTTGTGAAAACAGCGGTGGCCGGGCTTGGCAAAGGCTGAAACCTCATAACGCTGCAGCCCGGCGCCCTCCGTCAGTTCGGTGATGCGGTCCAGCATGGCGTAGGCCGCATCTTCCTCGGGGATCACCGGCGGAAACTTGGCGAAGTAGGTGTTGGGCTCAATCGTCAGGTGGTAAATGGAGATATGGGGGGGCTGCAAGGCCAGTGCCTGCCGCAGATCCTGCTCCAGATTGGCCAGCGTCTGGCCCGGCAGCGCGTACATGATGTCGAGGTTGAAGGTGTCAAACGCCTGCGCCGCCTCTTCCACCGCCGCAATGGCCTGCGCCCGGTCATGCACACGGCCTAGGGCCTTGAGGTGCTGGTCGTCAAAGCTTTGCACGCCAACAGATAGCCGCGTCACGCCCGCGCTGCGAAACGCGCGGAAGCGGTCTTTTTCAAAGGTCCCGGGGTTGGCCTCCAGCGTGATCTCGCAATCCGGCTCCAGCCGCAGCCGCGCCCGGATGCCGGCAAGCAGGCGGTCAATCGCCTGCGGTGAAAACAGGCTGGGCGTGCCGCCGCCGATAAAAATGCTGTGCACCATGCGGCCCCAGATCAGCGGCAAGGCGGCCTCCAGATCGGCCATGAGCGCGTCCAGGTAGCGCTGCTCGGGCATCTCGCCACTGACTTCATGCGAATTGAAATCGCAGTAAGGGCACTTTTTGAGGCACCACGGCAAGTGCACATACAGCGACAGCGGCGGCAAGGCGGCCAGCTGCAGCGTCCCCTCACGCATGTAGTGCTGAATGTCTTTCACGATCGGCTCAGTCAATAAATCCATGTGGCAGCGGTGGCACCATGCAACGGTCGCAGTTCAGGCCAGCGGACACCGCGGAACCGGCTGTGCCGGGCCGCTGGTGTCGCCCCTTGAGGGGGAGGCCGCGACACGAAGTGCGCCAGGCAACGGGGTGAGTCATGTCCACCACCGCTCGCGCATGAGGTCCATCATCTGGCGCGTCGCCCGGCCCCGGTGGCTGTTGGCATTTTTAAGCTCTACCGGGAGCTGGGCAAAGGTTTTGCCAAACTCGGGGATGAACATCACCGGGTCAAAGCCGAAACCGTTGCTGCCGGCGGGCTCCCGCGCAATTTCACCGGTCACGCGGCCCACCGAAATGAGCGGCTCGGGGTCTTGCGCGGAACGCAGCGCCACCAGGGTGCTGACCATGGCCGCACGCCGGTTGGCGATGCCCGCCATCTGCTCGAGCAGGGCCCGGACATTGTTGTCATCGCTTTTGGCGTAGCCAAACTGCGTGGCGTAAAACGCGGTGTCCACCCCGGGCAAGCCGCCAAACGCCTCCACGCACAAGCCGGCATCGTCCGCCAGCGCCGGCAAGCCGGAAAGCCGCGAGGCATGGCGCGCTTTGGCGAGCGCATTTTCGACAAAGGTGCGAAACGGCTCCTCCGCCTCGGGAATGCCCAGGTCCCCCTGGCACAGCAGCTCAACGCCCAATGGCGCCAGCATGGCCTGCAGCTCCGCCAGCTTGCCGGGGTTGTTGGATGCGAGTACGATTTTCATGAAAAACGGCCGTAGCCCTTGATAGTTGCGCGCAATCAGCTATTAATTTGATAGCGATTTTTCCTGCAGTGCCACCAGCTCACTGATGCCTTTTTCGGCCAGCACGAGCAAGGCGTCCATTTCCTGGCGTGAAAAAGCAGCGCCCTCGGCGGTGCCCTGCACCTCGACATAGTGGCCGGCGCCGGTCATCACCACGTTCATGTCGGTGTCGCAGTCGACGTCTTCCACGTACTCCAGATCCAGCATCGGCGTGCCCTGCACAATGCCGACCGAAATCGCGGCGACGTGGCCGTGGATAGGCGACTCCTTGAGCTTGCCTTCGGCCAGCAGCTTGCTCACCGCGTCCTGCGCGGCCACGAAGGCGCCGGTGATGGCCGCCGTGCGCGTGCCCCCATCCGCCTGGATCACGTCGCAGTCCAGGGCAATGGTGCGCTCACCCAGTTTCTTCAGGTCAAACACGGCGCGCAGCGAGCGGCCAATCAGGCGCTGGATTTCCTGGGTGCGCCCGCTTTGCTTGCCGCGGGCGGCCTCGCGGTCGCTGCGCGTATGGGTGGCCCGGGGCAGCATGCCGTATTCGGCGGTGACCCAGCCCTCGCCGCTGCCTTTTTTGTGGCCGGGCACTTTTTCTTCGACCGAGGCCGTGCACAGCACCCTGGTGGCGCCGAATTCGATCAGCACCGAGCCTTCGGCATGGACGGTGTAGTGGCGCGTGATGCGCACGGGGCGCAGTTCATCGGCGGCACGGCCGCCGCTTCGGATCAATGGATTCATGGTGAAAAAGCTTTCTGGCGAAGAAATGCCGGACCGGCAAGACAAGATAAAACAAACAGCTGCGCAGGCGGCGACTAAACCCAATCTGGGCTCAGGGTTTTCGGGCGGCAGAACGTCGTATGGCTTCGTTGATTTCCGCGATCGAGCGTTCAATGGCCGCGTCATCCAGCTCGTCCACCGCAGTGTCGAGCACACCGGCCTGAATGGTGGAGGCAAATACGCCGTCCATGATGCTGTCGGTGGAAATGCCGCGGGTGGACTCAAACGCATCCGGCGTTTCCCACTCCATGGCCAGCACCGTCACATTATCGCCGTGTTCGCCCCCATTGCGCAGCGCATGCTCCACCAGCTCGGGCACCGCATCGGACACGCCGGAGCCGGCCAGCTGGCGAACAATCTCATCGTCGCTCAGGCTGCCCCAGAGACCGTCCGAGCAAAGCATGATTTTGTCACCCTGCTGCAACACCACGGGCCCGGTCACGTCAAACACCGGTTTGGTCGGCGAGCCCAGGCAAGTGAACAGGATATTGCGGTTGATGCGCTCCAGCCGGATCACGCCGGCATTTTGTTGCTCCAGATAGGAATGGTCGCGCGTGCGCGTCAGCAGTTCTCCTTCGCGCACCACGTACAGGCGCGAATCGCCGCAGTGCACCCAGGTCGCGCCGGTGCCCTGCAGGATGGCGGCCACCAGCGTGGTCCGGGGGGTGTCGAGCATTCCTTTTTCACTGGCGTAACGGATGATCTGGTGGTGCGCGGCCAGCAGTGCCGATGAGAGGAATTCGACCGTGTCCTTGATGACCGGACGGGCTTCTTTCTGGTACAGCGCAGAAATGGTCTGCAGCGCCAGTTGGGCCGCTACTTCGCCTTCAGGATGGCCCCCCATGCCATCGGCCAGCACGAACAAGCCCGATTCGCGCGTGTAGCAATAGCCCATGCGGTCTTCGTTTTTCTCGCGCCCACCCCTGCGACTGACCTGAAAGACTGAGAATTTCATTTGAATTTGGTCGCAAAGCCGGTGGCTTTACGCGCGGTTTTCTTGGTGTCAGACACCATGTTGTCAAACTGGAGGCGGACTTTTTCGCTGACCGTGAGCTTGGTATAGCGGCGTTCGCCCTCGCGGCTCAGCTCTTTTTGCAGGGCAAACACCGACTGGGGCCGCGACAGCGGATCAAGGGACATGCACCATTCGACCACCTCGATCAGATTGTCGGAATACACTCCCCGCAAACGGGACAGCGCCAGCGACAGCCGGTCTTTTTCCAGACGCTGCGGTGCATCGTTGGGCGGATAGCCCTGCATGGTGGCGTAAATGCAGGCGCCAATGGCATAGATGTCGGTCCAGGGGCCCATCGACGAATCGCGGCGGTACATTTCAGGCGCCGCAAACCCCGGGGTGTACATCGGCCGGATGAAGTTGCCTTCCTTGCTCAAGACCTCGCGCGCTGCGCCAAAGTCGATCATCACGGCCCGGTTGTCGTCGGTGACGAAGATGTTGGCGGGCTTGATGTCCAGGTGCAGCATCTTGTGCTGGTGCACGATGCGCAGGCCGCGCAGGATTTCATCAAACAGGGAGCGGATGGTCGACTCGCGGAACACCTTCTGTTTTTTAAGCTCGCGCGCGGTGATGATGAAGTCCTGCAGGGTTCCGCCCTCCAGGTAATTCATGACCATGTACACGGTCTCGTTCTCGCGAAAGAAGTTGAGCACGCTCACGACCGAGGTATGCGAAATCTGGGCGAGCGAGCGGCCTTCCTCAAAGAAGCTTTTAAGCCCCAGACGGTATAGCGACAGCTTGTCAGGCTGCACCTGCGGCAACAATTCTCCCGGCGAACGGCTCGCCAGTGACGATGGCAGGTACTCCTTGATGGCAACCTGCTGGCCTTCGTTGTCGACAGCCAAGTAAACTACCCCAAAGCCGCCCGCTGAAAGCTTGCGCACAACGCGGTAGCCGCCAATGACGGTATCGGGTGGCAGTGGCGCCGGCTTGACCTTTGACATAATTTGGGACGAACCAGAGTGACAAGGTCACCCAGTCTGGTTTTATTTACCTGGTTTTCTTTGCGAAAAGCGTATTACTAAATGTCAGTTTACAGCATGACGGGTTATGCAACCGTGCAGTCCAGCACGGCGCTGCCCACTGAAACGGATGCCGCCGCCAGCTCCCGGCTGGGCGTCGAAATCCGCTCGGTGAACAGCCGTTTTCTGGATCTGGCCTTCCGTCTGCCCGATGAGCTGCGGCAAACCGAACCCGCCTTGCGCGAGCTGCTGACCGGCAAGCTCAAGCGCGGCAAGATTGAGCTGCGGGTGGCGCTGGACAACAGTTCGGCCAGCACACTGCGGCCGCCAACAACCGCCACCCTGCAGCGCTTGGGCGCCCTCGAAGACAGCATCAAGGCCTGGCTGCCCCAAGCCCCCGCCTTGAGCGTGGCCGATATCCTCAAAATCGCCAGCAGCGAAGATACCAAGCCCCATGACCGCAGCGAAGAGCTGCTCAAGCTGGCCAAAACAGCGCTGAAAGAGCTGCTGTCGGCCCGTGAGCGGGAGGGCGCCCGACTGGCGCAGATGCTGCTGGACCGCACCGCGCAGTTGCGCGTCCTGGCCCAACTGGCGGTGCCCATGGTGCCCAAGCTGGTGGAGCAGCAAAAAGCGCGCTTTCTGGAACGCTGGAAAGAAGCCATGGCGCTGACCGACAACACCGCCTTGCCGGAAGCCGCCCAGGACCGCGCGCTGACGGAGGCCACGGCGTTTGCGATCCGGATTGATGTGGCCGAGGAAATCACGCGCCTGTCCTCCCATCTGGACGAGATTGACCGGCTGCTGGCAGGCGGCGGTGAAATGGGCAAACGGCTGGACTTCCTGATCCAGGAGCTGCACCGCGAAGCCAATACACTGGGCTCCAAGTCAGCGGCCCTGGAGCTGACCCGCATTTCCGTGGACATGAAGGTGCTGATCGAGCAGATCCGCGAGCAGGTGCAGAATATTGAGTGACCAGGTGACGCTTTTTGCCTTTATTCACTATTAAATTGATAGCTATCCACGCACAACCGACATGGACTACCCCGGAAACCTGTTTGTAGTAGCGGCGCCCAGCGGCGCTGGCAAGTCCAGCCTCGTCAAGGCCCTGATGGAGCTGGACTCCCGCGTTCAGCCCTCGGTCTCGCACACCACGCGCCCGCCGCGCGGCCAGGAAAAGCACGGGCGGGAATATTTTTTCCTGTCGCCTGAAGAGTTCGATGGCATGGTCCAGCGCGATGCGTTTCTGGAGTGGGCCCATGTACACGGGCACCGCTACGGCACCTCGCGGCAAACCATCGAGGACCGGATCGCCCACGGCGCCGACGTGATTCTGGAAATCGACTTTCAGGGCGCCATCAACATCAAGAAGATTTTTGCCAATGCGGTGCTGATCTTCATCCTCCCACCCAGCTGGGAAGAGCTGCGCGCGCGCCTGCAGCGGCGGGGCGAAGACACGGCGGAAGTGATTGAGCTGCGCCTGAAAAACGCCGCCACCGAGATGGCCCAGGCCCATGAATTCGACTTCGTTATAATCAATGAGTTATTTGAACGTGCCGTTTTCGACTTGAAAACCATTGTTCATGCCCAACGGCTGAAGTTTGCGGCGCAGCGACGTGCACGCGCTGAAACCTTCCAGGCCCTGCAAATTTCTTAAGTTTTCCCCACCGGAGTTCACCATGGCCCGCATTACTGTCGAAGATTGCCTCGAAAAAATCCCCAACCGTTTCCAGTTGGTGCTGGCGGCCACCTACCGTGCCCGCATGCTCAGCCAGGGCCATGCCGCCAAAATTGAAAGCAAAAACAAGCCTGGCGTGACCGCCCTGCGCGAGATTGCCGACGGCAAAATCGGCCTGGAAATGCTCAAAAAAGTGCCTAGCTGAGCCGGTTCGCACCCCCTGTCAAAAGCACCGCCCGGCGGTGCTTTTTCGTTTCCAGCCCCTAAAAAACCCGTTTTTTGCATGTTTTCCCCGGCCCGGGATACATTTAAGGGATGAGCGCCCTGCTTTCGCCCACCCACACCAGCAAGTCGACCCCGGCAGCCGCCAATGCAGCGGCAGCCAGCTTTGCCGCGCTCACGGCCAGGCTCGACTACATGAGCGCGGCCGACGTCGACAGCGTCCGCCGCGCCTACCGTTTTGCCGACGAGGCCCATCTGGGCCAGCTGCGCAACAGCGGTGAGCCTTACATCACCCACCCGATTGCGGTCGCCCAGCAGTGCGCCGAATGGAAACTGGACGCCCAGGCGCTGATGGCCGCGCTGCTGCATGATGCGATCGAGGATTGCGGCGTCACCAAGCCGGAGCTGATCGAGCGTTTTGGCGCCCCGGTGGCCGAGCTGGTGGACGGGCTGACCAAGCTGGAAAAGCTGGAATTCAACACCCGCGAAGAAAACCAGGCGGAGTCGTTCCGGAAAATGCTGCTGGCCATGGCGCGCGATGTGCGCGTCATTCTGGTCAAGCTGGCAGACCGCACCCACAACATGCGCACGCTCGGCGATGTCCCGCGCGCCAAATGGGCACGCATTTCGCGCGAAACACTCGATATTTATGCCCCGATCGCTCACCGGCTGGGCCTGAACACCACGTACCGGGAGCTGCAGGACCTGTCCTTCCGGCATTTGCACCCCTGGCGCTACGTCACCCTGGAAAAAGCCCTGCTGCGCGCGCGCGGCCGCCGGCGCGATGTGATCAAGCGGGTCCAAAACGAGGTCGAACAGGCATTTGCCAACGCCCACATTGCGGTCCACATCTACGGGCGTGAAAAGGCGCTGTACTCCATCTACCGCAAGATGGATGAAAAACACCTGTCCTTCGCCCAGGTCACTGACATCTATGGCTTTCGCGTCCTGGTTGACAACCTGACAACCTGCTACACCGCCATGGGGGTGCTGCACCAGCTGTACAAGCCCCTGCCCGGCAAATTCAAGGACTACATTGCAATTCCGAAAATCAATGGCTACCAGTCGCTGCACACCACCCTGGTAGGCCCGTTCGGCACCAACATCGAGTTCCAGATGCGCACGGAAGCCATGCATGTGGTGGCCGAGTCCGGCGTTGCCGCGCACTGGCTCTACAAGGCCACGGACCCGGAAGGCGACGCCTCGCAGCGCCTGGGGGCGCAGTGGCTGCAGTCCCTGCTCGATATCCAGCATGAAACGCGCGACGCCGCCGAGTTCTGGGACCACGTCAAGATCGACCTGTTCCCGGATGCCGTTTACGTGTTCACGCCCAAGAGCCAGATCATGGCCATGCCCCGCGGCGCCACGATTGTCGATTTCGCCTACGCGATTCACAGCGATGTGGGGCACCGGGCGGTCGCCGCCAAGGTCAATGGCGAACAGGTGCCGCTGCGCTCCGAACTGCACAACGGTGACGTGATTGAAATCATCACCGCCTCCATCTCCAGCCCCAATCCGGGCTGGCTGGGTTTTGTCCGTACCGGCAGGGCCCGCTCCAAGATCCGCCATTACCTGAAAACCATGGCGCTGGCCGAATCGCAGGAGCTGGGCGAAAAAATGCTGGCCCAGGCACTGCGGGCCGAAGGCATAGTGTGGGAGCGCCTGCCCGAAGACGACGAAGCCCATCACGCCACCTGGGAAAAAATCCTCCGCTTTACCGGCAACCGGTCGCGAACTGACTTGCTCACCGATATCGGCCTTGGCAAACGCATTGCCAGCATGGTGGCCAAACGCATCGTGACCCTGCTCGCCGAGACGGGCGAAAAACCCGATGCCCTGCTGATGAGCCGGGAGCGTTTTACCGCCCATGAATCCGTGTCCCAGGGCGCGCTGGTGCTGGACGGCAGCGAAGGCGCCTCGGTGCAGTTTGCCCCCTGCTGCCGACCCATCCCGGGCGACGGCATTGTCGGCTACCTGGGTCGCGGAGAAGGCCTGGTGGTTCACACCGATGATTGCGCGGTCGCCAAGCGGCTTCAGCACCGCGACAGCGAGCGGTTTATCGCCGTGGACTGGTCGGATGAACCGGTCCGGACATTCGAGACCGGCCTGCTGGTCACCGTGTCCAACGGCAAGGGCGTGCTGGCGCGCGTTGCCGCGGCACTGGCCAGCACCGAAGCCGACATCACCCATGTGGACATGGGGAATGAGCCGACACTCGATGCCACGGATTTGCGCTTCGGCATTGCGGTCCGTGACCGCATCCACCTGGCCGCGGTCCTGCGCAGCATCAAACGCACGCCCTCGGTTTTGCGCGTGCAGCGCATCAAGCCTGCGGGGTAGAGGGCCCCCACGCTTTTCACACTCCCCCGTTCATCCTGAGGTATCGAAGGATGCCCCCGAGGGGGCTGAGCTTGCTCGGGGCGGCCCTTCGCTGCGCTCGGTGGCCCTCAGGCTTTTCATGGTTCCGCTTGCCCTGAGCCCATCGAAGGATAGGGCGGGAAAATGACTACCGTCAGTGCGCCGCCGCATCGGGTGCGGGATAGTCGACCCTCAGCACCTCGAGCACCTGCACGCCCTGGGGCGTGACCAGGTTGACCTCATCGCCCACCCGCGCCTTCAGCAGTGCTCGCGCCGCAGGCGATATCCAGCTGATCTGGCCCAGTGCCGTGTCCGCTTCATCAATACCGAGAATGGTGACCGTACGCTCGGTCCCGTTGCCGTCCACGTAGCTGACAGTAGCGCCGAAAAACACCTGGTCTTCGCCGTGATGCACCGAAGGATCGGTCATTTCGGCGATTTCAAGCCGTTTCGTCAGAAACCGGATACGCCGGTCAATTTCACGCAGCCGTTTCTTGCCATAGAGATAGTCGCCGTTTTCAGACCGGTCCCCATTGCTGGCCGCCCAATGGACAATTTCAACGACTTTGGGGCGTTCGTTGTCGATCAGGTCCAGCAATTCGGCGCGCAGGCGCGCATAGCCTCCCGGAGTGATGTAGTTTTTACTCCCGGCAGGCAGCGGCGGCAGGGCCAGTTCCTCGTCGTCAGCGTCGGTTTCTTTGGTGAAAGCTTTGCTCATGGCATACCAAGAATACACCCGGAAAAAAGAAAAAGCCTGCAACTTTCGTTGCAGGCTTTTCAGTGTGGTGCGGCTGGCAGGAATTGAACCCACGACCCCTTGGTTCGTAGCCAAGTACTCTATCCAACTGAGCTACAGCCGCTAAGCCTCGAATTATAACCTATTTACAAGCTATCCACTGGTAGGGCGTGTTGGACTTGAACCAACGACCAAAGGATTATGAGTCCTCTGCTCTAACCAACTGAGCTAACGCCCCCCGTTCACACCCGAGATTGTAAGGGGCTACTTGCTATGGCTGAGGGCCGTGCTCACCAGTTTGGAGGTGATGTCAACGATCTGGATCATTTTTTCATAGGGCATGCGCATGGGCCCGATCACGCCCAGCGTCCCGACGACCTGGCCATCGACCTCATAAGGTGCAGTCACAACGGAGAGCTCCTGGTAAGGAATGACCTGGCTTTCACCACCAATGTAAATACGCACCCCTTCGGCCCGGCTGGAGACGTCGAGCAGGCGCATGAGCTGGGCTTTTTGTTCAAACAGGTCGAACAGCTTGCGCAAACTGCCCATGTCGCCGGAAAAATCACTCACCGCCAGCAAATTGCGCTCTCCGGCAATCACAAGCTCATCGCGGGACTCAATCGCCTCCGAGCTGACCTGAACGGCGGCCTGCATGAGCGAGGCGATTTCGCCGCGCAGGGCCTCCACCTCGTGCTGCAGGCGCTCCCTCACTTCTTCAATGGCCATGCCCGCGTAGTGCGAATTCAGGAAATTGGCGGCCTCGATCAGCTGCGTCTGGGTATGGTCGGTCTCGGTAAAGATGACCCGGTTTTGCACATCGCCATCAGGCGACACAATGATGACCAGGAAACGTTTCTCGGACAGCCGCAAAAACTCGATATGCCGGAAGACCGAGGTGCGGCGCGGCGCCATCACCACCCCGACAAACTGGGACAGGTTTGACAGCATCTGGGCCGCATTGCTGATGACTTTCTGCGGCTGGTCGGGCGCCAGCCGTGGCGCGGCCATGGCGCCGACCGCCGGGAACTGGTCCCGCTGCATGGTCAGCATGGTGTCCACGAAGAGGCGATAGCCCTTGGCCGTGGGAATACGGCCGGCGGAGGTGTGGGGGCTGACGATCAGGCCCAGCTCCTCCAGATCGCTCATGACATTGCGTATCGTGGCGGGTGAGAGTTCCAGCCCGGAGGCCTTGGAAAGCGTGCGTGAGCCTATCGGCTGCCCGTCAGCGATATAGCGCTCTACCAGCGCTTTTAACAACAACCTCGAACGATCATCAAGCATGACAACATTCTACGAAGCTTGAAGCGAATGTTGTGATGTAATTTACCGATGAAGTCGCAATTCCGCCATGTCGCACTGATCGGGAAGTACCACGCCCAGGGCTCCCGCTCTGCATTGGAGGATCTTGCGCACTTTCTGAACGCGCAGGGCTGCGATGTAGCCATTGAAAAAGACACCGCCAGCAACACAGGTTTGACTCAGCACCCCATCCTCGACGTCGCAGGGATAGGCGCCCATTGCGATTTGGCCCTGGTCATGGGGGGCGACGGCACCATGCTGGGCATCGGCCGGCAGTTGGCCCAGTTTGGCGTGCCGCTCATCGGCATCAACCAGGGCCGGCTTGGCTTCATCACCGACATTGCGTTTGAAGATTACCCGGAGACGCTCGAGCCGATGCTGCGCGGCGAGTTTGAAGAAGATCGCCGCTGGATCATGCAGGCCAAGGTGGTTCGTGATGGCCGCTGCGTTTTCAATGCCACCGCAATGAACGATGTCGTGGTCAATCGTGGCGCGACGTCCGGCATGGTGGAGCTTCGTGTGGAAGTGGATGGCCGTTTTGTGGCCAACCAGCGTGCAGACGGCCTGATCATCGCGTCGCCTACCGGTTCGACGGCATATGCCCTGTCGGCTGGCGGGCCTTTGCTGCACCCTTCCATTGCCGGGTGGGTGCTGGTGCCGATTGCCCCTCACACCCTGTCCAACCGGCCCATCGTCCTCTCGGACAGCGGAGAAATTACGGTTGAAATCGTCGCAGGCCGAGACGCCAGCGCCAACTTTGACATGCAGTCGCTGGCCAGCCTGCTGCACGGCGACCGGATTACCGTTCGGCGCTCGGAACACCAGATGTGCTTTTTGCACCCCAAAGGCTGGAGCTATTTTGATACCTTGCGCAAAAAACTCCACTGGAATGAAGGCGGCGCGTGACGCGTGCCCATGAGTCTGCTGTATGAGTCTTAAAAGTATCACCCTGCGCGACTTTGTCATTGTTCATGAACTGACGCTGGATCTGGAGCATGGCTTTACCGTACTCACCGGAGAAACAGGCGCCGGCAAATCCATCCTGATCGATGCCTTGCAGCTGGTTCTGGGCGCACGCGCCGATGCGGGTGTGGTTCGCGAGGGCGCCCCGCGCTGCGAAATCAGCGCCGAATTTGACTGCCCGGCCACCCTGCTGGACTGGCTGGAACAGGCCGGGTTTTCTGCCGGTGACGACTTGTTGATGCGCCGCACGATCGATGCGCAGGGCAAGAGCCGGGCCTGGATCAATGGCAGCCCGGCAACCGCCACACAGCTGCGGGACATCGCCGATCTGCTGGTGGACATTCATGGCCAGCATGCCTGGCAAAGCCTGACGCGGCCCGATGCGGTGCGGGGTTTGCTCGATGCCTATGCCGGCCTGTCCACCCAGACCCTGACACAGCACTGGCAGCACTGGCGCCAGACACAAAAAACACTGTCGGATGCCCGCGACGCCCAGGACAGCCTGCAACGTGAGCGCGAGCGCCTGGCCTGGCAAATTGGCGAGCTGGACAAGCTGGCACCGGGCGCCGATGAATGGGAAGAACTCAATGTGCAGCACAGCCGTCTGTCCAACGCGCAAGCCCTGCGCGACGCGGTGCAGACCGCACTGGACGCGCTGCAGGAGTCTGAAGAAAACGCCTGCGGGCTGCTCGGCAAGGCACTGGCGGCATTGCAAAACCAGGCCCCTATCGAGCCCCAGTTCACGGCCCTGGCGGAGGTTTTAAGCAGCGCACTGGCACAAGCCGAAGACACCGTGCACTCGCTGCATGGTTACGCCCGGCACGCCGAGCTGGAGCCCCAGCGCCTGAACGAGCTCGACGAGCGCCTGTCACTGTGGATCAGCCTGTCAAGGCGCTACAAGCGCAGCCCTGCGGAATTGCCCGAACTGCTGGCCTCCTGGCGCAGCGATTTGCAAAAACTCGATGAGGCGGCAGATCTGGCCACGCTCGAGCAGGCCGAAAATCTTGCCCAAACCGCTTATCTTGAAGAGGCCCGGCTGATTTCGAAAACCCGCACCAAAGCAGCCCCCTCGCTGGCCAAGGCCATCACCCAGGCGATGCAGGGGCTGGGCATGCAGGGCGGCAAGTTTGAAGTGGCCCTCAACAAACTGGCGCAGGCGGCCCAGCACGGGCTGGAACAGGCCGAGTTTCTGGTCGCCGGCCACAGCGGCACCACCCCGCGCCCGGTCGGCAAAGTGGCCTCGGGCGGCGAGCTGTCACGCATCGCGCTGGCCATTGCCGTCACGACCAGCCAGTTGGGGCAGGCGCAAACACTGATTTTTGACGAAGTGGACTCCGGCGTGGGTGGCGCCGTGGCTGAAACCGTAGGCCGCCTGATGAAACAGCTGGGCAAGGACCGCCAGGTCATGGCAGTGACGCATTTGCCCCAAGTCGCCTCCTGTGCCGACCAGCACCTCGTGGTGGCCAAACGGGCGGAAAAAGGCACCACCGCCAGCACCGTGGCGCTGGTTCATGGTGAACCGCGTGTCGCCGAAATTGCCCGCATGCTCGGCGGCGAGCATCTGTCCGGCACGACGCTGGCGCACGCCAAGGAGATGCTGGGCCGATGAGCACCACCGCGCTGGAAATGGTCCTGATCACCGGCATGTCGGGATCCGGCAAGTCGGTGGCCCTGCATGCGCTGGAAGATGCCGGTTACTACTGCGTCGACAACCTGCCCCCCGCCTTGCTGACCTCTTTCGTGGCGCTGGAGCAGCAGCACGGCGCCAGCAAGGTGGCCATTGCCATGGACGCGCGCAGCGGCACCTCGCTGCCACTGATCCCCCAGCAGCTGCTGCAACTGCGCGCACAGGGCGTGGTGGTCCAGTCCCTGTTTCTGGACGCCAATACCGAAACACTGGTGCGCCGGTTTTCCGAAACCCGCAGACTGCACCCCCTGTCCCGAAGAGACGCCTCCGACCAACGCCGGGCGCTGGTGGATGCCATCGAGCTGGAGCGCGAATTGCTAAGTGACATGCGCGAGCAGGCCCATGTCCTGGACACCAGCATGATCCGGTCCTCGCAGTTGCAGGGCTACGTCAAGTCACTGATTTCAGCGCCCACCACGCAGCTGACCCTGGTGTTCGAATCATTTGCATTCAAGCGGGGCGTCCCCATGGATGCCGACTATGTGTTTGACGTGCGCATGCTGCCCAATCCGCATTACGAATCGGGGCTGCGGGACCTGACAGGCCGGGATGAAGCCGTGGCCAACTTCCTGGGCGCCCATCCCGAGGTGAATGACATGCTCCATCACATTGAACAGTTCATCAACCGTTGGCTGGAGGCACTGGTACGGGATCACCGCAGCTATGTCACCGTGGCCATCGGCTGCACAGGCGGCCAGCACCGCTCGGTGTACCTGGTGGAAAGGCTGGCCCAGGTGTTTGGCCAGCAATGGGCCACCCTGAAACGCCACCGCGAACTGGACGCTGCCGGCTGATGGCGACGTCTCGCCCTTCTCTTTTTCTCTTTAACTGATCCGTCCCTGCATCAGCAGTTTTCTGATCGGTGCCGGCAAACCCAGCTCCGGCCATGTCTGCGGGCCAAACCAGGCGCCACCGAACGCCGGCTTTGAAAGCGCCGATGGCATGGCCTGCTTTTCAGAGAACCCGACCAGGACCGGCGACAAGTACAAATCCTTGTGCGTCAACACATGCACAAAGGGCTGGAGCGGCTCCAGCCTGGCACGCAGGCGCTGGGGCAAAGCCGCGCACAGGTCCGCTTCGCTGTCAAACACCGGCAGGCAATACAGCCCGCCCCAAATGCCGGGGGTGGCACGCCGCTCCAGCCAGACCGACCCATCCGGTCTCTGCGCCCAAAGCAGGCTGAGCGCTTGCGAACTGCGTTTGAGTTTGCGGGTTTTGACAGGGTATTTTTCGGGCTCTCCCGTCCGCAAACCCTGACACATGGCCTGCACCGGGCAAACCGCGCACTGCGGCTGGCGAAGAGAACAGATCGTGGCCCCCAGATCCATCAAGCCCTGCGTATAGCGCGGCATCGCATCGGCAAGCTGGCGCTTGGGCAGCATGTGGGCCGCCAACGCCCAGAGCTGCCGCTCGTGGGCACTTTGGGCCAGGTCCGCCGAAAAACCGAGCACCCGCGTCAGGACGCGTTTGACATTGCCATCCAGAATGGCCACACGCTCGGCAAAACAAAACGATGCAATCGCGGCAGCCGTTGAGCGCCCAATGCCCGGCAAGGTCTGAAGCTGCTCGGCCGTGCGAGGAAACTGCCCGCCATGGCACGCCATGACCTCCTGGGCACAGCGATGCAGGTTGCGCGCACGGCTGTAGTAACCCAGGCCGCTCCACAAGGCCAGCACCTCATCCTGCGCGGCAGCGGCCAGATCGCCGACCGTTGGAAACCGCTGCAGGAACCGGGCGTAGTAATCCAGCACCGTGACCACCTGGGTCTGCTGCAGCATGATCTCGGACAGCCAGACCCGGTAAGGGTCACGCGTGTTTTGCCAGGGCAGGCTGTTGCGGCCATGCTTTTTCTGCCAGCGAACAATGGCGTCTGGAAACCCTGGCGGGACCGCCTGCATCGGATCGTCGGAATGGCCCCGGGCGGGCTTGATGACGGCTTCAGGGCCGGCTATGGCAGCAACCGCATACACGCCCTCAAGCCACCTGGCTCAAGGCCATGGGCTCCGTAGCGTCCAACTGAGGCTCCTGCGCTTTTTTCTGGGGCAATGGCGCGCCCACCAGGTGTGAGGTCAGTTCAGCCAGCTTGTGGTCCAGCTCGTTGAGGACGTTTTCCTGATCGCCGATTTCGCTGATGCGCTCATCCAGGCCGGAGGCCGCCTGCTGGATGCGCTCAATCGCTTCCAGCCGGCGTCCAAAATTGCGTCGGCGTTCCCGCAACTGGGCGTCGAGTTGGGAGGCGGCTGATTTGTTCCACAGTTCCACCTCGTTGAGCGCTGACTCGTAAACCACCCGCAGACGGGTAGCCAGCGCACGCGCCAGCCGTTCCGTGAACTCCGGCTGGGCCAGTTTCAGCACATTGGCCACCCCCAGGTATTGCAGGTGACTGCGTTCGATCTGCTCCAGGTCGTTCGCATAGTTGATCAATTCGGGCTCTGTGGGGGCCTGCAGAGAAAAACCGAATTCGGCATTGAGCTGGCGGAAGGAGGCCGTCAGCATGGACTGGATTTCTCCACTGGTCGTTGCGGCTTTCTGCAGCCCCTCGCGCAAACGCGCAAAGGTCTGGCCATAGGCCTTCTTGACACCCAGTTTGATACCCGGCTGTTTCAGCGCATCGGTCAGTTGCGCCAGTTCGGCCTTGAGGGTGGACGTACCCAGCAGGTTGAACATCTCCCGCAGCAACTTGAGGTGTACCGAGCGGACGGCCTGGATTTTGGCGCCGCTCGTATCAAACTCGCCCTGCTCCTGCTCGATCCGGGAGCGCATGTGCCTGATCACCGTGACGTTTTTGCCCCGAAGACCACGCAGCTCAACCATTTGCTCTGCCAGGTCGCGGCGACGGATGTGGATCACGCGGCCGGCCTCGGTCCTCAGCTCGGCAATGCCGCCGGCCACGGCCGAGCGCAAAATTTTCTGGCGCTGCCCCATCACGCCCTGGCCCAGCGCCAATTCCAGCGCCGGCAGGCAGCTGGCCTGCAGCAGTGCATCGTCACGGTTGACTTTGGCAACCAGCCCTTTTTGCGCCGATACCGGAATGACCTGCGACTCCGGCAAACCCAGTATCTCGGCAGAGGTGACCCGCTGCCGGTTGATTTGCGCCTGCACCTGCACGGGAGTGCTCAGGGCATCCCACATCGTGTCGATCTTGTTGAGCACGACCAGCCGGGCCTCGGTGTTGTCGCCTTCGGTGATCAGATGCTCGCGCCAGATGGTCAGGTCGGATTTGGTGACGCCCGTGTCGGCCGCCAGAATGAAGACCACGGCGTGGGCCTGCGGAATCAGGCTCACCGTCAGTTCCGGTTCGGCGCCGATGGCGTTGAGACCCGGGGTATCGAGGATTACCAGGCCCTGCTTGAGCAGCGGGTGCGCAATATTGATCAGGGCATGGCGCCACCTGGGTACTTCGATCATGCCGTCTGCATCGACCCGCGGGTTGTCGTCCGGACTCTCGTCGTGCCAAAAGCCCAGGGCGCGTGCTTCATCCTTGCTCACCCGGCGAATCTCCGCCACCTTCTCCAGCGCCTGCGCCAACTGCTTGGGGTCGTTCACGTCCAGGTCAACGCGGGTCCATTTTTCCGGCACCATGCGCCATTCCATCAGCGCCTGGGTTTGCAGCCGCGTTTCAATGGGCAGCAGCCTCAGGCAGGGCGGCACATCTGCGTCATAGCCCAGCTCCGTGGGGCACATGGTGGTGCGCCCGGCACTGGCCGGCATGATGCGCCGGCCATAGCCGGCAAAAAAGATCGCATTGATCAGCTCGGACTTGCCACGCGAGAACTCGGCCACGAAGGCCACCATGACCTTGTCGGAACGCACCTGCGACTCCAGCTGGCGCAAGCGCTCTTCCACCGCGGCATCGAGCAGGTCATGGTCCTTCATCCACTCGGCGAGCAACTTCAGGCGCAGGGCAAACTGGCGGCGCCAGGCGCCGTGCTGATCAAACTGTTCGTTAAAGGACATGGGTAAGCGTCAAGAGTGGTCTGGCAATATAGCATCGCCCACTCGAAAGAACCATCCGCTGCGCTACGTAGCGCTCACCGTTTCTGGCAGCGGATGCAGTAAAAAGTGGAGCGCTGGCCTTGCCGGATGCTTTTGATCGGGCTTGCACACACTTTGCAGGGCAGGCCGGCGCGGTCGTAAACCATGGCTTCCAGCTGGAAGTAACCCGACTCGCCTTGCGCGTTGGAAAAATCCCGCAAGGTGCTGCCGCCCTTTGTAACTGCCTGTGACAACACCTGCCGAATGGCGCGGTGAAGCAACGCCACCCGGGGTTTGCTCAGGCTGGCAGCCCGGGCCGTGGGACGGATGCCCGCCAGAAACAGGGCCTCGGAAGCGTAAATATTGCCAACACCCACGACGACTTCACCGGCGAGCAAGACCTGCTTGATCGCGGTCTGCCGCTGCTGGAGGGCCTGATGAAACGCGGCCGCGTCAAACCCCTCACCGAGCGGCTCCACCCCCAACCGGCCCAGCAGCTTGCGCGCCACCGGGGCGTTTTCGCCAGCCGCATAGACCACGGCCCCGAAGCGGCGCGGGTCGTTCAGGCGCAAAGTACCCCGGCTGGTCACCATCTCAAAGTGGTCATGCTTGCCGGGCAAGGGCAAGCCAGCGCCAAAGCTCACGCTGCCCGACATGCCCAGATGGATCAGCAGCAGGCCTTCGCTCAGGTCCAGCAGCAGGTACTTGCCGCGCCGCCGCACCTGCAGCACCTGCCGGCCTGCCAACTGCCCGGGCTCGCACCCCAGGGGCCAGCGCAAAGGCTTGCCCATGCTGACCACGGCGATGTGGGCACCGGCAATGCGGTCGGCAAAACTCAGACGCGTCACTTCAACTTCGGGTAGTTCAGGCATGGATTCCCAGCATGGATGACAACATAATTTCCGGCCGCCATCGCGGGCCTGATGCTTCAATTATCATGGGTTGATGATGAAAAAGCTTATCGGTGTTCTCGGTAGCCTGTGGTTGGGCCTTCCACTGGTGCTGGCGCAAACCGGCCTGCCCGACCCTGGCGCAACAAGCGCTCAGACCCCGGACGAGAAGACCATATCCCGCCTGGACGGTGAGCTTTTTTACGAACTGCTGCTCGGCGAGATCAGCGTCCAGGAAGGCGAGCCCGGCGCCGGTTTTTCCCTGATTCTGGACGCCGCCCGCAAAACCGGGGACCCCCAGCTTTACCAGCGCGCGACCGAGATCGCCCTGCAGTCACGCTCGGGTGACGCGGCGCTGCAAGCCGCGCAGGCCTGGAAACAGGCACTGCCCGCTTCCCGCGACGCCAACCGTTACCTGCTTCAGATCCTGATTGCACTGAACCGCATCAGCGACACCGCCGAGCCCCTGAAAACCGAGATCGAACTGGCTCCGGTGGCCGAGCGCTCGCTAGCCCTGGCGGCCATACACCGTGCCTACGCCCGGGCCAGCGACAAGAAGCTGGCCGTGACAGTGGTCGAGCAGGCGCTGGCCGGGTATTTGAGCAGCCCGGACACGGCGACAGCGGCCTGGACGGCCGTGGCCCGTCTGCGGCTGGCGGCAGGCGACAGCGCGGGCGCCCTCGAAGCCGTCCGGCGCGCCCAGGCAGGTGATGCGCACGCCGAAGGCCCGGCCCTGGTAGCCCTGGAGCTGATGCACCCCAAGCTGCCCGAAGCGGAAAGCCTGGTTAAAAAATACATCGAAGGCAATGCCAAAGCCCAACCGGAAATTCGCATGGGCTACGCCCGCAGCCTGCTGGATGCCCAGCGCTACGCCGAGGCAGGCGCGCAACTGCAGGTGGTGACGCGCGAAAAACCCGACTACCCCGAAGGCTGGCTGGTGCTGGGCTCGCTGCAGTTGCAGGACAACCAGCTGGCGCCCGCGCAAACCTCGCTGGAGCGCTATGTCGGGCTGGCCGAGCAGCAACCGGCCCAGGCCGAGCGCAGCCGCGGCCTGGCGCAGGCCTACCTGTCGCTGTCGCAAATTGCAGAAAAGCGCAAGGACTTTGCCGCCGCCGAGCGCTGGTTGGGAAAAATCGAAAATGCCCAGGACCTGGTGCAGGCGCAGACCCGGCGCGCCTCTATCCTGGCCAGCCAGGGCAAGCTGGCCGAAGGCCGCAAGCTGATTCGCCAGCTGCCCGAGCGCAACCCCGGCGATGCCCGCATGAAACTGGTAGCTGAAATCAACCTGCTGCGCGAACTCAAGCTATACCGGCCGGCCTACGACCTGCTGGCCGATGCCAACCGGCGCTACCCCAATGAGTCAGAGCTGCTTTACGACCAGGCCATGATGGCGGAAAAAATCGGTTCGCTGCCGGAAATGGAGCGCCTGCTGCGCCAGGTCATGCAGCTCAAGCCCGACTACCACCACGCCTACAACGCCCTGGGTTACTCCTTGGCCGATCGCGGCGTTCGCCTGCCCGAGGCGCGCCAGCTGATCCAGAAAGCGCTGGAGTTTGCACCGACCGACCCCTTCATCCGCGACAGCCTGGGCTGGGTCGAATTTCGCATGGGCAACAAGGCCGAGGCCGCCAAAATTTTCGAGGCCGCTTACAAGGCCAAACCCGATGCCGAGATTGCAGCGCATTTTGGCGAAGTACTCTGGAGCCTGGGCCAGCGGGACAAGGCCCTGGCGATCTGGAAAGAAGGCCAGTTGCTCAACCCTGACAACGAAACGCTGCAGGAGACCCTCAAGCGCCTTCGTGTGAAGTTTTAAGCCGGGGATTTCATTTGCTCACTGCCTGCCACCTGCGCGCCCTGCTCGTTTTCGGGCTTGCTTTCGCTATTTTTTTAATAGCTGGATGCGCCCATCCAACAAGGGCTACAGACATAAATAGCATCAAGAGTGAGCTCTGGACAGGCCGTCTCAGCCTGCAGGTGCACAGCGAACCCATGCAGTTTTTCTCCGCCGGCTTCGAGCTCAAAGGCAATGCCGGCGCCGGCGAGTTGACGCTCAGCAGCCCGCTGGGCAACACCCTGGCCGTGCTGCACTGGTCTGCCGGCGAGGCCGTTTTGAATTCGGGCCACCAGGTCCAGCGCTTTGCCTCGGTCAATGAACTGATGGAAAAAGCCACCGGCACGGCCGTGCCGGTGGCCGCCCTGTTTGACTGGCTGGGAGGCCGCAACACCGCGCTCGATGGCTGGACCGCCGATCTGTCCCAGCAGGCCACGGGGCGCATTTCAGCCCGCCGAACCGAGCCGCAGCCTCAGGCGGATCTTCGCGTGGTGCTGGACCAGTAAGCGGCTGGCCGATTTCCCGACTTTCCTGATCTTTCCTGACCCTTGGACACCTTTGGACTGATGCCCTTGTGAAACACCACGCCCCCGCAACGACCCCGCCACTGAAGGCCCTATACGACGTGCTGGCACCGGCCAAGCTCAACCTGTTTTTGCACATCACCGGCAGGCGGCCCGACGGCTACCACCTGCTGCAGTCAGTGTTCATGCTGATCGACTGGTGCGACACGCTGCACTTTGAACTGCGCCGCGACGGACAGATCAGCCGCAGCGATCTGGGCGCCGCCGGCACCGAGGCCCTGCCTGCCGAAGACCTCGCCGTGCGCGCCGCCAGGGCGCTGCAAGCGGCTTGCGGCACCACGCTGGGCGTGCATATCGGGCTGGAAAAACGCATTCCGTCGCAGGCCGGCATGGGCGGCGGCTCGTCCGATGCCGCCAGTTGCCTGCTCGCCCTGCAACGCCTTTGGGGGGTGCACCTGCCGGCTGAGAAGCTGCAGGCGATCGCCCTGTCACTGGGCGCCGACGTGCCGTTTTTCCTGTGCGGCAGCCATGCCTGGGTCGAAGGCATTGGTGAACAGATCACACCCATCGCGCTGCCCGCAGCCCGGTTTTTGGTCGTCAAACCGGCGCTCGGACTGTCGACCCCGGCGATTTTCAGTTCGCCGGCGCTCAAACGCGATACAGAAACTGCTACAATCCAAGGCTTTGCTGCAAACAGCGATCAAATTTACAAATTTGGCCGCAACGACTTGCAGCCAGTGGCCCAAAGCCTGTGTCCGCAGCTTGGTCAATCGCTCGATTGGCTCTCCGCGCAACACCTGCAAGGGCGCATGACTGGCTCGGGAAGTGCTGTATTTGCGCAAACGCTGCATGACACTGATTTGTCAGATTTGCCGGGAGCTCCCGGCGACTGGAAAATCCGCAAGTGCAGCAATTTGGAGGCGCATCCTCTGGCGGGTTGGTAAAATAGCCGCCGCTGATGAGTTTCCAAGCGACGATTAATAGGTGGCCTGTTGGCCCTCTGGAATTGGCTGAATTTTCAGCCGGCTTCAGATTCAACAGGCAACCTGTGTAGGGGTGTCGCCAAGCTGGTTAAGGCACCGGATTTTGATTCCGGCATGCGCAGGTTCGAATCCTTCCACCCCTGCCAAATTTTTTTGGCCCATGCCTTGAAAGCATGCGCTCTGGTCTGCAGAGACTGTAGAGTTTCTTCGGTTGATGGCCTCGTGCTTGCCGGTTCAGCCACGGCATGATGACCTGACGAAAGCTGCACGGGTATTGAGCGCCCGTGCTTTTAGTGCGTTTTTTGCCTTCATACATCGTTCAACCCCTAGCTACCCACTGGGCCTCACATGCAGACGCACCATCCCGATTTCATGGTTTTCACCGGTAACGCCAACCCCAGCATGGCCGCCGAAATCGCCGAGCACCTGGGCATTTCACTGGGCGCTGCCCAGGTCGGCCGCTTCTCGGATGGCGAGGTGACTGTCGAAATCCAGCAAAACGTGCGCGCCCGCGACGTGTTTGTGGTGCAGTCCACCTGCGCGCCGACCAACGAAAACCTGATGGAACTGCTGATCATGGTCGATGCGCTCAAGCGTGCCTCGGCCGAGCGTATTTCAGCCGTCATCCCCTATTTTGGCTATGCCCGGCAAGACCGCCGCCCGCGTTCGGCCCGTGTGCCGATCAGCGCCAAGGTGGTGGCCAACATGCTGCAGGCCGTGGGCGTGTCGCGCGTCCTGACCATGGATCTGCATGCGGACCAGATCCAGGGCTTTTTCGACATTCCGGTGGACAACATTTACGCGTCCCCGGTGCTGCTGGGCGACCTGCGCCAGAAGAACTACAAGGACCTGATCGTGGTCTCGCCCGACGTGGGCGGCGTGGTGCGCGCCCGTGCGCTGGCCAAGCAGCTGGGCTGCGACATGGCCATCATCGACAAGCGCCGGCCCAAGGCCAATGTGTCTGAAGTGATGCACGTGATTGGCGACATTGAGGGCCGCAACTGCGTGATCATGGACGACATGATCGACACCGCCGGCACGCTGGTCAAGGCCGCTGAAGTGCTCAAGGAGCGCGGCGCCCAGAAGGTTTACGCCTACTGCACGCACCCGATTTTTTCGGGCCCGGCCATTGACCGCATCGCCCAGGGCGCCGCGCTGGACGAAGTGGTGATCACCAACACCATTCCGCTGAGCCAGAACGCCCAAGCCTGCAAAAAGATTCGCCAGCTCTCCGTGGCCCCGCTGATCGCCGAAACGATACAGCGCATTGCCAAGGGGGAGTCGGTCATGAGTTTGTTCTCGGACCAGGACAATTTGTTCTGAGCTGAGGCAAAAAAGCCGGCTGCCCGTCTGGGCAGCCTTTTGATGTCGGGGTGTACTGGTCGCGGTCCACCTCTTTTGGAGAATATTATGAAATTCGTCGCTTTTGAGCGCGCCAAGCAGGGCACGGGTGCGAGCCGCCGTCTCCGCATTACGGGCCGTACGCCCGGTATCGTTTACGGTGGCACCGGTGAGCCCTCGCTGATCGAACTCGATCACAACGCACTGTGGCACGCCATTAAAAAAGAAGCCTTCCACGCCTCCATTCTCGAAATGGAACTGGGCGGCAAAACCCAGAAAGTGCTGCTGCGCGATCTGCAAATGCACCCGTTCAAGCAACAGGTTCTGCACATCGACTTCCAGCGCGTTGACGCCAAGACTCGTCTGACCATGAAGGTGCCTGTGCACTACAGCGGCGAAGAAAACTCCCCCGCGGTCAAGACCGACCTGTGCCTGGTCAACCACGTGCTGACCGATCTGAGCATCACCTGCCTGCCCGCCGACCTGCCCGAGTTCATCTCCGTCGACCTCAGCGGCCTGACCAAGGGCAGCTCACTGCACGTCAAGGACATCACACTGCCCAAAGGCGTGAAATTCGCGGCCAAGGGCACCCAGGACAACCCGGTGCTGGCTTCCGTCACGGCCACCGCAGAAGAAGCCGAAGCTGCCCCCGCAGCCGCTGCCGCACCTGCCGAGGCGAAAGATGCCAAGGCCGGCGCCAAGCCTGCCGCCAAGGCACCCGCCAAGAAGTAAGCTTCACGGCACGGCATTCGCCTGAAGATCAGCCTGAAAAGGCCGGCGGCCCATGTTCTCGCAAGAGGATGTGGGCCGTTTTTCATGGTGGCCGCGAATCACGCGATACCGCGATAATCAGGCAGGCCCTTCGGGCGCTGCACGCCCCTCACACGACATGATCAAACTCTTTGTTGGCCTGGGTAACCCGGGCCCTGAATACGAGGCCACGCGCCACAACGCCGGCTTCTGGTGGACCGATGCGCTCGCACGCGAACTCAAGGTCCAGCCCGCCCTGGACAAGAACTTCCATGGCCGGGTCGCACGCACCAGCGTCAACGGCCAAACCGTCTGGCTGCTCGAGCCCATGACCTTCATGAATGTGTCGGGCAAGTCGGTCGCGGCCCTGGCCCGGTTCTTCAAGATCAAGCCCGAAGAAATCCTGGTGGCCCACGACGAACTCGACATCGTGCCCGGACATGTCAAGCTCAAGTTCGGCGGCAGCCATGCGGGCCACAATGGCCTGCGCGACATTCATGCCCAGCTCGGTACCGACGATTACTGGCGCCTGCGCATCGGAGTGGGCCACCCGGGCGTGAAAGCCGAAGTCATCAACTGGGTGCTGAAAAAACCGTCGCAGGAGCACCGCGTGGCGATTGAAGATTGCATCACCCGCGCCATCAAGGCAGTACCGGCATTGCTGGCCGGCGAGATGGAAAAAGCCACCATGCTGATTCATACCAGCGCTCCGCCGCGCCCCAAACCGCCGCGCAAGCCCGACGCCGAATAATTGCTATAATTTTTATAGCATCTTGCGCCCGTTGTTATTGGGCTAGAGGCCATTTATAGTCTGAGTGTCTTTGCCGCGCGAGCAAGCCGGGTCTCGCCCCGGCGGGCGACTTACTTTGCTTTTGCTTCGCCAAAAGAAAGTAAGCAAAGAAAAGGCGACCCGCAGTCTGGGGAGTTTTTGGGGTCAGAGCCCAAATTCGCCGAGCCTATGGCTCGCCCGGAGGGTGCGGTGCGACGCACCGCAGCGAAATTGGTGTCTGACCCCAATAACTCAACCTGCGCTGCTCGACTCCGGCGGGGGTCCGCAGAACTCGCCTTCGGCTCAAACAACTGCGGCCCTGATCCCGCCTCCATCTGCGCTGCTCGGCCCAGCCAGGACGGGGTGGAGCGGATGCAAATACCAAGACAAAGAAAACAAAGACCAACAAGGACACGCCATGGCGTGTCCTTGTGGTTTTCGGTATTGGCTGTTTGTACTTCTCCCCACCCCCCTTCTGTATGCGCTGAGGAGCGGAGCTTCAGGCGGATCAAGGGCCGCGCATGTTTGAGCGCAGCGAGTTTGCGCGGACCCCGCCTGAAGCGAGCACCGCAGGGTGAGTTATTGGGGTCAGACACCAATTTCGCTGCGGTGCAAGGCACCGCACCCTCCGGGCGAGCCATAGGCTCGGCGAATTTGGGCTCTGACCCCAAAAACTCCGCAGACAGTAGGGTCGCCTTTCTTTTCGTTAGGTTTCTTTGGCGAGACAAAGAAAAGTAACTCGCCCGCCGGGGCGAGACCCGGCCTGGTGGTAAAGGGCGTTGCGGTGAACTCATACGCGGCTTCGACAAGCTCAGCCCGATCCTTCGATACCTCAGCCCGAACGGGTGCGCAAGATCAGTTCGCTATAAATTCAATAGCTACTCGCGCCCGTATCCAAAGGGCTGGGACCCTAAAAGACTTATAAAAGGCGCGGTTCCACCGCTGCAGCCGGCGGCTGCGCCGCCTGCAGGCGCTGGTATTTCTGCCAGAGCGTTTCCCGGCTCTCGATGTGCTGCGGATTGAGGGGGATGCAGGCCACGGGGCAGACCTGCACACACTGGGGCTCGTCAAAATGCCCCACGCACTCGGTGCATTTGTGCGGGTCGATCTCGTAGATTTCCTGGCCCAGGTAAATCGCCTGGTTGGGGCACTCGGGCTCGCACACGTCGCAGTTGATGCATTCGTCGGTAATCATCAGCGCCATGGTCAGCCCCCCTTCGCTGCGTCGGGCCCATGCACCGCCTTGAGCGCCGCCGCCACGGCCGGGCTGACCATCTGGCCGACCTCGCCGCCGAGCTTGCTGATTTCGCGCACCAGCGTACTGCTGATGCACGCCAGCTGCGCATCGGGCAGCAGAAACACCGTTTCCACCCTGGGAAGCAGTTTGCGGTTCATGGTGGCCATTTGCGCTTCGTAGTCAAAGTCCGTCAGGTTGCGGATGCCGCGCACCACGGCACTGGCCTGCTGGGCCGCACAAAAATCCACGATCAGCCCGTCAAACGACAGCACCTTCACGTTCGCCATGCTTTTGGTAGCGGCCTGCACCTGCTGGACGCGCTCTGTCAGGCTGAACAGTGTTTTTTTATGGTGCGCCGCGGCGACCGCAATGAGGATCTGGTCAAACAGGCCCGCCGCGCGGCGCACCACGTCCTCGTGGCCCAGCGTGAACGGATCAAAGGTGCCTGAATAAACGGCGATGCGCGGCGTGGTTGACATGGGGGAATTATGCCCCGTAGCCGCCCTCGCCGGGGTGCCCCTGCCCGTTGCAGGGCCAGGGCCATGGCGGCCGGGCGCAGCGCTCAGCCCGGCAAACTGCCAGCCTTGCCCAGCAGATGGAAATGCACCATGCCCGCCTTGCCGCTACGGACCAGCTGCAGCCCGCATGCTGCCAGCGCCTCAGGGCTCCACGCCTGGGGCGCTTCGAGGTAGACAAAGCCCTGGTCGGCCACGGCCTGCGAGGCAGCCTTCAGGGCCGGCTCAAACAGCGCCGACTCAAACGGCGGATCCAGCAGCACCAGCTGCATGCTGCCGGGGGCCAGCCGCCTGAGCGCGGCCACGCCGTCGCCCCGCTCTACCTTCACCATGCCGGCCTGCAGCTTCGTCTGCAGGCTCTTGAGTTGCACGACCAGGCCCGCGTCCTGCTCGCACAGCAGCACTTCGGCCGCCCCGCGCGAGGCGGCTTCAAAGCCCAGCGCCCCGGTGCCGGCGAAGGCATCCACGCAGCGCCAGCCGGTCAGGTCCTGGCCCAGCCAGTTGAACAGGGTTTCGCGCACGCGATCCGGCGTGGGCCGCAGGCCGGGCTTGTCGGGCACCGGCAGCTTGGTGCGCTTGTACTGGCCGCCGATGATGCGGATTTCGCCCCGGGGCTTGCCCCTGGACTGGATTGGGGGGCCGGCTTTGGCGGGCACCCGGCTGGCGGGCCTGACAGGTTTGACGGCGCTGACTTTCATGGCGTGGCTCCCAGAATCACCGTGACCATTTTTTCAGGCTGCAGCTTGGCACGAAACGCCGCCTTGATGTCGGCCACCGTGACCTTCTCCACCTGCTGCGTCCAGCTGTCCAGGTAGTCCAGCGGCAGCTTGTTCCACGCGATATTGGCCACGTTGTCGAGCAGCTTGCGGTTGCTGTCAATGCGCAGGGCGAAACCGCCGATCAGGTTGTCCTTGGCGGCCTGGAGTTCGGCATCGGTCGGACCGCCGGCCACAAAGGTTTGAATCACCTGGCGCACCACCTCCACCGCCTGCCTGGCCTGGTCCGGCCGGGTTTGCAGGCCCACCGTGAAGGCCCCGGCATGCAGGCCGGGTGAAAAATAGCTGTAGACGCTGTAGCTCAAGCCGCGCTTTTCCCGCACCTCGCTGGACAGGCGCGACACAAAACCGCCGCCGCCCAGGATGTAGTTGCCGACCGTGAGCGCAAAAAAATCGGGGTCGGTCCGCTTGTAACCGGGCTGGCCCATCAGCACATGGGCCTGCGCCGACTCGAACGGAATATTGCGCAGATCGGCCGCGGCCAGCGGGGCCACCTCGGCCACCGGCGGCAGCGGCGCGCAGCGTGCCGGGACGGTCAGCCGCAGACGCGAGAGCAAGGTGTTCACCAGCGTCTGCGCCTGCGCGCGCGTCACGTCGCCCACGATGCTGATCTTGGCGCGGCAAGGCTCGACCAGGCTGCGGTGCAGCGCCTTCATGTCATTCACGCTGATGCGCGCGAGCGTGGCTTCGGTCACCTCGAAGCCATAGGGATGGCTGCCGTAGACGGCCGCCGCATAGGCGCGGCCCGCCAGCGTGGACGGGCGCGTGTTGGCCTGCCTGATGGAAGCTGCCATGCGCTCGCGGTCGCGCAGCCACATGGCTTCGGGGAAGGCCGGCTCACCGAGCTGGCGCGCCGCCAGCTGCGCCGCCTTGGCCAGCAGCCCAGGCTCGCTCAGCGAGCGCAGGCCGAAGCTCATGCGGTCGCTGCCCGCGCTGCCGCCGAAGGAGGCGCCCAGATCAGCCCAAGCCTCGCCGAGGGCGTTTTCGTCCAAGCCCGGCTCGGCGCCTCTGGCGGCAACGCCGCTGGACGCCTGGGCCGCCGTCACGCTGGCCAGGCCCGCCTTGTCGGCCGGGTCGCGGCGACCTCCGGCATCGAAATCAATCTGCACATCGACCATCGGGATGGCGTGGCTTTCGACCAGGTAGACCTGTGCGCCGTTGGACGCCTTCCATTGCTGGATGGGAATGGCGGCCCTCGCGGACTCTTGATAAAAAAGGCCTGTAGCCAGCGCCAATATTGCGCAGGCAGCTATTTTTTTGGTAGCAATTTTCACGTCAGTTCCAGAGGTCCAGGGTGCTCACATTACATCAGGGAGGCTCAGTGCCGCAGCGCCGGGGCCGCCGCCCGGGCTGGGCGGGTTTGATCCAGGGGCTGGGGCAGCAAGGTGGCCTGCGTGAGCTGGTCATCGCCAAAGTAGCGGGCCGCCACGGCCTTGACCTCATCGCCGCTGACCGTGCGCAGACGGGCGATCAGGCGCGCGCCGGCATCCAGCGGCAAACCCAGGACCCAATGGGAACCCAGCTCCCGCGCCTGGCTGAACACCGAATCGAGCTTGTAGATTTCGCTGGCCACCCACTGGGTTTTGACACGGTTCAGCTCGGCCTCGCTCACGCCGTCACGGGCAATCAGCGTCACCTGCTGGCGCAGCGCATCGGCGACCTGCTGCGCGGTTTTACCCTCGGCCGGCACACCATCGAGCATGAAAACCTGGGGCCCACGCCCCATCAAGCCATTGGACGCGCCGGCGCTGTCGGCCATTCGCCCGGCGCCCTGCACCAGCGCACGCTCCAGCCGCGCACCGCTGTAGCCATCGAGCACGGCCGCCAGCACCGTCAGGGCCAGGGCGTCGCGGCCGGCCTGCGCAGTGGGGCTGCTGGCGGTCGCGGCGGCTTCGGCCGGATCGGCCAGATCGCGCGCGTCCAGCGCCGGCACCTTGAAAGCCAGGCTCACATAGGCCTGGCTGGCACTGGCCTTGAAGTCCAGCCGGCGCAGACCGGTTTGCAGTGGTTCGAGGCGCGGCTTGCGCACCGGCGTGGCCTGCGCCGGGATGCGGCCATAGTATTTTTCAGCCAGCTGCCGCACTTGGGGCCCGTCCACATCACCGGCCACCACCACGGCGGCGTTGCCCGGCACATACCAGCGGCGGTAAAAGTCGCGCACATCGTCGGGCGTCATCGCATCCAGATCGCTCATCCAGCCCACCACCGGCCGGCGGTACGGGGAGGCGGTAAACATCATGGCGGTAGCCGCCTCGTGCATCAGTGCATGCGGTGAATCTTCGGTGCGCAGGCGGCGCTCTTCCTTGATCACTTCGATTTCGCGCTTGAACTCGTCATCGGCCCACTGGTTGCGGGCAAAGCGGTCGGCCTCCAGCCGCATCACCGCCTCCAGCTGGCTGGCGGGTATTTGCTGGTGGTAAGCGGTAGCATCACGACTGGTGAAGGCGTTCTCGCGTCCGCCCAGGACCGCCACGCGCCGCGAAAACTCCCCGGGCTTGAGGTCGGGCGTGCCCTTGAACATCATGTGCTCCAGCGCATGCGCCACGCCGGAGGTGCCGTCCACCTCGTCCATGGAGCCCACACGCACCCACAGCATATGGGCCACGGTGGGCGCCCGGCGGTCGGGTTTGACGATCACCGTCAGGCCATTGGCCAGCGTGAACTGTTCAACTTTGGCGGGTGCTTGGGCAAAGAGGGCGGGCGCAAAAAACAGGGCAAAAACAAAAGCGAGGACAGGGGCTAGGAACGGAACAGGCATCGTGATAGGAAGTTTCAAAGAGGGAGCAAAGGGGGCCGGCGGGCTGTTTCATAGAATAGTGTGACTCCAAAGCACATCCAATGTTCAGTTTCTTCAAGAAAAAAGCCCCCCCTTCAGCGCCCGCGCCGGCCCCAGCCACGTTAGCCACGCCAACGACACCTGCCGCGCCCGGCCTGATCGGCAGCGCGCTGGTCGCCCCGATCGAAATCCCGGCAGCGGACGCGCTGCCGCCCGAGCGGCTGCGCTGGCTCGGCAAGCTCAAGGCCGGCCTGCGCAAGACCGGCTCCAGCATTTCCAGCGTCTTTACCGGCAGCCAGATCGACGACGCGCTGTATGAAGACCTGGAGTCCGCCCTGCTGATGGCCGATGCCGGCGTGAAAGCCACCGAGCACCTGCTGGACGAGGTCAAGCGCCGGGTCAAGGAGGGCGGCGTGACGCACCCGGTGGCGGTCAAGAACGTGCTGATCGAAGCCATCGCGCAACTGTTGAAACCGCTGGAACAACCGCTGGTGATCGGCCAGTACCAGCCCACGGTCATCATGGTGGCAGGCGTCAACGGCGCCGGCAAGACCACCTCGATCGGCAAGCTGACGCGCCATCTGGCCAGCGAAGGCGCCTCGGTGCTGCTGGCCGCTGCGGATACCTTTCGCGCCGCCGCGCGCGAGCAGCTCAGCATCTGGGCGGACCGCAACACCGTGGAGATCATTAGCCAGGAAGGCGGCGATCCGGCGGCCGTGAGCTTTGACGCCGTCAGTGCCGGCAAGGCGCGCGGCAAGGACGTGGTGCTGGTCGACACCGCCGGCCGCCTGCCGACGCAGCTGCACCTGATGGAAGAGCTGCGCAAGATCAAGCGGGTGGTGCAGAAAGCCGATGCCACCGCGCCCCATGAGGTGCTGCTGGTGATCGACGGCAACACCGGCCAGAATGCGCTGGCCCAGGTCAAGGCCTTTGACGACGCGCTGCAGCTGACCGGCCTGATCATCACCAAGCTGGACGGCACGGCCAAGGGTGGCGTGCTCGCGGCGATCGCGCTGTGGGCGCACGAGCGTGCCAAAGCTTCGCCGGGCTTGCGGCCTGCGCCGGTTTACTTCATCGGTGTCGGCGAAAAACTCGAAGACCTCGAGACCTTCAGCGCCAGGGAGTTCGCACAGGCGCTGCTGGCCTGAAGTTTTATGCGCCGCGCCGTCAACCAGACACAACCAGACACATCAGCACACCGGAAAATGCGAAGCCAGCCTGGTGCGACAGTGGCCCGTCACAGCGCCTGTACGCCAGCCACACTCATGATTTTTTCGACAGCACGCTGACATAGTCATGCGCCTGCGTGTTGATGGTCGAAATCCGGTACTCCACCGGTTTGTCACCGAAGGTCAGCGCTAGCCGGTGCACTTCCATGACCGGCGAGGCAGCCGGGACGGCCAGAACACGCGCCACGGTCGCACCTGCCGCCGTGGCGCGGGCCCGCTCCTGAGCCCGCAGCACGGTAATGCCGAAATCCGTCTGGTAAAGCGCGTAGACGGTGCTGGGCCGCTCGACAAAACGCTTTTCCGTGAGGTTGCGGAACATGGCGGCAGACAATGCCAGCTTGTCGTGCACCACCACACGCCCGCGCAGTCCCAGCTTGTTTTCTATTCTGAAAACGGGCTCACCCGGTTTGATTCGCAATGCCTTCGCTTCGGTTTCGTCGGCCCTGTCACGCGCAAAGCCAATGCAGGCGATCTCGGGAAACTCCTGCTCACGCGGGCTATCGTCGTCTTCCGGGTTCCAGCGCGGCTCCACATGGAAAAACTGGAACATGAAACGGGCTTTGTTGTGCGGCGCCACAAAGGTGCCTTTGCCCTGGCGCCGCACCAGCACATGTTCATGCACCAGTTCGTCCACGGCATGGCGCAAGGTGCCTATGCTGACCTGCAAGGCCAATGCAAGCGCTGCTTCGCTGGGTAGGGATTTACCCGGTCCATAGTGCCCGGCTTCAATGATTTTCTGCAGCTCGCGCTTGACCTGGCGGTACAGCGGCAGCGACTCGGCCCCGGTCGGCGGCTCCAGACGTCTGGGTTTGTTTTTTATCTCCACCGCCCCATTGGAACACCGGTGGCCAACGCCGTGCAAGTCATTTAGATGACTTGATTGACAAGCCTTGGCCCGTCCTTAGACTGGCGATTCGATTTAACTTCGGACCCTTGGAAACCCAATGATTCATTTCGTATTGCATGATGCCAAAGACACCGTGGCAGTCGTGGTGGTGGAAGGTGTGAAGTCAGGCACTGACATGACCGGCTGGATCATGGATGAAGATCGCATGATCAATGTGAAAGCGCAGCAGGACATCCCGATTGGCCACAAGGTGGCCCTGAAAGACATGGCCCCGGGGGACACCGTCTGGAAGTACGGCATCGACATGGGCAAGGTCGTGGCCGGCATCAAGGCCGGCCAGCACGCCCACGTGCACAACATCAAGACCAAACGCTGGTAGGCCGACGAAGGGCGAAAAGAGGGGCCCCGCGCAGCGGGGATCGGGCCCGTAGTCGGCCTGCGGCTCACAGGGCCGCAATCATCACATCAAGGATTCAACATGTCAGTCATCAACAAAGACACCACCTTCCTGGGCTATCGCCGCGAAAATGGCCGCGTCGGTGTGCGCAACCACGTGATCATTCTTCCGCTGGACGATCTGTCCAATGCCGCCGCCGAAGCCGTGGCCCACAACATCAAGGGCGCGATGGCGATTCCGCATCCCTATGGCCGGCTGCAGTTTGGCGCCGACCTGGAGCTGCACTTTCGCACGCTGATCGGCGCCGGCTGCAACCCCAATGTCGCGGCCGTCGTTGTCATCGGTATCGAGGACAGCTGGACCAAGCAGGTGGTGGACGGCATCGCCAAGACGGGCAAGCCGGTGGCGGGCTTTGGCATTGAAGGTCACGGCGACCACGACACCATCCTGCGTGCCTCCAAGGCCGCGCGCGAGTATGTGCAGTGGGCCAGCGAAAAACAGCGCGAGGTCTGCGGCATTGCCGAGCTGTGGGTGTCCACCAAATGCGGCGAGTCCGACACCACCTCCGGCTGCGGCGCCAACCCGACCGTCGGCAACGCCTTCGACAAGCTGCACCCGCTGGGCAACTACCTGTGCTTCGGTGAAACCTCGGAGATCACCGGTGGTGAAAAAATAGTCGCCGAACGCTGCGCCAGCGATGCCGTTCGTGACCAGTTCATGTTCATGTTCAACCGCTACCAGGCCATGATAGACCGCCACAAGACCAGCGATCTGTCGGACTCGCAGCCGACCAAGGGCAATATCGCCGGCGGCCTGACCACCATCGAAGAAAAAGCCCTGGGCAACATCCAGAAAATCGGCAAAAAATGCACGGTGGACGGCGTCATCGACAAGGCGGAGATGCCGACCCATCCCGGCCTGTGGTTCATGGACTCGTCCAGCGCCGCCGCCGAAATGGTCACCCTGTGCGCCGCATCGGGCTATGCCCTGCACTTCTTTCCCACCGGCCAGGGCAATGTGATCGGCAACGCGATTGTCCCCGTCATCAAGATCTGCTCCAACCCGCGCACCGTGCGGCTGATGAGCGAGCACATTGACGTGGACACGTCAGGGCTGCTGCAACGCGAGATCACCCTGGATCAGGCCGGCGACAAGCTGCTGGAAAACATGCTGCGCACGGCGAACGGGCGCCAGACGGCGGCAGAGGCGCTGGGCCACCGCGAGTTTGTTCTGACGCGCCTCTTTGAAAGCGCCTGAGGCCGTGGCGACCCGCGCCCGTATCGTCATCAGCGAGTTCATGGACGAGCGCGCGGTCGCTCAGTTGGCGGCTGTGCACGACGTGTTGTACGACCCCCAGCTGGTGGACGATGCCACCCGCCTGCTCACCGAGGCCCGGCGTGCCGACGTGCTGATCGTGCGCAATCGAACCCAGGTGCAGGGCGCACTGCTCGCCGCACTGGGTCAATGCAAGCTGGTGGGCCGGCTGGGCGTGGGACTGGACAACATCGACGTCAGCGGCTGTGCGGCCAAAGGCATCCAGGTCATTCCCGCCACCGGCGCCAATGCCCTGAGCGTGGCCGAATACGTGATGGCGAGCGCGATGCTGTTGCTGCGCGGCGCCTATGCATCGACGCAAGCCGTGGCCACCGGCCAGTGGCCACGCAATGCCCTGAGCAATGGCCGGGAGACCGCGGGCCAGACGCTGGGCATCATAGGCTTCGGCTCGATCGGGCAAACCACGGCGCGTCTGGCGCAAGGTCTGGGCATGAAGGTGATGGCGTTTGATGCGATGCTCCAGCCCGATGCACCGGTGTTCTCGCAAAACGGCGTGTGCTTCGCCGGCCTGGATGAACTCGTCAGCCAGGCCGACGTGGTCACGCTGCACGTTCCGCTGGTAGACACGACACGTGGCCTCTTCAATGCCGCGCGAATTGCGGCGATGAAAAAAGGCGCGGTGCTCATCAATACCTCGCGCGGCCACATCGTGGACCTGGCGGCCGTGGCGGCGGCACTCCAGTCCGGTCATTTGGGCGGTGCCGCCATTGACGTGTTTGATGTGGAGCCCCTGCCCGCCAATGCGGCGCTGCAGGACTGCCCGAACCTGCTGCTCACGCCGCATATCTCCGGCGTCAGTCTGGAGGCCAATGAACGGGTATCGTTCATGATCGCCGACAAAGTGCTGGAGAGTCTGAAGTAATGGCCCAACTGTCCATGGAAGAGGCAAACCGTCTCGTGGTGCGTGCGCTGCGCAAGGCAGGCGCGGGCCAAGCCATGGCGGCCAGCACCGCCAACGCGCTGATCAGGGCCGAGGCCCAGGGCCTGGCCTCGCACGGCCTGAGCCGTGTGCCGCAATACGCCACCCACTTGCGCAATGGCCGGGCCGACGGCAGCGCGCTGGCGGTGGTGGCACGGCACAAAGGCGCGGCCGTGCTGGTGGATGCCCGGCAGGGCCTGGCCTTTCCGGCCTGCGAACTCGCCGTCGCTACAGCGATCACCACGGCCCAGACGCTGGGCGTGTGTTTTGCCGGCGTCACCAACAGCCACCACTGCGGTGTGCTGGTCGACCATCTGCGCGCCGTGGCCGACGCCGGCATGGTGGGGCTGGGTTTTGCCAACTCGCCGGCAGCCATGCCTGCAGCCGGCGGCAAACATGCGATCTTTGGCACCAATCCGGTGGCCGCTGTCTTCCCGCGAAAAAGTGCCGACCCGCTGATGATTGACCTGTCGCTCAGCGAAGTCGCGCGCGGCAAGCTGATGGTCGCCGCCAAGGAAGGCCGGCCCATTCCCCTGGGTTGGGCGTTGGACAACCAGGGCCATCCGACCACCGACCCGAAGGCCGGGTTGGCCGGCGCCATGCTGCCGCTGGGCGCCGTCAGCAGCCCCAAAGGCTCGATGCTGGCGCTGCTTGTCGAGCTGCTGGTGACGGCCGTCGTGGGGGCGCAGTTCGGCTTTGAGGCGTCCTCGTTTTTTGTCGACGAAGGCAACCAGCCGCGCATAGGGCAGTCCTTCGTGGTGATTGACCCGGGCGCACTGGCCGGCAGCGATGTGTATTACGAACGCATGGAAACGCTGATTGCCGAAATGCTGCTCGATGACGGTGTGCGCCTGGCAGGCGCTCGCAGAATTAGCCTGGAGCAAGAAGCGAAACATTCAGGTCTGACCATTCCTGATGCACTGAAACACCAGCTCGACATGCTGGCGGCATAGGCTTGTTCACGCGGCACGCGTGCAGGTGCGGTACGGGC
The DNA here is from genome assembly GCF_036676035.1 of Polaromonas sp. Lineage (GTDB taxonomy): Bacteria > Pseudomonadota > Gammaproteobacteria > Burkholderiales > Burkholderiaceae_C > Polaromonas. The sequence continues at coordinate 65,787 of NZ_JAKFDR010000099.1, forward strand.
AGGCCTCAACATAAGCAAGTTAAGGAGACAACATGGAGACAAACATGAAACGCCGAGACATCGTATTGGCTTCTGCCGGCGCCGCTTTGGCCACGGTGTCGACTTGGGGCCTGGCCCAGGGCTTTCCCAAGCCGGGCACGACCATCAAATATGTCGTGCCCTTTGCGCCCGGCGGCTTGACCGACGTGATGGCCCGTATCGTGGCGCAGAAACTCAGTGAGGCCTGGAAAGTTTCGGTGATCGTGGAAAACAAGGCCGGCGGCAATGCACAGATCGGCGCGGAGCAGGTGGCCAAGTCCGCGCCCGACGGCAGCAGCCTGCTGGCCATCACGCTCACGCATGCAGCCAACGTCACCTTGTTTCCGAACGCACCCTACAGCTTTACCAAGGACCTGCGGCCGGTCGCGCTGCTGGCCGGCTCACCGATGCTGGTGGTGGTGCCGACAGGCAGTCCGATCAAGGACTTCAAGGACTTGATCGCGGTCTCCAAAAGCCGGCGGCTCAATGCCGGCTCCAGCGGCAACGGCACGCCGCCGCATCTGACCATGGCGCTGTTCAACGATCTCAACAAAACGCAGATGACCCATGTGCCCTACCGCGGTGGCGCGCCGTCCATGACCGATTTGATCGGTGGCCAGCTCGATGTGATTTTCTCCAACTTCCCGGAATCGATTGCGCACGTCAAGGGCGGCAAGTTGCGTGCATTGGCCATTTGCAGCCTGAGCCGCCACCCCACGGTGCCCGACGTGCCGACGGCCATGGAAGCAGGCATGCCCGGCCTCTTCGTCGAAAATTGGACGGCTGCGATGATCCAGGCCAAGACGCCCGATGCCATCGTGGACCGTTACTCGCGCGAAATGATCAAGATCATGTTCAGCGCCGATATGGAGGAACGCGCCAGGCAGCAGGGTTTCCGCGTCACGCAAAAGGGAGCCAGCGACTTCGCCGTCTTCCTGAAAAACGAGGTAGACCGCTGGAGCCGCATCATCAAGACCGCGAAAATCACGGCGACCTGATAGCGAATTTACGCAAGCGCCGGGTTCAGCTGGGCACAAGCCGGTAATTCCCCTGCTTTCTTAAACAGCTTCAATGCATTAAACCTAGTAACCGCAGTTGACCGCTCATTGACCGCTGGCAAGACCGCATGAACACCCACTTATCCGCTCACGCACAAGTTCACCTTTTGGGTGAGAGCGCTACGCACCCGATTGAGCCGCCCTGGCGCGCGCTGGCGGCGTTGCTCCTCCTTGCAGGCATCAGCCTGCTGCCTCGTCTCGCCTTGCCAGCCCACCCCATGACGGCTCACTCGGGCACGTCCAACTGCGGTTTCTAGGTTAAAGTCTCACCGCAGCCGGGCGCATTTCCGGCTCTGGAGGCCCCATGAACAGCACCACGACACCCACCCCTGCCGCCGAGCCCCGCCGGGTTGACCAGTTGCTGGCGCATTACGGCGAGAGCCACCAGCACCCGACCAACGAACTGATCCATTTCATGGCCATCCCGCTGATCATGCTGAGCCTGGTCGGCATGCTGTTCGCCCTTCACCCCTATGTGGCCTACGCCTTTGTGGCGGCCAGCATGGTCTATTACGCCCGGCTGTCCCTGGTGTTTTTGCTGACCATGATGTTGGGCTCGGTCCTCGTGCTGGCGCTGGTCCATGCCATGGGTGCAATGGTGCTCAAGTTGTCCGTGGTCATTTTTGTCGGCGCCTGGATCATGCAGTTCGTCGGGCACAAGCTCGAAGGCAAAAAACCCTCGTTTTTTGAAGACCTGCAGTACCTGTGGGTAGGCCCCCTGTTTGTCCTGAGCAAACTGTTCATCAAGCTCGGCATCCGCTGGTAGCCCCAAAAAACCCCAAGGCTCTGACGGATGGGGCAGCTGCCGGCTTGAAAAACGCGGCGACCGTCCCGATCTGTGAATTTTCCCAAGGACTCCTCACGTGCCCAGCCTGTTTAGCCGCATTCTCCGTTTTGCCCTGCGTCTGGTTTTAGGCTTGTTCGCGGCAGTCTTCGCCCTCAGCCTGCTGCTGGCTGCCCTGGTGGTTCTGGCAATCAGCCTGCTGGCCTCCCTGATCACCGGCCGCAAACCCAAGCCTGCCATGGTGTTTGGCCGTTTCCAGCGGTTTTCTTCCCAGAGGATGTGGCCCGGTGGCAGCTCAGCGACTGGCAGTGCCGCCCGAGCCCATGATGTGGTTGACGTGGAAGTGCGTGAAGTCCGCGACGACAAGCGCCTGCCCGGCGGGCAAGCGGATGGCTGAATTCCTTTTCTTGTCTTAAAGGGCGTTGATGAGTCCATCGCAAACCGCTTCTATCAGTCTGCGGGCTTTTTCGAGGTCAAGACCCGATTGCTTGGCGAGCAACAAGGGGCCTTGGGTATCAGTTTGAGGTATCAATATGCCAATCAAGCGTTCGAGGGCCGGCTTGTCCAACAGCAGCGCGATGTCGCGGCCCAGCAGACGAGCGCCGGTGGCTTCGTGATCGTAATCTTCCGCCATGAACAGATCGCCATGGTCGCGCGCCGCGCGGTCAATATTGTCGCAATCCATATAGCTTCGCAGATACAGCAGCAGGTCATCCGCGTCTCGCCCGGGGTGGCTATGTTTGCGGTCTTGCCAGGCGGTCACCTTGAGCAGAGCGAGCGCGGGAATCGAAGCAACACGCACCGTCACCGCCTGGGGCAGCAGCACAGATACGGTCGCATTGAATGCCTCGCGCGCGCCAAAACAATCGAACACCGTACTCTGATCGGGCGGCCAGGCAATGGTGCGGTCGGCGCGCTCGATGCCGCCAAAAGGCACGATATCCAGGGGCAAGCCACTTTGGTGACGCAGCCTGTGTGTGGCTGAGCCGGGGCGCTCCGAAAAATCATCGCCCTCTATCAGCGCTGCGCGCAGCGCGGCAAAAGACGCCCAGTCCGGCACCATCACCGCAAAATCCACATCTTTGGTCTGGCGTCCGGGCTCGATGTTATGAACATGGCGCAGCATCACGTCGCGTGCTGCGGCGCCCATCAAAAAGAAATCGACGTCCATAGGCTGAGCCACTCTTTGCAAAGAGCCCACCACCTGCGCCAACGGCACCAGGTCAGCCTTCGGTGAGAGGTCGAGCGACATAAGCGTCATAAATCATTTTGGCTGTCTCAATACAGCGGGCATCCCCCGTCGCCAGCAAGTCGGCATACACCAGCAACGGCGGCACGAGGTTGTTATGGCGAGGGTCACCGGGGAAATTCCAGAATCGCTTGCGTACTTCCACCACGGCCGTATGGCCGGGCGCAGGCTCTTTCATGAACTTTTGGCGAGCGGCCAACAGGCCAGGCAACTTGTCGGCGTAGAGAGTCAAGACACCGGGGCGCAGGTAATCTGTCAAAACAGCGGCAGCGGGCTCGCCCCCCCACAAGGCACCGTATTCGGCAAGTGGCCAGTCTTTCCAGCCTTCCAGCGTGGGCACATAGTAGCGGCCGAGCAACGTACGGGGCCGCAATACACGTGCGTAGGTGGTGACCCACTCGTCAAGCAAACGTTCAAGCTCGAAGAGCCGGCGCGTGCCACGTTTGCCCTTGAGGTCACGCACATAGCCCAGTTGCTGCAAGTCCGGGATCACCCAGCCGACGGTGCCGTGCGCCACGCCAGCCATTTCAGCCAATTCCCGGTAGGGGCGATTGACGGCCTGAGGGTTGCATAACAAGGTGAACAGCACCTGCAGTCCGGTGGGCTGGAAGGCGCGGCCAGCCGTCATGGCAGCGGGTTTGGCGGCCAACTTTTGCCCCTTGACCCAGACCAGGAGCGGCCCCTGCTCAAGGTACGCATTGCCTGCTGTGTCTAAAAAAGCGATATGCCTCGCCTTCAGCTCGTCCGCCAGCGGAGGCGTGACGTAGTCCGTGACCAGCATCGCCTGCTGCCCCAGGCGTTCCAGCTGCTGCAGTGCGGCGCCCAGCGTGGCGGGATGCAGCGTACGGCGCACTTCAACGGCATAAAGCACTTCCTGCCCGCCGTGGGTGACACGCACCAGCGCGTCCGCGCGGGTTCGGCCAAGCTGGGGGTTGCGCTGCACAATTTCCACGGCGACACCCAAGCCCTGCGCCGCTTCGATAGCGGCGTCCAGCAGGGCGTGCTCGGTACCAAGAGTTGTTTTGTCCATTTATTTTATTGTCCATTTATTATGGACAAGTGTCAATAATGGACAAATAAGAGTAGGGTGCAGCAAAAAATCTTATTTTGTCCACCAAATTAGACTGTTTATTAAAAGTGGACAGATCGAAATACTGAACAAACAACTTCACACCCGATCAACCCACGTCGCCGGCGCTCTTCAGGTGTGGCGCACCTTCTCGCCCGATATCTGAAGGATATTTGCCAGCTCCAGCTTTTTGGCAACCGACTGAACCGCGACTTGCGTGGTGCCCTTGCCCAGCATCGACTCTAGGTGCCGCAGAAAAGACTTGAGGGGGACTACGCTGCCAGAGCCGTGACAAGACCATTGCCATCGAACGCATCCAACAGCATCAAGGTGACTCCAAGATTGTTCGCGACTTTAGTGGCGTGCTCTAGTTCGGCAGCTTGCAACTCCGCGACGTCGATTAGTGTGTCGCAGCTTCCGTCTCTAGCCCGCAGTCGCGCAAGGATTGCCGCAGGGTCATCACGGTAGCAGATCAGCTTCGTAATACCAAGGGCGCGAAATACCGAAAGCGAGACGCACTCAATACCACCGGATGTACTACGAAGGGCGAAGTGTCCATCAAGCAGAATTTTCTGAGGTTGATCCGATAACACCCGAGTTAACGCACGGATCAGCAAGCTTTGGTTAACGTCAACATTTGCAACAGTTTTATCCGTTGGCTGAAGCAGCCTGAAGAGGCCCAGCCCTCCTTAAAACCGCTTAAATCGCTATTGAATTAGTAGCTGCGTTATCCCGTCCTTATTAGGCTAAAGGCCAATTTGACCTTCAAATTCGGGTTTTGTGCAGCCAGACGGCTTGGCAGGGGCAAGCCACCCAAAATCCCCCTCAAACCCGGTCAACTGCAGTCAAACGGTATTTTCAGCATCAAATCAGACATCAGCCCAATGACTACGGGCGCGGCCAGCTACCAGATCAATAGCAAACAGGCATCGGCCCCAGGGCACCCCCCCGCTGCCCTTTACAAACCCGCAACCTAGGAGCCTGAACTAAAACCCTTCAGGCCAGTCATATCGGAAAAACCAAGGGTTTTTACTGATTAGCCTCGCGCTATCCGAGTCATTGAACCTATTGCTTAGCACTCTCTCCAATGGAGTGCTAATATTTCAGCCTCAACGAAAGGAATCCTCTCATGACGGTTCACATCGGAGCGCCGCAGACCGCGCTGGCAGTTACCAGCCCTTGGGCCAACTCATCGATCATCTTGCCTCCGCTGGGCAATCTGGATGCCTATATTTCGGCAGTCAATCGCCTGCCCATGCTGAGCTTGGCTGAAGAGCAGGAATACGCCAGAAAACTCAAGAACAACAACGATCTTGAGGCTGCCGGTAAGTTAGTGCTCTCTCACTTGCGATTGGTCGTGTCGGTTTCCCGCAAATACCTGGGCTACGGCCTGCCGCATGGCGACCTGATCCAGGAAGGCAATATTGGCCTGATGAAGGCCGTCAAGCGCTTCGACCCCGACCAGGGCGTTCGGCTGGTCAGCTATGCCCTGCACTGGATCAAGGCCGAGATTCATGAGTACATCCTGAAAAACTGGCGCATGGTCAAAGTGGCCACCACCAAGGCCCAGCGCAAGCTGTTTTTCAACCTGCGTTCGATGAAACAGGGCTTCAAGGACGGCGCCGATGCGGCCACCCACCGCAACACCCTGACCGAAGGCCAGATCGACGTGATGGCGCGGGAGCTCAATGTCAAGCGCGAGGAAGTCATCGAGATGGAGCAGCGCATGTCGGGTGGCGACGTGCTGCTGGACCCGAGCCCGAGCGACGACGGTGAAGACGCATTTGGCCCGATTGCCTACCTGTCGGACGCCACGCACGAGCCCACCGCCCTGCTGGAGAGCCGCCAGCGCGACGTGCTGGCCAGCGACGGCATCACGGCCGCCCTGCAGGAGCTTGATCCACGCGCGCGCCGCATTGTGGAAGAGCGCTGGCTCAAGGTCAACGACGATGGTTCGGGCGGCATGACGCTGCATGACCTGGCCGCCGAATACGGCGTGAGTGCCGAACGCATTCGCCAGATTGAAGCGGCCGCCATGAAGAAAATGAAGAAAGTGCTGGCGACTTACGCCTGAGACTGGCTCCTGACCTGATTCAGGCCTGAAAAAGCCTGCCCCATCCAGGGTGCAGGCTTTTTTTGCCTGCATGAAACGACCCGCCTCAGGCCTTTTTGAGCAGCAGGCCGATGTCGGAGGCCAGCGCCTCGGCGCCGCTGCCGTAGCGGGTGTACAGGCGCACGCGCCCCTGAGTGTCAAAAATGTAGCTGCCGGCCGAGTGGTCCATGGTGTAGCTGCCCGGCGTTTTGCCCTCGACCTTTTTGTAGTAAATCTTGAAATCTTTGGCGACGGCGGGCAGTTGCTCCAGCGTCGGGCGCAGCGCCAGGAACGTGGGGTCGAAGTTGGCCATGTAGGCCTTGAGCACCGGCTGGGTGTCGCGCTCCGGATCCACCGAGATGAAGATGCCCTGCAGCTTGTCCCCGTTGGCGCCCAGCAGCTTTTTGACCTGGGCCAGCTCGGCCATGGAGGTCGGGCAGACATCCGGGCACTGGGTGTAGCCGAAAAACACCACGACCACCTTGCCCTGAAAGTCGCGGATGGCGCGTGGCTGGCCGTTGTGGTCCGTCAGCGCAAAATCCTTGGCGTAGTCGGCGCCGGTGATGTCGACGCTCCTGAACTGCGGCTTCTCCTCGAAACAGGCAGTCAAAACGCCCGTTGCCCCTGTCAACAGTGCGCCACCAGCTATTAATTTAATAGCGGATCGTTTGTTCATCAGGACGGTGTTCATACGAGGTAGTGATCCAGCAGCAGGGCTGCAAATAAAACGGACAAATGAATCAGTGAAAAGCGAAAGGTCTTGCGTGCCAGCGCGTCCGAGTAATTGCGCCACAAACGCCAGCCGTACCAGCTAAAGCCGGCGCTGAGCCCCAACGCCGCCACCAGGTAGAGCCAGCCGCTCATCTGGAACACAAACGGCATCAGGCAGGCGGCAAACAGCACCAGCGTGTACAAAAACACCTGCAGCCGCGTGAACTCGTTGCCGTGCGTGACCGGCAGCATGGGCAGGCCGGACTTGCGGTAGTCTTCGACGCGGTACAGCGCCAGCGCCCAGAAGTGCGGCGGCGTCCACAAGAAAATGATGAGGAACAGAATCAGCGCTTCGGGCCCGACCGAGCCCGTCATGGCGGCCCAGCCCAGCACCGGCGGCATGGCGCCCGAAGCCCCGCCGATCACGATGTTTTGCGGCGTCAGCGGCTTGAGAATCACGGTGTAAACCACGGCGTAGCCCACGAAGGTGGCAAAGGTCAGCCACATCGTCAGCGGGTTGACCCAGGTGTACAGAATCCACGACCCCAAGGCGCACAGGCCGGCTGAAAACGCCAGCGTGAGCGGGTTGCTGAGCTCGCCCTTGGCCGTGGGCCGCCAGGCCGTGCGCCGCATCTTCGCGTCAATTTGCTGTTCGACCAGGCAGTTGAAAGCCGCCGCCGCGCCTGCCACCAGCCAGATACCGGCACAGGCCACCAGCGCCAGCTTCACATCGGCCCAGGTGGGCACACCGGGCACGGCCAGCACCATGCCAATCAGGGCGCAAAACACAATGAGCTGCACCACGCGCGGTTTGGTCAGGGCGTAAAACTGCGCCCATCGGGAAGGCGCGCGGCTCACAGGCGTGGGCAGGGGAACAGGCTGGTCGGGGGAATTCATGCGGACAATCTGGAAGCTTGCAATTTTGACGCACTCACCGGGCTTTGAGCGCTGCGGCTGGAAAAAAGGGCCCCGGTCAGGGTGACCACGAGGGCGCCCGCCCCGCCCGTGTGCAGCACCGCGGCCAGCAAGGGCCAGCCCAGCACCACATTGCTCAGGCCGGTGGCGGCCTGCAGCAGGGCCAAGCCGGCGACCCATCGCGCATAGCCGCGCAGGGCGTGCGACCGCCTGAGCGCAAACGCCAGCGCCAGCAGCGCGGCAAACACCGCATAAGCCATCAGGCGGTGCACATAATGAATGGCGGTCAGGGCCTGGAAGCTGATGTTTTCACCGTCATGGCCCGCCCCCAGCTCGCGCCAAAGCGTGAACCCCTGCTTGAAATCCATCGCAGGCCACAGCGAGTTCTGGCAGCTCGGGAAGTCGCTGCAGGCCAGCACCGCGTAATTGGTGCTCACCCAGCCGCCCAGCGCAATCTGCAGCCACAGCAGCGCAAAGGTGGCCATCAGAAAAAACCGTGTGCCAGCTTGCAGCGGCACCACCGGGCGCTCACCCGCCGCCTGGGCATAGCGCACCGACTGCGCCTCCAGCAGCGCCAGCAACACCAGGCCGCCCAGCAGGTGCAGGGTCACAATCACGGGAAACAGCTTCATGGTGACGGTCAGCGCGCCGAACGCGCCCTGCAGGCAGACCCACAGCAGCGTCACCGTGGGCCACCAAGGGCTGACCGGCACGCCACCTTGGTTGTGCTTGCGCTGCAGCCAGGTGGTGACCGCCAGCGTGAGGATCAGCACGCCGACGCCGGTGGCCAGGTAACGGTGGATCATCTCGATCCAGGCCTTACCGTGCGTAACCGGCCCGGTCGGCATTTCGGCCTGCGCCTTGCTGATCTCTACATGGGCGCCGCTGGGGCTGGCGCTGCCGTAGCAGCCGGGCCAGTCGGGGCAACCCAGGCCGGAGTCGGTCAGGCGGGTGAAGGCGCCAAACAGCACCAGGTCAAAGGTCAGAAACAGCGTCACCAGCGTGAGCACGCGCAGGCGATGCGCCACCGGCGCATTCTGGCTGCGCAGCCAGACCCAGGCCAGCGGGCCCAGCGCCACCAGCAGACCCACGATCATCAGGCGCAGCGTCGGGCTGAGGTTGTAAAGGTTTTGCGCGTCCATGTCTAAATAGAGCCGGCCATTGCCATGCGCGATGGAGTTCTAAACCCGCAAGGGCCGCGGAACCGGCTTAGCCGGACCATAGCAGTCACCACAGGGGTTTTATGCAAGCAGGGGCCGCGGAACCGGCTTCGCCGGGCCGCAGGCGCAGCGGCCCCCTCGGGGGGCAGCGCATTACACGAAGTGAAAAGCGTGGGGGCCATCACTTCAGCGTCCAGCTTTGTCCCAGCTGCCGGAGGCCCGCAGCAGACGCTCGAGGTCGCGCTTGGCCTTGGCGGCGCCGGCCGCATCCATGTGCGCCGGAAAGCGCATCATCCAGCTGCCCAGCGGGTCCACCAGATACAGATGGTCGGGCAGTTGCTGCCCGGCGGCCGGCGCCAGCCACTGGCCCAGCGCCGCCGCCGGCACCCGCAGCACCGTCGCCTCTTTGAGAGCCGGGCGCAGGCTGTCGGGCAGCGCGGCCGTGTCATTGACCAGCCAGACCCAGTCAAGCCGGTCTTTTTCCTTGCCCAGCGACTCGCGCAGCTGCCGCTGGAAATACAGGTGCTGCTGGCAGGCGGTGTCGCAGGCGCCGCCTGCCACGCTGAGCAGCAGCCATTGCCCTTTCAGCGCCGCCAGCTCACCGGCTTTTCCTTCAGGAGACAGCGTGGCCAGGACCGGCAGGGCGCGCTGCGGCTCGATCAGCTCGCCATAGTTGCGCCGGCCTTCCGGGCGAACCACGTAGTAGGTGAAATAGGAGGCGATCACCGGTGCGGCGCACACCAGCAGAACGGCCAGCATTTTCCAGCGCCCGGTGGTGGTCGCGGACGCCTGACTCAGCCGGGGCAGGGCATGCACGGTCAGGCCCAGCGGCTGGTCCTGCGCGGCGCGCGCGCCGGCCGGGGCGTGGCGGGCGGAAGAAGGTTCAGGTTGGTCGTTTTGCACGGCGATAAAGACCCAGGGGAAGAATCAGTTGAAACCAGACATACAGGATGACGAGCAGCGCGCACAGGCCAAACCACTGGAAGGCGTAACCATGGTGCTTGTCCACGCCCAGATTGGCGGCGGGCCAGTCGCGCAGCAAACCTTCGCTGGCCGCGCCGGTCTGCAGCAGCGACGCGCCCAGCAGCGGCAAACCGGTTTCCGCAGCGAAAGCGCCGATATCGAGATTTTGCCGGATAGGCCCCAAGTCCGCGCCCTTGAACGCATAGAGCCTGGACGGCGGCGGGGCGATACGCCCTTGCACCGTCACCAGCCCGGACGGCGTGAGCACCTCGGGCAGACGGCTGCGGTCCGAAAAATCCCGGGGCACCCAGCCGCGCTGCACCACGATGGCCTGCGTGCTGCCTTCGAGCACCAGCGGCGTGAGCACCCAGAAGCCCGGCTTGCCATGCATGGGCCGGTTGTCCAGGTAGACCGTCTGCGCCGGCCGCCAGGCGCCTGTCAGCCGCGCTGGGCGGTACGTTAAATCTGCTATGTTTTTGCTAGCTATCAGCGCAGGATTATCAAGGGCCGGTAGCACTTCTTGTGCTTCAATCGCGGCCTGCTGCGCCTCCTTCTGGGCGGCCCGGCGCAACTGCCACTGGCCGAGCGAAAACGTGCCGCCGACCGCCAGCGCAGCCGCCAGCGTCAGCAGCCAGAACCTGCGCGTGCGCCAGGCCGCCTTCATGGCTTGACTCATGGGTGGATAATTCCGGGCATGAAGTACCTCATCGCACTGGCGTTTCTGGCCATCCTCGGCAGCCTGGCCTCTGCCCTGTTTTTCATGCTCAAAGACGGCACCGACGGCAAGGCCAAGACCAGCAACATGGCACGCGCCCTCGCGTTTCGCGTGGGCTTTTCGGTGTTGCTGTTCATCTGCATTCTGGTGGCGTGGAAATTGGGTTACATACAGCCCAGCGGGCTGCCGGTCGGTAAATAAAAAAAGGCCGCTTGGCGGCCTTTTTAGCGCTCTCAGAGCCTGACGCGCAGCAGCCGTATTACAGCCAGTAGACCAGCGAGTACAGGCCCAGCCACACCACGTCCACAAAGTGCCAGTACCAGGCGGCGCCTTCAAACCCGAAGTGGCGCTCTGCCGTGAAATGGCCTTTTTGCAGGCGCAGCGTGATGAACAGCAGCATCAGCATGCCGACAAACACATGGAAACCGTGAAAGCCGGTCAGCATGTAGAAGGTCGAACCATAGATGCCCGACGTCAGCTTGAGGTTCAGTTCGGAATAGGCGTGAAAGTATTCGTAGCCCTGCACGCCCATGAAGGTCGCGCCCAGCAGCACGGTGATCCACATGAAGCCAATCGTTTTGGCGCGATGGCCTTCACGCAGGGCGTGGTGGGCAATGGTGAGCGTCACGCCCGAGCTGAGCAGCAGGGCTGTGTTGATGGTGGGCAGCCAGAACGGGCCCATGGTCTGGAACGGCTCGATGATGCCGGCCGGGGACGCGGTAACACCGGCCGCCAAGGTGGGCCAGACCGCCTTGAAGTCAGGCCACAGCAGGGCATTTTCGAGATTGCCCAGCGCAGGCACCGAATGCGCGCGCGCCCACCACAAGGCCGTGAAAAAAGCGCCAAAGAACATCACTTCCGAGAAGATGAACCAGCTCATGCTCCAGCGGAAAGACAGGTCTATCTTGTGGCCGTACAAACCGCCCTCGCTCTCGGCAATCGATTCGCGGAACCACTGGAACAGCACGCCCAGCCACATCAACATGCCGAAAGCCAGCGCGTAAGCACCCCAGGCGGCGCCGTTGATCCACTGCGCGGCGCCCAGGATGACAAAAAACAGGCCCGTCGCGGCCATCACCGGGTGGCGGGATGGGCTGGGCACGAAGTAGTAAGGGGTTCCCCCGTGTGCGGTTGATGACATGTCGACTCCTGTTTTCTCTAGATTTCCGTAAATTTCAATAAATGAGATGGTGCGGGCTGCGGGCACTGCGGCTCAGCGGGCGACCATCCAGTTCACCAGCAGCACCAAAACACCTACAAACAAAACCACACCGACCAGGCCCGCCACGATGATGTGCACCGGGCTCAGGTTCTTGATGTCTTCCTCATAGGCGCCACGCGCGCGCAGCCCCACAAAAGACCACGCCACGGCCTTGACCGTACGCCAGATCGATACCTTGGGGCGGACCGCAGGCTCGCTCATACGCCACCAGACTCCGGCTTGATCTGGGCAGCAGCTGCAGTCGTGGCCGCAGTGGCGGCCTTCAGGGCCACCGGGGCGGCCGGTGTTTTGCCGCCGACTTCAAAGAAGGTGTACGACAGAGTGATCGTGGTCACGTCTTTGGGTAGCTTGGGGTCAATCACAAAGGCCACGGGCCATTGTTTCTTTTCGCCGGGCGCCAGGGTGTACTGGTTGAAGCAAAAGCACTCCAGCTTGTTGAAGTGTGCGGCCGACTGCTTGGGCGCATAGCTCGGAATGGCCTGCGCCGACATGGTCCGGGCTTGCACGTTCTGGAACTCGTACATCACCGTGGCCAGCTCGCCAGGATGGACCTGCAGCGTGCGCATGGCCGGCTTGAACTGCCAGGGGCCGCGCGCATTGGCATCAAATTCCACCGTGATGCTGCGGCTCGCATCAACCTGAGTGTTGGCAGGCAGCTGCGAGGTGGCACCGGGGATCTGGCGATCGGACAAGGCCAGGATGTTGATGCCGGTCATCTCGCAAATGGCCTTGTACAGGGGCACCAGCGCATAACCAAAAGCAAACATGCCGAGCACGATCACGCCCAGCTTGCCCAGCATTTTGAAGTTTTCGCGTTGAGGAGCCATGCCGTTTGCGCCCTTGCCTATTTGCCGATCAGGACCAGCTTGGCAATGAAGCCCGCGAAAAGCACCAGCGCCACCGAGGCCAGAATCAGCCCCAGGCGCCGGTTGTTTTTCTTTTGTTCAGGTGTCATGGTTTAAGTCGCAGCTGCGTTTCAGCCAACGATCCTGGTCGCGCTGGCATCGAGCTTGGGCGGATTCTCGAAGGTGTGGAAAGGCGCTGGCGAGGGCACTTCCCACTCCAGGCCTTCAGCCGCTTCCCAGGGTTTCTGGGACGCTTTTTCACCCTGGCCGCGCATGGCAGGCACCACAATGAACAGGAAGAAGTAAACCTGTGCCAGACCGAAGAACAAGGCGCCCACGCTGGCAATCGCGTTGAAATCGGCAAACTGCATCGGGTAGTCGGCGTAGCGGCGTGGCATGCCAGCCAGGCCCAGGAAGTGCATCGGGAAGAAGGTGATGTTGAACGAAATCAGCGACCACCAGAAGTGGATCTTGCCGCGCGCTTCGCTGTACATCACGCCAGTCCACTTGGGGGCCCAGTAGTAATAGCCGGCGAACATGCTGAACAGCGAGCCGGCCACCAGCACGTAGTGGAAGTGCGCGACCACGTAGTAGGTGTCCTGCAGCTGGATGTCAATCGGCGCCACCGACAGGATCAGGCCGGTGAAACCACCCATGGTGAACACGAAGATGAAACCCACGGCAAACAGCATGGGGGTCTCGAAGGTCATCGAGCCCTTCCACATGGTGGCGATCCAGTTGAAGATTTTCACGCCGGTAGGCACGGCGATCAGCATGGTTGAGTACATGAAGAACAGCTGGCCGGTCACCGGCATGCCGGTGGTGAACATGTGGTGCGCCCAGACGACAAAACTCAAAATGGCGATGGAGCCGGTGGCGTACACCATGGAGGCGTAGCCGAACAGACGCTTGCGCGAGAAGGCCGGGATGATGGCGCTGACGATGCCGAACGCCGGCAAGATCATGATGTAAACCTCGGGGTGGCCGAAGAACCAGAAAATGTGCTGGTACATAACCGGGTCACCGCCGCCGGCGGGGTTGAAGAAGCTGGTGCCGAAATGGCGGTCCGTCAGCGTCATGGTGATCGCGCCGGCCAACACGGGCATCACGGCGATCAGCAGGTAGGCGGTGATCAGCCAGGTCCAGCAGAACATGGGCATCTTCATGAGCGTCATGCCGGGGGCGCGCATGTTGAGAACGGTCACGATGATGTTGATGGAGCCCATGATGGACGAGGCGCCCATGATGTGCATGGCAAAAATGCCGGCGTCCATGGACGGCCCCATCTGCAGCGTCAACGGGGCATAAAGCGTCCAGCCGGCTGCCGGTGCGCCGCCAGGCATGAAGAACGAACCAACCAGCATGAGGGCCGCGGGAATCAGCAGCCAGAAGCTGAAGTTGTTCAAGCGCGCGAAGGCCATGTCGGACGCGCCGATCTGCAGCGGAATCATCCAGTTGGCGAAGCCCACGAAGGCCGGCATGATGGCGCCGAACACCATGATCAGGCCGTGCATGGTGGTGAGCTGGTTGAACAGTTCAGGGTTGATCAGTTGCAGGCCGGGCTGGAACAGCTCGGCGCGGATGCCCAGGGCCAGCAGGCCACCAACCATCAGCATGGTGAAGCTGAACAGCAGGTACAGCGTGCCGATGTCCTTGTGGTTGGTCGCGTAGACCCAGCGACGCCAGCCGGTGGGCGCATGGTGGTCATCATGCGCGTGCTCATGCGCGTGGTCGTGATGGTCTAGTACTGCACTCATCTTGGCTTCCTTTGGTGGCTTCTTTGCTGGCTTGCGCCTGTAGCTTTGTCGTTGCGGCCGACGGTCAGGTCGGGCCGGCTATTTTGGGAGGTTGTCGTCGGGCGACCGGTTACTTGCGAGCGGCCTGAACTTCAGCCGGCTGCACGATCTGCCCGGTCTGGTTGGACCAGTTGTTCTTGGTGTAGCTGATCACGGCGGCGAGGTCGGTATCGCTGAGCTGCTTCCAGGGCGGCATCGCGCCGTTGTTCTGGCCATTGAGCACCACCAGGATCTGCTTGGACTTGTCGGCATCGAGCACCACGGCCGCGCCGTCGAGCGGCTTGATCGGGCCCGCGCCCTTGCCATTGGCCTGGTGGCAGGACGCGCAGTTGGCGCCATACACCTTTTCGCCGCGCGCTTTCAGGTCCGCCAGGGTCCACACCTTGGAAGGATCATCGGCCTTGGCTGCGGCTTCCTTGAGCTTGGCGCTGGCCCATTTCGTGTAGTCCTCTGCCGAGACCACCTTCACGTGAATCGGCATGTAGGCGTGTTCCTTGCCGCACAGCTCGGCGCACTGGCCGTAGAAGTCGCCGGTTTTCTCGGCGCGGAACCAGGTGTCGCGCACAAAGCCCGGAACCGCGTCCTGCTTGATGCCAAAGGCCGGCACCATGAAGGCATGGATCACGTCGCTGGCGGTGGTGATGATGCGGATTTTCTTGTTGACCGGCACCACCAGCGGGTTGTCGACCTTGAGCAGGTAGTTGTCAGGCGCTTCGCCGGCTTTCGGGCCGCCAAGGTCGGACATTTCGCGGTGCGTGTTGTCCAGGGTTGAAACAAAACCGATGCCCTCGCCTTCGCCCTTGATGTAGTCGTAGCCCCATTTCCACTGGATGCCGGTGGCCTTGATGGTCAGGTCGGAGTTGGTGGTGTCTTTCTGGGCGACCAGCACCTTGGTGGCCGGCAGGGCCATGCCAATCACGATGACGAAGGGGATGATGGTCCAGGCAATTTCGACGGCGGTGGACTCGTGGAAATTGGCCGACTTGTGGCCCACCGACTTGCGGTGCTTCCAGATGGAATAGAACATCACGCCAAACACGGCCACGAAGATCAGCAGGCAGATGCCCATCATGAACCAGTGCAGCCATTGCTGCTCCTCCGCAATTTTGGTCACGGCGGGGTGCAGATTGAGCTGGTTGACGGCCGGACCGCCGGGCAAATCGTTCACGGCGTGAGCAGCAGTACTGACCAATAGGGCCACGCTTGCCACGAGGGCGGCTGCCTTGCGGGTCACTGCCTGTGCGCTTGACACTAACGGCTCCAAAATCGCTCCTGCGTGCTTCATGCCATGCCCTATGGTTTTGCTTGCGTTCATCGTGATTACTCTTATTGCCTCAATTACCGACCAAATTAACCCGCTGATTATAAAGTTAGCTTGGCGGCTGCCCTTCGGCCGCTGTTTGTGACCTGTTTCTGGCCTGCTTCAGGGTCTGTTTCAGGGCTTGGCCCGATGGCCGTGCAGCATGCTGCGCATGTCCTCAACCGATACGGCACTCAAGGGGCTGACCCTGATTTTGGGCCGGGGCTTCAGGGCATGGCCGTAAATCACCTCGAAAGTCAGCGACAGCCGGCCGTCGGCCCCGACCGCCAGATGCTGGCCCAGCGCCTGCTCCAGCCGCGCTTTCCAGGCGCGGCCGCGCAGCGCCGGAAAACGCGCCGGGTGGAAGTTGCGGCCCAGCTCGGCCAGCTCGGCCAGCAGCCGCGCCGGCGTCTCGTAGGTCAGGACAATGCGCTCCATGTCCATCACCGGCTCGGCAAAACCGGTTTGCACCAGCATGTCGCCCCAGTCGTGCATGTCGGTCAGCTCGTGGCCCGCCGGCGGCCAGCCCAGGGCGGCATACAGTTCCCGCAGCTCGCGGGCGGTGTCCGGGCCCAGGCACGAAAACATCAAAAAACCATCGAGCCGCAAAGCCTGGTGCCACTGCGCCAGCAAGGCCTGGGGGTCCGCGCTTTCATGCAGCGCCATATTGGCCCACAGCATGTCCACGCTGGCAGGGGCCGGCGCTTCAAAACGGACCGGCGCAGCGCCCCAGCGCCGCCAATGCCGCGGGCTCCACCAGGGTTTTGCTATGTTTTTCATAGCTTCCTGTGTACGTTCCGCGCTGGCTTCAACCACAAAACATGCAGCTTTCGGGTACCGGGCAAGCAGTTGCTCATGCGTCTGCAAACCACCGCGCAGCGCGCCCCAATGCGCCCAGGCCTGGGGCTGCAGCTTGATCCACTGCAGCCGGTCCTGCATGCGGCGCGCCACTTCCTCATGCAGCCACGGCGACGCCAGCGGCGCCACGCGCTGCCAGCGCTGGACGGCAACCGGGTCAAGGGTGGGGGGGCGCTCTGGGGTGGTCATGCGAAATGGGGGATGAAGAACTTACGAAGGGTAAATACGAAAAGGTAGGCGAGTATATTGACACGGTGCTCACACGCCTGCTCCCGCCCAGTTTCACGCTGCCCGACATCGCCAGCCAGTGCGCGGTCTGCCGCAGTTGGCCCGCTCGCCCCGTTTGCCAGCCCTGCGTGGCCCGTTTCGTATCTGTTGCTCCCCGTTGCCGCCGCTGCGCACTGACCCTGCCGGCCGATTTGTCGCTCGGCTTGAGGAGCCACCCGGGTCTTTGCCTGAGCTGCATCACGCACGCACCCCCGCTCGATGCCGCGTTGGCAGCCGTGGCTTACGCCTTTCCCTGGTCAGACCTGATTGCCCATTACAAATTTGGCGGCAAGTCGGGTTGGTCTTCTTTTTTTGCCGGGCTGCTGCTACAGACCCCAGGCGTTCCGGCGGCGTTGGCCGCCATGGGAGCCGATGACTGGATACTGCCCATGCCCTTGTCGGCGCAGCGTTTGCAGTCGCGCGGCTTTAACCAGGCCTGGGCGCTGGCGCAGGCCCTGGCCCGGCAGGCGGGGTGCCGCGCCCGGCCGGATGCCCGTTTGCTGCTGCGCGTCAAGGACACGCGCCCGCAAAGCCAGCTCAAGCGCGAGGCCCGCCTGGCCAACGTCAAAGGCGCTTTCATGGTCGAGCCTTTGCGTGCGGCCGCTCTGGCCGGGCGGCGCGTGGTGCTGGTCGATGACGTGATGACCAGTGGCGCCTCGCTGTCCACCGCAGCGCAGGCCTTGCGCGATGCCGGCGCCGCGCACATCACTGCTGTGGTGCTGGCCAGAACTGAATAGGCTCCACGCCCGGCACGGGCGACAATCCAGCCATGTTCAATATTGTCCTGGTCGAACCTGAAATCCCGCCCAACACCGGCAATGTGATCCGCCTGGCCGCCAACACCGGCTGCACGCTGCATCTGGTGGAGCCGCTGGGGTTTTCGATGGACGACAAGCACATGCGGCGCGCCGGACTCGACTACCACGAGTACGCCCAGGTGCTGCGCCACGCCAGCTGGCAGGCCCTGCTGGACAGCCAGCGACCGCCCGCCGACAGGCTGTTTGCCATGACCACCCGCGGCTCGCGCAGCCCGTATGAGACCGCCTTTGCACCGGGCGACTGGCTGGTGTTTGGCTCGGAAACCAAAGGGCTGGCGCCGGCGCTGCGCGACTCATGGCCGGCGGCGCAGTGCCTGAAACTGCCCATGCTGGCCGGCCAGCGCAGCCTGAACCTGTCCAATGCCGTGGCCGTCACCGTCTTTGAAGCCTGGCGGCAAAATGGCTTTGGCGGGCTGAGCTAGCCGCCGCGAAGGGCCGCCCCGAGCAAGCGACGGCCCCCGAGGGGCCGAGGCCCGCGGCTCCAGGCCTGCCTGTGCAGGCCTGGACGGGCAGAGGAGCCGCCGCGTCTCGCGGCGGCACGTCCAGCGCATTACACGAAGTGAAAAGCGTGGGGGCTAGCAACACCCTAGGGATAGCGCCGCACCAGCGACTCGGCGATGCACACCGGCTTGGCCGAGCCTTCCCGCTCTATCGTCACTTCCCAGGTCATTTGCATGCCCTGCTTGTCAATCGGCTCGCAGGCCAGCAGCTTCATGCGCGCGCGCAAGCGGCTGTCCACCGGCACCGGCGCCATGAAGCGCACCTTGTTCAGCCCATAGTTCACGCCCATGCGGGACTGCACGATCTCGAACGATGATTCAAAAAACTTCGGCAGCAGCGACAGCGTCAGGAACCCGTGCGCTATCGGGCCGCCAAACGGGCCGGCTTTGGCCTTCTCGGGGTCGACATGAATCCACTGGTGATCGCCGGTGGCCTCGGCAAACTGGTTGATCTGCTGCTGCGTGATGGTGGTCCAGTCGCTGACCGCGACTTCCTGGCCCACGCACGCAGCCAGCTCCGACAGGGTTTGAAAGGTTTTCATGCCCCCGACTTTACCGGCCGCCCGGGCTTGTCGCTTGTCGAGCCAGCGACACACTGCGGGCTGTTACTTGCGGGCCGTCACTGGTCCAGCCAGCGACAAATCCCCTGCCACTGCTCGAGGTCCTTCTCCACCCGGCCCGGCGCCACGTCAAACAGCGTCAGGCCGCGCGCCGCCAGGTGGATGTAGTTTTGCGTGTCGCGCACATAACCGAGCACCGGCAGGCCCAGCCCGTCGACAAATTCGTGCAGTTTGTCGGCCGAAATGGTGCGGGCATCCACCCGCATGCCGACAATGCCGACCTGCATCTTGCCCGCATGGCGGTGCTCGGCCAGCTGGTCCAGAAAGGTGCGGGTGGCAAAAATATCAAAGATGCTGGGCTGCAGCGGCACGATCACCTTGTCGGCCAGCTTGATCACATCGTTAAAGCGCCAGCCGTGCAGGCCGGCGGGCGTGTCCAGCACCACATGCGTTGTGCCCTTGGGCGGTTTGGCAATCAGGTCGCCATTCACATCCCAGGTGGCGATGGGGCGTGCAGCCGGCGGGCGCAAACCGAGCCAGAGCCGGGAGGACTGCTGCCGGTCGGCGTCACCGAGCATGACCGCATGGCCCTGAGCGGCAAAGTAACCGGCCACATTGGTGGACAGCGTCGATTTACCGACACCGCCCTTGGGATTGGCAATCACAACCACAGGCATGCGAATCTCCTGGAATTTTTACGCTATGGTAACGGCATGGACGCGATTGCCCCAAACACCGCCACAAACCCTGCCCCGGACACCTATGTGATCGCCGCCCACCCCAACTGGCGCGAGTCGCGGGTCAACCGCCCGCTGATGGCCGCGGCAGGGCAGCTGGCGCGGGTGCAGGTGCGCGACCTGTACTCCAGCTACCCCGACTATTGCGTTGACGTGGCGCGCGAGCAGGCCGCCCTGGCCCGCGCCCGGCTGGTGGTGCTGATGCACCCCATCCAGTGGTACGCCATGCCGGCGCTGCAAAAGCTCTGGCTGGACGAAGTGCTCACTTACGGCTGGGCCTATGGCGAGGGCGGCACCGCCCTCAAAGGCAAGGACCTGTGGCTGGTCGCCACCACCGGCAGCCCGCAAGCCTCCTACCACCCGCAAAGCCACCACCGCCATTTTTTCGACGCCTTCCTGCCGCCTTACAAGCAGACGGCGGCGCTGTGCGGCATGCGTTTTTTGCCGCCGCTGGTGCTGCACGGCGCCCGCCGCGCCAGCCAGCAGGAAGTGGCTGCACACCTGGAAATATTCAGCCAGCACCTGCAAAGCTACCCCGACTGGCCCGAGCTTGCCGACCTGGCGCTGCCCCCACTTGGCGAAGTGCCGGCCACGGACCGGCCCCTGACCTGAGCCCCACGCCTGCATCAATCCAACAACCAAAACAACAGCCAAAAAATCACCTCATGGAACATGCACCGGCCTGGCTGGTCAACAGTCTGATTTACCTGGGCGCCGCAGTCTTCGCCGTGCCGCTGAGCAAGGCGCTGGGCCTGGGCTCCATCATCGGCTACCTCGCCGCCGGCATCGCCATCGGTCCCTGGGGCCTGGGCCTGGTCACGAACGTCGAGGACATCCTGCACTTTGCCGAGTTCGGCGTGGTGCTGATGCTGTTCCTCGTGGGCCTGGAGCTCGAGCCCAAGCGCTTGTGGAGCCTGCGCCGGCCCATCTTCGGCTGGGGCAGCGCCCAGGTGCTGGGCTGCGCGGCGCTGCTTTTTGTCGCCGCTTATGCAGCGGGCGTGCCGTGGAAAATCAGCCTGGTCGCGGCGCTGGGCCTGGCGCTGTCGTCCACCGCGATCGCACTGCAGGTGATGGGCGAGCGCAACCTGCTGCCCACGTCCAGCGGGCGGGCGGGCTTCTCCATCCTGCTGTTCCAGGATGTGGCCGCCATCCCCATCCTGGCCCTGCTGCCGCTGCTGGGCTCGGTTTCAGAGACAAATGGGGCTGCAGCCCAGACCAATACGGCACTGGAAGCTATCAAAACCATAGCGGTTGTCGGCGGCATCATTCTTGGCGGTCGCCTGTTGCTGCGCCCGCTGCTGCGCTGGATCGCCAAGAGCGACACGCCCGAGATCTTCACCGCCACCTCGCTGCTGCTGGTGGTGGCGATCGCGGCGCTGATGCAGCTGGTGGGCCTGTCGATGGCGCTGGGCGCCTTCCTGGCCGGCGTGCTGCTGGCCGAAAGCGAGTACCGGCGCGAGTTGGAAACCGACATCGAGCCGTTCAAAGGCCTCTTGCTCGGGCTGTTCTTCATCGCGGTCGGCATGAGCATCGACTTCGGCGTGATCGCCCGCTCGCCCGGTCTGATGGCGCTGATCGTGGTCGGCTTTCTCGCCGTCAAGGGCGCCGTGATCTACGGCCTGGCCAAGGCCATGGGCCTGGCGCTGCAAGACCGGCCGGTCTTCACGCTGCTGCTGGCCCAGGGTGGCGAGTTCGCCTTCGTGGTGTTCCAGGCGGCGGTGGGCTCGAAAGTGTTCACGCCGGAAACCGCGTCGCTGCTGATCGGTGCGGTGGCGATCTCGATGCTGCTGAGCCCGCTGCTGCTGGTGGCCGTCGACAAGCTGCTGCTGCCGCGCTGGGCCAACTGCAATCTGCCGCAGCTGGAGGAAATTTCCGAGCCGCAGAACGCGCCCATCATCATCGCGGGCTTCGGCCGCTACGGCCAGATCATCGGCCGCATGCTGGGGGCCCAGGGCATCCCGGCCACCGTGCTGGACCACGACGCCGACATGATTGAGGCGGCGCGCAGTTTTGGCTACAAGGTGTTTTATGGCGATGCGACGCGGCTGGACCTGCTGCGCACGGCCGGGGCGGCCAGCGCCAAAATCCTGGTGCTGGCGGTGGACAGCGTCGAGCAGTCACTGGCCATTGTGGACCTCGTCCAGTCGCATTTCCCCCACCTGGAACTGGTGGCCCGCGCGCGCGACGTGACGCACTGGAACGAGCTGCGCGACCGCGGCGTGACGCGGGTGGAACGCGAAGTCTTCGAGTCCAGCCTGCGCAGCGCGCGCACCGTGCTCGAACTGCTGGGTCTGCCACCGCATGAAGCACGCCAGCACGCCATGCGCTTTCGCCAGCACAACCTCGACCTGTTCGAGCAGATGTACCCGCACCACAAGGACCGCGCCAAAGTGATTGCCGTGATCAAGCAGGGGCGCCAGCAGCTGGAAGAGCAGATGGCCAAAGAGCGGGCGCTGCAGGCAGAGCGTCGGCCGGCCGGCTGGAATGATTGAAGTTCTTAATAAAATCTGGCTGCAGCCCTTGATTGACTTGCGTAAGCAGCTATTGATTCAGTAGCAAATAGAAGCGAGAAGCGCTGGCGTTAATGAACAGACTCTACAAAAGCCAGCTCCCAGCGCGCTGCCACCGCCTGCAAGCGCTTGTCGCGCGTCCAGAGCTGGGAGCCGGGTGACAGGCGGACGCTGGCCAGCAAGTGAACATCCACATAGCCCAGCCCCAAACCAGCCAGCGACTGGCCGTCAATAAACGCCAGCACCTCCGAATCAGCAGCCACAGCCGCCTTGGGCAGGGCTTGCAGCGCCTGCATGACCAGCTGGCGCTGCCGTAAGTGGCCCAGCGCCATCTCACCCGCCACAAAGGGGTGAATCAGCACGCGATGGCTTTGCAGCAGACCCGCCAGCAAAGCGTCACCCGCGCGCAAGTGGTCAATCCAGACCGAGGTATCGACCAGCACCATGGCTGGCTCAGGCCGGGTCGGTCTGGCGCCGGGGCACGGGCACCAACTGGGTTTCGGTGCCCCCCAGCAGCGACAGTCGCCGGGCAGCTTCCCGCTCGATCAAGGCCTGCAAAGCCTCGCGCACCAGCGCCGATTTCTCTTTAAGGCCCGTGAACTGCTGCGCCTGTGCCAGCAAATCATCATCCAAGGCCAAGGTTGTACGCATCAAACACTCCAGAAACATATCGCAGCGACATGTTGAGGCATTAATTATGACATCATTTGATGACAATTAAGGCGCTATTCAAAATCCACTCGATCCCCATGCCGGAATCTGGATCAGCCTGCTATTTATTCATGAAATAGGCTTTAAGCCGAATACTCAACTCGTAGTCCAGATGGCCACGCGCCAGCTTGGTGACGACATTTCGCACACGATCCATGTCCGGCTGCCAAGTCTTCTGGCCTTCTTCGCGCAAGGACAGTTCGGCCAGGATTCTGCTGGCCAGTTGTGGCACGGCGCGAAGAATCCTGCGCACATTCGCCCTCTTCACGCCGGACGGATCTCCGGTGCCGCAGATCACGCACTCGATGAAGCAGGCTAAGTACTGCTCATCCAGCGAGAAGGACTGATTGCACTCGGCGCAGGCAAGTACAACAGGCAGGTTCGGTGGGAATGGCTCATCCAGCAGAACCTTCGATGGACAGTGATCTCGTGTGGTTGGCTCTGCACCGCAGTACACGCATGAACCAGCCAACCGTTCGTCCACAAAGAGTTTTCGAGGATCGTTCATGCAAATTCAAGCTGCGAGCAAATCCAGGAACTCAACTTACATCATTATGGTTTCCCGCATCCCTATGGCAATTCCGGTATCTCGCACTGCCCGCACCTCGCACCAAGAACTTACCCTTCAACCACAATGCCTTCCGCTCGCCCCCTGCCAAGGACATCAAGAAGAATCGCACACTGCTTCTCGGTGGGAAGCTTTGCAGGGATCTGCATGGCAATCTTGAGAATCCCAATCTCCTTTGGCGTGAGAAGCTCCTTTTCGAGAAGGGCCTGATGAAGGCGAGCCCACTCTCCTGCGGGAACAGCCAGCACATGCCGCTGCGCTTCGATGCCGTTGTCAACCTTCTGGGTTTGCTTGGCAGATCTGACCTCCGCCGCCTGATCGTCGATCGACAGAAGCTGATCGTAGAATTCGGGAGGGAGCAGCTTCTCGACATCTTCAATGCGCGTTTGAATCCGCGTCCAACAGGCTTCCCTCTTGCACCATTCGGAGATGTTCGAGATGCCAGCCGGAGGCCTGATGATGTCCTCGTTCACGACTCCGGACACGACCGCAATGGAGCTTTCAAGCACGGCGTTGACGCCTTGTGCATTCCATATGCCCGGAAAGTCCAAGCACGCCTTCCTTCGCTTCGCAAGTTCGCCGAGCATGGCCAGCGTGTAGGCCACTATGTTGGCCCGGTACCCGCCGTTGTACCAAAGCTGTGCAGACACGATCCGCTCGGTGGCGCGGAACATGAGCCCGCGAGCAACTGCTCGCTTGAAATAGAACTCATTGAACCCGTCGGATGATTTTTCCCACTCGCCGCCGATCCGGGTTGCGTATCGCGCAAAGTTTTTCTGAGAACCCAGGTTGACCCATCTGGGATGGTCATCCCAGACATTCTCGAACTTCGCCAGATCGGTCTTCGTGAACATCTGTGGCTTTGGATGTTCCGCCTTGAAGCGGCGCTGCTCACCAGGCGTGAGCTTCGATTGAGCGTCCGCGTACTGTCCACGCGCACGTTCGTAGAACCACTTCGTCTCACGCTGAGCCCCCTTCTGCGCTGGCGCCCATATGCGTCTTGAGAACCCTTCCATCCGAACATGGAATGGATGGTTCGAGAAGAAGTCTGCAGCATTGACCCGATTCTGGGTGTTCGCATACTCGGATATGCGCGGAACGACCGTTTCGCTCTGTTGGCTGTCGATGACGGACAGCTTCATCTGAACGAATATCTGTGACAGATCGGCTCGGTCACGCTTTCTCGTATGAAAGAGTGACGCAGTGGTCTGCCCACCGTTCACGATCTGAAGGTCGAGCATTCTTGTGATAGCAAGACCAGCATCTGTCGTCCTCGTTTCAATGCTCTGCGCAGTCGCCGTGACCCCGTTGTTGTAGGCAAAGAACATCCCCGGCTCATTCAGGATCGTTGCCCTGATGCCCTGATTGACGTTTCCTCGTGCCTGAAGAAACGTTCGCACATTCTGTTCGAGCAGGCGGGCGCCAAACTTCTCGTACAGGGCCGCCAGCACTTCGGCCGGCATGACCATCAGATATGACTGGTAGGCCTCTGCGCCCAGGTGAGCAGGAAGGCAGGATATGCCCTTGCCGAACATCTGCTCGAAGTCCAGGTCGAGCGGTTCCTTGTGACCGCGAGAGCTCCGCTGACGATGAAGGCGTGAAATGTCCCAGATGTGGTGGCTGGTAGGTACTCCCGCCACCTCCGTGTCGGGGATGGCCTGGATCTTTTCGCTGAGGGCGCGCTCCGAGAAGAGCACAAGATTGAGTTGGCGGATCGAGCCTCTCCGGTCGGCAATCTGCCGAGCAAGCCCGTACCCCGGCGACGTGACCTCAAGTTCGCCTGCCAATCCCTTGTTGATGCTCGCCTCGAAGAAGTTGGTGACACGCTTGAACGTGGCAACCACATCCGTCCGAATCAGGGATGCGAGCTCGCCGCGGGAATCGAAGTCCGCAATGAAAAGATCCAGAACCCCGTCATCGTTGAACCAGTAGCCATCCACGCGCATTCCGCGCGGTGCTTTGAAGTCACAGAGTTCGAAGCCCTCGACGAATCCCGTCTCGATCAACTCATTCGCGACAGTTTCCATGAATTCGGACAGTTGAAAGCTGCCATTCGCTTCGGCACTGGCCAGCAGTTCCTGACGGAAGTCATGGAAGAATTCCTCGCTGCTCTGCTCCATCATTCCCCTCCAAAGACGGCCGCACCGTCGCATTCGTACGGTGTGATGGCCTCCAACCTGATGTCGTAGGCCACCCTGGCGATCCCCGTCGACAGTTGCGACCGCATCAGACGCGGGAACCCATCCTGGACACGATAAGTGGTCACGCTGCCGATCACGAACGCCGGCTCGTCATAGTCAGGCAGCGGCGCGTAGCCATGCGCCACCAGCTTGCGGTCGAATGCCTCGACGGCCTCCGCTTCGCCGAGCCGTGCCTGGACCTCAGCGACGACTGCGTTGAGCGACCGCGCGCCTGCGGCATCCGGCAGATTGCTCAGCCGGTAGATGCGCAGGAACAATGCATCATTGAGAGATTCGAGCTGGTCCTCTGACGAGATGCGGACAGTGC
Source organism: Polaromonas sp. (assembly GCF_036676035.1). GTDB lineage: Bacteria > Pseudomonadota > Gammaproteobacteria > Burkholderiales > Burkholderiaceae_C > Polaromonas. The sequence continues at coordinate 91,721 of NZ_JAKFDR010000099.1, forward strand.
TGCGTTCGGCTCCCGAGAGCGACTTGATCTCCACGGCCGTGTTGCCGAAGATGAAGTCCTGATGGGACTTGTCCGGGCCGAGCCAGGCTTGGAGCGCCGTACCGGCTGGAACAGGCCGGTCCAACAGCTCCAGCAGGAAGGTGAGCTCAGCAAAGAGGCCTCGGACTTCCTCGGCAGACAGGTGCTGACCTCGCCCGGACATAAAGGTCTTCCACCGGCGGATATGCGCCAGTGCAACAGCGAGCGAGCTCACGGAATCGGTCGCGTGCTCCAGCGCGGAAGCGAGAGTACGGCAGAGCCCCTCGAAGAGGTCTCGGTCGACCTCCGTCTCAAGGGAGAGAATCAGGCGCTGCCGACCTGCATCGCCGCCGCGAAGATCGACGTCGATGCCGTTCACGGTGACGGCATTCTTCCGATACTGTCCCGTGTGATCGCCATGCAGCTCCACGATGAAGAGGCAGGCACCGCTCCTGTCCCTTCCCCAGAAGCAGGGCACGACCGTCTTGCCCAGGACTTGGCGGACATTGAGGTCCGCCCCCGGAACGCTGATGCCATCCCACGGTGACGACTCAGGCATCGTAGTCCTCCTCTTCGTCCGGGTCATCCGGCACACCCTGCATCCGCTCCAGCCAGACCCGGTTCGCGACAACCTCGATCTCGGTCTCATAGTGGCCGGGTGGGAAGCTGACGCCGAAGGCCGCGATCGGACCCTTGACTTTGTCATCGCCGTGCGGATCAAGGCTGTGAATCATGAGGAGCGGTTTCCTTCGAACCTCGCGATAGTGGGTATCCGAGGCCGCAACCGGGTTGTCTCCTGACGCGGCCGCGGCCTCAGCCGCCGCCTTCTGTTCCTCGGCAAGGCCCAGCTTCTCGTCCCCGCGCGAGGCCACGCGGTCCTTGTTCAGCCGCCAGGCGGAGCCTTGGCGATCGCCGACAACGCGGGACTGGCCGTTCAACCTATGCGGCTTGCCGTCTCCATTACTCGGCGAGATCAGCAGCACATCACCGACTGCATGCTGGTCGGCGAGAGTGCGCAGATAGGCGACGATATCCGCCTTGCGATCGGCGAACTGGCTGTGCGCTTGGAAGGCGATCAGGAAGTCCTCGATCCGCTCGGTGTCGACGTCGCGGAAGATCACTCCCTTGCCAGTGTCCATCGGGTCACGGCCGCCGAAGCCTTCACGCCAGGATCGCTCGATCAGGGCGAAGTTCGCCTCATTCACATCGCTGTCGGTGGAGACGATGTAGCTCTCCAGCATGCGGCCACTGAAGTTCTGCCGGAATTTCACCTTCTCGCCGGCGCGCATCTTGTTGGCGGCGGTGATCAGCAGGCTGTCGGGATGCGCCAGGACATAGAGCCCGAACTGGCGCGGACTGAGCCCATCGCGGCGCATGCGCTTGACCTGCTGAGTCAGTTCCTCGGCAGCCAACGCGATGTGCGAATACCAGTTGATGGAATCACGGGAAAGATGGACGCGGCAGAGATCCTCGAAGCCTGGCCGATAGCCGAACCAGCGGCCCATCTGCATGAGCGTGTCATACATCTTCGTGTTGCGGTACATGTAGCTGACGGTCAGTCCCTCGATGGTCAGGCCACGGGACAGACTCAGACCACCGACGGCGATGGCTGTGAGCCCGACGCCCTCCTTTTCGTACTTCGTGAAGTCGAGGACCTCGTCGCTCTTGCTGTTGATGACGTAGAGGTGGAGATGCTCGAACACACCGTCGAGGGCGGTTTTGACCTGCTCCCAGGTGAAACCGGCATCGGCATATTCGTCGTCGAAGGCCTGTTTCAGGCCCCGCATGTAGACGTTCGCGGAGGATGCGGACTCGGGCATCCTGTAGTTGGCCCGCACGGCTTCCCTGATCTTCTTCTCCCGCAGGCTGAGGAACTCCCGCACCGCCCGCTGCACGGGCACGAAACGCGACACATTGACCATCATGGAGCAGTGCTTGCTTGCCTGCCCGCGCAGGTTCCGGATTGCGCGCGCCACGATGAATCCGTCCATGGCCCGGTACAGGCTCGGAGGCAATTCAGCGATCGGATGGTCCCTCTTGTGCGTATAGGGAATGAGGTCTTCGCAATCGTCGATCGGTCGCACGATCGACTGGCTGGACTCCTCGTTCAGGAACACCTTCTCCGCACCAAAATAGGTAGTCGGCGCGTCGAGGCAGTAGATGAAGTCGCGCGGAAACAGTTCCTCCCGAACGTCTTCGTCGTAGGAATCGGGATTGATGAAGATGTTCGCGAAGGGGGTGGCCGTGTAGCCGACGTAGCAGGATTTCGCGAAGAGACCAAGAATGCGCCGGATCATGGCGTTCGTGCGCGTCGGATCGAGATCTTCCTTGTTCGTGTTGATGGACGCGTTGTCGGCTTCATCGTCGATCAGCAAAATCGGCACATCGGAGATCCGTCCGTCTCCAGAGGCGTTGAGCTCCTTGAGCCACTTGTGAAGTGCGGTCAGCGTGGTGACGTTCTTCTTGATGACGAGAATGATCGGCTTGCTGAAATCGTTGATCTTCCAGCCGCTTTTGGCGGCCGTGTTCTTGTTGAAGTCCTCGTTGATGTTGGTGAGGGTCGCCGGATGCGGATAGCCGGGGTCCAGACCGACGCCAATCGTCCTGCGATCCTCCGGGTCGCTCGACCGGCCGATGAAGGCTTCGTCAACGCGCTCCTGCGTCTGCTTTCGCAGGTTGTTGTGAATGCCGGCGGTGACGATGATGAACTTGTAGCCGGCGTCGGCCGCCCTCGCAATCAGGCCAGTGTAGTTGGCGGTCTTGCCTGACTGCACATGGCCGATGACAAGGCCACGACGATTCCAGTTCGCCCCCTCGCTCTTCGGATCCTGCAGGTGCCCAAGAATCCGACCCGTCACGTCGCTCAGCGATTGCACCATCCGAGGTGGCCAACCCTCCTCGCGCAGAAATTTCCCGTAGGCGTTCGCATAGGTCCAGGTGATGTCCTCGCGCTTGCGAACCCACTGGTCGTCATGCTTCGCGGCGGGATCGACCAGCGACACGCCGGCCCCCATGCGCGTGTCAACCGAGATCATCGCTTCGGTGATGATGTTCCGGAGATCGCCCGTGTATCCAAAGAGTTCGGCGATCTGTTGCGCCTTCTTCTCGACCTGCTCGCGCGTCGGCGTCTCCTTCATGTTGGCGAGGCCCGAGATGAGCGCATTCGCGATATTCCGTTCTTCGGTGATGACTGGTCCGCTCATGTGAAGGCCTCGTTGATGAATGTCTTGGCTGTCTCGATCTGTCCCTCGAACAGATGGGTGGATCGCACGATCTGAAGAAATGCGTCCGGATCGCCTGGTCCGTCGCCATAGAGCACCTGCTTGAGGCTTCTCAGGCGGTCAATCGTGAGGTCGCTGTCGACTGCCGCCTGGCTCACCTCCCGGGGATGCGTCGAGTAGTCGGAGTAGATCATCTCGACGGGGAGGGATGCTGCGATCGAGTCGAGCAGAACCCGCAGCGAATTCGCGTCCTCGGGCTTCAATTTCATGCTCAACGAGAGAATGAGAGGATGCTGCGCATTGATCGCGAACCGAATGCCTCCATGATCCGCGTAGCGCTCCCACAACGGCGCATCGCTCTCCTGAAATAGCTTCTGGCCGCGGCCGCGATGCACGGTCACGCTGCGGGCTGTGATCCTGGCAATGATCTGGCGCAGCCGCTCCCGCACCGCGTGGGGCGGCCGGGCACGCGACTTCTTGATGTCGATGGTCCAGGCTTCGTCCAGACTGTTGGGGAAGTCGATCTGGACCCTGGCCAGTTTCGTGGCCTCCCCCTTGGGCACGAGCCGGAACCAGTCACCCCACGCCATCAGACGGCCATTGCGGTAGATGTAGGCTCCCTGATTCGAAATGAAATCACTGCGGCTCTGGTAGAAGTCATACTCGCGAGCGGTCAGCCTGGTGTGATGCGGCAGTACATACGGCTGCAGACGCACTTCGGCTTCACCGATGCGGACAACCTCCTCCGGAAGCAGCTGTGTGGCCGGGTTCTTTCGGCAGAAGGGATCGAAAGCCTCGACCGCGTGGCCATTGACCGCAATGGAAATCCTTGGATAGCCCTTGACATCGCCTGCGAGGAATCGATGGAAGACAAGCGATAGATGCCTGCCCAGGGCATCCAACTTCTCGCTGATGATCTCGTCCCGACGGTCGCCGGCCTCGTCTTCAGCGAGCCGGTCAAGCTCGCGCCATACAACGGCGGTACCATGAACGCCGATGCGATCGAGGTATGGCAGCGCATCGAGATCCACATCGTCCAGGATGGACAGGATCCATTCGTCGGCAGCATCGATGCGATCGAGATTCCATTCGGCTCCGCAAAGCACCCCATCCCTTGCGCTGGCCACCGTCAGCGACCGGCACTGGGAAAAGGATGCCGTCTTCAGCCCGAGACCAAAACGCCCCAGATCCCGTGGTGACCGCTGCTGCCTTGGGTTTGTCGTCCCATGGCGCATGGCATCGAGGAGTTCGGGCTCTGTCATCCCCCTCCCGTTGTCCAGAATGACCACCAAAGGCTGCGCACCGGACAGGTCACAGATGATGTCGATGGCATCTGCGCCTGCAAAAATACTGTTGTCGATCAGATCGGCAATCGCTGTCTCAAGCGAGTACCCAAGATCGCGCATCGATGCCGAAAGGCATGCAGCACTTGGCGGATGATTGTGATCGCGCGCCATCAGTATCCCCCTCGCGAATTCTCATGGATCAGTTTCATGGCAGGCTTCCGACTGCCGCACCTAGCGCTATTTTTCCACCGGCGAATTTTGCGTTATAAGCTTGTGATTGCCGCCGCAAACACCCAGGCGGAATGCACTCAAGCCCATGCGTATCCCGACCACTCCTCAGCGCAGCCGCATGATGTCGAGCATTCGCGGGAAAAATACTTGGCCTGAACGGATGCTTCGCTCCTTTCTGTTCGCCAGGGGATTCCGGTACAGGCTTCATGTACGAAATCTGCCGGGCTCTCCCGATCTGGTGTTCCCGAAACACAGGGCCGTGATATTCGTTCACGGTTGTTTCTGGCACAGGCACGAAGGCTGTCGATACACCACCACCCCGAAGGCGAACAGCGAATTCTGGAAGCAGAAATTTCAAGGAAATGTCGACCGGGACGCACGCCATGCAGCAATGCTTCGCGACCTTGGCTGGCGTGTAGCTGTCGTCTGGGAATGTTCCCTGAGACAGTCGATCGATCACACCGCGCAGATCGTTGAGGAATGGCTGCATGGCAAAGAGGCTTGCCTGGTCGTTGGCTCTAGTTCGCTTCCGCAAGCAGCGGAATCTGAACCTGCCTCGCCGGCAGCTGGCACGCAGTAGCCGTTCGACTCTTGCGCACAGAGTCACCCATTTCTCTCCGCTTCTTTCTGTTCATCTGATTCAGGAGGCCGCGCACGACCTTCGCCAGCTTGTGGGCCAACAACGGGGGAACTGCATTCCCGACCTGGGTGTACTGCTCGGTGCGATTGCCCGCAAAAAAGTAATTGTCGGGAAACGTCTGGAGGCGTGCGGCCTCCCTGACCGTCAGGCTTCTGCACTGAGCAGGGTCGTAGTGGATGTAGTAGTGGCCATCCTTGGCAATGTGCGCCACCACGGTGGCGGCCGGCTCATTCCTGCATTGAACCCGAAAGCGATCCTTGAATGGAATGGCCTCGGTTCCTCGTTCAACATGCACATTGATGTGATCGGGAAGCAGCTTGGGAGGAAAAATGTCCAGTCGTGGGGAGTAACCCCAGGAATGCGCGAAGCAGGCTGAGAAAAGATATCGAGCAAGGTCCGAGTCCATGTGGGATCGCGCCTCATGCTGACAGACCCCCCCAAGACTTCTGTCGTGCAGCCACTGCTGCAGTTCGGTGGGCTTCTTCGGTCGCCTGTAATCCCGGGCAATGAATGCTCCCCCGGTCGCCGTACTCGTCGCCGCGGTGGCAAACACTCGCATCGTTTCGATCATGCTGTTCTCGTTATCCGTTCGCCATCCCTTGACGTAGGCTGGCGCAGCCTGAACAGCCTTGCGCCATGCCTCGAGTGAGTCGCCACGGGATAGGCGGCTTCGAATACGCGGAAGGTCATCGATGGTCTGCCTGACCGTGACGGGCTTTGGGACCGGCGTCAGCAACTGATGCCGAGGCAGTCCGGCATCCTTCCTGACACCGAGCAGAATCACTCGATGCCTGTTCTGAGGAATCCCATAGCGTTCCGAGGGGATGACGTAGTCGACGGGCTCCAAGCTGTCGCCGTCACCGGCCTTGATGAAGGAGCGAATCTCGTACTCAAGCCCTTCGGCAGGCATCGAAAGATCCGCAATGATCCTGTCGAACATCGGATTGCCGGAGTGCTGCGAGGAGAGCAATCCCTTCACGTTCTCCATCACAAATATGGTGGGTCGGTGGACCCTGATGATCCTCAGGTACTCCTGGTAGAGAAAGTGCTTTTCGTCTTTATGGAAGGTCTTGTCATTGGCACGTCTCGCACGGCCCGCAAGAGAGTACGCCTGACAAGGTGGCCCCCCGATCAGTACCCAGGCTTCCTGCCCCTTCAACGCTGCCCGGATTTCGCTGTCGATGCCACTTTCATCGGACTTCCCCAGTTCCAGGCATCTGGCCTCGGTCTCCGCATGCGCAAAGGCACTGGCCACGGCAGGAATTCTGCGAAAGGCTGCCTCATCGATTTCGCCGCGTATGTAGCTGTAGTAGTGCTTTACATCCTTGGTTCCACGGAGACGCCTGAACACTGCACGCAGAGTCAGTGTTCGATGAGCGACAGGATTTTTTTCAATGGAAAGGCCAATCTCGAAGAATGCCTTCGCGCCGTGTCCCTTGAGAGAGGCAAACCCTTCCCCAAGTCCTCCAGGTCCTGCAAAGAGATCAATTATGGGAATCGGCATGCTTTACCATTATAAATAGTGCACTTACAGCTACTCTTTTAATAGCGAAAACCCACTTCACCATCACCCAGGCCAGTCGTCCGACAGGCCCTTGTTCGGCTCCGATCATTTCCCGTGCTGCTGCAACTCCCGCCGCTGCTGCTCCATGGCGCGCCGCTCCACGCAAATCGGGTGGTTTCTGAACACCGGCCGGGCGCACTGCTCGGACATGCAGATCTGAAAACCCAGCAGGACGCGGTTTTCGCAGGCCTGCCTGGGGCCGGCAGGCGCATCCGGTGCCGCAGCCGGCTCGGCCGTGGTATCGGTAGCGGTTGCCGGCTTGGCCGGCTTGGTGGTGTCATCAGGTTTGGGCGCCTCGGATTTGACGCCCCGGGCAGGGTTGGAGGCCGCCGTCTTTGGCACGGCGGCCGGTTTGGCAACTGCAGGCACAGGCCGGACCGGCGGCATGGTCGCCGCCACAGCGGCAGAGGCTGGTGCTTGCGCCTGGGGGGCTGGCGCCGGACTCGCAACGGGCAGTCCGGATGGCGTGGCAGTGGATGATGTGGCAGACACGGTGGGCGCCGGTGGTGCACCGCCGCCGGACAGCAGCTTGAACCCCACACCGACCGAGACAAGCGCCGCCAGGCCTGCCAGCACGAGTACCGGCAGCCTGGACTTGGGTGCGGATGGGGGGGCCTGCGCAGGCTGCGCGGATGCCGCGGTGGCAACGGGTGCTGTCACCGCTTGCACGGACGCTTCAGGGACAGCCACTGGCGTAACAGGGTCAGCCACCGCCGCAGCCGCGGCAACCGCAGGCGCAGGTCCCATCCGGGTCAAATCAGGGTCATCAGCCGCGTTGAGCGCAAGCGCTGGCGCGCCCGCCGACAGGCTTTGCGCTTCGGCAGCCAGCGCACTCAAGGCATCCGGTGGCGCAGCCTGCCGGGCGACAGTTGCCGTTGTGGCCAGTTTTTCGAACTGACCGACGGGTCCGGTTGAAGTGGCCTCAGGCCGTGGCGTTGCTGAAGCCAGCACCGTTTCTTCGCTGGCCATCCACCGGGTGGTGTCGTGCGCCGCTTCCTCAAAAGGGGGCGCGACCACGGAGCCACGGCCGGCACCTTCGGCGGCGGCCAGGCTGTCGAGTTTTTTCAGGCGGCGGCGCGCCAGATCGGCATAAATGCCTTGTGGAAACTTGACCAAAAAGCCTTCGATATCTTCGACATCCGTGGAGTCCTTGATGTCCTTCCAATACACCAGCTCCAGTTCCTGGGTCACGATGGACCCGCCGCTGCCCGTGCCCGAAGGCTCCAAAGCCACGCCGGGCAAGCTCCCCGCCTGCCGCACGCCTGTGGCCGTGCCACCGGTGCGCTTGAGCGGACTGGGCGGCGGAACAATGGTCGTGTCCGACGCCCGCTTGGTGGCCGCCTGCAGGGCCACGGCAAAATCGCGCGCCGTCGCAAAGCGCTGATCGCGCGCCTTGGCCAGCGCCCTGGCGACCACGGAGTCAATCGCCGGTGGCAGCTTGGCGTTGAACGCGCTGGGCGGCTCGGGCGTGTGCCCGATGATCTGGTGAATGGTTGAGAAATCGTTGTCGCCGTCAAACGGCCGGCGGCCGGTCAGCAGCTGGTAGAGCACGATGCCGGCCGAAAACAGGTCGGCCCGCGCATCGATCGGCTGGCCCTGCACCTGCTCCGGCGACATGTACTTGAGCGTGCCCACCATGGAGCCCTGAGTCCGGGTGGCCTCGCCGGAATCCTGAATGCGCGCCACGCCAAAGTCGGTGAGCTTGATGCGCCCGCCACTTTCGATCAGCAGGTTGGCGGGCTTGACATCGCGGTGCACGATGTTTTGCTTGTGCGCATAGTCCAGCGCCGAGAGCAGGTCGCGCACGATGCCCAGCGACTGCTCCAGCGAATACAGGGTACCCCGGTCCAGGTGGTGCTTGAGGTCTTCGCCCTGGATGTACTCCATGACCAGAAAGGCAATATCGCCATCCCGGTCGGAGTCATAGACACTGACGATGTTGGGGTGCTGCAGCCGGGCGGCAGAGCGCGCTTCGGTCCGAAAACGTGCCTCGTACTCGGCCGCGGCTTCTTCGGAGAGGTTCTCGACCTTGATGGTCTTGATGGCCACGCGGCGATCGAGGTTGGGATCGCGCCCCTCATAGACAAGGCCCATCGCTCCCTTGCCAAGAACACGGATGAGATCATATCGACCAAGCTTCTTGAGGCTCATGGGGCTTGCCAGCTGCAATTGGAAACAAAAAAATGATTCTAGCTTGCAAGACCTGCGCCAGAACAGGGAATTTTCCCCATGCCGCGCACACGCTGGACTGTCACCGGGCGGGCCCGCTGCGCTTGCTGCGCTCGGACTCCCGCACATAGACCGGCTTGAAATGCCGGTCGACTATTTTTTGCAGCCAGCCCTCCATGTTCTGACCCTGCTGGTCATAAAAGGCCTTGTAATGGGCCCACATGCGCGCGCTGTCGATCAGGGGCAGCGACTCGCGCCCCTCCAGCAACTGGGACTGAAGCCGGGACGGCTCGAAGTCACGCAGCGTCCCTTCCAGCGCCGCCCGGGTAGCCTGTGCCGTGGCCAGTTGATGGGCCTGCAGCTCGCCCAGCAGCTCGCCCAGGGCTTTTTCAGGGTCGACAAAGCCGATGGCGGCCGAGCGGCCGCCCAGCAGATAGTGCAGCTTGGTTTCCACAGGCCAGTCAGACTTGAGCGGGTTGAAGTCCTGGGGCGCCAGCCGGGTGCCGTCTTGTGCGCCCAGCGTCTGCTTCAGATCGTCCCGACTGGCCAGCAAATTCATCAGGCCCTCCAGCAGCATGCGCACTTTCTTGCCGGAGCTCTCCAGCTCAAACGGCCCCATGGGTCCGATTTTGTCCGGTGCCAGCCCCAAGCCCCGAAAGAAGGGCGACATGTCGCCTGCCGTGCCCGCAGCCGCTGCTTCCTGCGCCGCAGGCGCCTCGTGGGCCCCATCGTGAGAGCGCGAGAGCACATGATCCCAGTCGCTGAACGGGTCCTCGGCCTCAGTCACGACAGGTTCAAACAGGTCCGGGACAGTACTGCCGGACGTGGTTTCCGGGTCCGGCTCAGCCAGTTCCATAGCTTCGTCGCAGGCCGTGACGCTGTAGGCGCCGACTTTGAGCATTTGCCCGGGCAACAGCACGCCCTGCCCGCCGGGCGGGATGTCGCCGGAGGGCAGTGTCACGCCCTTGACGCCCGACAGCACCCGAAAATGCAATTGCCCGGCCTGCGTCCAGACCGCCAAATGGCGCCGTGAAAGATGCCGCGCCGGATCAGGCAGGCAAATCCCGCAGGCGGCATCGCGGCCCAGGGTCAATTCAGGTTGGCCCTCCGCAACCCTTCGCAGGGTCTGCAGGCTGGGCCCGGTGACAAGGACTTTAAGCGGCATGACGAACGGCTCCCGGAACACGGGAAATGCATGGTGTCACGTCAGTTGGCGACCGAAAATTCGATCACTGGAGCGCGCTCTTCCGTGCGCTCGCAGCCCAGAACGATCTGGCCGCTGCCCACCAGATAGCACTGGGTACGACGCAACACCACGGCCTCGCTCTGGTTGCCAAAGTAGACCCAGGTGCCATAGCTCGATGCATCCACCAGCACGAACTGTCCGCCGCGCCACTCCAGCGTGGCATGCATGCGCGAGACGCGGGGGTCATTGAGTGACAGGGCCGCATCAGCGGCGCGCCCAATGGAAATCCGCGGGCTCTTGGGGTCCAGCCGCACGGTCTGCTCCCCGGCAACGAGGTCAAGGAAGGCATCCTTGGGCGCGGAAAACATGGAGCTCCCTACCATGGTGGCGTCTTCGTCACGCCCCGCCTGCCATTCGACCCGGTACACATGGCTGGCTTCCGCCCGGCCCCGCAGGTACATGGGGCCCAGGCTGCGCAGCGAAGCCCGCTGGGCCGGCAGCAGCGCATCCCAGACGCTTTGGGTGGTGAGGATTTGCGCGGCGCCCGCCAGGTCGGCCAGGCGCGCAGCGGAGTTGACCGTGTCGCCAAAGCAGTCGCCATCGATCTCGACCACCTCCCCCGACTCGATCCCCATTTGCATCTGCACCGGCGCGCCTGTGCCGCCGGGCCGGATCAGCTTGTCCTGCAAGCGCTTCTGGATGTTGACACAGGCCGCCAGCGCATCGCCCTCATCGGGAAACACCACGAACAGGCCATCGCCCAACAGCTTGACCACGCGGCCGTGGTGCTGTTCAAACACCTGGCTGAGCGCGCCCGTGAGCTGGGTGACAAACCGGGACGCCGTCGCATCGCCCAGGCGCTCAAACATGCTGGTGCTGCCGACAAGATCAGCGAAGACAACGGTGGCCATGGGTGTGGGTGACAGCGAAAGAATGGATCAATGAAACAACCAAGGGTAGTCGGGGTGACAGGTCGAAAAGTGCAACCATAAGCATAGACACTTTTTTCGTACGCCCGGGATTTTCCCAGAATTTTCTGGCCAGCCCAGTGACAAAAAACGCTGCGAACCGTGTAAATAAACACAAGTTCACAGATCCTTGCCCCCCTCCTTTGCCCTGCACAAACTCCTAGCGAATACTAATGCCGTCCCACAGCAGCTTGCAACCGGTCAGCAGCATGCCCACGTAAAGCAGGCGGTAAAACCACACCGGGCTGATGCGTTTCGCGATACGCACGCCGATCCAGACCCCAACCGGTGCCAGCGGCAGCAGCACCAGCGAGGTCGCCAGGTTGCGCAGGTCCAGCAAACCCAGCCAAGCGTAGGGGGCCCATTTGGACAGATTGATCACGAAAAAGAAAAATGCCATGGTGGCAGTGAACTTGACCGGACTCAGGCGCAGCGGAATCACGTAGGCGCTGATCGGCGGGCCGCCGGCATGCGCCACAAAACTGGTGAAACCGGAAGTCACCGTGAGCAGCGCGCCGACCCACTTCGGCGGTGGCGGACTGTCAGGCTTGGGCGGAAACAGCAGGCGCTGCGCCAGGAACAGCAGCGTGAACACGCCCACGATGCCCGCGACCACCCGGGCGTCCAGTGTCTTGAACAGCAGCGCGCCGATCACGGTGCCGACCAGTCCGAAAGGAATCAGGAACCGGAGGAACTTCATGTCGAAGTCCTTGCGGAAAGCCGCCAGCCCGAGCAAATCCATCAGCAGCAACAGCGGCATCAGGATGGCGGCGGCCTGCGGCACCGTCACGGCCAGCGCCATGAGCGGCACCGCCAGCGAGCCAAAGCCGGCGCCGAAACCGCTCTTGCTGATGCCCAGCATCAGGACGGCGGGAATGGCGACGGCATAGAAATGCCAATCGGTGATCAGGGGAAGGTTCAAGGCGGGAGCGGCGCCGCGCGGCGCTTGAGGCTACAGGACAGTCCGTTATTGTGCCTGTCCCGGCGCTCAAACAATGCGCTGCTTGAGCTTTTGCAGCGACAGCAGCAACTCGCCGATGATCTTGCGCGTGGCCTCGTCGGTCAGCTCGCCCTGCTCGTTAAACTTGGTCGCCGCCAGGTTAATGAAGACTTCGGGCTTGTTGAGTGTGAAGGTGTTCATGAACACCAGCACCTGACGCAGGTGGTACTGCACGCGTGCCGTGCCCACGACGCCGGGGCTGGCCCCCATGATGGCCACGGGCTTGCCTTCAAAAGGCGGCTGGGGCGGGCGCGACAGCCAGTCCAGTGTATTTTTCAGCACGCCCGGAATCGAGAAGTTGTATTCCGGCGTGACCAACAGCACCGCATCCGCCAGGCGGACTTGCTCCCTGAGCGCCTGGACCGCTTCGGGCACGCCGGCGGTCTGCACATCGTCGTTGTACATCGGCACCTGCGAGATGTCGGCGATCTCCATGCTTATGCCCTGCGGCACCAGCTTCTGGGCGGCGCGCAACGCCAAGGTGTTGTAGGAGCCTTTGCGCAGGCTGCCCGAAATTCCAAGTACTTTCATTTCTGGTTTCTCCAATTCAATTTTTAATCCTCAGGCCGCGGCGTAGTCCACCTGATAGCGCGCCACCCGCATGTCGCCCAGGGCCTGCTTGACCCGCAAATGCTCGGGATGCGACGCATAGGCATCGAGCGCAGCCTGCGTCTCGAACTCCGAATACAGCACCACATCGCAGGCGTAGTCGATGCCGCTGGAATCGACACCCACCTCAAGGTGCAGCAGCCCCGGAATGCGCCCGCGCAGCGACTCGAAGCTGCGCGTGAGCAGCGCTATGTCCTGGACTTTTTCCGCCGGCGTATCGCCGCGGACGTTCCACATCACGATATGTTTGATCAATGCGATCTCCCCTTCTCTGTGCTTATCCCGCCGGTGCAAACCCGGCCTTTTGCGGCCACAGGTTCACAAAGGCATGTACGCTGGTACTGGCATACAGGCCGGCCCTGGTGAACGGCTCGCTGGTCAGCCATGCATGGGCCGCGTCGCGCGAATCGAAATCGATCGCCAGCAGGCTGCCGATCATGGTCTCGCCGTCGTCGGCCGTGAGCGGCCCGGCAAACGCGATGCGGTCGGCCACGGCTCCCAGGTAAGCCTTGTGCTCGGGCCGCATACGCTGACGCAGGGGCAGGCTGTCAGGTTTATCGATCAGGGTCAGGATGTAGATCATGTCAACCCTTGATGGCCTCGTCCCACGCCGGACAGCTGCGCTTGTCGGCCGGCATGTCGACGGCCTGGTAGTTGCTCTTGTCGATCACGGCCGCCTTGAACACCACTTCCTTGGGCACCGGCAGTTTGCGCAGCTCGCGGATCGCCGCCATGGTGCCGACACAGCCCTGCAGGAAACCGTTGTAGTCGCCGCTGGCCAGCATCTTGCCGGCCTTGATTGCATCGACCGCTTCCTTGGTGCCGTTGATGCCGACCACCAGCGCCTTGCGGTTCGCGCCTTCGAGTGCTTCGATCGCACCCGCGGCCATCGCGTCATTGGCGGCCAGCACGCCGTCGATCTGCGCGTGGGTCTGCATCAGGTTTTCCGTGACCTGCAGGCCTTGCAGGCGCTGGAAATTGGCGGGTTGCGAGGCCAGCAGCCGGACCTGCGGGGATTCCTTCATCGCATCGGCAAAGCCCCTTGCGCGGTCCGCCGAGACGATGGAGCCCTTGACGCCGTCGAGGATGATCACGTTGCCCTTGCCGCCCATGCTTTTAAACAGGTGGCGCGCCGTGACCAGCCCGAGTTCATAGTCGCTGGCGCCGACGAAGGAGACAAACTTGCCGGCCTCGGAGCGGTCGGTGATGTTGACCACCGGAATGCCAGCCGCATTCATCTTCAGTACGCCCGCACCCATGGCCTTGTAATCGACCGGTGTGAAAACGATGGCGTTGGGCTTCTTGATGACCACGTCGTCAACCTGCGACAGTTGCTCGGGAATGCTGTCCGGCTTGGTCGGCACGTAGTGCGTTACCACGGCGCCCATCTGCTTGGCGGCGCTGTCGGCGCCGAGGCGAACGACCTGGAAGAAGGGATTGGTCTGGTTTTTTGTGAACACCGCTATCTTCTCGCCTGATTGGGCTGAAGCCCCCATAGGTATTGCGCTTGCAACTATCAAAGCAATAGCTGTTGATGTGCCTTGCAGAGTTTTCTTGAAGTTCATGCTTTGTCTCCTGTTGAAATAAAAAATCTCAGGTGCCCCGGCGCTTGCGCGCCAGTGCGTCCGAGAGCACCGAAAGAATTACGATCACACCGGTGATCAGTGGTTGCCAGTTGGCGCTGACGCCGAGCAGGTTCATGCCGTTGAGCACAACGGTCAGGATCAACCCGCCGATCAGGGTGCCGCCCAGGGTGCCGGTTCCGCCGAACAGCGAAGTCCCGCCTATCAGCACGGCCGCAATCGCTTGCAGGGTGAGCGATTCACCCATGTCGCCTTCGGCCGAGTTGAGCCGCGCCAGGAACACCAGCGAAGCCAGGCCGCCCATCAGACCGCTGGCCGCATAGACCGCCAGGCGGCGCGTGAACACCGGCACGCCGGACAGCTCGGCCGACTCGGTATTGGCGCCGGTGGCGTAGACCTCCTGGCCCCAGGTCGTGTACTGCATGAGCACCGTGCCGACCAGCAGCACCGAGAGCATCAGGTAGACCGGTAGCGGCACACCGCCGAAATAGCCACTGCCCAATGCGCGAAACCCGGGCGGGAAGCCGTGAATGGTTTCGCCGTTCATGAACCAGTAGGTCACGCCGTGCAGTATCCACAGCATGCCGTAGGTCGCGATGAAGGGCGGGATGCGCAGCGCGGTGACCATCAGGCCGTTGAGCACACCAATCGCCAGGCCACAACCGGCGCCCACCGCGCAGCCCAGCATCACCGAACCTGTACCCTGGATCACCGTGCCGGCCAGGCAGGCTGAGAGGGCCACATTGGCACCGATCGACAAATCAAGGCCGCCGCACAGAATGACCAGCGTCAGGCCGGAAGCGAGCAAGAACATCAGGCTGGCCTGGCGCAACACGTTGAGCAGATTGCCCGGCGTGAGAAAGGCATTGCTGGCCAGGCTCAAGGCCAGCCCCAACAGGCACAGCACGGCCAGGCGCAGCACCAGGGCGCGCTGCTCGGGCGACAGCTGCGCGCCGCGTGGCCCGCCCAGGGCCGGTTGAACAATCGCATTCATGATTTTCCCCTTGCAGCATCAACCCAGAGCGCGGCGATCACCACCACGCCGACAGCGGCCACCTGGACCGACGACGGCATGGACAGCAGGTTCAAACCGTTGCGCATGACACCGACTGCCAGCACGCCCAGCACGGTGCCGGTCAGGCTGCCCTTGCCGCGCTCGAAGGCCGTGCCGCCGACGGCCACCGCGGCAATCGCATCAAACTCCAGCCCGATCGCCGCGGTCGGATGGCCGCCGTTGACCCTGGCCGTCATCAGCAGGGCCGCCAGCCCCACGCAGGCACCGCCCAGCGCATAGACCCAGAGCAGCGACCATTTGGCCGAGATGCCGGCAAAGCGCAGCGCTTCGCGGTTGCCGCCCAGCGCAAACACCCGGGTGCCAAAACGCGTGTGGTACAGCAGGGTGTGAATGACGGCCCATACCAGCGCAGCCATCCACAGCGGGGTTGCCACGCCGAGCAGGCTGCCTTCCCAGAACCAGCGCAGGCCTTCTGCCACGCCCATGGTGGTGCGCCCTTCGGCGGCCACCAGCGCCAGGCCCTGGGCCGCGCCCAGGGTGCCGAGCGTGACAACAAACGGTGGCAGATCAAAGGTAGCGATCAGCGCGCCGTTGGCCAGGCCGATGGCCAGCGCCACCAGCAGCGCAGCCACGAAGCCCAGCAAAATCGAGCCGGTGGCAATCTGCACTACTGCCAGCACCACCGTGCACAGTGAGAGCGAGGCACCCATCGACAAATCGAGGCCTTCGGTCAGGATGATCAGCGTCATCGGCAGCGCAAGCAGCAGCAGGATGGTCCCCTGCAGCAAGACATTGCGCAGGTTGGCGCCGCTCAGGAAATCAGGCGTCACCAGGCTGAACACCGCGCACAGTAGCAGCAACAGCCAGGCCGCCCCGGGAATAGCACTCAATCGGGCCGTAACTCTTATTCCACGGGCGCCACCAGCTATTGAATTGATAGTATTAAGCATGCTGCATCGCCAGCCTGAGCAGGTTGGCCTCCGAGAGTTGGTCGCGCGGCAGTTCTCCTGCCAGCTTGCGGTCTTTCATCACATAAGCGCGGTCGCAGACCCGCACCACCTCGCCGAGTTCTGAGCTGATCATCAGCACGGCGCAACCCTGGTGCACCAGCTCGTCGATCAGGCGAAAGATTTCTTCCTTGGCGCCCACGTCGATGCCGCGCGTCGGTTCGTCAAAAATAAACAGCCGCGTGCCCGCGACCAGCCATTTGCCGATCACGATCTTTTGCTGGTTGCCGCCGGACAGCGACTGCGCCGGCGTGCGTGGACCCGGCGTGGCGATGCGCAGCTGGTTGATGCGGCGGCGCCCCTCGGCATGGCCCACGGCCGGCCGGTACAGGCGTGACGGAAACAGCCGCCCGAGTCCGGCCAGCAAGAGGTTGTCGCACACCGTGCGCAGCAGCGCCAGGCCCTGCTGCTTGCGGCTTTCGGGGATCAGGCCCAGGCCGAGCTGGCGCGCATGGGTGGGTGAACCCCGCAGGGCGTTCCCGCCAAAGCTGACGCGCCCGCTGGTGAGTTTGTCGGCGCCAAAGATCGCGCGGGCCACTTCGGTACGGCCCGAACCCACCAG
>NZ_JAKFDR010000100.1:0-5368 GCF_036676035.1 Polaromonas sp.
CCCATCGGGCGCAACTCGGCGTTGCCTACCTTGCCCGCACACCAGTGCGGGCGGCGGCAGGCGCCTTGATTTGCGCCCGATGGAACCCCTTCGCACCTCCAATATTAGTGTGAACAGGCCCTAATCAACCGGTTTTGCGGGCGGAACCTCCCCAATCCCTTTTTTTATCGCCCCTGGTGGGCGCGAATCCGGTTGACCTCCAGCGGGCTCACCTCGCCCGCTTCGTTGCCCCACGAGATCCGGATATGGGTGAGCACTGCTGCGATGGCGTTGTCGTCCAGCACCAGCACAAAAGGCGGCATGCCATAGGGGCGCGGGTTGCCTTCGGTGGCGGGGGCGTAGGCGCCGTTCAAAATGATCTGCACCAGGTTGGCGGTGGAAGCCATGGTCACGGCACGGTTGCCGGCCAGCGGCGGATAAGCGCCCGGCACGCCCTGGCCTGCTGCCCCGTGGCACTGCGCGCAATGTTGCTCGTAGAGTTTGGCGCCCGGGATGGCGGCGCTGAATGTGCTGGCTGTTTTGCGGGAGCGGACCACCGGCTGGGCGCTGTGGCTGTCGGGGCCAAGCCGCGGCAGCTCCTGCAGAAACTGCGCCATCGCGCCCAGGTCTTCGTTGCTCAGGTACTGGGTGCTGCGCAGCACCACCTCGGCCATGGGGCCGGTCACCGAGCCGCGCGGCGACACGCCGGTCTTGAGCAGGCTCACGATGTGCTGCTTGTCCCAGTGCTCCAGGCCGGCCTCGTGCGCTGAGGTCAGGGAAGGGGCGTACCAGTTCTGCATCGGAATCAGGCCGCCGGCCAGATCGAGCCCGGCGCTGCTGCCGCCCAGTACATTGCGGGCCGTGTGGCAGGCGCTGCAATGCCCCAGCCCGCGCGCCAGGTAGGCGCCGCGGTTCCATTCGGCGCTGCGGCTGGCGTCGCGCTGGTAGACGCCGGGGCTGAAAAACAGCGCGCGCCAGACCGCCAGCGCCGCTTGCGACTGGTAAGGAAAGCGCAGCGCATGCGCCCGGTTCGCTTGCACCACCGGCGGCAGGCTCTGCAGGTAGGCATACAGGGCGTCAGAGTCCTCGCGTGTGACCTGGGTGTAGTTGGGGTAGGGAAAGGCCGGGTAGAGCAGGCGGCCATTCCTGGAGCGGCCGTTGTGCATGGCGCGCCAGAAATGGGCGGATGACCAGGTGCCAATGCCGGTTTTGTCATCGGGCGTCAGGTTGGACGTGAACACCGCGCCAAAAGGCGTGTCTATGGCGCGGCCTCCGGCATAAGCCGGCCCGCCGCGTGCGGTGTGGCAGGCTAGGCAGTTGCCCGCGCGCGCCAGGTAGGCGCCCCGCGCAATCAGCGTATCGGTGGGGGCCGGGGCTGCGACAGGCACGCGCACATCCGCTTCGTCGCGCACATTGAGCCCCCACACCAGTGCCGTCAGGCCGGCGAGCAGGGCGCCGGCACCCAGCAGCAGCGGCTTTTTCATGGCTTTGCCCCGGCTTGCTGCGGTGCCGGCGCGCTGCCACAAGTGATGTTGATGGCGCCGGGCTGCGGGGCCGGCAGCATGGCCACCGCCTTGCTGCTGGCGGGCAGGGGCTGTGCGGCCAGCCAGGTGGCCACGGCGTTGATGTCTTCCAGGCTCAGTTGCCTCACAATTTGCGCCATGCAGTCGGGCGCATGGGAGCGGCGCAGCCCGGCTCTCCAGGCCCCCAGCTGGCTGTTGACGTAGGCACGCGGCAGGCCGAGCAGGCCGGGGATGTTGGGTTGCACGCCGGTCATGGCTTGTCCGTGGCATTGCACGCAGGCCGGCAGGCGCCGTGCGGCATCGCCCTGCATCACCAGTTGCCGGCCGGCGCGCAGCACCTCAGGCGAGGCCGTGCCCCGTGCCGGGGGCGGGTAGGGCACTTCAAGCGCCGCAAAGTACTGCGCGATCTCCATCAGGTAGGTATCGGACAGCGGGTCCAGCAACTGCGTCATCAGCGCGTAATGGCGGCGCCCGTCGCGAAAGTTGAGGAGCTGGTTGTACAGGTAGCCGGCCGGTTTGCCCGCCAGGCGCGGGTAGTAGCCATCGGGCGCGGCGCGCCCCTGCGGGCCGTGGCAGGCGGTGCAGGCGATGGTGCGCTGGGCAATCGTGTCTTCAAACGGGGGCGCAGCCTGCGCACTGCCGGCGACCAGACAGCCAACAAAAACCACAAGAGCCGCAAGAGTCTTCTGCATGGGCGAAATCATGCCCTACAAACGGACGATAAGCATCAGGGGGCGGGCTTAAAACCCGCACCAGGCCCAAGCGGGGAGCGAATGGAAAACCTTGGTTTTCAGATTTCAGACGGTCGGGTCTGCCTCCAGGCCTGGCCGCAGCATGGACCGGTGCCAGTGCGCGGTGGCCAGTCGTGCCAGTTGCTCCCGCTGGCCGGCATGCGGCAGCCAGCGGCGGGCGCCATAGGCTGCACGGGTCAAAAAATCAAGCAGGTCGGCATGGCGGCGCAGCACCCGCTGGATGCGGTGCGCCTTGATGGGGTTGAAAATGCCGGACCGCGAAAACAGCTGGCGCGGGTTTTTGCGTATCCAGATCCAGGAGCCCATCTCCAGCGTCATCGGCAAAAACAGGCTGCTGGCCGGCGCTTTGTCATAGGCGTGGTCCCACAGGTCGCCATGCAGCAGGTACTGGTTGCTTTGCGGCTCAAAGCTGTAGGGATGGTGCGGGTGGGACTGCGCTAGCATGGTTTTAAGGGCGTACATCTCAGGCAGGTGCTGCATCAGCCGCCGCGTTTTGGCATAGGGAAACCAGATGCTGTCGCCAAAGCCGTAACCCGAATGGCAATCGAGCGCCAGGCTGAAGGGCCGGCTCGACAGCTCTTCCTGCACCACGCGCAGCAGCGTGGCGCTTTCCCGCTCCATGGGCGCACCGCGCCGGCCGCAGTACCAGGGCAGCCAGGGGCCCCAGCGCTGGCCGCCGGCCAGAAACGGCACGTGGTCCTCGGCTTGCTGGGGCGCGTTGCGCATCAGGTCCACGCCCTGCGGGTTGGAGCGTCGGCCGGCCCACATGCCGCCCGGGTTGACGATGGGCATGAACACCAGGCGCACGGTTTGCAGCTGCCGGTGCAGCAGCTCGTCCCACTGCAGCCGGTACAGCAGGGTGCGCATGTAATGGATGATGAGCTGCGAGCCGATACGCTCCAGCCCGTGGATGCCGGCAAAAAAACCGATGGCCGGCGCCAGCGGGTCGCGCGAGCCGATGCTGGCCGTGTAAACCGCAAAGGCCCGGCCCTTGACGGCGGTTTCGCACGCCACGCGGGTGTCAAACCGGTCGCCGCCGGCCAGCAGCACGGTTTTGAGGTCTTCGTACTCCTCAAAGGTGTCAGCGGCGTCGTGACTGTCGACGGGCCGCAGGGCATGGGGATCAGGCGGCAGGGCTTGCATTGTTCCATCCTTGCACACTTATTTGACAGAACACTACACGCTGCAGGCCAAGTCGCCAAGCCTGCGGCGGTGCGCCAAGGGGTTGTTGGGTGCTTGATGGCAAAAAGTGCCTCCAGCCCACGCAATACCTGCGCAATAAGCTATCAAAAACAGAGCAAATAAGCCGGTCGCTAAGCGCCACGAAGGGCCGCCCCGAGAAAGCGACGGCCCCCTCGGGGCTGACGTCCGCGGCTCCAGGCCTGCTGCGCAGGCTTGGACGGACGGAAGAGCCGCTGTGTCTCGCAGCGGCACGTCCAGCGCATTACACGAAGTGAAAAGCGTGGGGGCTAAGCCGGCAGCTGCAGCACCACGTCCGACGCCGCATGTGCCACGCAGGGCAGGATGAAGCCGTCCTGCTTTTCCTCAAAACTCAGGCCCGGCCACTTAATCCGGTAAGTCACCTGCCCGCTGTTCAAGCGGCAGATGCAGCTGCGGCAGGTGCCGTTGCGGCATGAGCTGGGAAGGTCTATGCCGGCCCGTTGGGCGGCCTGCAGCAGCGGCACTGAAGCCGGCGCGTCAAAGCGCAGACCGCCGGGCTCCAGGCGGGCCTGGAATACGGGCGTGCTCAACGCGTCGGGCGGGGGCGGCTTGTTGGCAGGCATGGGGGCAATGAAAAGAGGCGTGCGATCGATTGAGCGCCGAATGTACCTCACGGCAGCAGCAGGCCGGCCGGCATTTGCGGCGACAATGCTGCTCCCCGGAAAATTCCCTATTCCTGTGATTAACTGATTAATTGATTAAAGCAAGCCCTCCGCCATGTCCAGCTACCAAGTCCGTCCCGCCACCGCCCGTGATGCCCAAGCCATCGCCCAAATCCATGTCAGCGCCGTCCTGGCCGCTTACAAGGGGCTGGTGCCCGACGAGCAATTGAGCAGCCAGTCGGTGGAAAAGCGCCAGGCCTACTGGCGTGATGCGATCGAGTTCAGCGAGCCGCAGGTCTTCGTGGCCACCGAAGGTGAGCAGGTGGTGGGTTTTGTCGGCTTTGACCGCTCGCGCGACAAGGGCACACCGTCCACCACCGGTGAAATCTGGGCGATTTATGCCGCTCCGGCGCATTGGGACAAGGGCGTGGGCGTGGCCCTATGGGACGCCGCCAACGACGGCCTGAAAGAAGAGGGCTGCATCAAAGTCACCATCTGGGTGCCGGTGCGCAACGAACGCGCGCTGCGTTTTCACGAGCGGGCCGGCTTCAAGCGCGAAATGACCTCGCTCAAAACCGTGGCCTTTGGCTCGGTCAAGCTCGAAGAAATCCGCCTCAAGCGCGAACTGGCCTGAGGATTGTTCGGGCCGACCGGGTTTGTTCAGAACGGCATTTCAATCACGCGCTCTTCGTCGGGGATGAGGGGGCAGCCTTCATCCGGCGCCACAGGCAGCTCCAGGCCGTCGTCGTCATCGGGCTGCGGTGCTTCGTCCGGAACAGGGCGCGGGCGCGGGTGGGTGGTGTTGCTCACGGCCATGGGGTCTCCTGGTTGCGCTTCGGCTTGGCGCTCACAAGGGGCTGGCTCCAATCAGCCAGACGGCCTTTGCGCTGTCAGCGCGCACCAATAATTGTGCGGCGACTGGCCCGCCCCGTCAAACCTGCCTTGAGCGGCTGTCCGGCAGCGCAAAAAGAGTGTCATAAAGTAAGCAAATGGGCTGACTGGCCGGGCCGGGCCCTGCGCTGCGGTGACAATGGTTTTTTTCACTGCAACCCCTTCAACCTAGAAACGGCAGTTGACCGCTCATTGACCGCTGGCAAGACCGCATGAACACACACTTATTCGCTCACGCACGAGTTCACCTTGTGGGAGACAACGCTACGCACCCGAGTGAGCCGCCCTGGCGCGCGCTGGCGGCGTTGCTCCTCCTTGCGGGCATTAGCCCGCAGCGTCGTGCGCCGCGAAGGGCCGCCCCCGAGCAAGCACAACCCCCTCGGGGGGCAGCGCAGTACGC
>NZ_JAKFDR010000101.1:0-11978 GCF_036676035.1 Polaromonas sp.
GTGGAGATAGGTCGCCACCGTTTCGGTGGCCCAAAGAGTTGGGGCCGCGTTAGCGACCCCGTTTAGCCGCTTTGAGCGGCTCACAAAATTGAAAGCCCCCGGCTTTGCCGGGGGATGGTTACTCTGGACGCTTCTGAATAAGGGAACCCACGAAGAGCCGGACAGGGACGACTTCGATCTGCAGCACGTCGAGACAGTACTCAGAGTTTTGGGCGAGATCGATCGACTCGAAATGCGCCGAAACCGGTAACGCACAGCACGGACCGGACGACTGGCTTTTTTCAGCTTCGATCCTCTATTGTTGAATTCCGTCGAAATCTGATCCACTTATCGCAGTAATTTCCATCCAAAACTGACCCACGTAGGCACTACTCTGCTTGTTTTAAAAGCAGAGGGAAATTAGGAGTGATAGACGTGGCGACATTGAATGTCATCAGGCGATGGGCATTACGGGATCAGATGTCCATCCGCGAGATCTCAAGGCGTACAGGCCTGGCTCGCAACACAATAAAGAAGCACCTGCGGTCGGAAGAGAGCGAGCCCAAGTACCCGAGGCGGGTCAGCTCCAGCAAGCTCGATCCCTACGCCGAGAAGCTGGCCATCTGGCTAGGAATCGAGGCAACGAAATCGCGGAAACAGCGGCGCACTTTGAGGCAGATCCACACAGACTCAGCCCAAAAAGGAGAAAACCAAGAACTTATCCACATCGTGAGCACCTTCTGCTCACAAAGAGTGTGGGTCAAAATTCGATGGAAAACTCGGGTCAGACTTCAGTGCAATTCAACATTTGCTAAACGTCGATGGAGCCGCAACGGCGTCTCTTAGTAGTTACCCCCTCCTACAGTTATGCAGCGTTTTCGCGCGTATGCTTCCACAAATGTTGAAAAAGGCTGGTGAAACAACCAACCTTTTCGCCGCCCGAAAACAAACCAGGAAACCACCATGACTGCATCCATGCTTGGTACCGCGGATTTTGATCGAGACGTTCGCCAACATATTTCTCAGGTTCGCTGGCTTGAAGCCGCGCCCTCAATAAAAACGTTTTTCTTGAACTTGGCCGTCGCCACGATGGGGCCGCCAACCCTGTTTCTTTGAAGTGGCGTGCTTCGCCTGGCCCACTGGCGACTGGTGAGAAAAATAGATCGCCTGGAGTCGTCGATCCGGTGGTTCAACGAAAACTGTGACGATTTTTATGAACGGGTCTGCCGAGGATCCTCTATTCCCGATCAAAGATTTATCGATGCAGTTCGGCGTGGCCGCGCGCAAAACCGGCACCTGATGAACGTTTGCAATAAAAACCGCGACGATATGAAGCTGCTCAATGCTTCACCTCAAATCGTAATTGCCTTCGAAAACCTGGCCAGCATGGCCAATGGTATGGACGGTGCATTGCCGCCGAACGCCGCGTCCGCATGCGTAAACGATTGCTCGAAAGCGCCATCATCGTGTTTGCGCAAAAAGGGGTCGGCGCTAGCGTCATTCCGGAGGTCGTGGCGGCCACCGAGGTCTCGTAAGGTTCGTTCTACAACTACTTCTCCACCAATGAGGAACTGCTGGCAGCCGTCGGCGAGGAACTCAGCAATGAGATGGTGCAACTGGGCATCGCCTCACGCTTCGTAGGCTGGAGGCTGGCATACACGAGCGACCACCAGAACCTTGGGAGGGCTCCAAGTACTGAATTTGCGCTGCGGATCCTGATTTCAGGATATTTCGGAACGTTGTCTTTCTCCAAAGGGCGTGCAGGGAGTACTTCTGCTGACAAAGGGTGTGGGTCAAGATTCGATGGAGAACTCGGGTCAGACTTCAGCACAATTCAACAGAGAGGGGGATGCTGAAAGAGATGCCGATTTGATGGCCAGTTCGACGATGCTTGAGTGTGTGCCTACGGCTTTAATTGCTGGGAATAGCGCAGATCAGCTTGCGAGCGCGATGCAAGCCACCTGAACCAGCCACACGATGCCCAGTGGCAGAACTTCGTCGTTAAAGTCATAGCTGGGGTGGTGCAAGGGCGGCGTGGCGTCTTCGCGCTGCGAGCTCGCGCCCTGGCCCAGCCAGAGGTAGGCGCCGGGCCTGGCCTGGAGCATGAAGGCGAAGTCCTCGGACGTGAACGCCGCTGCGGGCGCCATCGAGGCCTTCAGCCCCGCGGCTTCGGCGGCGCGCAAGGCAAGCGCCGCTCCCTGCGGCGTGTTCACGGTGGCAGGATAGTAGCGTACGTACTCCACTTCGATCCCGGTGCCTGTCGCCTGGGCCACGCCTTGCGCGATCTGCCGGATGGCTGCTTCGATGGTGTCCTGCACGTCCGCATCAAAACTGCGCACCGTGCCCGTGAGTTCGACGGCCGAGGGAAGCACGTTGTGCGACTGGCCGCCGCTGATGCGCGTTACCGAGAGCACCGCGTTCTCGGTGGGCGGAATCCGGCGCGAAGTGATGGTGTGCAGCTGCGAGACCAGTTCGCTCGCGGCGAGCACCGCGTCGGGCGTGCGGTGCGGCTGCGCCGCATGGCCGCCTCGGCCGCGGACCACGATGTCGAAGCGATCCGCCGCCGCCATGATGGCACCCGGCCGCGTCTGGGCCGTGCCGGCAGGCAGGTCCGGCCAGTTGTGCAGGGCGTAAACCGCATCGCAGGGGAAGCGGTCAAAGAGCCCTTCCTGAACCATCGCGCGAGCACCGCCCCGGCCTTCCTCGGCCGGCTGGAAAATGAAGTTGACGGTCCCGTCAAAGTGGCGCGTGCGCGCCAGGTGGCGTGCCGCGCCCAGCAGCATGGCGGTATGCCCGTCGTGCCCGCACCCGTGGTGGATGCCGGGGAAGCGGCTGACGTGGGGCCTCTCGCCTTGCTCAAGGATGGGCAGCGCGTCCATGTCGGCGCGCAAGCCCACGCTGCGCCTTCCGGTGCCGGCGCGCAGCACGCCGACAACACCCGTGCCGCCGATGCCTTCATGCACCTCCAGCCCCAGCTCGCGCAGGGCCGAGGCGACGATGCCGGCTGTCCGATGCTCCTTGAACGCAAGCTCCGGATGCGCGTGCAAGTCATGCCGCAGCGCGACCAGATCGGGCACCAGGTCCGCAATCTCCGCCGTCATTGGAAGGCTTAGCATGCCGTCTGCGGCTGGCCGGCGGCCATGAAGTACTGCCCGGGCGTCATGCCGAACACGGTCTTGAAGTGCCGCGAGAGATGGCTTTGGTCATAGAAGCCCGCCTCGCTGGCCGCGCTGGCGACCGGCATCCCCTGCCGGATCAGGGCTTGTGCGCGTGCCAGGCGGAGCCGGCAAATGTAGCGATGTGGGGCAACACCCACCTGCTGGCGAAATACGGTGGCGAAGCGCCATATACTGAGCCCGGCGAGATCGGCCAGCTCCGACAGCGTCAGCGCCTGGTTGAGGTTCTCGTTGATGTGCCGCAGCACACGCTGGATCGCTGCGGCCGAGCGGGCAGGCGCCGGGATGCGGGGAGGAGGGTTCATGCTGCAAGCGTAGGCCAGCCCCACCGGAGATGGCACCGGAAACGGGCGCCGGCGCAGCAGCAAATGTCGAATCGGGTCGGGCTGCAGCAAAAGCTGCGGCGCCGGAACTCGCTCAAGCGTGCGGCTGCATCAGCTGCTCGATCGGGTAGTAGTTCTTGACGAACGGTGTTTTGATCACGATGTAGCTGAAGTACTTTTCGATGCCGATGTTGGCCTCCAGCAAGCCCTCGATGATCTCCTGGTAGTGGTTCACACCGCGTGTGACGAACTTCAGCAGGTAATCGTAGCCGCCGCTGACCAGGTGGCACTCCACGATCTCGTCGATCGGGCGGATGCTCATCTCGAACTTGACGAAGTCCTCGCGCCTGTGGTCCTGAAGCGTGACCTCGGTGAACACCAGCAGCGTGTCGCCCAGCTTCTCCAGCCGGATCTGCGCGCCATAGCCGGCGATATAGCCGGCTTGCTCCAGCCGCTTCACGCGCACCAGGCAGGGGCTGGGGGACAGGCCGACGGCGTCGGCGATCTCGACGTTCGAGGCGCGCCCGTTTTTTTGCAGGTGGCACAGGATTCGCAGGTCGAGGCGGTCAAGCTTGGGGTTGCCAGTGGAGGTATTCATCGTTAACCCCTTTTAAGCAAGTTTCACGCCCAAGTCAATCAGGTCAAGCCAGGGTGCGCCGCACTTCGGGCTGGTCGAGCACGGTGTCCAGGGTGCGGTTCAGCCGCTCGAACATCTGCTCGAACTCCGAGGGCGTGAAGCACAAGGCCGGCGCGAAACCCAGGATGCTGTCGCCGAAAGCGCGGAAGACCAAGCCGTTCTCGTAAGCCGCTTTGGCGATGCGGTCGGGCAGTTGCAGCGCGGGGTCGAAGCTGGCCTTGGTGTATTTGTCGCTCACCAGCTCCAGCGCGCCCAGTAGCCCGCGAGAGCGCGCGTCGCCCACCAGCGGATGGCGCAGCATGGACCGCAATCCCGCTTCGAAGTGGGATGCGACGCGCTGGCCGTTGGCGAGGATGCCGCCCTCTTCGTAGAGCCGGATGACTTCCAGCGCCACGGCGGCGCTCACCGGGTGCGCGGAGTAGGTGGCGCCGTGGCCTACCAGGGCACCGGCCGGCGTGCCGTCGGCAATGCCGGCGTACACGCGCTCAGACATGAGGAGCGCGCCCATGGGCGCATAGCCGGAGGTCAGCCCCTTGGCGACCGTCATCAGGTCCGGCGACACGCCCTCGGCGTCGCAGGCGAACATCGGGCCGGTGCGACCGAAGCCGGTGATCACCTCGTCGGCCACGAACAGGATATCCAGCTCACGGCAGGCTTGGTGCATGGCCTTGAGCCAGCCCGCGGGCGGCACGATCACACCGCCCGAGCCCTGGATCGGTTCGCAGAAGAAGGCCGCGACGTTCTCCGCGCCCAGCGTGTTCACCTTCTCGCGCAACGCGGCCACCGAAGCCGCGATCACCGCTTGCGGATCACCACCCACGGGGCTGCGGTAGGGGTAAGGCGAGGGAATGTAGTGTTGCTCGGGGCGCGGCAGGTCGAATCCGCGATGGAAGGTGGGCAAGGCCGTCAGGCCGGCGCCGGTGGAGGATGAGCCGTGGTAGCCGCGTTCCAGCGCGATGAAGTGCTTCTTGCGCGGCCGGCCCGTGGCGTTGTAGTACTGCACGATGAGGCGCACGGCCGCATCAATCGCCTCGGAGCCGCCCAGCGTCAGGTACACGTGCTCCAGCCCGGGCGGCGCGATCTCCACGAGCTTGGCGGCCAGGCGGATGGCCGGTTCGCTTGCGTAGCTGAAATAACCCGTCGCATAGGGCAGCTCGCGCATTTGGCGCGCGGCGGCTTCCACGACGCTTTCGTGGCCGTAGCCGATATTGACGCACCACAGGCCTGCGAAGGCATCGAGCAGTTCGCGGCCGTCGGCGTCGCGCAGCCAGGCGCCCTTGCCGGAGCGCAGCACCGTGGCGCCGCGTTGCTCATGGTCGCGCCAGTTGGCCACAGGGTGGATCAGGTGCGCGCGGTCGAGCGCCACGAGCGAAGAATCAAGTGAAAGGGTTTTGGTGGACATCATGGGGACAAGCTTAGGCGAGAGTGCGCAGCGGGTGCTGCGGCTTGTCCCCCTTGCGCGCGCACGACCATGCTGTTGTTCGCACGCGTACGGTAGAAGATTCTGCGGTTCTTGATGCCGGTGCGGGGGTGACGCAATCCGTGGCCCCCCGGCCAAGCCCGGGATGGCGGGCTCAGTACCCGCGCGAGCGGTCCACCACGCCTTCGAGCGGCAGGCCGACCTCGTATCGCCGCAGGTTGTCCAGCAGCGCTTCGGCCGCGGTCCCGGCCTGGGTTGCGCTCGCAATGTGGGGCGTGAGCCAGATGCGCGGATGGTCCCAGAACGGGTGGCCTTGCGCAGGCGGCTCCGGCTCGCAGACATCCAGGACCGCGGCCGAGAGCCGCTTGCTTTCCAGCGCGGCGAGCAGGTCCGCTTCCACCAGGTGGCCGCCGCGCGCGGCGTTGACCAGGCAGGCGCCTTCCGGCAGCGCGTCAAACACGCGGCGGCCGAGAATGCCGCGTGTTTCGGGCGTGAGCGGCAGCAGGCATACCAGGATGTCGGTGCGGGCCAGGAACTCGTCCAGCTCCGCCTCGCCGCTGTAGCAGCGTACGCCCGGCTCGTTGCGCCTCGAGCGATTCCAGCCGGCGCAGTCAAAGCCGAGCAGCCGCAACTGCGCGAGCGCCGCGCGCCCCAGCATGCCCATGCCCATCACGCCCACGCGCCGCGTGGAGGCCGGCCGCACAGGGTGCTCCTTCCATTGGCCGAGGCCTTGCTGCCGCAGGTACAGCGGCATCTCCCGGTGCAGCGACAGCACGGCCCAGCTGACGTATTCGCACATGCAGGCGGTCAGGCCCGGCTCCACCATCCTGACCACGGTGAGCCCGGCCGGCAGCGCCGCGAAATCGAACTGGTCCACCCCGGCCCCCACCGAGAACAGGACCTCCAGGTTGGGAAGGGCCTCGGCGATGCGCGGCGGAGGCTCCCAGGCCGCAAGGAAGCGCACTTGCGCCGGGTCCCCGATCTCGGGCCAGGTCCAAAACGGCAACTGCGGCATCCTGCGCGCGAACTCCCCGGCCCACACGGCCCCCCGCTGCGCGGGGCCTTTGTACAAAAACGCCATGTCAGTTTTTCATGCAACTCGGCAGTACCCGCGATCTATGAACGCGAATGGCCAAAGCGAGGGCGAGCGCGGAACCGGCTTTGCCGGGCCGCAGCTTGCGCCCCCTTGAGGGGGCTGAGCAACCGCGGCTCCAGGCCTGCCTGCGCAGGCCTGGACGGCTGCGAAGAGCCACTGCCTCTGGCAGTGGCACCACGCCGAAGGCGCTTCGGGGGTGGGCTTTCATTAGCCCATGGCTTGATTGACGAGCGCCCAGCCGCCGACTGCCGGTCCGCGCTCCAGCGGCCCGCCGCGCACCATGGTTGTGACCGTACCCACCCGGGGCAGGCCCTGGGCCTCCAGCCATTCGGGCAACCCGCTGGCGGCGTCGACGTCGATGCGCAGGAACTTGCCGGCGTAGCGGCTGCACCAGTGGCCGATAAGCGCCTGTGCGCTCGCGAGGTCGGGCGCCACTACAGGGCCGATGGCGTGGCCCCGCCCGAAGCGCCGCGCGATGGAGAACCCCACGGCCTCGCCGCCACGTGCCAGCACCACCGTCTCGCCTTCGGCCAGCAGCTGGCGCAGCATCGCTTCGCGCGGCATGCCGGCGGCCCGCGCATCGAGTGCGACCAGCGTTTTCGCGTCGTTGCGTCCCAATGGGCGCAGCCGTTCGCCCTGCGGCAACGCCACCAGCTGGGCGGGGACCGCCAGGTTCTGGTGTTGCCGGACCTCGCCCATGATGGCAAAGCCCATCCGCTCGTACAAACCGCGGCCTTCTGGTGTGGCGTGCAGCAGCACGATGCGATCCTCCAGCCCCGCCATCACCGCATGCATGAGGTGCTGGCCCACGCGCTGCCCCTGCAGGCGAGGGGAAACCACCACCAGGCCCACCGTCGCGCACTGCTTGCCCCAGGCCCAATGCAAGGCCGTGCCGACCAGTTCACCGTCGCGCACCGCGGCCACGCCCTGGCCGTGCGCGAGGCCGAACTGCCAGTCCTCCAGGCGATGCGGCCATTGGAACTCGCGCGACAGCGCCTGCGCCGCTTCCAGGTCATCCTCCTTCAAGCGCCGTATCGAGACACCGTCGGGCAGCGGGCGGCCCACTGCCGCAAGCGCAGCCTGTGGAGTGAGAACGTGGTCGGACATAGGGCTTTCCTTTAAAACGTCAATGGCGGTTTGGGGAAGATGATGCTCGGCGCAAGGGCCCGCGGCTTGTACGATCTTGGCGCCGGCCACGGCCGGGCGAAGAACGGCACAAAGCGCCTGGAGCCCGCGGTACTCCGGATGAATGCTGCGTTCGCGCCGCGCAGAACCGCAACAACTGCGGCGGATGCTGCCTAGGATTGCTCCTATTGAACCACCGCGACAACAGGAAGCTTACCGATGTCCGTCGACTGCCACCCACTATCCCTGCCTGCCGGCCGTTTCCCCTGCGTCGCCCGGCGGTGGAGGCCGGGCTGCGCCGCGGGCGTGCGCTGAGGGACTTCCCGGCCGCCTGAACCCTTTTTTCACCCCACCACCAATGAGGCAAATCATGATCTTCCGACCCAAATACATCACTTTCGACTGCTACGGCACGCTGACCTACTTCCGCATGCACGAATTGGCCTACGCCATCGTGGGAGAGCAGCTGTCGCCCGAGCGCATGCAGCAGTTCATCAAGGATTTCAGCGCCTTGCGGCTGGATGAGGCGATGGGCGACTGGAAGCCCTACGACCAGGTACTCAAGTCCTCGTGGGCGCGCGTCTGCAAGCGCCACGGGGTCACCTACCGCGAGGAGGACGGGCAGAAGTTCTACGACGCCGTGCCCACCTGGGGCCCGCACACCGATGTGCCGCATGCGCTCACGCGCGTGGGCAACAAGATCCCGCTGGTGATCCTGTCCAATGCCATGAACGAGCAGATCGACTCCAATGTCCGCAAGCTGGAAGCGCCCTTCCACAAGGTGTACACGGCGCAGGATGCCGGCGCCTACAAGCCGCGCCTGCAGGCCTTCGAATACATGCTGGACCAGCTGGGCTGCTCGCCGGACGACATCCTGCACGTCTCCTCCAGCCCGCGCTACGACCTGATGTCGGCCCACGACATGGGCATCAAGAACAAGGTGTTCGTCAACCGCGGCCACGAGCCCAAGCCCAGCGAGTTCTACACCCACGTGGAGATCCGCGACATCAACGGGCTGCCGGCGCTGGTCGGCCTGTAATCCGGCGCGCGCCTGACTTCCCGCCTTCATTCAATTGCAAAAGGACCCGATACAAATGAGCAACCTCACTTTCTTCAAACTTGACGACCTCGGTCCCGGTCGCGAGGGCGCCCCCTTGCCCGAGCGCCTGATCGCCGGCGATCCGCGCTTCATGAACTGGGACGTGGAACAGACGGCCGACGGCAAGCTGCGCACCGGCGTGTGGGAAGTCACGCCCGGCACGATCCGCTCGATCAAGGGCGGCGTCTGGGAGTACTGCCACATCCTCTCCGGCGTGTCGGAGTTGATCGAAGACGGCAAGGAACCCATCCGCATCCAGGCCGGCGACAACTTCGTCATGAAGCCGGACTACGTCGGCCAGTGGCGCTGCATTGAGACGACGCGCAAGATCTGGATCATCTACGGCAGCGCATGAGCGCGGCCTCGCATCCCTCACGCACCATGAAGCTCGAATCGTTCTGGACTGATACCACGGCTGCGTTCGAAGGCCAGACCGATGCCTTGCCCGCCAAGGCCGACGTGGTGGTCGTCGGCGGCGGCTTCACCGGCCTGTCGGCGGCCCGTACCCTGGCCATGCGCGGTGCCCACGTGGTGGTGCTGGAGGCGTCGGCCGTTGCGGCCGAAGCCTCCGGGCGCAACGGCGGCCATGTGAACAACGGCCTTGCCGTGGACTACGCTACCGTCGCGGCCCGCGTGGGCGTCGAGCGAGCGGCCGCTTGGTACCGCGCCTACGATGACGCGGTGGATACGGTCGAGCGCATCGTGCGCGAGGAGGCGATCCCCTGCGATTTCCATCGCCGCGGCAAGCTCAAGCTGGCCTCGAGGCCAGCGCACTACGAGCAGCTGGCGCGGAGTTTTGAACGGCTGCGCCGCGAGGCCGACCCGCAGGTCGAGCTGGTGCCGCCGCAGCGCATCCACGAGGAGATCGGCTGCGATCGTTTCGCGGGCGGCCTGCTGTTCAAGAAGAGTGCCCAGATGCACATGGGCCAATTCGGCCGCGGCTTGGCCGAGGCCGCGGCGCGGCGCGGCGCGCAGATCTACGACCATACGCAGGTGCAGAGGCTGCAGCGCTTGCACGGCCATGCGTACCGCGTGCACACGCCGCGCGGCTCCATCGACGCCGGCCAGGTGCTGTTGGCCACCGGTGCGACGCGCCACGGCGCGTTCTCCAGTTTCTCCTTCTGGCGGCGCCGCATCGTGCCGATCGGCAGCTTCATCATCGTGACCGAGCCGCTCGATGCCTTCGTGGCGCAAGCGCTCTTGCCGCGGCAGCGCACCTACACCACCACGGACACCCTGCACAACTACTTTCGCCTCACGCCGGACAACCGCCTGGTGTTCGGCGGGCGCGCGCGCTTTGCGCTGTCCAGCCCGCGCTCGGATGCCAGGAGCGGCCAGGTGCTGCGCGAGCAGCTGGTAGCGATGTTCCCGCAACTGCGCGACCTGCGCATAGCCTACTGCTGGGGCGGCACCGTCGACATGACGCAGGACCGGCTGCCGCATGCCGGCGAAACCGACGGCTTGTACTACTCCATGGGCTACAGCGGCCACGGCACGCAGATGTCGGTGCACATGGGCGAGTGCATGGCCCGGGTGATGGCCGGCGACGTGGCGGCCAACCCCTGGCGCAACAACCCCTGGCCCGCCATCCCGGGCCATTTCGGCACCCCCTGGTTCCTGCCCGCCGTGGGCCTGTACTACCAGATCAAAAACAAATTCGCCTGACTTTTTTCCACCGAGGAGACACACAATGACAAAACAACAGCAGATAAGCAGCCTGATCGGGCCCGAGGAGAGCCGCCGCATCATGGGCGAACTGCAGCGCGGCGCCAGCCGGCGCGACGTGCTGGCCATGCTGACGGCCGGCGGCATGCAGGCCGCGCTGGCGGGCAGCCTGGCCTCGACGGTGGCCGTGGCGCAGGCGGCGGCCCCGCGCAAGGGCGGGCGCATCAAGGTAGCCGGGGCGACCGCCGCGCTCAGCGACACGCTGGACCCGGCCAAATGCTCCAACCACACGGACTACATCCGCGGCTGCATGTTCTACAACGGGCTGACCTCGCTTGACGGCAGCCTGACGCCCCAGCCTGCGCTGGCCGAGGAGTTCAGCACCAAGGACGCCAGGACCTGGGTGTTCAAGCTGCGCCAGGGCGTGACCTTTCACGACGGCAAGCCGTTCACTTCCGCCGACGTGGTGTTTTCCATCATGCGCCACAAGGATCCGTCAACGGGCTCCAAGGCCAAGGTGCTGGCCGAGCAGATCGAAGAGGTGAAGGCCACCGGCCCGCACGAAGTGACCATCCGCCTCGCGGCACCCAACGCCGACCTGCCGGCCATTCTGGGCACCTGGCACTTCCATATCCTGCGCGACGGCGTCACCGACGTGAACGCGCACATGGCGGGCATCGGCACCGGCCCCTACAGGCTCAAGGATTTCAAGCCGGGTGTGCGCTCGGTGGCCGTGCGCAACGACAACTACTGGAAGCCCAACCGCCCCTACCTGGACGAGATCGAGTATGTGGGCATCGGCGACGAGGCGGCGCGCGTCAACGCGCTCTTGACCGGCGAGATCGACCTGACCATGGCCATCAACCCGCGCTCGGTGGACCGCATCAAGGGCAGCGCCAAGCACGCGATCTTTGAGACCAAGGCCGGCCTCTACACCGATCTGATCATGCGCCGCGACAGCATACCCGGCAGCAACCCGGACTTTGTGCTGGCGATGAAGCACCTGTTCAACCGCGAGCAGATGGTCAAGTCCATCCTGCTGGGCTACGGCGAGGTGGCCAACGACCATCCCATCCACCCCAGCGACCGCTTTTTCTTCAAGGGGCTCAAGCAGCGGCCCTACGACCCCGAGAAGGCCAAGTGGCACGTGCAGAAGGCCAACCTCGGCAGCGCAGCCATCCCGGTAGTGGTCTCGCCCGCGGCCGCCAATTCGGCGGAGATGGCGCTGGTGGTGCAGCACGCCGCGCGCCAGATCGGCCTGAATCTGGACGTGCGCCGCATGCCGGCGGACGGGTATTGGTCGCAGCACTGGATGAAGCATCCGGTGGGCTTCGGCAACATCAACCCGCGGCCGTCGGCCGATTTGCTGCTCACGCAGTTCTTCAAGTCCGACGCGCCGTGGAACGAGGCGGGCTGGAAGAACCCGAAATTCGACCAGCTGCTGCTGGCCGCGCGGGC
>NZ_JAKFDR010000102.1:0-2318 GCF_036676035.1 Polaromonas sp.
CGTGGCGCTGATCATCATCAGCCTGTTGCTCGACGAGGCTGGCTTTTTCAATTGGGCAGCGCTGCACGTGGCGCGTTGGGGGCGGGGCAGTGGGCGCAAACTGTTTGCCTTCATGGTGCTGCTTGGTGCGCTGGTCTCTGCGTTGTTCGCCAATGACGGCGCGGCGCTGATTCTCACGCCGATCGTGATTTCGATGCTGTTGGCGTTGCGCTTTTCACCGGCGGCGACGCTGGCATTCGTCATGGGCGCCGGGTTCATTGCCGACACGGCGAGCCTGCCGCTGGTGGTGTCGAACCTGGTCAACATCGTTTCCGCGGATTTCTTCCATATCGGCTTCAACCGCTATGCAGCGGTGATGGTGCCGGTCAACTTCGTCAGCGTGGCGGCGACGCTGGGCATGTTGCTGTGGTTTTTCCGTCGCGACATCCCGGCGGCTTACGATCCTGCACAACTGGAAAACCCGCACACCGCTATCCACGACAAGGCGACGTTCTATGCCGGTTGGGCAGTGCTGGTGATCCTGTTGGTCGGCTGCTTCGGCCTCGAACCGCTGGGCATTCCAATCAGCGCAATTTCGGCGGTGTGTGCCGCGCTGCTGCTGGGCATCGCTGCGCGCGGTCACAAAATCTCCACGCGCAAGGTTATGAAAGAAGCGCCGTGGCAGATCGTGATTTTCTCGCTGGGCATGTACCTGGTGGTGTACGGCCTGCGCAACGCCGGGCTCACCGGTTACCTCGCCGGATGGCTGGATGTGTTCGCCGGCCACGGCGTGTGGGGCGCGGCCATGGGCACCGGGGTGCTGACGGCGCTGCTGTCGTCGATCATGAACAACTTGCCAACCGTACTGATCGGCTTGCTGTCGATTGACGCCAGTCAGGCCAGCGGCGTGATCAAAGAAGCGATGATCTACGCCAACGTCATCGGTAGCGACCTTGGGCCGAAGATCACTCCGATCGGCAGTCTGGCGACCTTGTTGTGGTTGCATGTGCTGGAGCGCAAGGGCATTCACATCGGCTGGGGCTATTACTTCCGCGTCGGGATTGTGCTGACGGTGCCGGTGTTGCTGGTGACGTTGGCGGCGCTGGCGGTGCGGCTTTCGCTGTAGACCCGGGTGGGCCCGATCGCTGGCAAGCCAGCTCCCACAGGATTTGTATTCACCGCGAAACCTGTGGGAGCTGGCTTGCCAGCGATTGGGCCAGTTCAGGCACCACAAATCTCAGGTTTGCCCCGGCACATTCGGCCAAAGATCCGCCACCAGAAACAACCGCTCCGCCTCTTCCCATTCGCCCTGGGCATTCTCGGTCAGGCGCACCATCAACTGCGCCGGGGCCAGTGCTGGCAGGTCTTCCAGCCACAAACGCAGGTGCTCATCTGTCCAGACCTGATCCGCCGGGTAATGCGCCGGCGCCAGCCAGGCGTGGCGGGGCAGGGGTTGCCAGCGGCCCGGCGGGCGTTGGGCGACAAACGCCGGCCAGTCCTTCTGATGCAGCCAACTGCCACGCAGATGTTGCGGATGCGCGCCGTGCGGTGAGTCGGCCTGCCCGGGCCACGGATACAGCAGATAACCGCCCAGCCACAGCTGCGCGCTGAAGGTTTCGATATCCAGCGCCGCCAGCACTTCGCGGCTTTCCGGGCGCGCCGAGATCGGTAATTGATGCTCGGCCAGATGCGCCAGTTTGCGATCCAGCCGGTCATGGCAACCTGGCCCGAGCCACTGCGCCGGATCGCGGCCATCGCCAGCCTGCGGTCCGAGGTAGAGCTTGATCGCCAGTTCCAAATGGTGCACGCCGTCGCGGTCACGCAGCAGCATGTCGAGTTCGCCGAGGGTGTGCCCGGCGCGGCGGATCGGCAGGTTGGCGGCGATCAGGTCAATGCCCGGTGCGTGCTCCACGGCGAACTGCCACAGGCGTTCGTAATACAGGCCCAGACGCCGGGTGCGCGCCTGGGACAGCCATTGCAGCAGGCCGTAACTGTCGCGGTCGAGCTGACGCAACCAGTGTTCGAGACGCTGCGGGTCGTGCACCCAGTCGCTGCCGGCCAGCGGATGACGCTGCGGCCACGGCGTGTCGGCGAGCATCGGCGGCGCGAGGATCACCCACGCCAGGTCCCGCACTTCGGGATGGCGTAATTGATGGGGCAGTTGAAGCAAATCGGGAAACAGGATCATCTTGCGAGCATAGCCTTAAACCTGAGCCCACCCTTGAGGCTGAAAGGATTTTGTCTATCTGGCGCTTTCGCCCATAATCGGGTTTTCGCGTTTTCGATTGTCCGCAGAGGTCCCATGGAGCAATTTCGTAATATCGGCATCATCGGTCGCC
>NZ_JAKFDR010000103.1:0-11531 GCF_036676035.1 Polaromonas sp.
GACGCGCCCGAGTGGGCCGTCATGGGGTGGGCTGGCAAGGCGTGACGAGGCAGCAGGCTGATGCCTGCAAGGAGGAGCAACGCCGCCAGCACGCGCCAGGGCGGCTCAATCGGGTGCGTAGCGCTGTCACCCCAAAGTTGATCTCGTGCGTGAGCGAATAAGCGTGTGTTCATGTGGTCTTGCCCGCGGAAAATGAGCGGTCAACTGCGGTTTCTAGGTTAAATATTGGATATCCGCAGTCATTGTAGAAATACCGATTCTGATTCAATGCCTGCAGCAGCCAGTTCTCTTCTGAAAACTTCGGTTCCTCTCCCAACGATGAGTAGCCAGGAGATTGGCCGCAGGCTGCCGCGATTAGTCAGACTGTGAGGGCTCCTTGAGAGTCTGCAGTGCCGCGGAAGCGGTCTTTCGGCAGCCTCCCTCACATGGGGGATGGTCAAACCACAACGTTTAGTCGAGAATCGCTCCAAATGCGGAGCGAGCCATTTTTTACAAGTTGCCGGGTTTGTCGCTATTTTTAATGGAGCAAACTATCCATGTGGGGCAAGCCTAAATGCCAGTTTTTGTAGTTGATGTCGTCACGTTATTCCGCAGTTTTGCGGGATATATCAAGGAGCGCTTAACTCACTCACCCGGAAGGAAAATCATGCAACGTTCCTGCATTGTCAGCAGCGCCTTCGTCCTCGCACTAAGCGTTCAGAATTCATCCGCCGAACCGCTGAAGATGGAAACCCCGCGCGGCGCCGTCCTTGATGTCATCGCTGACTTCCCCGAAGGCAAAGGTCCATTCCCAGCTGTCGTACTCGGTTCGGGCCAAGCGTATCCCATGGCCCTACCGGCCCTCGATCAACCTGCCCGTCAGTTGGTTGAACGCGGTGTCGCCGTCTTTCGGTTCAACTGGGCTTACTACACCAAGGACCCCCAAGCTGGCCGCCCTTCCAAAGACCTTGCACTTGAAGTCGAAGACATGACCGCTGTCCTCACCAAGGCAAGAAGCGATCCTCGGATCGCGAGTGACAAGCTGTTTGTCGGTGGCAAATCCCTGGGCTCAATCGTGGCGTGGAAGGTCTTGTCGTCGAACAAGGAACTCAAAGGAGCACTCCTGCTGACGCCGATCTGCAGCCGAGTCACAGAGGGCTCAACTTCGCCCACGCCCACCGGCGACACCCTCTATCCAAGTGTCGCTTCCGAGACCCGCCCGCTGGCTTTCATTCTGGGCGAACAGGATCCACTGTGCGCCGCACCACTTCTGTATCGCTTCGTCGCCGGCGCGGGCGTGACATCCAGAGTCGCGGTCGTAGGCGGTGATCACGGGTTCCAAATTCCCGGTCTCACGGGTCCTGCAGCGGCAGAGGTCACCCTTCGGAATGCGCGGATTGCCGGAATTTTTGCCGCGGACTTTGTCGCCGAGGCTGCAAAGCGTTGACGCAAACGAAGTCCTACACAGGATATGCCGCGCGTTGCCGCGAGGCTCGGCCATATCAACCAGGTCATTCGTGTTCATCCGCGAGCGCTCTAACGAGTAAGGTTAGATCGTGATCGCGAAGCGAGCCACGATCTGAACCGGTTGTTGGACAAGCCCGGTTCAACCACCGGTTCCACAGGCGCGTTAAACGACTGCTATCGAGAAGGTCAAATGACCGGAGTCAGGAGCAGACATTCGACACTCAACCCGTATTGCGCAAGCCCGCAGCAATCCCGTTGATCGAGATATGAATACCCCGCTGCACGCGCTCGTCGGCCTTGCCCTCCCGGTAACGCCGCACCAGTTCCACCTGCAAGTGGTGCAAGGGGTCGATGTAGGGGAAGCGGTGGCGGATGGAGCGCTGCAAGGCCGTGTTGCCGGCCAGGCGCTGCTTTTCGCCGGTGATCAGCGTCAGCGCTTCCGCCGTGCGGTGCCATTCGGCCTCGATGGCTGTGAAGATTTTTTTGCGCAGGCGCGCGTCGCTCACCAGTTCGGCATAGCGCGACGCCAGCGCCAGATCGCTTTTGGCCAGCACCATGTCCATGTTGCTCAGCAGCGTGCGAAAGAAGGGCCATTGGCGGTACATCTTTTGCAGCAGGGCCAGGTTTTCCTTGCGCGATGCGGGTGAGCCGCCCTGTTTGAGCAAGTGCTCAACCGCCGAGCCAAAGCCATACCAGCCGGGCAAGGTCAGCCGGCATTGGCCCCAGCTGAAGCCCCAGGGAATGGCTCTCAGGTCTTCAATCTTCTGCGTGGCCTTGCGCGAGGCCGGGCGCGAGCCGATGTTGAGCTCGGCAATTTCGCGGATCGGCGTGGCGCTGAAAAAATACTCGGTGAAACCGGGCGTCTCGTACACCAGCGCGCGGTAGGCCGCCATGCTGGCTTGCGAGAGCTCGGCGGCGGCCTGCAAAAACGCCTTGGTCGCGGGTTTGGTGGGTTGCAGCAGGGTGGCTTCGAGCGTGGCGGCGACCAGGGTTTCGAGGTTGCGCCGGCCGATTTCGGGGTTGGCGTATTTGGAGCCGATCACCTCGCCCTGCTCGGTCAGGCGGATTTGCCCGCGCACCGTGCCCGGGGGCTGCGCCAGAATGGCCTGGTAGCTCGGGCCGCCGCCGCGGCCTACCGTGCCGCCGCGGCCATGGAACATGCGCAACTGGATGTTGTGCGTTTCATGGACCCCCACGCTTTTCACTGCGTGTAATGCGCTGCCCCCAGAGGGGGCTGCCCGGCCTTGGGACGGCCCGGCGGCTCGGCCGGCGAGCTGGTCAAACAGCTCGACCAGCGCAATCTCGGCGCGGTACAGCTCCCAGTTGCTGGTGAAGATGCCGCCGTCCTTGTTGCTGTCGGAGTAGCCCAGCATGATGTCCTGCTCGGCGCCGCTGCGCTGCACGAGTTTTGCCACGCCGGGCAGGGCGTAGAACTCGCGCATGATGGGCGCGGCATTGCGCAGGTCTTCTATCGTTTCGAACAGTGGCACCACGATCAGGTCGTTGGTGGCGCCGTTGTCCAATGTGTTGTGCATCAGGCCCACTTCTTTTTGCAGCAGCAGCACTTCCAGCAAATCGCTCACCGTTTCGGTGTGGCTGATGATGTAGTGGCGTATGGCTTCCTTGCCAAAGCGTGCGCGGGCCGTGAGCGCGGCTTCAAAAATCGCCAGCTCGCCCTGCGTGTGGGCTGAATAACTGGTGCCGAGCACGCGCAGCGGGCGCGCATCGTTGAGCAGCCGCAGCAGCAGCGCGCGCTTGGCCGCTTCGTCCAGGCCTGCATAACCGGGCTCGATGCGGGCCACGGCCAGCAGCTCGGCCACGACGTCCTCGTGCTTGTCGGAGCTCTGGCGCAAATCGACGGTGGCCAGATGAAAGCCAAACACCTCCACGGCGCGAATCAGCGGGTGCAGGCGCTGTGCTGCCAGCGCTGCGCCGTGGTGCGCGAGCAGGGAGTTTTCAAGGGTGCGCAGATCGGCCAAAAACTCTTCGGCCTGGCGGTAGGCGTTTTGCGGGGCGACGGCGTGGCGCGCGGCATCG
The DNA here is from genome assembly GCF_036676035.1 of Polaromonas sp. GTDB lineage: Bacteria > Pseudomonadota > Gammaproteobacteria > Burkholderiales > Burkholderiaceae_C > Polaromonas. Next base: position 3,484 of record NZ_JAKFDR010000103.1, read on the forward strand.
CCACCGGTCAGCGCTTTCAGTGTGGCAGCCAGCCGTGCATAGACGCCGGTGAGGGCGCGCCGGTAGGGCTCGTCCTTGCGGTGCTCGCTGGTGTCGGGTGAGCTTTCGGCCAGCGCGCGCATCTCGGGGCTGACATCGACCAGCATGGCCGACAGCGACAGCTCGCTCCCCAGAAAATGCACTTCAGTCAGGTAGTGGCGCAGCGCCACATCGGCTTGCCGGCTCAGGGCGTAGTCCAGCGTCTGGGCGGTGACGTTGGGGTTGCCGTCGCGGTCGCCTCCAATCCATTGGCCCATGCGTAAAAAGCTGTGCACCGGGTGGTTGCCCAGTTCGCGTTCGAGGTTGGCGTAAAGCTTGGGGATTTCGCGCAAAAACGTGGCTTCGTAGTAGCTCAGCGCGTTTTCGATCTCGTCGGCCACCGTGAGCTTGGAAAAGCGCAGCAGCCGGGTATGCCACAGCTGCATCACGCGGGCGCGCAGCTGGGCCTCGTTGGCGGCCAGTTCGCGCGGGGTCAGCGTGTCTTTGGCGGCGTTGACGGCGGGTGCGCGGACGCGGATCTCGTCGCGTGCCGTGAGCAGCTGGGCGATGTCGCGTTCGGCATCCAGGATGCTTTTGCGCTGCACTTCGGTGGGGTGGGCCGTGAGCACCGGCGACACAAAGCTGTGTGCCAGGGTGTTGGCGATGGTCTTGGGGGCTATGCCGGCCCAGCGCAGGCGGGCCAATGCCACATCAATGCTGCCTTCCTGGGTATCGCCCGCGCGTTCGTGGATGGCGCGGCGGCGGATGTGGTGGCGGTCTTCGGCCAGATTGGCCAGGTGGCTGAAGTAGGTGAAGGCGCGAATCACGCTCACCGTCTGGTCGCTCGAGAGGCCTTTGAGCAGTTTTTTGAGCGCCTTGTCGGCCTCCTGGTCGGCGTCGCGGCGAAAGGCGACCGAGAGCTTGCGGATCTGCTCGACCAGCTCATAGGCGGCCACGCCGTCCTGTTCGCGGATCACGTCGCCCAGGATGCGGCCCAGCAGGCGGATATCTTCCACCAGCGGGCGCTCGTTGTCCCTGGCTCGCCCCTGGGATTGCTCTTTTGGGGTCCTTGTCCGCGCCGCAGTCGCCATCATTTCTCCTCTTGGTTGGCTCTCATTTTGCACTGCAACATGCTAGCATTCACTTACCCCCCAAGATTACATACAGGTTACGAGTGTCTGCAAGTTTCCCCACCGCGAAAAAAATCGTCATTGCCACCCGTGAGAGCCGGCTGGCGCTATGGCAGGCCGAGCATGTCAAGGCCCTGCTTGAAGCCCGGCTGGGCTGGCAGGTTGAACTGCTGGGCATGACCACCCAGGGCGACCAGATCCTGGACCGCTCGCTCAGCAAGGCGGGCGGCAAGGGCCTGTTTGTCAAGGAGCTCGAAGTGGCGCTCAGCGAAGGGCGGGCCGATCTGGCCGTGCACTCGCTCAAGGACGTACCCATGGACTTGCCCGAAGGCTTTGTGCTGGCCTGCGTGCTGGAGCGCGAAGACCCGCGCGATGCCTTTGTGTCGAACCACTTTGCAGCACTGGCCGAACTGCCGCCGGGCGCGGTGGTGGGTACCTCCAGCCTGCGCCGCCTGGTGCTGCTCAAGGCCTTGCGGCCCGATCTGAAGGTTGAGCCGCTGCGCGGCAACCTGGACACGCGCCTGCGCAAGCTCGACGAAGGGCGCTACGACGCGATTGTGCTGGCCGCCGCTGGCCTCAAGCGCCTGGGGCTGGAAACCCGCATCCGCGGCATCTTTGAACCGCAGGACATGCTGCCCGCCGCCGGGCAGGGGGCGCTGGGCATTGAGGTGCGTGCCGATCGCACGGACCTGACCGCGGCACTGGCAACGCTGGCGCACCAGCCGACCTGGCTGGCCGTGACGGCCGAGCGCACCGTGTCGCGCGCCATGGGCGGCAGCTGCTCCATGCCGCTGGCCGCTTTCACGCGCGGCGTGGCGGCCGGCAGCGGCGACTCCATGCAGCTCGACGCGGCCTGGGGCGAGCCCGGTGCCGACGAACTGGCGGGCAGCTCCCAGCCGCTGCCGCCTTTGGTGCGGGTGCAACAAAGCGCGCCGGTGCGCAATTTTGAAGAAGCCCAGGCGCTCGGTGAGGCCGTGGCCGCCTTGTTGCGCGCTGGCGGCGCCCGCTGGGTTGCGCCTGACGCGGCGCCCTGATGCCGATGTCGCCATCGGGTCCGGCCAGCCTGAAACCCCGCGTCATCGTGACCCGGCCCGCACCAGACGCCGGGCGTTGGGTCAGCGAGCTCGCGCGGCAGGGCTGGCAGGCCGAGGCCCTGCCTTTGATCGAGATTGCGCCGGTGGCAGACCTGCAGCCGCTGCAGGCCGTCTGGCGCACGCTGGACCGCTACGCCGCCCTGATGTTTGTCAGCGGCAATGCCGTTGAGCATTTCTTTGCATCAAATCAGCCTGAAGCCCCTGTAAAACCTGCGCAAGTAGCTACTAAAAACATAGCAATTCCAGTCTTTCCCGATGTGCGTTGCATGGCGCCGGGCCCGGGCACGGTGTCGGCCTTGCGCGCGGCGGGCGTGCCCGCGCAGCAGATTGACGCACCGGCGCCGGATGCCAGCCAGTTTGATTCGGCAGCGCTGTGGCAGGTGGTGGGCCCGCGCCCCTGGCAGGGCCGGCGGGTGCTGATTGTGCGCGGGCAGAGCGTGGGTGCAGCCGGCGATGCCACGGCCATCGGCCGCGACTGGCTGGCCCGGCAGTGGCAGGCGGCTGGTGCACAGGTCGATTTCCTCACGGTTTACCAGCGCCGCGCGCCGGTGCTGACAGCGCAGCAGCGACAGCGGGCAGAGGCTGCCAGCCACGATGGCACGGTCTGGCTGTTCAGCAGCTCGGAGGCGGTCACGCATCTGGCCAGCCTGCCGGGGCTGGACTGGTCGCAGGCCCGCGCCGTGGCCACGCACCCGCGCATCGCACAAACGGTGCGCTCGGCCGGCTGGGGTGTTGTTGTGGAGTCACGCCCGGCCCTCACGGACATCTTGGCCTCGATAGAATCAATGCAACCATGAGCGACAGCGCCCCCAACACGCCCGACCAGCCTGCCAACGAGCCGGCGGCTGAGCGCGCGCCCGAGCGCACCTTGGCCACCGAACGCAGCGAAGTACGCGAAGCGGCAAGCGGAAGAGTCAACGTGCCTCGCAAGTGGGCGCTGCTGGTGGTGTTGCTGGCTATTGCCGGCTTGCTGTTCAGCGGCCTGCTCTGGCAAAAGCTGAGCGCTATCCAGGAAGAGCTGGCGCGCCGCAGCGCCGATTCGGGCGCCCAGGCCATCGAGGCCCGCACGCTGGCCCGCCAGGCGCAGGACGGCACGCGAGAGCTGTCGACCCGGCTGGCGCTGCTGGAAACCCGGCTCAGCGAAGTAAGCCTGCAGCGCAGCCAGCTGGAAGAGTTGATGCAAAGCCTGTCGCGTTCGCGCGATGAGAACCTGGTGGTTGACATGGAGTCGGCCCTGCGGCTGGCCCAGCAGCAGGCCCAGCTCACCGGCAGCGCCGAACCCCTGCTGGCCGCGCTCAAGTCGGCCGAGCAGCGCCTGACGCGCGCGGCCCAGCCCCGCTTGAACCCCTTGCAGCGTGCCATTGCCAAAGACATGGAGCGCATCAAGGCCGCCGCGGTGACCGACGTGCCGGGCCTGATGCTCAAGCTCGACGAACTGGCCCACTCGGTTGACGAGCTGCCCGTGGCCAATGCCATGGTCGCCAGCGTTGCGGCGCATCCGGTGGCCTTGGCGCCGGCGGTGGCCCCCCGCAGTGCGGCGTCCGCGCCCAAGTCCTCCTCCATGCTCTTTGACCGGCAGGCGCTCAACGCCTGGTCGCAGCGCCTGCTGCAGGCCGTGCGCGAAGAGGCCAAAAGCCTGCTGCGCGTGAGCCGCATCGAGCAGCCCGAGGCGGCCCTGCTGGCGCCCGAGCAGTCGTTTTTCCTGCGGGAAAACCTCAAGCTCAAACTGCTCAACGCCCGCCTGGCGCTGTTGTCGCGCCAGACTGAAAGTGCCCGTGCCGACCTGGCCGGCGCCCGTGCCGCCTTGAACAAATACTTCGATCCGGCCTCGCGCAAGACCCAGCTCGCCGTGCAACTGCTGCAGCAGGTCCAAAGCCAGCTCAAAACTAGCGAGCTGCCGCGCCTGGACGACACCATGGCGGCGCTGGCCACCGCGGCTGCGGGCCGTTAATCTCGACAAGGAAGGATCCAGCCCATGCGCGCCGCCCTCTGGCTTGTGGCCCTGTTTGCGGTAGCGGTGGCCGTGGCCCTGTTTGCCGGCAACAACCAGGCGGTGGTCACGGTGTTCTGGCCGCCGCACCGGGTTGATGTGTCGTTCAACCTGATGGTGGTGGTGCTGGCGGGCCTGTTCATGCTGCTGTATGTGGCCCTGCGCGCGGTGTTTGCCGTGTTCTCGCTGCCGGCCGAGGCCAAACGCTGGCGCGCGCAGCAAAAAGAGCGGGCCATGTACGCGGCCTTGATGGATGCGCTGGCGCACCTGCTGGCCGGGCGCTTTATCCGCGCCGCCAAGTCGGCCAGGAATGCGCTGGTGCAGGAGAAAAGCCTGACCCTGCTGACCGACCGGGCGATCAGCCCCATCGGCCACAGCGCCAGCCGGGCAACCCAGCTGCGTTCGCTGGCGCACCTGCTGGCGGCGCAAAGCGCGCAGTCGCTGCAAAACCGGCCTTTGCGTGACGAACATCTGCAGCAGGCGCTGGAGAGCTCCGCGCACCGCAATGCGCTGGAAATGCGCGAGGGCGTGCAATTGCGCGCGGCGCGCTGGGCGCTGGAGGACCGGGACGCCGATGCCGCGCTGGACTGGCTGCGTCAGCTGCCGCAGGGTGCGGCCCGCCGTACCCTGGCCTTGCGCACCAGGCTCAAGGCGACCCGACAAAACCGGCAAACCGCCCAGGCGCTGGAAACCGCACGCCTGCTGGCCAAGCACCGGGCGTTTTCGCAGGACGCGGCGCAAAGCATTGTGCGCGGCCTGGCGCTGGAGTTGCTGGGCGCCGCACGCGATCCGGTGCAACTGCAGCAAGCCTGGCAGTTGCTCGACGAGAGCGAACGCGCCATGCCCGAGCTGGTGGTTCACGCGGCTTCGCGCCTGATGAGCTTGCATGGTGACCCCCAACTGGCCCGGGCCTGGGTGCTGCAGGTGTGGGACCGCATGGTGCAGCCATACTCCGACATCGGCGACAACCTGCGCATCAAGCTCATTGGCGTGCTCGAATCCGGGCTCGACTCGATCGATGCGCCCTGGCTGGCCCGCATTGAAGCGGCGCAGTACAGCCGTCCGCGCGATGCCAACCTGCAATACCTGGCGGGCATGGCCTGCCTGAGTCGCCAGCTTTGGGGCAAGGCCCAGCAGCTGTTGTCCCACGCCGTGCTGGGGCTGCAGGATGCCGGCCTGCGCCGCAAGGCTTGGCGCGCGCTGGCGGAGCTGGCCGAGCAGCGCGGCGATGCGCCGGCTGCGGCCGAAGCCTACAAGCAGGCGGCGCAGCTTTAAGAGTCTTTAAGAGGCTATTTGCAAGTCCCAAGTTAGTTGACCAGGGCTGCCTCCCGAGCTGGCGCCGCTGGCGTTCCAACGGATCAGACTGACGAAACAGGGAGACGAAAAAAAGGCCCGCATGCGGAGAGACGTTCAACTAAAGTGTTGAAGCCCCACAAAAAGCCCTTCTGGATATCAGAAGGGCTTTTTTTCATTGCGCGGTTTCGGCCGAGTGACGACGCGATTGCCAAATACTCATTTGGTGGCGCGAGTCATCGGTTCAATCGCCACTGGCGATTGCATCACCAGTGTGCGAGAGATAGGGAGTTGCCCACAAATTTGTGGGTAACAGCGCTTTCAAATGGAAGCAAAGCCCGGAATTCATGTGCTCAAGGCGCACCTTCATGCCCGCGCTCGGTGGCTTGTCCTGCGTCCCAGCAATCGCCGCGTCTTCCATGGCAACCTCTTCTCCTGTGTTGCCTGCGGCGCCTTTGTTCCGCACTTCGTAGTCCCTGCGCAGCCAGAGCCTGGCATGGTGGCGGTGTGAAGGGGGATCCTTGGTTGAATGCGGGGCGCTCGAGCCCCTGTTGTTGGCTGGCGATCCAGTCAAGTTTCGGGTTCAGGACGCCGACGGAAGGTAGCTCGGCCTCGCCGCCGTCATCCCGCGCTTGACCTGCAGGGTGAGTTCATCGGCCAGCACCTCATCGAAGCCCGATTCGAGTCCGTCGAGCGCACGCTTGACGATCTCCTCAGGGCTGGACTTCGGGACATCGAACCCGCGCGTGAGATCGGTATCGACGTAGGCCATGTGCAGCGCCAGCACTTGCGTCTTCTGCGCCGCCAGTTCGTTGCGCAGGGCATTGGTGAGCGACCAAGCTGCGGACTTGCTTGCCGAATAGGCGGCTAACTCGCCGCCGTTCACCCACGAGGCCACCGACAGGACGTTGAGCAACGCGCCGCCGCCGTTGCCTTTGAGAATCGGTGCGAAGGCCTTGCTCATGCGCAACATGGCGAAGAAGTTGGTCTCGAAGATGCGCCGTGCGGCGTCTTCGCTATCGGCTGCGAGAAAACCTCCCGGCTGGGCAATGCCGGCGTTGTTGATCACCAGCGTGACATCCGACGCCAGCGCCGCGGCGGCTGCGACGTCTGCCGGCTTGGTGACGTCGAGTCGCAGGGCTTGAACACCGGATTGGGTGACGGCTGCGGGGTCGCGTGCGGCCGCATAGACCTTGCGGGCTCCGCGAGTGAGCAGTTCGCGCGCGAATGCCAGGCCGATGCCGCGATTGGCACCCGTGACGAGGACAACAGCATTTTCAATCTTCATAGGAATCTCCAAAGAGGGGGACAAACAGATTCAGCTGCCGGCTTTCAGGTCTGCCAGCAACACTGAAATGAACAAACTCACTTGATCTTGACGACGACCTTGCCCTTGGCGCGGCCTGCTTCGACGTAGGCCATGGCCTCGTTGGTTGATTCGAACGGGAAGACCCGGTCCATCACGGGGCGGATGACGCCAGCATCAAAGAGATGGGTGATCTCGCGCAGTTGGCTTCCGTTCGCCTTCATGAAGAGGAACGAGAAGCTGACCCCGCGGCTCTTTGCCTTGCGTCTGATGCCTGAGCTCAGCAGCCGCATGACCAGTTTCACGAACCCGGGGGCCCCGCTTTCCTTGCCGAATTCGGGATCAGGCGGTCCGGAGATGGAGATGAGCTTCCCGCCGCCCTTGAGCACGCGCAGGGATTTTGCGAGCGTCTTGCCGTCCTGGCTGTTCAGGACCACGTCGTAGTCGTGCAAGACATCCTCAAAGTCCTGCGTCTTGTAGTCGATGACGACGTCAGCGCCCAGACTCTTCACGAGCGCGACATTGGTCGTGCTCGTCGTCGTGGCAACGATGGCGCCCAGATGCTTGGCCAACTGGATGGCAAAAGTGCCTACGCCGCCGGAGCCAGCCTGAATGAAGACCTTCTGCCCCTTCTTCAGGTTGGCCTTCGCTACCAGTGCCTGCCAGGCCGTCAAAGCCACCAGAGGAATGGAAGCGGCTTCTTCCATCGTGAGACTCTTGGGCTTGAGCGCCAGGGAAGCTTCCTTGACGGGGACGAATTCAGCGAAGGTGCCGATCCGGAAATCATCCGGCCGCGCATAGACCTCATCGCCCAGCTTGAACTGCCGCACGCGCGGGCCGACCTTGACGACCACCCCGGCTACGTCGTGGCCCAGGATGAGGGGCAGGCGATAGGGCAGGATGAGCTTGAACTCTCCGTCCCGGATCTTGGAGTCCAGCAGATTCACGCCAGCGGCGTGGACCTGGACCAAGACCTCGTCGTCGCGCAGCTCCGGATGCGGCATGTCTGCCAACCGCAACGCGCGCTTTTTTCCATATCTATCGAGAATAAATGCTTTCATGGTCTTCCTTGTTTGTCGTACTTGGGGCCAAGCCTCTGCGAATCGGCCGGCCGCCTATGCTTCGAGCCGCAGGTCTTTTCGAACTCCTGCATCGAGCACGCTGGCGGGCGCAAACCTGCGCAGCAGGCTCATGCGGCTGGCGAGGCCGGGGGCGTA
>NZ_JAKFDR010000104.1:0-3989 GCF_036676035.1 Polaromonas sp.
GAATGTCGGCAACCGCCTGGTGATCAACCTGCAGCCCAAGGACGGCCTGGAGCTGCATCTGCTGGCCCAGGGCTCGCACCAGCGCCATGACCGCGGCACCCCCTCATTGGTGCCGGTGCAGCTCGACCTCGATTTCGACAAGCGCTTTGGCTCGGAGCGCGTGGGCGCTTACGAGCGGCTGCTGCTTGATGTGATCGCCGGGCGGCTCAACCTCTTTGTACGCAGCGATGAGCAGGAGGAAGCCTGGCGCTGGGTCGAGCCTGTCCTCGACGCCTGGAGCAGCCAGCCGGCCGGGCCACGCCCCTACGGGGCAGGCACATGGGGGCCCAGCGCGGCGAGTGCCATGATTGCGCGCGATGGCTACTGCTGGAGCGAAGAGTGTTAGCCCCCACGCTCCCCACTGCGTGTGGTTCGCTGCCCCCCGGGGGGGCCGCTGCGCCTGCGGTCTGGCAAAGCCAGTCCCGCGGCCCCGGCTTGCCATATACATCCCTACGAAGGCTTGCTGAGTGTGGCGTTCTGTACGTTGCAAGTCGCTGGCCCTCAAAACACCAGTCCGAGCCGCGGAACCGGCTTTGCCGGGCCGCAGGCGGGGCGGCCCCCTCGGGGGGCAGGGAGTTACACGAAGTGAACGACCGTGGGGGCTCATAAACTCTGGCTGGTCCGCCATGCACAACCGCTGCTGGAGCCCGGGGTCTGCTACGGCCGGCTTGATGTGGCGGCCGACCCGCAAGCCACCCGCATCTGTGCCGAGGCGCTGGCCGAAGTGCTGCCGTCGTGCATCGCGGTGATCAGTTCTCCGCTACAAAGATGTGAGCTGCTTGCGCAGGCGTTGCAAGGGCTGCGGGCCGATTTGACTTACAAAACCGATGCCCGGCTGCAGGAAATGGATTTCGGCGACTGGGAAGGCCGGCGCTGGAGCGACATTCCTCAGGCCGCGCTGGCGGCCTGGACCGCCCGCTTTGGCGACCATGCCGTGGGCGGCCACGGCGAGACCGTGGCCGCTGTCATGGCCCGTACCGCCGCGGCATTTGATGAACTAAGCCCAGCCACAGACACGCTGTGGATCACGCACGCCGGCGTGATGCGCGCCGCCGGACTGATTGCGCGCGGCGTGCGCCAGGTGGCACGCGCCGACCAGTGGCCGGTGGCGGGCCCGGCTTATGGACAATGGTGCACACTGGACCTGCACCTTTCATAATCACCCCACACCCCGACGACCTCACAAGAGCAAAGAACAGAGAGCAAGCACATGGCAGCCAATCTGGATGGGCAACTGGTCGTGGCGATTTCATCGCGCGCGCTGTTTGACCTCGAAGAAGAAAATCGCGTTTTCGAGCAATCGGATGACCGCGCCTACATGAAGCTGCAGCTGGACCGGCTGGAGCGGCCCGCCAAGCCGGGTGTGGCTTTTTCCCTGGTCAAGAAGCTGCTGGCGTTCAACGACGACCCCAGTCAATCATCCGCTGAGCAGACAGGCCAGCCGATCAAGCAACGCGTGGAGGTGGTCATACTCTCGCGCAACGACCCGGTGTCGGGGCTGCGCGTGTTCCGCTCGGTGCAAACCCACGAGCTGAGCGTGGCGCGCGGGGTCTTCACGCGCGGGCGCGAGCCTTACCGCTACCTCTCGCCGCTGCAGGCCAACCTGTTCCTGTCGGCCAACCCGGACGATGTGAAAGCCGCCCTGCACATGGGTTTTCCGGCCGCCACGGTCGCCACCCATTCCGTGCGGGCCAAGGACAACTACCCCAACGAAGTGCGCATCGCCTTTGACGGTGACGCGGTTTTGTTTTCCGACGAGGCCGAGCAGGTCTTCCAGCGCCAAGGCCTGCCGGCGTTTCAGCAGCACGAGCGGGACAAGGCCGTCCAGCCCTTGCCCGATGGCCCGTTCAAGCCCCTGCTCATCGCCCTGCACCGGCTGCAGCAGGCCGGCACGCCCCGCATGCGCATACGCACCGCGCTGGTCACCGCCCGCAGCGCGCCTGCGCACGAACGTGCCATCCGCACCCTGATGAACTGGAACATTGAAGTCGATGAAGCCATGTTCCTCGGCGGCCTGGCCAAAGGCGAATTCCTGCGCGAGTTCGAGCCCGACTTCTTCTTTGACGACCAGACCGGGCATGTCAATTCAGCAGCGCAGCATGTGCCCGCCGGGCATGTGGCCAGTGGGGTGTCGAATCAGTTGCCGTGAATCCCCTCCCCGTTCGTCCTGAGGTATCGACGCCAGGTGATCTAAGAGCCCTTCGATACCTCAGGGCGAACGGTAAGAACGGTCATGAAGTGCACAAGTGCATGCGATTACTCATGAAAATCCCAACAGAATGAACCCGCTTCCCAACATCTCTAAAAAATTCAGCTCCTTCAGGCAGTTCAGCGCCAAGGCCTGGGCCCTGTCCCTGCCCTACTTCCAGTCCGAAGACAAATGGAAGGCGCGCGGCCTGCTGGCAGCCATCGTGGCGCTCAACCTGGGCGCGGTCTACATGCTGGTGCTGCTCAATGACTGGAACCGCCTGTTCTACGACGCGCTGCAAGACAAAAACCAGCCGGTGTTCTGGGAGCAGTTGGGGCGCTTCACCTACCTGGCGTTTGCCTTCATCATCATCGCGGTCTACCGCTTCTACCTGACGCAGCTGCTCGAGGTCCGCTGGCGCGCCTGGATGACCCGCCATTACCTGCAGCGCTGGCTGTCCGGCCATGCGTTTTACCAGTTGGAGCTGGCACGCTACACCACCAGCGACAGCGGTGCGGCCACCACGCCCGACAACCCCGACCAGCGTATCCAGGAAGACCTGAACCTGTTCACCAGCTTCACCATTTCGCTGAGCATGGGCCTGCTCAACGCGCTGGTCACGCTAATGAGCTTTGTCGGCATCCTGTGGAGCCTGTCGGGTGCTTTCGCCTTCACCCTGGGCGGCGCCAGCTACAACATCCCGGGCTTCATGGTCTGGATGGCCGTGCTGTACTGCGCCGCGGGCAGCCTCATCACCCACTACATCGGCCGCCCGCAGATCAGGCTCAACTTCCAGCAGCAGCGCTATGAGGCCGACTTTCGCCACCACCTGGTGCGGGTGCGCGAATACAGCGAGTCGATCGCGCTGGACAAAGGCCAAACGGTGGAGCGCGCCCAGCTCGAGACGCGCTTTGCCAGCGTGCTGGGCAACTACCTGCAGCTGATCAGGAAGCAGAAAAACCTGATCTGGTTCACCAATTTCTTCGGCCAGGCCGCCGTGGTGTTTCCCTTCATCGTGGCCGCACCGCGCTTTTTCAGCGGTGCCATCCAGCTCGGGCAATTGATGCAGATTGCTTCGGCTTTTGGCCGGGTGCAGGACTCGCTGAGCTGGTTTGTCGACAACTACAGCAGCCTGGCCGCCTGGCGCGCCACGACCGACCGCCTGACCAGTTTTGAAGAGCACATTCAGGCTCAAGCCCAGCAGGATCGTGCGCAGGCAGCTATTAATTTAATAGCAAATCAGGCTCGCGAACCAGCCAGCCCCGGAACGCTGGCGACACACGGGCTGACGCTGGGCCTGCCCGCGGGCGACGTGCTGCTCACCGGTCTGTCGCTGCAGGCCAGCCCCGGCGACCGCGTGCTGCTCAAAGGGCCCTCCGGCAGTGGCAAGTCCACCCTGTTTCGCGCGCTGGCCGGCATCTGGCCGTTTGCGCGCGGCCAGGCCAGGCTGCCGCTGGATGCCATGTTCATTCCGCAGCGGCCCTACTTTCCCGATGGCTCGCTGCGCAACGCCCTGGCCTACCCGCAGGCGGCGGCGCGCTACAGCGACGAGGCCCTGCGCCAGGCGCTGACGGACGCCCTGCTGCCGCAGCTGGTCAAGCGCCTCGATGAGCAGGACTCGTGGGGCCAGAAGCTGTCAGGCGGCGAGCAGCAGCGCCTGGCGATTGCCCGCGTGCTGCTGAAAAAGCCGCGCTGGATTCTGGCCGACGAAGCCACCAGCGCGCTCGATGAAGCCGCGGAAAAAACCCTTTATGAAAAGCTG
>NZ_JAKFDR010000105.1:0-4211 GCF_036676035.1 Polaromonas sp.
GGCGGCGGCTCGGGCGGTGGCGGCTCAGGCGGTGGCGGCTCGGGCGGTGGCGGCTCAGGCGGTGGCGGCTCGGGCGGTGGCGGCTCAGGCGGTGGCAGCACCCCAGCGGACGCAGCGGGCCTGGCGGCCGGCGGCAGCTCAGGCGGTGGCGGCACGAGCGGCACGAGCGGCACGAGCGGCATTGCGGCCGGCGGCAGCCCAAGCGGCGTAGCCAGCTCGTCGCCGGTAGCAGCTTTGCCGGACGCTGCGCCGGTAGCAGCTTTGCCGGACGCTGCGCCGGAGGGCTCCACGACGACGGGTAGCCCCGGCCTTCGCCCGGCACAGGCCGACCGCAACTAAGCGATAGCTGTGGTCAAGGGAAAAGCGGCCTCGGCCGCTTTTTCCATGGCAAAAAATGTTCAGGCAACAAATGTGCCGTCACTTCATTGAACCCTTTGCTCTGGTCGAAGTTCAAGTACTGGTAAACCTGGTTACCGCCAACCGCATAGTGCCGCACCTGCTGGCCGGGGCCGATGCGGCGCTGCTGCAGGCACCGGTGAATGTGCTGCGCCTGAGCCTGCACCCCAAGGGCTTCGCGCCAAATCCCCAGCCTGACACGGTGGCGCGCCCACCGCTTCGAGCGCCTGCGCCAGAAAATCACCGTCACGGCTGCCCCTGTGCGGGTTGATTTTCTCGAAGAGCTCAAGGCCTACCCTGTGCCTGAAAGCGCCGCCAGCCTTGATGGCGCAGACCGGAAGACATTAATTTGCTACTTATTTGATAGCTTCACGCGCCCATTTTTATTTGTCTAAAGGCAATGCTGGTCATTTAAGCGTTACCACCCCGTTCGGGCTGAGCTTGGCCTGTCCTGAGCTTGTCGAAGGGTCGAAGCCTGTTTGCACTGTGACGACCCTTCGACAAGCTCAGGGCGAGCGGTTAAGTGACGTGTATTGGGTCTAAAGGCCTTTTTTATTTAAGAAATGGTAACTGCTCAGCACCCACCAGAGCATGAGAGACAATCCGACGGGATGAAAAACCTGCCAGCGCCTCGCGGGAGGCCAGAGTGGCCACAGCGGCAACATCTTGTGCCAAAGCGTCCACGTCGATCAAGCTATCACCCTCAATCCCGTGCCTTGCTGGCCCCGGAGCCCTGAGTTACAAGCTACAGATCAACTATTGAGCATCCCAATCCCGCGCGCGGGATTGGGATGCTCAATAGTGGGTGTTACGCCATGCTTTGCTGCCACATCGTAGGCCGAGGTGAAGACTTCAGCGACTGATTTGACTTCCGGCAGGACATAGACCACTCCGTAGCTGGCGTTGAAGGCGGGCTTGAGCACGTTGTCGAAAAACTCAACCGGCATGTTGATGCAGCCGTAAGAAATCCGGTTGTCCTCCGTAGTGGGCGAAGCCAGGCGCTCCAGCCGGCGCTGACTGGGCTCCACAGTACGCACACGATGCATGGAAACTGCCGCATCATAGTCGACCCAGACCACGTCTTCGCCTGAGGCATTGCGACCGGACTCACCCATGAAGCGACCGGCCGATGTGGTGCGCTCGTGCGGCTGCACCTCGGCTATGGGCCGCCTGCCAATGCCGGCAACAGCCTCATCGCCGATGGCTGAACCGATCAGCACCGGCGTGGCACCGCGCAAATTGCCCGAGGAGTCAAACACAAACACCCGGGTATTTTTCTTGTCGATGATGACGAAAAAAAGTTGGCTGTTGTCGCCGGAGTCAACTACCCAGTTCGCTATATGCCGCACCTCCGCCGAAGCCTCTTCGCCCAGAAAGTTTGCAAACCGCGGCGCTTGTTGCGTCTGCGCCGCGCCTGTCGCAGGCCCAGGCAGCGCCACGCCTGTCGCAGGCCCAGGCAGCGCCACGCCTGTCGCAGGCCCAGGCAGCGCCACGCCTGCTGCAGGCTCGGGCAGCACCGCGCCGCGGTACGGGTACGGCGGCGGCAAGGTCAGCGCCAGAATGGCGAGGCCCAGCAAAACGCCCTGCTTCAGACCGTCAAGCAACTCCCTCTGTCCAGAACGCGAAGACGGCCGCTGGAACTGCTCAGGATCGGAGCCTGGTGGCGTAGCGTACTGCATGATGAATCGCCCTCTGCGGAATGATCTTCACAACAAGCCGCAATGGGCCGCAAAGTTCACGGCCTGTGCTCGTGTGTGGACCCGCAGTTTGTAGTAGATGTGTTTGATGTGGGTGTTAACCGTCTGGCAGCTGATCATCAGTCGCAAACCGATCTCGCTGCTGGTATAGCCAGACGCCACCATCTTCAGCACGTCTTTCTCGCGGTCAGAGAGCTTGTCGTTGAGCTCCACTGCACGGTGATGGCCAGCCTCCTGTGTATGGTCCAGCCTGTGCAGCAGCCGCCGTGCCAGGTTGGGCGTGATCGATGCACCGCCGTTGACCACCTGAAGTACGGCCTGGGGAAAGTTGACGAACCAGGAGTTTTTGACGAGGTAGCCCTTGGCACCCAGCTCAAATGCGCGCAACGCGTGCTCCTCATCTTCCATGGCCGAGATCACCACGGCCTCGGCCATGGGGCGCAGGGTTTTCATGTGCTCGATCAACTCGAGTCCGCTGCCGTCCCTGAGCCGGAGGTCGACCAGCATGACGTCAAACTCGTACCGCGAAATCAGGCGGAGCCCCTCGTGCATGCTGCTCCCCTGTGCCAGGAGGGTGATGCGCAAATCGCCAAGGAGTTCCTGCGAGATGACGTTGCGCATGCAAGCGTCATCGTCAATCAGCAGGACCCGTACGGGCTTGTCGGGTTGGCCCACCAGAAAATTGGGCCACATCAAAGGGGCAGCGTCATGCGCTGAATGCGCTGCCTGGGCATGACTGCCCTTGGTCAGCGATGTCAGCATGGTGTCGGCCTCTATGAAGTGTTCCATATTTCCCCTCTCTCTCAGACGGGATGCCTTGCTTCTGCCAACCGTTCGAGGTGCCTTGAATGCACCTTGCTCGTGTTGCTGTAAATACATTTTGAAACAATCGATCTCGCTTTTCCAGCTATTTATTTAGTTTTTTAGAAAATAAGAAACAAATTAGTGACAAATTTGGCGAGTGTTTTATTTGGTTACACTTGATGCGCTTGGGTATTACCAAGTTCCGTCGTGCCTGCGGTTCTACCAATTGATAGCACGGTGGCGCACCGCGGCGGCTGGCTCAGGTCGGCCGAAAACGCCTATGAAATTCGCGGCAAGACCTTGGGTATCGTCGGCTATGGCTCCATCGGCACGCAGCTGTCGGTGCTGGCAGAAGCGCTGGGCATGCAGGTGGTGTTTTTTGACGTGGTCAGCCTGCATGTGCCCGAAACCCAGGCCACGCAATGGATGATCGGCCAGGCAGAGATTGCCGCGATGAAGCCGGGCAGCGTGCTGATCGGCGCACTCCGACATGGCGCTGGCCAAACTCGCCAAAGTGCCCGGCACCATCCGCAGCCGCGTTCTTTTTTAAGCGGCGTCCGTGGTGGCGAGCATCAATGCGCTATCAAAACAGTAGCTGTCTACGCAATATTAACAAGGGCAGGCAGCACTTTTTATCAGAACCCCATTTCAAACGGCTCTCTGTCCTGATGAGGTTTTCCCGCTTTCGAGCAGCCACTTCGCCACCTCCGCCCCTGCTCCATCAGCGTGGCTCCTTCCGGCTCAAGGGCAGACGGCTTCGACGTTGTTACCGTCGGGGTCGATCAGGAAGGCCGCGTAGTAGGTCGGGCTGTAGTCGGGGCGCGGGCCGGGGCCGCCGTTGTCGCTGGCGCCGGCTTGTCTGCCCGCCTGGTAGAAGGCTTTCACGGCCTGGTGGTCGGCCGCGCGGAATGCGATGTGCGTGCCGGGGCTTTTGCTGCCATTGGCGGCGTAGAGCCACAGCGCAGGCGCGCCGGGCGGGCCGATGCCGGCGTAGCTGTCGTCGTGGGAGCCCAGCACATGGCCCAGCGGTGCGAGCGCGGCTTCGTAAAATCGGATGCTTGCGGCGAGGTCCTTGACTTTCAGTCCGATATGGTCGTACATGGCGATGACTTTCTGCTTGATGGGTTAGGGCCTGTTCACACTAATTGTGGAGGATGCGTTGCGAGCCAAAAAGGCCATGAGCAAGGCGCAAAACGCCGTCGGGGTAGGCCCCCGACAAGGCTTTGCAACGCCGCGCATGGCCTTTTTGGTCGCAACCCGAAGGGAAGGGGTCCCATCGGGCGCAACTCGGCGTTGCCTACCTTGCCCGCACAT
>NZ_JAKFDR010000106.1:0-5858 GCF_036676035.1 Polaromonas sp.
CCGTGAAAAACTGCAAGAGCGCGTGGCCAAGCTGGCCGGCGGTGTTGCCGTGATCAAGGTTGGCGCTGCCACCGAAGTCGAAATGAAAGAAAAGAAAGCCCGCGTCGAAGACGCCCTGCACGCAACCCGCGCTGCGGTGGAAGAAGGCATTGTGGCTGGTGGCGGCGTGGCCCTGCTGCGCGCCAAGCAGGCTGCTGGCACCATCAAGGGTGACAACGCTGACCAGGACGCCGGCATCAAGCTGGTGCTGCGCGCCATCGAAGCGCCTCTGCGCGAGATTGTGTACAACGCTGGCGGCGAAGCCTCTGTGGTGGTCAATGCCGTGCTCGCCGGCAAAGGCAACTACGGCTTCAACGCAGCCAACGACACCTATGGCGACATGATCGAAATGGGTATTCTGGACCCGACGAAAGTGACCCGCACCGCGCTGCAAAACGCTGCGTCCGTCGCATCCCTGATGCTGACGACCGAAGCCATGGTGGCCGAGGCTCCGAAAGAAGAGTCTGGCGCTGGCGGCGGCATGCCTGGCGGCATGGGCGGTATGGGTGGCATGGGCGGCATGGACATGTAAAGCCCCTGGAGCGTGGGGCGAGGAGCCTCGCCTCCAGTCCACGCTCACATTCAAAAGGGCCGCAGTGCGAAAGCATTGCGGCCCTTTTTTCATGGCAGCTGCGGTTCGCAGTTGCAGATTTTCACTATTATTTTGATAGCTGTCTGCACATATTTGGCGAGAGCTAGAGCTGTGTTTTACCTGAGAACTGCGAGACCAGAAGCTCCGGCTGCTGGCAGTGGATGGTTTGCCAGCCCAAGGCAGCGGCGGCGTTCACATTGACCAGCGCATCATCGATGAACAGCGTCCTGGCTTGCTCCAGCTGATAGCGGCTCGCCAGCAACTGGAAAATCGCAGGGTCGGGCTTGGCCAGCTTCACGTCGCCCGAGAAGATGCCGCCGTCAAACCACTGCAGGAAGTCATGGCGCTGCTCCAGCGTGCGGGCGAAGGGCTCGGGCATGTTGGAGAGGAAATACAGCCGCACATCGCCGTGCCGCTCACGGCGTTCCCGCAGACGCCCGAGCAGCGCCACGTTGGCCGCTATGGGTTGCAGGCGTTCGCCGATGGGCGCCATCAGGGCCTGAAGGCTGTCGCGCGGCAGGGCCAGCCGTGTGGCCGTGCGGTCAATCACCGCATCGATTTCCAGCGTACCCCGATCAAATGATTGCCAATCGTCGTGGGAAAAAATGGCCCGCGCCATGTCGCCGGCCTGCTCCGGCGTGGCTGCAAGTTCGGGAAAATGCTCGGACAGCAGCGCAGCCGGCTGCCAGGTGAACAGCACCGCGCCAAAGTCAAAAACAAGGTTCATGCACGCAGCTTGCCGAGCAGACCGGCGGTCGAGCCGTCCAGCCCCGCCGTGTTGCCACTGGCCAGCCGGGGCTCGATGTCCTTGGCCAGCACCTTGCCCAGTTCCACGCCCCACTGGTCAAAGCTGTTGATGCCCCACAGGGCGCCGCTGACAAACACGCGGTGCTCCTGCAGCGCGATCAGGGCGCCCAGGCTGGTGGGGGTCAGTTCATCGAGCAGCAAAAACGTGCTGGGCCGGTTGCCCGGGAAATGCCGGTGCCCGCCGGCGTCGCTTTGGCCCAGCATCAAGGCCTGTGCCTGCGCCAGCGCGTTGGCCAGCAGCTTGCCGTGGTGTGCGGGCAAGTCATGCGCAGGCTTTTTCACGGCAACGAGCTCGACCGGCACCACATCCGTGCCCTGGTGCAGCATCTGGAAATAGGCGTGCTGGCCGTTGGTGCCGGGCTCGCCCCACAGCACGGGCGAGGTGGCAAACGGCAGCGTATTGCCTTGCGCGTCGACGCGCTTGCCATTGCTTTCCATCTCCAGTTGCTGCAGGTAGGCGGGCAGGCGGCGCAAGGCGCTGCTGTAAGGCGCGATGCTGCGACTGGTGAAGCCGTGAAAGTTGCGGTACCAGACATCGAGCAGGCCCAGCCGCACCGGCAGATTGCTTTCAAGGGGCGCGGTGCGAAAGTGCTCGTCCATGGCATGGGCGCCCGCCAGAAAATCGCGAAAACCTGCGGCGCCGATGGCGATGGCGATGGGCAGGCCAATGGCAGACCACAGGGAGTAACGCCCGCCGACCCAGTCCCAGAAGCCGAAGGTCGTGCTGATCCCGAACTCGCCGGCAACGGCCACATTCGTCGTCAGGGCCGCAAAATGCCGCGCGATGTCCTGGCCGCCGTTGGCTTCAAACCAGCGCCTGGCCGACTGCGCGTTGGTCATGGTCTCGGTGGTGGTGAAGGTTTTGGAGGCGATCAGAAACAGCGTGTTCCGGGGTTTGCACCGCTTGAGCACGCCGGCCAGCTCGTCGCCATCCACGTTGGAGACAAAGTGAAGGCGCTTGCCAGGAGCCGCGAAGGCCTCGAGCGCCAGCACCGCCATCTGCGGCCCCAGGTCCGAGCCGCCGATGCCGATGTTGACGATGTCCGTGATGGCTTCGTCAGCGCGCACCTGCTCCGCATAGGCCAGCATCGCCTCCAGCGTGGCGTGCACCTCGGTCAACTCATTTGCTACGTTTTTAATAGCATCTGGCGCATGTTTATCAAGGGCTGAAGCCGGATTTCGCAACAGCCAATGCATCACGGCGCGCTGTTCCGTGCTGTTGATGAGTTCGCCCGCAAACATGGCGTCGCGGTGCTGCTCCAGCCCGCATTGCCGCGCCAGGTCAAACAGCAGGGCCTGGCTGCCGGCATCGATCAGGTTTTTGGACAGGTCGGCAAACACGTGGGGGGCTTGCTGGCTGAAGCTGGCAAAGCGTTTCGGATCGGCCGCAAAAGCATCACGCAGTACCGGTTGGCCGGCCTTGAAGTGAGCCTGCAGTGCCGCCCAGGCCGAGGTCTGGTCGCAGCGCGGGCGGTAGTTCATGGGCCCGCTAGCGTATGCCCCCACGCTTGCCACTTCGTGTGCTGCGCTGCCCCCCGAGGGGGCCTTCGCGCCTTGGGACGGCCCAGCGGCGCTCATGCGGCCAACATCAGCTGTTCAAGCTTGACGGCGTCGGCGGCAAAGGCGCGTATGCCCTCGGCCAGTTTCTCGGTAGCCATCGCGTCTTCGTTGAGCGCGTAGCGGAAACCCGCTTCGTCGAAATTCACCGCCGGCAAATCCAGTGACTTCGCGGCGTTGGCATCCAGCGCGCGTGGCAGCGGCGCTTCGCTGGCGGCCAGTTGCGCCAGCAATTCGGGGCTGAGGGTGAGCAGGTCGCAGCCGGCCAGCGCCGTGATCTGGCCCACGTTGCGAAAGCTCGCGCCCATGATCTCGGTGGCAATGCCGAAGTGCTTGAAATGGTTGTAGATCTGGCGCACCGACTTCACACCGGGGTCGTTGGCGCCCGCGTTCGCGGCTTCGTCCCAGCTGGTGCCGGCCGATTTTTTATACCAGTCGTAAATGCGGCCCACAAAGGGCGAGATCAGCTGCACCTTGGCCTGCCCGCAAGCCACCGCCTGGGCAAACGAAAACAGCAGCGTGAGGTTGGTGTGGATGCCGCGCTGCTCCAGCCTGGCGGCGGCTTCAATCCCTTCCCAGGTGGAAGCGACCTTGATCAGCACGCGGTCGATATGAATGCCCTCGGCCTGGTACAGCTCGATGATGCGCTCGGCCCGGGTGATGCTGCCGACCGTGTCGAAACTCAAGCGCGCATCCACCTCGGTCGACACGCGCCCCGGGATGATGGACAGGATCTCGGCGCCAAAGCGCACCAGCAGCCGGTCCATGATCTCGTCGACCGGCCTGCCGCGGAATTTGGCCACCGTGTCCTTGAGCAGCGGCGCATAGTCGGCCTTTTGCACCGCCTTGAGGATCAACGACGGGTTGGTCGTGGCGTCCTGCGGCCTGAACTGCGCCAGCTGCCTGAAATCACCGGTGTCGGCCACCACCGTGGTGAATTGTTTGAGGGATTCAAGTTGATTCATGGTCAAAGTGGGTCTTCAAGGTTTCAGTTTCAGCGCGTCCACCACAGGGGCTGGTCGAGTTACCATTATGCCTCTAGAATATGAAACTTTATTACATCGACAAATTTTAACCATGAGTTTTGACCTGATTTTGTTTGGCGGCACAGGCGACCTCGTCTGGCGCAAATTGATGCCGGCCCTGTTTCAAGCCTTTCGCCATGGCTCGCTGCCGGCCGGGGGGCGCATTGTGGGCGTTGCCCGCGACGACCTGTCGGACGAGCAGTTCCGGGCCCTGATCAAATCGCGTTTTGACGACGTGGAACTGGCCAAGCGCCCCAGCGAAGAAGAGTTTTCGCGCTTTGCCGCGCTGCTGAGCTTTCTGCGCATGGATTTGTCCAACCCCACCGACTATGCCCTGCTGGCGGCCAAGCTGCAGCAGCGCCCGGCCGATACCGTGGTGATGTACGTGGCCACCGCGCCGGCCCTGTTCACCACGGTGTGCGAGCAGATCGCCGCTGCAGGCCTGAACGGCCCGCAAACACGCGTGGTGCTGGAAAAACCGCTGGGCCATGACCTGGCCTCGAACCGCGCCATCAACGAGACCGTGCGCAGTGTGCTGACCGAAAAGCAGATCTTTCGCATCGACCATTACCTGGGCAAACCGTCGGTGCAAAACCTGTTTGCCCTGCGCTTTGGCAATTCGCTGTTCGAGCCGCTGTGGCGGCGCGAGACGATTGCCAACATCCAGATCACCATTGCCGAAGACCTGGGCGTTGAAAAGCGCGGCTCGTTCTACGACAGCACCGGCGCCTTGCGTGACATGGTGCAAAACCACGCGCTGCAATTGCTCTGCGCGATCGGCATGGAGCCGCCCATCAACGCCCATGCCGATGCCATACGCGATGAAAAACTCAAGGTGCTGCGATCACTCAAGGCCTGGACACCCGAAACGCTGAGCCAGCACGTGATTCGCGGCCAGTACAGCGCCGGCACGATTGGCGGCGAGCCGGTGCCGGGCTACGCACAGGAGCAAGGCGTGGCCTTCGGCAGCCGCACCGAAACCTTTGTGGCGCTGCGCACCGAAATTGCCAACTGGCGCTGGGCCGGCGTGCCTTTTTACATACGCACCGGCAAGCGCCTGGCGGCGCGCGACGCGCACATCGAGGTCAACTTCCGCCCGACACCGCATGCCATCTTCAAGTCGCCGCTGGCAAACCTGAACGGCACCAACCGGCTCGTCATCAATCTCCAGCCCAAAGACGGGTTGGAACTGCACCTGCTGGCGCAGGGCGCAGACCAGCGCAACGGCCGGGGCAAGCCCTCGCTGGCACCGGTGCAGCTGGACCTGGACTTCGACAAGCGCTTTGGCTCCGAACGCGTAGGCGCCTACGAGCGCCTGCTGCTCGACGTGATCGACGGGCGCCTGAACCTGTTTGTGCGCAGCGACGAACAGGAAGAAGCCTGGCGCTGGGTGGAGCCCATCCTGGACGCCTGGAGCAGCGACCCGGCGGGGCCACGCCCCTATGCGGCGGGCACCTGGGGGCCGAGTGCTTCAAGCGCGATGATTGCGCGTGACAACAACTGCTGGAGCGAAGAGTCTTGACCCCCACGCTTGTCGCTTCGCGTACTGCGCTGGACGTGCCGCCGCGAGACGCGGCGGCTCTTCCGTCCGTCCAAGCCTGCGCAGGCAGGCTTGGAGCCGCGGACGTCAGCCCCGAGGGGGCCGCTGCGCCTGCGGTCTGGCTAAGCCAGTCCCGCGGCCCCGGCTTGCCGTATGCATCCCTACGAAAGCTTGCTGCGTGTGGCGCTCTGCACGTTGCAAGTCGCTGGCCCTCAAAACACCAGTCCGAGCCGCGGAACCGGCTTTGCCGGGCCGCAGGCGGGGCGGCCCCCTCGGGGGGCAGGGAGTTACACGAAGT
>NZ_JAKFDR010000107.1:0-3147 GCF_036676035.1 Polaromonas sp.
GCGGCCGGACGAGGGCGCGCGGCTGAAGGCCTTCGTGGTGCCCAGGCCCGGATGGGAGCGGACCGACATCCTGCGGGAGCTGCGCGCGCTGGCGGAGCGTGAGCTCACCACGTCGGAACGGCCGAAGGCGTGGCGGCTGGGCGAGCGCCTGCCGACCACACCGGAGGGAAAGATGGCTGATTGGGACCTGCACGATTGAGGGGTCAACCTCGCAGGCTGGCGTAGTGCGCTGGATCCGTAGGCTGGGGTGACGCCAGGAACCCCAGCTAGCCAGCCACCTTCCCCGCGAGCAGCAACTCCCCCAGCGCGATCACCGCTGCCGCCGTCTTCTCGTCCCGCGCCATCTGCTCCTGAACCGCATCCAGCATCGTGCCGAACTGCGGGTCGTTCAGCAGCGCATCGCCAAACTCGCGCACCAGTTCCACTTGCAGGAAGATGCGCACCGCCTTCTGCCGACGGCTCGGATCGTCCGGCGCAATGGCCTGCATCCTTTGCGCGAGCGTGCCCGACACGGTGCCGTGCGGCGTCGCAACTGTCTGCTGGGCGGCGCTGCCCTTCGTCTTCCCGCGCTCCTTCATGGCCGCGACTTGCGACTTCAGCGCCAGTGCAACCTGGCTGGAAGGATCGATGGTGGTCAACGCAGTGCCTCAGTGCAGCCCGCGCGCATAGGCGGACAACAGGACGTGTTGTGCCACCTCCTCCTCTTGGGGGGCACCCTCTCTTCGCTGGAGCTTCTCGACGGCGTCCACCAATTGCAGGATGTCCGAACAGAGGGCGGGATTGGGCGCATTGCACGCCAGGCCTGTGCGGTAGTGCCGCAGCGCATCGTCGAACGCGTCCGCCGCCAGCGCCGTGAAGCCGCGCACGAAGTGCGGCAGCGCGTCCGTCTCCGGCAATGACAGGAGGGGCTCCCACGTGAGCAGGGCCACCGGCGCCCGCTGCGACGTGAACTGCAGCAGGCCGAGCTGGTAGCGCGCCAGCGGGAAGCCAGGCGCCAGCAGCACGGCACGGGCAAAGGCCAGTTCAGCCGAGGCGAAGTCCCCCGCCGCGGCGTGCTCCGACCCGATGAGGAAATGGGGCACGCCCGATGTGGGATCGGCTTCGCTGGCCTGAGCGAACAGCGCCAGGGCCGCTTCCAGGCGGCCCTCGCGGCTGGCGGCCAGCCCCGCGGCCAGCCGGCTTTCGTAGTCGGAAGAGGTGTTCATCTGTGTCCTCGGACAATACATCCAGGGGATTGGCGAATGGTTTAGCGCTTACAGCGCTAACGAACAAATCCTCTCCCATTTGGGGGGGCGAGTCGCGCCGCAAACTGCGCAAAACCCCCTTCCATTCACTAGCTCTGCCGGTAGACTTTCCTGATCCGTTCATGCGCCTTCGGTTGGGGTGCGGGTCAGGATTCACCATCCGCGGGAGGCGGCATGCAGATCAAGACATTCTTAGCCGCGGCACTCGTTGCTTTGCTGGGTGCCTGCGGAGGCGGCGATGACGATGCAAGCCCCACGAACGCTCCCGTCAGCGCCTCGCGGCAGCAAGCCGTCCTGCGCGCAGCCCCCCTTCCGACCGAAACCATCGTCGCGAACCAGACGGTGGTCACCGTCGGCAGCGATGTCGGGGACTACATCGGTGGAGGCCGCAGCTACACGTACACGCAGCTTAACTCCACCATTCAGGTCAGCGCGTCCAACGGCCTTCTGCAGCTGCGCATCAACGGCGACCAATACTGGGACGCGGAGTTCGCATTGCCTGCGTCGCGCCTCAAGTTCAATGGCGGAACGTTCACGAACCTGGAGCGCTATCCGTTTCACGACCCGGCCGTGGGCGGCATCAGCTGGAGCGGCGAAGGCCGCGGATGCAACACGCTGGTGGGCGCCTTCCGGGTGAACAGCTCGGAGTACGTCGGCTCTGAGCTCGTCGCCGTCGACATCGACTTCGTCCAGCACTGCGAGGGCTGGGCCCCGGCTCTGTACGGCAACATCCGCTGGTTCGCCAACGATCCGACGGTCCCTCGCGGCCCGGTGCGCAACATTCCCGACCGGCTGTGGTCACCGGCGCTCGACGCCACGCCGGCCACGGGCAACTTCGTGTACCTGGAGTCCGACTCGGGCGACTTCATCGGCCTGGGAAAAAAGTATACGTACACGCAGCGCAATGCCAAGCTGGCGGTGTCGCAGGCCAACGGCAAGATCTCAGTGTCGGTGAACGGCAACGAGTGGTGGTCGGGCGACTTCCAGGCGATGAACGTGTTGCGCAAGGTTCGGCCTGGCTGGTATCGCAATCTCCAGCGCTACCCCTTCCACAACCCCACCCTGGGCGGCCTCTCCTGGTCGGGCGACGGCCGGGGCTGCAACACGCTGACGGGTTGGTTCGCCGTGGACGAAATCACCTACGTCGACGGTGAACTGGACAAGCTGGACATGCGCTTCGAGCAGCACTGCGAGGGCGGCCCCGCGTCGCTGCACGGCAGGATCCGCTGGGACCGGAACGACACGTTGGCGCCTGCCGGACCGCGCCGCATCCCGCCCAACCTCTGGGCACCGCCCGAGGGCGCCACGCCCGAAGCAGGCAACTATGTCTATCTGCACAGCCCACCAGGAGACTGGATCGGCCAGGGGCAGGACTATCTCTACAAGACTGGCATCAGCATGTCGGCCGGCGGGCGTTCATTGAACATCTACGCGGGCGGGTGGGGCGGGGAGTTCGTCGCGATGGACTCGATCGCCAGGCTCAAGCGCGGCTTCTACCCCGGCGTGCAGCGATACCCCTTCCACAATGCCGCGATTGGTGGAATGGACTGGTCGGGCAACGGGCGCGGCTGCAATGAGCTGGAGGGGTGGTTCGCCATCGACAACATCGTCCATGACTCGCTCGGCTTGTTGATGGCGCTCGATATGCGGTTCTCCCAAAGGTGCGATGGCGGCCCACCGTTGCGTGGCGAAGTGCACTGGGTGCGCCCCTCCTGAAAACAAAAAAGCCCGCGGCTCTCACCGCGGGCTTTTTTTTATCGCTTGAAGCGTGGGCTTCAGCCGCCGGACATTACATGTCCATGCCGCCCATGCCACCCATGCCGCCGCCCATGCCGCCACCCATGCCGCCGGCGCCGGTTTCTTCCTTCGGCGCTTCGGCAACCATGGCTTCCGTCGTCAGCAT
>NZ_JAKFDR010000108.1:0-4940 GCF_036676035.1 Polaromonas sp.
CCATCAGCAGCAGGTAGCGATTGTCGAAACGCTGCGCCAGCCAGGGCAGCAGGAAGGAGCTGGGCAGGCCCATCAACATCGAGATACTGAACAGCGTGTTGCTGCGCAGCAGCGTCAGGCCGGCCTCGTGGTAACGCGCCACCACCCAGGTCGCCAGGGCATAGAACAGCCCAGCCTGAATCGCGAAGAAGCAGCTGATCAACCAGGCCCGCGGCTGCCGCCACGGCAAGCCGATCCTGGCCTCCTTGGTATCCACCGATTCCCGCTGATTCGGCAGGCGCCACCACAGCAACAGGCCAAGCAGCGCGGGCAGCGCCCAGACCGCCAGCCCGTGCGTCCAGCTATCGCCGAGCAGCTGGGTCGCCGGTGCCGTCAGCACCGCCCCGCCGGCCCCGCCAATCGCCATGCCCAATGAATACCAGCCGACCACGCGGCCCATCTGGCCGACGAAGTGACGCTTGATAAAACCGGAGAGCAACGGCCCAGCGATGGCAATCGCCGCGCCAAGCAGCACCGCGCTGGCGATCAGGATCGCATCGACCCGGCCGGCCAGGCGCAGCAGCAAGGCCAGCGTGATCAGTCCCATGCACAGGGCAATGGTGCGCTCCAGGCCCAGGCCCAGGGCCAGACGCGGGGCGACAGGCGCCAGCAGGCCCATGCACAGCACCGGCAGGGCCGTGGTCAGGCTGATCAGGCTACGGCTCAGCGCCAGCTCAGCGGCGATCCGCTCGATCAGCGGCGCCAGGGAGGTGATGCCGGGGCGCAAATTGATTGCCGCCAGCACCAGGGCCAGCAGCAGGACGATGGGTTTCACGCGAGTTTCAACATGATCGGCCGGGCCGGCCACCCTAACCCCGAGCCTGCCGCAGGGCAAGCCCGGGAACGCTATAAATTGACCGAATGGTCAGCTTGAGCGAGTCCTTGGCAGGCCAGCCAGGCGATGCACGGGTCGCGGTAATGCGTAGGGTGGGTTAGGCGCATGAGCACAGGCCATCTACCGGCGCACAGTTCAGTTGCGCCGTAACCCACCAGATGGGCAAGCCGATCACCGCCCGGTGGGTTACGCGGCGCACAGATTCCGCGGTCGAATTGCAAACCCGGCTCTGCGCCACTAACCCACCCTACAAAGGCTGCACGCAACAGGTAAGCGGGGCATAGGCAACGCCCCGTCAGCCCTGCCTGGCCTTGCTGCGCATCTTGTCGGCCATGCTGGTCATCTCGTCGTAGAGCAGCTGCGGGTTCTTCTGCTTGAGCGCCCAGGCCATCCGCCCCTGCTCGTGGGGCAGGATCATGAACTCGCCCTTGGCCATCTGCTGATAGATGTAGTCGGCGATGTCCGCGGCGCTGATCGGCGAGCCTTCCAGCAGTTTGCCGACCTGGGCCTTCATCGCCGGGGTCGGGCCGCGGAAGGAGTCGAGCAGGTTGGTCTGGAAGAACGACGGGCAGACCACATGCACGCCGATTTCCTGCTGCTTCAACTCGACCAGCAGGCTCTCCGACAGCGCCACCACGCCGGCCTTGGCGACGTTGTAGTTGCTCATCGCCGGGCCCTGCATCAAGGCCGCCATCGAGGCGATATTGACGATCTTGCCCTTGCTACGCTCGAGCAGCGGCAGGAACGCCTTACAGCCCTTGACCACGCCCATCAGGTTGATTGCGATCTGCCAGTCCCAGTCCTCCAGCGACAGCTCGCTGAAGAAGCCGCCCGACGCTACGCCGGCGTTGTTGACGATCACATCGACGCCGCCGAACTTCTCCTCGCAGGCCTGCGCCAATGCGGTCAGCTGGCTGTAGTCGCGCACATCGCAACGCTGGGTAAAGCCCTCGCCGCCGGCATCACGCACCAGTTTCAGGGTCTCGGCCAGGCCCGCCTCGTTGACGTCGGCCAGCGCCAGGCGCCAGCCTTCGCGCGCCCAGCGCAGGGCGATTTCACGACCCAAACCCGAACCTGCGCCGGTAATCATCATGCGATTTTGCATACGGAAGTCGCCTTGTAGTGCAGTGAGAGATGGAGCGAGTGTAGCTAAGGAAATTACCCGCCCCACGCACAATCAGGCTGATGAATGACCCAGGCAAACCGCAACCACCAACTGGCGCCAGCAACACCGAATGGCGGCGCAGCGACCCGCGCTGGTAGTACCGGCGGCAATTGAGCAGATTGCCGCCCACTCCGAGTCATGTCCGTCTTGATACTGCAGCACAAAACGAACCGCTCGCTCGCGAACTTCTGGGGAATACTTCGTTGTTGTCTTCCTGGCTCCATCTCTCAAGAGTTGGAGCCTCCGGGAAAACCGGGGCGGTTCACGGCTGCGGCAGGCCTGCGTAAGGTGCGCTGTGCGCACCACTGGAAACCGGATGCCTGGTGCGCGCGGCCTAGGCGGCCCCGCGCACCCTAGGAGCCGGAGTCATCGAAACAATAATTTTGAGACAGCACACTAAGGCTCGATCCGCCGCTGCTGGTGAATCCAGTCCACGATTGCGCCGTCTGGCGCATAGCCGCTCACTGTCTCCCGCAGTAATTGGCGCACCCGGTCGTAGTCGTCGCGCTCAACCGCGCCGAGCAGTTCGCCCAGGACCTTCTTGAAGGCATCCCAGGACAGGCATTCTTCGTTGGCTCGCATGATCATCGGGTGATCGGTCGGGCTGACGTTGTCGCCAATCAGCAACTCTTCGTAGAGCTTCTCTCCGGGACGCAAACCGGTGAACTCGACGGCAATATCGCCGTGCGGATTCTTCTCCGAGCGCACACTGAGGCCGCTCAGGTGAATCATCTTCTCCGCCAGGTCGACAATCTTCACCGGCTGGCCCATGTCCAGCACGAATACATCGCCGCCCTGCCCCATGGCCCCGGCCTGAATCACCAGCTGCGCCGCCTCGGGGATGGTCATGAAGTAGCGGGTGATGTTCGGGTGGGTTACCGTCACCGGGCCACCGTGCTTGATCTGATCGTGGAAGCGCGGAATCACCGAGCCTGAGGAGCCCAATACGTTGCCGAAGCGGACCATGGTGAAGCGGGTCTTGTTGACCTGGTGCACACCCTCGTCGTCCCGGAACAGCACCGGAGCGGACTCCGTGCTCAGGGCCTGCAGGACCATTTCTGCCAGACGCTTGGTACTGCCCATCACGTTGGTCGGGCGCACCGCCTTGTCGGTGGAAATCAGCACGAAGTGCTCGACCCCGGCCCTGACCGCGGCCTGTGCCGTGTACAGGCTGCCCAGCGCATTGTTCAGCACGCCCTCGGCGATGTTGTGCTCGACCATGGGCACATGCTTGTACGCCGCGGCGTGATACACCGTATTCACCGCCCAGGTACGCATCACATCGACCAGGCGGCCAGGGTTGCGAATGGAACCCAGGATCGGCACCAGGCGCACCGGCAAGGATTCCAGCCGGATGCGCTGCTCCAGCTCGGTATGGATGTTGTAGAGGTTGAATTCACTGTGCTCGAACAACAGCACCGTGGTCGGCCCACTGGCCACGATCTGCCGGCACAGCTCCGAACCAATGGAGCCGCCCGCGCCGGTGACCATCACCACCTGGCCACGGATGCAGCGCTCGAACAAGGCTTTTTGCGGGGGCACCGGGTCGCGTCCGAGCAGGTCGGCGATGTCGACCTCCTGCACATCCTCGACCTTGACCCGGCCGCTGGCCAGGTCCATGAAGCCGGGCACGCTACGTACATGCAGGGGGAACGCTTCGAGGTGCTCGAGGATTTCACGGCGCCGTGCGCGCGTAGCCGAAGGAATTGCCAGAAGGATCTCCTGCGCGCCGGTTTGCTCGATCATCTGCTGGATATGCTTGGGCTTGAAAACCTGCAAGCCAGCAATCACCCGGGTGGCGATATCGTCGTCGTCATCGATGAACGCCACCGGCCGCATGGCCCGCCCCATACGCAAGGCTGCCACCAGTTGGTTGCCCGCCGCCCCCGCACCGTAGACGGCCACCTTGGGTAGATGATCGCCTCGGTTGATGAAAGGCACTTGCTGCGAGGCCACGTACCAGTCGCCCATGAAGTACTGGCGCATGGCCAGTCGCAATCCCCCGACCAGCACCAGGCTCAGCCACCAGTAGTTGAACACCAGGGAACGCGGCACCACAGCCGGAGGCTGGCGATGCCAATACACCACCAAGGCCAGAACCAGGGCGGAAAGCGTCACGGCCTTGAAAATCGTGATCAAGGCATCGTTGCCGAAATAGCGCATCACCGCCCGGTACATGCCAAAGCGCACAAACAAGGGAATGGCTATCAGCGGCGCCGCAACAAACAGCCAGGCATGCCCGGCAAACGGCTCGATGCTTTTCGAGTCCCCCAGGCGCACGAGAAAGGCCAGCCACAGCGCCGCCCAGACCAGCAGCACATCCATGCTGACCTGAATCAGTCGCTTGTGGCGGCGTGGCAGCTTGACCAAACGGCAGCGCAATTTCTCGGCAAGTCTTAACACGACAGCACCTCAATCCTGAGAATTTGAAAATCAGCGAGGTGAACCCTCCGCCGGATAAAAAACCTGACTATTGATGGCAAACCCAACAGCGAATGCACGCCACCCACAAAAGCACAGGCACCACATCCCCCTGTAGGAGGGGCCGGGCGGCGTTCCGACCCCGCCGCGATGGCGGACAACGTCCGCCCAACAATCAAAACCATCG
Organism: Polaromonas sp.; assembly: GCF_036676035.1. Lineage (GTDB taxonomy): Bacteria > Pseudomonadota > Gammaproteobacteria > Burkholderiales > Burkholderiaceae_C > Polaromonas. The sequence continues at coordinate 4,648 of NZ_JAKFDR010000108.1, forward strand.
CCCCGAGGTCACGGAACGCCGCCCGGACCCTCCCACAAAAGCCACGAACACCGCCAAACCCTGTAGGAGGGCCGCGCCCGTTCTCGAAAATGCTCCCGGCATTTTTCCTACCTTCCCCATCCATGGGGTCGCCGGCGGGCTTGCGGCATTTCCCACATCCATGTGGGTCACGCGCCCCGCGGCGATAGCGGACATAGTCCGCTCAACAATCAAAAACATTGCCCGGAGATCGGCAACCGCCTTTATCCACGCAACCACTTGATCCATTACCTGCACACAATCTAGACAGCAAC
>NZ_JAKFDR010000109.1:0-10664 GCF_036676035.1 Polaromonas sp.
AAAAAGGCCATGCGCGGCGTTGCAAAGCCTTGTCGGGGGCCTACCCCGACGGCGTTTTGCGCCTTGCTCATGGCCTTTTTGACTCGCAACGCATCCTTCAATATTAGTGTGAACAGGCCCTAGTCCAGCGTCACGCCCGAGTCCTTGACCACCTTGCCCAGGCGCACGGTTTCCTTTTTGATCAGTTCGCCGAACTGGGCGGGTGTGCCGCCCACCACCGGGGTGCCCAGCGCCTCCCATTTTTTGTGGAATTCGGGTTCTTTGAAAATGGCATTCAAGGTGCTGTTGAGCTTGTTGATCACAGGCGTGGGCGTGCCGGCGCGTACGGCAATGCCATGCCAGGCGCTGAACTCGTAACCAGCCACCCCGGCTTCGGCCATGGTGGGCACGTTGGGCAAGGACGGGCTGCGTTTGGCGGAAGTCACGGCCAGCGGCGTGAGCTTGCCGGCCTGGATGTACTGCAGCGAACTGCCCAGAACGTCAAACATCACGTTCACCTGGCCGCCCAGCAGGTCGTTAAGGGCCGGGCCCGCACCCCTGTACGGAATGTGGGCCATCTTGATGTCCATCTGGCTGTTGAACAGCTCACCAGCCAGGTGCTGCGGTGTGCCGTTGCCGGCCGAGGCAAAACTCAAATCGGGTTTGTTGGTTTTAGCCAAGGCAATCAACTCCTTGACGCTTTTCACGCCGAGCTTGGGGTTGACTTCCAGCACCAGCGGAAACGATGAAATCTGGATCACCGGCGCCAGGTCGGTGAGCGGGTTGAACGGCATGCTGCGAAACAGCGTGGCGTTCACCGCCATCGGCCCGCTGGCGGCCAGCAGCAGCGTGTGGCCGTCGGCCGGGGCTTGCTTGGCCACTTCGGCGCTGCCCAAGTTGCCGCCTGCGCCCCCCTTGTTGTCGACGATCACCGTCACGCCGAGGCGGGTTTGCAGCTCGACACTCAACAGGCGGGCCATCAGGTCGGTCGGGCCACCGGGCGGGTAGGGCACTACAAAACGGATGGTTTTACTGGGATAGCTGTCTTGTGCCTGGCTGGCCAGCGGCGCTATTAGCGACAGGGCGGCTGCGGCGCCCAGTGTCATGGTCAGTTTCAGAAAAGCGGTACGTTTCATGTTGTCTCCTTATGTTGTAAATGTCAGGCGGCGCCGAAGCGCTGGCGGATGTCGTGTGCACGGGCCAACGGGCGGCCAAGGCTGCTGGCCGCTTCAACGGCCTGCGCCACCAGCGCGGCGTTGTCGGGTGCGGTCTGGTTGTTTTTAAGCTGGAGGTTGTTCTCAAAGCCCACCCGCACATGGCCGCCCAGTGCCGCGGCTGCGGTCACGCAGGCGTGTTCAGTTGCGCCAAAGGCGCACACCGCCCAGGGCTCGGGCCCGGTGTGGGCGTGCACAAAAGGCACCAGGTCGCGTGGGCTGGAGGTTTGCCCGGCGGTGTAGCGGCCCAGCACGAACAGCAAAAACCAGGGGGCCTCCGGCACCATGCCGCGCTCACGCAGGCTTTGCCAGCGCTGCAGGTCGGCCACGTCGTACAGAATCACTTGCGTCATGACCCGCTCGCGCGCCAGCCAGCCAAAAAACGCCGCGAGCCCGGCCTCGCCAATGGCCGGCTGGTCGATCTCGCGCAGCCCCACCGACACGGCTTCAGGGCGCAGCGCCTGCACCATGGCGATTTGTTCGGGCGCCTGGTAAACGCGGGCGGCTTCGCTGGTGATTTGCAGCACCATGGCATCGCCCACGGCGGCCTTGACGGCCTGCAGCGCGTCGCGGTAGCCCTGCACGTCCAGGCTGTGGCGGCCTTGTGCGTTGCGGATGTGCAGGTGCAGCATGGCCGCGCCCGCGTCCAGGCAGGCTTTGGCCGTGGTGGCCAGGCTGGCGGCGGTCAACGGGACTTCGGGGTGGTCGCCGGCCTGCTTGTAGGCGCCGTTGGGGGCCACGGTGATGATGAGTGATTCCGGGGTCATGGGCGGCTTGTCAGAGGTTTCGGTCCAATGGGGGCAATTCATCGGCCAGCAGAGCCAGCCCCTTTTGCAGCAGGTGGTCGTAGCGCAGCCGTTCGGCCTGGCGGCGATCTTCAGGCCAGTCGTAAAAGCCGGCACCGGTTTTCATGCCCAGGCGCCCGGCGCTGACGTGGCCTTGCAGCACACGGGCAGGCTCGGCCGTGTTGGAAAGGCTGGGGTACATGGTGGCGGCCGCGGCACAGTGCACGTCCAGCCCGGCATGGTCGCGTTGCAACACGGGGCCGGCGGCCAGGTAACGAAAGCCAAAGCCAAAGCGCACGGCGGCGTCCACGTCTTGCGGCGTGGCGATTCCTTCATCAATCATGGCAAAGGCTTCGCGGGCCAGCGCATGTTGCAGGCGGTTGGCCAGAAAGCCCGGCTTGTCCTTCTTCACCAGCACGGGCACGCTGCCGCAGCCGCGCATGTAGCTGCACAGCCGCTCCGCCTGCGCTGGGTCTGTCTGCGGGCCCAGCACCACTTCCACCAGCGGCACCAGATGGGCTGGCATGAAAAAGTGCAGGCCCAGCATGCGATGCTGCGTGGCCAGTCCCTGGGCGATGGCGCTGATCGGAAAGCTGGAGCTGTTGCTGGCCAGCAGCGTGTGGGCCGGTGCCAGCTGGACCAGTTGCGCAAACAGCGCTTGTTTGGCGGCCAGTTTTTCCGGGATGCACTCAATCACCAGCGCCGCGTCGCTCCAGGCTACTTCTTGCAGCGCGGCGACAGCGAGGACCCGGTCGGCGCGGGCGGCCAGGCCGAGCGGTTCCAGGCTGGCCTGTACATGTGTCACCAGCCGGTCCCGCTTGTCGGCGTGCGGGTCAGTCACCGTCACGCGGCAGCCGCCGCGAGCGAGAACGATGGCCACGTCGGCGCCCATGGTGCCTGCGCCTATAACGACGGCGTGGGTGTGCCGGGGGTGCTCGGGTAGCAGTGTCAAAGCGATGTCTCCTTCAGATGCCCGTAGTCTAGAAAAACAGGATTACTTCGTCCAAACGATTTTTTCTATAGACTAATCAGATATGGTTATCAATTGGTCTGCCCGCGAGCTGGATGTTTTTCTGACGTTGGCCGAAACCCTGAGCTTTCGCCGCACGGCGGATCAGGTGCATCTGTCGCAACCGGCGGTTTCGGGCCTGATCTCGCGGCTGGAAGAGACGCTGGGCGTGCGGCTGTTTGACCGCACCACCCGCAGTGTGCAGCTCACAGGCGCTGGGCAGGTGTTTGTGGAGCAGGTCCGGCTGCTGCGCCACCAGTCCGACGAAGCCGTGCGAGCCGTGCGCAATGTGGCTGAGCTGCAGGTGGGGCAGGTGGTTCTGGCGGCTTTGCCGTCACTGGCCGCCACGGTGGTGCCTGTTGCGTTTGCGCGGTTTGAGCTGCAGTTTCCGGCTATCAGGCTGCAAGTCGTGGACATCTTGTCGGGCCCGGCGTTTGATCTGGTCCGTGCCGGCCAGGTGGAGTTTGCGCTCACGGCGGCCAACCCCGCCTATGCGGATCTGGACTACACGCCACTGGCATCGGATGGTTTTGTCCTGCTGGTACCGGTGACCCACCCTCTGGCGGCCAGCAGGCAGCCGCTGAGCTGGTCAGAAGTGGCCGCCCTGACGCATATTTCCATGCCCCTTCCCTCCAGCGTGCGCCAGTACGCTGACGCAGCGCTGCTGGCGCACCGCGTGCGGTTTACCCCGCGCTATGAGGTCGAGCATCTGGCCACCATCAATGCCATGGTGGCGGCGGGCCTGGGTGTGGCCGCTTTGCCCGAGCTTGCTGCTGCAGTGGCCCCCCAGCGAGGCCTGGTGCAGCGACGCCTGGTGGACCCTGACATGCCACGGCCGATCGGACTGGTCACACGGCGTGGGCGCAGTCTTTCACCGGCCAGCGCCGCCATGGTGGAGTTTTTGCGTCAGGAGATGCGGACCACATTGCGCGGGCCGGCCATTGATCATGGGTGATCTTGCTGGGGTTAACCCTAGACAGCCTTAGATGGTTGTCCCTATAAATCGGGATTTATTCCACTGAAGGACTTGACGGCGCTGAAATTGTTGCAAAATAGAACGACCGTTCGTTTTATTTTGTCTGGATGCCATGTCCGTCAGTGAACTCCCTGTCAAAACCGCTCGCAGCGCGCCCTTGAGCGCGGCGGTTCCCAAAAGCCAGCAAAAAGGCCAGCAGACCAAGGCCGCCATCGTCGACGCAGCGCTGGGCCTGGCCACGCAGATCGGCCTGGAGGGTCTGAGCATAGGCGCGGTGGCTGAAGTCATGCGCATGAGCAAGTCAGGCGTGTTCGCCCACTTCGGCTCGCGCGAGGAGCTGCAAATCTCGGTGATTCGCGAGTATTTCAGCCGTTTCGAAGAAGAGGTTTTTTACCCGGCGCTCGCCGAGCCACGCGGCTTGCCGCGGGTTCAGGCCCTGTTCGGCAACTGGATGAAGCGGGTTGCGGTGGAGCTCCAGTCGGGCTGTATTTTCATCAGTGGCGCGGTAGAGTTTGACGACCGGCCGGGTCCGGTGCGCGATGCCCTGGCCACCTCGGTGCAGACCTGGCTGGCCGCGATGTGCCGCGCCGTGGTGCTGGCCAAGGAAGAGGGTCATTTGCGCAGTGATGCCGACGAACGCCAGATGGCGTTTGAAATTCACGGCCTCATCCTGGCGCTGCACTATGAAGCCCGCTTTCTCAAAACTCCGGGCTCGATTGACCGTACCCTGCTGGCGTTTGCCAGCATCCTCGATCGTTACGCCACCGACAGCGCGCGCAGCGCGGCGCAGACGCTGACCAGCGCTTCGCTGAAGAAAAGTCCTCTCAAACCCTTGCCTTCCAAATCTGCTTCAAGTTCAAAGGACTAACCATGCCCACGTACAACCCCCCCCTGCGCGACATGCAATTCGTCATGCACGAAGTGCTCAAGGTCACCGACGAGTTGAAGGCCTTGCCCAAGCACGCCGACATCGACGCCGACACCATCAATGCGGTGCTTGAAGAGGGCGGCAAGTTTGCGACCGAAGTCACCTTCCCGCTCAATATCAGCGGCGACCAGGAAGGCTGCAAGCTTGACAAGATCACCCATGAAGTCACCCCGCCCAAAGGCTTCAAGGAAGCCTATGCGCAGTACGTGGAAGGCGGCTGGGCCGCGCTGAGTTGCGACCCCGAATACGGCGGCCAGGGCCTGCCCTTCGTGGTCAACCAGTGTTTGTATGAAATGCTGAACTCGGCCAACCAGGCCTGGACCATGTACCCGGGCCTGTCGCACGGTGCTTATGAAGCGCTGCATGCCCATGGCACCGAAGAGCAGAAAAAAATCTACCTGCCCAAGCTCACCAGCGGCGAATGGACCGGCACCATGTGCCTGACCGAGCCCCACTGCGGCACCGACCTGGGCCTGCTGCGCACCAGGGCCGAGCCCCAGCCTGACGGCACGTACAAAATCACCGGCAACAAGATTTTCATCAGCGCCGGCGAACACGACATGACCAGCAACATCGTGCATCTGGTGCTGGCGCGTCTGCCGGACGCACCGCAAGGCAGCAAAGGCATCAGCCTGTTCGCCGTGCCCAAATTCAATATCAACAAGGACGGCTCGCTGGGTTCGCGCAACGGCATTTACTGCGGCGGTATCGAGCACAAGATGGGCATTCACGGCAACTCGACCTGTCAGATGGTGCTGGAAGACGCCGTCGGCACCATGGTGGGCGCGCCCAACAAGGGTCTGGCCGCGATGTTCGTGATGATGAACGCCGCGCGCCTGGGCGTGGGCAACCAGTCGCTGGGCCTGACCGAAGTGGCTTACCAGAACGCACTGGCCTATGCCAAGGACCGCATCCAGATGCGTTCGCTGTCGGGCGTGAAAGCCAAGGACAAGCCGGCCGACCCGATCATCGTGCACCCCGACGTGCGCAAGATGCTGCTGACCGCCAAAGCCTATGCCGAAGGCGGCCGCGCGCTGTCGATTTATTGCACCATGCTGCTGGACAAGGAGCTTTACCACCCCGACGAGAAAGTGCGCAAGGACTCGGGCGAGGTCGTCGCGCTGCTCACGCCCATCGTGAAAGCCTTCCTGACCGACAACGGCCACATTGCCACCAACGCCTGCATGCAGGTGTTTGGCGGCCACGGCTTCATCAAGGAATGGGGCATGGAGCAGTACGTGCGCGACAACCGCATCAACATGCTTTATGAAGGCACCAACACCGTCCAGTCGCTGGATTTGCTGGGCCGCAAGGTTCTGGGCAACAACGGCGCCACGCTGAAAAAATTCGGCAAACTGATCGGCGCGCTGATCGCCGAAGAAGGCGTCAACGAGAAGATGGCCGAGTTCATCAACCCGCTGGCCTACCTGGCCGACCAGATGACCAAGTTCACCACCGAACTGGGCTTCAAGGGCTTCCAGAACCCCGACGAAGTGGGCGCCGCCGCGGTGGACTACCTGCGCGTGGCCGGCCACCTGGTGTTCGGCTACTTCTGGGCGCGCATGGCACAGGTCGCGCTGGCCGAAATTGCAGCCGGCAACCCCGACAAGTTCTATGTCGCCAAGCTGCAGACCGCACGCTTTTACTTCGCCAAGCTGTTCCCCGAAACCGCCACGCTGATGCGCACGGCACGCGGCGGCGCGAAGGCGCTGATGGACACCGACGAAGCCCTGGCCTGATGGTTTCAAGCCTTTTAAGGTGCTAGCCCTTATGAAACATGCGCTGACAGCTATTGTTTTGGGAGCAATGGCGCTCCCGGCCCTGGCCCAAAGCACCCCGGTGGGCCTGTGGCGCAACATCGATGACAAAACCGGCCAGGCCAGGGCCGAGGTTCGCATCAAGGCCGATGTCCATGGCGTGCTGAGCGGGGTGATTGAGAGAGCCATCATTGCCAGCCCGGAACCCCTGTGCACCGCGTGCACGGATGATCGCAAGGACAAGCCCAAGCTGGGCCTGGAAATCATCCGTGGCGCGAAAAAGGCAGAGGGCAAAGACGTTTGGGAAGACGGCAAGATTCTGGACCCCGACAACGGCAGAAACTACACCTTGCGTTTGACACCCCTAGAAGGCGGCGCCCGGCTTGAAGTGCGCGGCTCCTTCGGGCCCTTCGGGCGTACCCAGACCTGGGTGCGCGTTCAGTAATCCAGACAAATCAAACCCGACACGAAGAGAGAAGTCCATGTCACGTTTCCAAGTTAAAAAAGTCGCCGTCCTGGGCGCAGGCGTGATGGGTGCGCAAATCGCCGCCCATCTGGTCAATGTCAAGGTGCCGGTGGTGCTGTTCGACCTGGCGGCCAAGGAAGGCCCGAAGAACGGCATCGTCATCAAGGCGGTGGAGGGCCTGAAAAAGCTCAAACCCGCGCCCTTGGGCGTGCCCGAAGACGCGGCCCTGATCCAGCACGCCAACTACGAAGAACACATGGACGTGCTCAAAGAGTGCGACCTCATCATCGAGGCGATTGCCGAGCGTATGGACTGGAAGACCGACCTGTACCACAAGATCGCGCCCTTCGTCGCCGAAGGCGCCATCGTGGCCAGCAACACCTCGGGTCTGTCCATCACCAAGCTCAGCGAAGCCTTGCCCGAGTCCATCAAACCGCGCTTCTGCGGCATTCACTTCTTCAACCCGCCGCGCTACATGACGCTGGTCGAGCTGATCAACACGCCGACTACCGAGCCCAAGGTGCTCGACGACCTGGAAGCGTTTGTCACCAGCGCGCTCGGCAAAGGCGTGATCCGCGCGCACGACACGCCCAACTTCATCGCCAACCGCGTCGGCATCGCCGGCATGCTGGCCACCATCAAGGAAGCCGAAACCTTTGGCCTGAGCTACGACGTGGTCGATGACCTGACCGGCAAGAAGCTGGGCCGCGCCAGCTCCGGCACCTTCCGCACCGCGGATGTGGTCGGTCTGGACACCATGGCGCATGTCATCAAGACCCTGCAAGACAACCTCGGCCCCGGCAAGGTGGAAGACCCGTTCTCGGACATCTACGGCACGCCGCCGGTGCTGGCCAAGCTGCTCGAATCCAAGAGCCTGGGCCAGAAGACCGGCGCCGGTTTTTACAAGAAGCAGGGCCGCGACATTCTGCGGCTCGACCCTGAAAGCATGGACTACGTGCCTGCCGGCGCCAAGGCCAATGAGGTGGTCGGCCGCATGCTGAAAAAGCCCGCCGGCGAACGCCTGAAGCTGCTGCGCGAAGCCGAAGGCGCTGAGGCCCGCTTCCTGTGGGCGATTTTGCGCGACCAGTTCCACTATGCCGCCGTGCACCTGGAAAGCATTGCCGAAACCGCGCGCGACATCGACTTTGCCATACGCTGGGGCTTTGGCGCCAAACAGGGCCCGTTTGAGCTGTGGCAACAGGCCGGCTGGCTGCAGGTGGCCAACTGGATCCAGGAAGACATTGCCGCCGGCAAGGCCCTGAGCAAAGCGCCGTTGCCCGACTGGGTGTTCACCGGCCCGGTGGTCGAGGCCGGCGGTGTGCATGCGGCCGAAGGCTCCTGGAGCCCGGCCGCGAAGAAATTCATCGCCCGCCGCAAGCTGCCGGTGTATGCGCGCCAGCACTTCCCCGAGAGCGTGCTGGGTTCCAACGCGCCGGCCTTTGAGACCGCAGGCACGACGCTGCACGAAGACGACGCCGTCCGCCTCTGGACACTGGACGGTGAGCAGAATGATGTGCTGATCGCCAGCATCAAAACCAAGATGCACGCCATCAGCCCCGACGTGGCCGAAGGCCTGGCCCTGGGCGTGGACCTGGCCGAGAAAAGCTACAAGGGCCTGGTGATCTGGTCCAACGACGAGATGTTCTCGGCCGGCGCCGACCTGCAGGCCATGCTGCCCGCTTTCATGATGGGCGGTGCCAAGGCGATTGAAGGCGCCGAGGCCGAACTGCAGAACGTGATGCTCAAGCTGCGTTATGCCGCGGTGCCCGTGGTGTCGGCCATCCGTGGCCTGGCGCTCGGTGGCGGCTGCGAGATGGCGGTGTATTCGGCCAAGCGCGTGGCGGCCATGGAAAGCTACATCGGCCTCGTCGAAGTGGGCGTGGGCCTGGTGCCCGGCGCCGGCGGCCTGGCCTACATTGCACGCCGTGCTGCCGAGAATGCTGCCGCATCGACCAACAAGGACGTGCTGCCCTTCCTGACCGAAGGCTTTACCGCCGCGGCCATGGCCAAGGTGGGAACCAGCGCGATCGAAAGCCGCAAGATCGGCTACCTGCTCGACAGCGACGTGATCGTGCCGCACAAGGACGAGCTGCTGTTTGTGGCGCTCAACGAAGCCCGCGCCCTGTTCAATTCCGGCTACCGCGCACCGCACAAGCGGTCCTTCCCGGTGGTGGGCCGCAACGGCCTGGCCACCATCAAGGGCCAGCTGGTCAACATGCGCGACGGTGGTTTCATCAGCGCGCACGACTTCCACATCGCCAGCCTGATCGCCAACGTGGTCTGCGGCGGCGATGTCGATGCCGGCACCCTGGTGACGGAAGAGTATTTGATGACGCTGGAGCGCAAGGCCTTCTGCTCGCTGCTGGAGCACCCCAAGACGCAGGAACGCATCATGGGCATGATGAGCACCGGCAAACCGGTGAGGAATTGATGACTGATTTGACGACGATGCCTCCCAACCGCCTGGCGCGCCAGCTCGATCGCCTGAGCGACGTGCCGGCTTTTGCGCGCGGCTGGTTTCGCAGTGTGGTGCTGCGCCGCGCCGTGCCTTTTACCGGCACGGCAGGGCTGGACTTCATCGAGATGACGACCGGGCGTGTCGAAATCGGCATCAGGAACGAGAAGAAAGTGCAGAACCACATCGGCGGCGTGCATGCCTCTGCCATGAACCTGCTGGCTGAAACCGCCACCGGCATGGTGGTCGGCATGAATGTGCGCGATGACTGCATTCCGCTGGCCAAAGAGCTGAAGATGGCGTTCAAAAAGCGCGCCACCGGATCGCTGCGCGCCGTCGCCACGCTCAGCGACGAGCAGCGCGCTGCCATGCAGGCCAGCGACAAGGGTGAGGTCAATGTGGCGGTCACCGTGACTGACGAGGCCGGTGTGAATCCGGTGGAGTGCGAGTTTGTATGGGCCTGGATTCCGTCCGGCCCACGAAAGTGACAGCCAGTCGTGACAACTACAAAGAACTTATCCGGCGAGCCTGATTCAGGTTCCCTCTCCCGCGTGCGGGAGAGGGCTAGGGTGAGGGCAAGAGCGCTTCGCCAGGGGCAGACCGACGCCGAGGCGCTGTTGTGGTCGAAGTTGAGGGACCGCCAGATGCTGAACCTGAAGTTCCGTCGCCAGCGTCCCGTTGGACCGTATTTTGCTGATTTCGCCTGCCTTGAAATCGGCCTGGTGATCGAGCTGGATGGCGGCCAGCATGCTGACGGTGTGTCTGTCAGTTATGACCAGAAGCGCAGCAGCGATATGGCGGCTCTCGGTTTCCAGACTTTGCGGTTCTGGAATAACGACGTTTTAAACCAGCTGGATGCGGTACTTGAACAAATACTGCAAACCGCAGAAACCCTCACCCCAGCCCTCTCCCGCAAGCGGGCGAGGGAGCAAGAAAGGCCCGAATCCTGTACCCAGTCCCCTCTCCCGCTTGCGGGAGAGGGTTAGGGTGAGGGCAGCAGCCTTTGTCCTACCAAGCCAACTTATTGAGAAACAAGGAACTACCCATGAAACAAGTCCAGGAAGCCTACATCGTTGCCGCCACGCGCACGCCCAT
>NZ_JAKFDR010000110.1:0-62822 GCF_036676035.1 Polaromonas sp.
AAAGGAAGACGAAATTGCGGCACACTGTGGGCATGAACGTCCAATTCACGAAACTCGATCCGCGCACGGGGCAACACCACAGTTGCGCGCGTGGGAACCGGGTTTTTTTACAGCCTCGTTAGAGCGCTATATGAGCATTCACCAATCGCGTAGCGCCGGACCCGGCGTCCCGACAAAGTACCGACGGCGGGGTGGCGTTGGTGGGCTCGGACTGGGACTTCTCGTTGGGGTGTTAGTAAGTGGTCCCCACTTTTACGAGTGGTCGCCCACGTTGACTGCGGCAGTCATATTCGGCGGTGCCTCGGTGGGTGCGGCGATAGGCTGGTTCTTCGCATCCGCTGTTGTCGGCTTCCTTGGTTCTGGTCCGGGATATGGCGAGGGGCCCGAAAATATCGGCGACGGAGATGCACCTGGCGGAGATGCTAGTGTTTGAAGCAGGTCGCACGCCCTCTAACTTGCCAGTCAACGCGGACGCCCAAAGGCGTCCGGCCGCTGCGCGGTCCACCTTGAGTGGGCGCCGGTTACTTTTACGTTAAAACTCATGCCAGACGAAGTTTCTCAACTCGAAGATGAAGCGGAGCGCGTATCGGAATTGCTCCGTGGAAAAGTGGTTGCTCGGGTGATTCGTCATAGACCGACAGAGGTCTTGCTGGAGTTCACGGACGGGACACGACTTTTTGTGGATCGAGCGGCCGATGCACTGGAACTTTCGATCAGCGCCGGAAAGTGAAGACGAGTATGCGCACCAAGCTGTTGGCGTCCGACCGGAATGCGATCCCGTTTCAGCCCATGGGAAAACCGAAGATGCGTGAGTGGGTTCAGATAAATCTGAGTCGCTCCGAAGACTATGGAAGGTACAAGGCGTTGTTCGATGAGGCCATCCACTACCTGGTGGGTCAACAAGGGGAGGGCAGATCATGACCGGCGATTGGATTGATCGAAAGGAATATCCGTTTGAATCGCGTTATTTCGACGTGCCGGTCGGAAAGCTGCACTACGTTGATGAAGGGGCTGGCAGCCCCATCGTTATGGTGCACGGCAATCCGACGTGGTCGTACCTGTACCGCCATCTCATTAAGAGGCTTCGGCCGGAGTATCGCTGTATCGCGGTGGACCACATTGGATTCGGCTTGTCCGACAAGCCAAAGGACTGGACTTATCGTCCACAGGATCATGCAGGGAATCTGGCGGCACTCATCGAGGCACTGGCGCTGAAGAACGTCACTCTTGTGCTACAGGACTGGGGCGGTCCTATCGGCCTGTCTTATGCCGTCCGTCATCCCGAGAATGTCGCGCGCATCGTCTTGATCAATACCTGGGCATGGCCGGTCAACCGCGATCTGCATTATGTTGGCTTTAGCTCCTTCATGGGAGGGCCGATCGGTCGGATGCTCATTCGCCGACATAATTTCTTTGCGCGCGTATTACTCCGCCAGGCATTTGGCGACAAAGCCAAGCTGAGCAAGGCTGCACATGAACACTACATACACCCTCTGGTCGCCCCCGAAGACCGCCAGGGCTGCATCGCGTTTCCAAAGCAGATTCTTGCGTCCACGCCGTGGTTGGGGCAGTTATGGGACAAGGTCTCGGTACTCAAGGGCAAGCCCAAGTTGCTGGTTTGGGGCATGAAGGACATCGCGTTTCGTGACAAGGAACTCAAGCGCTGGGAGCAGACCTTCCCGGAGGCGCAAGCCGTTCGCCTGAACACAGTTGGACATTTTGTTCAAGAAGAAGCGCCTGATGAACTGGCGGAAGCGGTCGTTCCTTTCTTGCAGAAACAGGGAGGGCATGACAAGCGGTTCAAGCCGACCGTCCCGCCCCCGCTTCGCTCCGGCGAGCCGGCGGCTTGACCGCGGCATTAGATGCCGCATGGTTTCACCAAACAGCCGCTCGGAATACGAAAGCCGGATGCACCGAGTGCTCGCATACATCGATCAGCATCTGGACCAAGCGCTCGACCTCTACACCTTGGCCGAAGTCGCGCACTTTTCCCAATTCCACTTTCATCGGCTTTTCTCTGCGTGGATGGGCGAAACGCTGGGTGACTATCTGCGCCGCCGGCGTGTTGAGGTCGCGGCCATGCGGCTTGCAGCCCAACCGCGCTCGACGGTTCTGAATATGGCGTTGTCGGTGGGTTTTGGTTCTGCAGAAGCGTTTACGCGCGCATTCAGGAACAGGTTCGGCTGCTCACCCACCACCTGGCGTATGCAACAGGCCACGCAACGGCGTGCGAACAGCAATCCTGGTCAGGTGAATAGCAAGATGAGTCAGGCGCCAGCCACTCTTTCGGCGGAACATGTTGCCTTCCGAACCCCAAACATGGAGGCAATCATGAACGTGAAACTCATCGACCGGCAGCCAGTGACCGTCGCCTATCTTCGCCACCTCGGCCCCTATGGTGAGCCCATCTCGCTGTTCTGGCAGAACACTTACTATCCGTGGGCTGTCACGAACAAGCTGCTTGAACGAGCGCGCTACGGCATCAGCCACGACGACCCCAGCATCACGGCGGCTGAGCAATGCCGGTACGATGCCTGCGCGGAGGTTGCGCCGGATTTCGTTGCGTCAGGAGGCGCTTTCAAGGCTACCATTCCGGGCGGCAGGTATGCTGTCCTCGCCTTCAAGGGTGGTGGCGAACAGGTGGGCGAGGCTTGGGCCGCGTTGCTGCGGGATTGGTTGCCTGCCAGCGGGCTTCAGCTTGATGCCCGTCCATGCTTCGAGTACTACCCGACAGACGCAGCGTGTGACCCCCAGACCGGGGCGTTCGAGTGCGAGATATGCATTCCCGTGGTTCCGCTCTGACTGGAATGTGAACTTGTTTATGGCTCCACAAAGGGTTTCCCCTTTACTCAGCAGTCCGAATGTAGTGCGACATGCATTGTCATCCTGAGCGCAGTGAAGGATCTCGGTATGCTGGCAAGATTCTTCGCATTGCTCAGAATGACAGCATGGGTGGCGTCGCCTTGATTTCGGACTGCTGAGTAATTTGTCCAACATGGCGGTGGCGTGAACCCGGTTGGCCATTGAACCTAGAAACCGCAGTTGGCCGCTCATTTTCCGCTGGCCGGGCCGCATGAACACACACTTATTCGCTCACGCACGAGTTCACCTTTTGGGTGACAGCGCTACGCACCCGATTGAGCCGTCCTGGCGCGCGCTGGCGGCGTTGCTCCTCCTTGCAGGCATCAGCCTGCTGCCTCGTCGCGCCTTGCCAGCCCACCCCATGACGGCCCACTCGGGCGCGTCCAACTGCGGTTTCTAGGTTGAATAGTCAGTGGCGAATGCGATGTCAGTTTGTCGCAAGCCCCTTATCCATAATTATGAATTCAGTTTGAGCCATCGCTCAGCCTGGCCCATCGGGGCACCCGCAGGAGACAAAGAATGACCAGCTACGCCGAGTTCTACCGCTACTCGATTGAGCAGCCCGACGCCTTCTGGGCCGAGCAGGCCCAGCTGATCGACTGGCACCAGCCGTTTGAGCGGGTGTGTAACTACGACAAGCCGCCGTTTGTGCACTGGTATGAGGGCGGCAAGACCAACCTGTGCCACAACGCGGTGGACCGGCACCTCAAGGACCGGCCTGACCAGGCGGCGCTGATTTACGTCTCGACCGAAACCGGGCAGGAAAAAATCTACACCTTCCGCGACCTGCACACCGAGGTGCAGCGCATGGCGGCCAGCCTGAAGGCGCTGGGGGTGCAAAAGGGCGACCGCGTGCTGATCTACATGCCCATGATGGCGGAAGCTGCGTTTGCCATGCTGGCCTGCGCACGCATTGGCGCCATCCACTGTGTGGTGTTTGGCGGCTTTGCCAGCGGCTCGCTGGCCTCGCGCATCGAAGACGCCAGCCCGAAGCTCATCATCAGCGCCGATGCCGGCTCGCGCGGCGGCAAGGTGCTGGCCTACAAACCGCTGCTCGATGAAGCGATTTGCGCCTCCAGCCACAAGCCCGAAGCCGTGCTGCTGGTGGATCGCCAACTGGCGCCCATGGACATGGTGGCGGGGCGCGATCATTTGTGGAGCGATCTGCGCCAGCAGCATCTGGCAGCCCAGGTGGCCTGCGAATGGCTGGACTCCACCGACATCAGCTACACCATCTACACCAGCGGCACCACGGGCAAGCCCAAAGGCGTGCAGCGCGACACGGGTGGCTACGCGGTCGCGCTGGCGGCCAGCATGAAGCATATTTTTGACGGCCGGCCCGGTGAAACCTATTTTTCCACCAGCGACATTGGCTGGGTGGTGGGCCACAGCTACATCGTCTACGGCCCGCTGATCGCCGGCATGGCGACCATCATGTATGAAGGCCTGCCCACGCAGGGCTTTGACAGGCAGCCCGACGGCGCGATCTGGTGGCAGCTGGTTGAAAAATACAAGGTTACGGCGATGTTCAGTGCGCCCACGGCGGTGCGGGTGCTCAAGAAGCAGGACCCGGCGTTGCTGAAAAAATACGACCTGTCCAGCCTGCGTGCGCTGTTTCTGGCCGGGGAGCCGCTGGACGAGCCCACCGCCCGCTGGATCAGCGAGGGGCTGGGCGTGCCCATCATCGACAACTACTGGCAGACCGAGACCGGCTGGCCGCTGCTGACGGTGGCCAACGGTGTGAAGCAAACCCCCAGCAAGTTTGGCAGCCCGGGCATTCCGATGTATGGCTACCGCGTCAAGCTGCTGCATGAGTCCACCGGCGAAGAGTTGACCCAGCCCAACGAAAAAGGCGTGGTCGTGCTGGAAGGCCCGACGCCGCCGGGCTTCATGCAGACGGTCTGGAAAGACGATGCGCGCTTCGTCAACACCTACTGGAAGAGCGTGCCCGGCAAGATGGTGTACAGCACCTTTGACTGGGGCGTCCGCGACGAAGACGGCTACTACTTCATCCTGGGCCGTACCGACGACGTGATCAACGTGGCCGGGCACCGGCTGGGTACGCGCGAGATTGAAGAAAGCATTTCAGGACATCCGCAGGTGGCCGAAGTGGCGGTGGTTGGCGTGGCCGATGCGCTCAAAGGCCAGGTGGCGATGGCGTTTGCCGTGCTCAAGGACGCCAGCTTGCTGCAGGACGGTGCGGCCTCTCTCAAGCTTGAGGGCGAGATCATGAAGCGCGTGGACAGTGATCTGGGCGCGGTAGCGCGGCCGGCCAGGGTGCGCTTTGTCACGGCCTTGCCCAAAACCCGCAGCGGCAAGCTGCTGCGGCGTGCCATCCAGGCCGTGTGCGAAGGGCGCGATGCGGGGGATCTGACCACCATGGACGACCCGGCGGCACTGCAGCAGATCCGGGACCGGGTGGCTGCGGTGTGAGTGGGCTGGTTTCGGCGTTGAGCATGTTTCAATGCCCTTCAAGGCATTTTCTCAAGAAAAAAGAGGCTGTAGCCCTTTAGATATATGCGCTAGCAGCTATTAAATTGATAGCTAATTGGTTCTGTCATGCAATGGCACATCGAAAGCCGCAGGCGGTAAACCTGCGCGCGAACGCTCGGCCATGACGGTCCAGGCCGCCTCCCATTCCCGGACACGGGCCTGGGCGTCGAACAGAGGCGCCGTGGCGCGCGCGGCTTGCAGCTGCTGGCGTAGTCTGGTAAGCCGGTCACGATCACGACCGAGCAGAAGTGCAGCATCCAGATAGGCGGCGGGGTCTGCATACACACAATCGGGTAAACCTGCCGCCCGGATGATGCTGCCACCGAGCCGCGCCGCCATGCTGTGGCCTGCGCAGCTGATGGCGGGCACCCCCATGCGCAAGACATCGTCCAGGCCGTGGTTGGCGTTGACGCGCAGTGTGTCGACAAACAGGTCGGCCAGCTTCAGGCGTGCCAGCGTTTCGCTGCGATTGGCGCGGCCCAGAAACACCAGCCGATTGGCCCGCACGCCTGCCGCCTCGGCTTCGCGGGCCAGGTTGAGCTGGGCCAGCGGCTTGTAGCTGGGCAGCATGAGCACGGCATCGGGCAGGGCGCGTAGCATGTGCATCCACAGCGCAAAGGTCTGCGGATCGATCATCAGCGAGGGCAGGTGGGCACACAGCACCGGCGCATCGTTGGGCAGTCCAACATCGGCGCGTGTGATCGGCGTGGTGTCCGCCTGATCGTCGTTGGTGGCGAGCCAGCAGGTGTAGGGTAGCCGGACCACCGCGCCATAACGGGCCACCTCGCCCGTTTGCGGGTGCACGAAGGTGTCGGACATGTTGTATTCGCAGGGCCGCGGCGGATGGTGGCGGTGCCAGGTCAGCTGGCGCATCTGCACCGGGGCAACGCGCCGCTCGGGGATTTCGGGGCGGCACCAAGGGGTGTCAAAGGCCGTGTCGATGAACAGGTCGAGCTGGTCCAGCCGCATGCGGCTCACGGCTTCGTCGTCCGACAGGTGGGCGATTTCCACGACGCTTGCGGCATATGGAAGCAACGGCTTGGTCAGGCGGGCCTCGGGCTGGGGGGTGGGCGAGTAGACGTGAATCGCGAAGCGCGAGGCGTCATGCAGTGCGAGCTGCCGCGCCAGTGCGTTGGCGTAGCGCGGGTCGCGCAGGCTCTGCGCAGCCAGTCCCACGTGAATGCGGTCGTCGCGGCTTTGGGAGCGCCTGGCGATGAAGGCCGGCATCGGCGTCCTGAGGTTGACGCCGATGGTGGCGATGGAGACCTGGCGAATTTGTGCCAGTTCGTCTTCGTGCAGCGGCAGCATCAGGCCGTAGAACTGGGTGTCGCGCCAGTCGCGGCCCTCGCCGGTGCGCAGGGCGTGTTCGAGCATCTGGCGGATGGCCGCCGTCAGCCGGTCGTGATCGCGCCAGTCGCAGACCTGCATGGCCTCGAAGGCCTGCTGGCAGAACATTTCATAGGGATCAGGCAGCGTCGTGGGCGCCTTGCGCACCGGGCGCTCGCTTGCGGCCGTGGCGGCTGTCAGGAAATCCCTGAGCAGGGCCAGCGCGCCTGGCCCGAGTGCCTGGAACGCCGCCTGCGATCGTTCGAACTCGGCGTTGAACGCCAGCACCACGGCCCGGCGCAGGCCGAGTTCCGGGATGGCGGGGAAGCGCCGTGTTGCGAGCTCCAGCTGCGTCAGCGCGTCGGCATAGCGCCGCGATCCGGTGAGCAGGTCGCACCAGTTGACCCACAGCGAGGGCTCGCCGGGCAACAGTTCCACGCAGCGCCGGGCATGGGCAGTGGCCACCTCCCAGCGGTCTTCGCGTGCCGCCATCAAACCCAGGTTGTTGAGGGCGCGCACGTGATCAGGGTTCAGGGACAGGGCCTGCTTGTAGCAGGCACGTGCCTGCGCGTTGTCGCCACAGGCTTCGGCCGCGATGGCGAGGTTGGTGGCGCCGTCGGCGTCAAGCAGCAGGAGGTCGCGAACGCCGTCGAGGACGCGGTAGGCCGCTTGGGGCTGTGCCAGTTCAAACAGCAAGGTGGCGCAGGCTGAGGCGGCGTCGACGCTGCGTGGCGCCAGCGCCAAGGCTTTCTCAAACGCCACGAGGGCACGCTCCGCTTGTCCCGCAGCGTGCAGCGCCGCGCCATGGCGCATCTGGGCCTCGGGGTTTTGCGGGTTGGCCTGGGCTGAAGCTTGCGCGGCGGCGAGGTCCATGGCCCGGGTTGGCGGTGAGGGTTGGCTCATCGCATGGATTATCTGGCCAACTTGCGGCATCCTGGCGGCAATAATGCACACACTCATGTCTGCGCTACTCGCTTCCCCCCTGCACCTGGTGGGCCGCTTCGACAACCCCTTCACCGGCGGGGAGCGGCACTTGCTGGAACTCGGGCGCCGCCTGGCGGGGCGTCGGCCGGTGCTGCTGTGGTCGGATGTTGCGCCGCATTCCTGGTACGCGCAACAAGGGGTTCAGCCGATTCGGCCCTTTGCACGGCAGTTCCCCAAGGGCGGCATGCTCTTGATTGGCGGGGTGCATGTGCAGACCGGCCTGTGGGCAGCCCACGCGCGGCCCGAGCGGGTGGCCTTGCTCTACAACCTGGCCAGCCACCAGCGGCTGTTTGGCATGATCGAATCCCTGCGCGAGGCCACGGCTTGCGAGCCGGAGATGCTGTTTGCCTCGGAGAGCTTCAGGTTGGCCACCGGTCTGCCCGGCATCGTGGAGCCGAGCTGGATCGATCTTTCGCCGTTTCTCGCGGTGCCGCTGCAGCGCCCGACGGGGCGGCCTGTGACCGTGGGCCGCATGAGCCGGGACGTGCCCGACAAGCACCATCCCGATGATCCGGCGCTGTACCGCCTGCTGGCCGCGCGCGGCTGGCGGGTGCGCATCATGGGAGGCACCTGTCTGGAGAGCCGCCTGGCTGGCGTGGCAGGGGTGGAGTTGCTGCCGACAGGGGCCGAGGCGCCGCAGGACTTTTACCAATCGCTGGACATCTTTTTTTACCGGACGGGCGCCATGGTGGAGGCCTACGGGCGCGTGGTGGTCGAGGCGATGGCCGCAGGCCTGCCGGTGGTGGCCGCCACGGTTGGCGGCTACACCGATGCTGTGCAGGCAGGACTATCCGGCTACCTGGTCCGATCCCAGGAAGAAGCCCATGACCTGCTCATGCGCTTGGCCGCCGATCCGGCCCCGCGCGCGCAAATGGGCGGGGCTGCCCGTTTGCGTGCACAGGCTTTGCACAGTGATGAAGCAACCGAATCGCTGCTGCAGTTTTACCTGCGCTGACAAGAAGGAAGAAGAAGGCGGGCCTGTTCAGCGGAGCGCGCTGCTCGTGGTGCGCTGGAACACGGCCGAACCAGCCACGCGTCCTACGGTCGGATCGGTGGCGTTGTACACCAGACCGGCCCGGTAAGCCATGTTGCCGCTGAACATGCCGTAGACGTTGGCCGTGGCGGTGCAACCCTGGAAGGTCGAGCCGGAGATGGAGGCAGGTCCATAGCTGCTGGTGGCGTCGATATTGATATCGACCCGGGTGGCGCCGAACTGGGTGCTGATGTTCACATTCGCCGTGGACAAGCTGAAGTCTGCAGACAGGCTGGCGCTGAGCAGGGTTCCGGTGATGGTCGTGCCGCCCAAGGTGGCGGTGGGGACGGTGTGGCCGACCAGGGCGTACTGGGCCGTGCCGCTGATTGGCATCTGGTAAGACGGTGTCGGGCGGCCTACCAAATAGTGGACCGAATCGAGCACTTGGGAACTGCCGCCGTAGGGGCCGCTTGCCTCCTTGCTGCCGCTAACCCAGTTGCCCCAGCCGATGAAATCGGGATCGGAGGTTTTTCCGATGGCACCGAAGCTGCCGCCGGTTCCGGTCTTGCTGTACGTGTAGGTGGTTCCGCCGGAGGTGTAGTAGGAGCCCGGGCTGTTGACGAGCCCTGTCATGGCTTCGCCGACGAAGCGGGGCTTGATAATCGAGTAGAGGTTGTCGGTGCGCTGGCCGTAGCCACCGAGAAAACCGCTGCCGTCCACCAGATGGACTTGCAGGTCGGTGAGGCTGTTGTTGGTGGGGGTGGGGCTGAGCGAGTTTTTGCTGAACGTGGCCGCGCCGCCGAAATCCCCATGCGGCGTGCGATAGGCGCCATAGCTCAAGCCGATGTTCGCGGCATTCGGGCCGCTCAGGAAGCCGTTGACGAAACCCGTCGGTGCGTTTCTGAAATCTGCCAGGCCTGCCGACGTGGTGCTTGCAGGCGCCGAGGTGGCCGGTCCGCAGCCAGCGCTACCCTGGACGCAGCTTGGACTGGATACAGACAGGACACCGGCGAATCCGGTGCCTGTGCCTTTTGCACCACCGCGCAGCTTGTAGTCTGTCGGTGCCGTACCGTGCATGCGCACATCCAGGTTGACGTCCACATAGTTGCCGATACCGAGGAAGTCAACGGACAGCTTGCTGCTGGGCAAAAGCTCGCCGGTAATGCCTGTTGTTGAGAATACGGGTGTGGCATGCGCCAGCGAGTACTCGCCGCGCTGGCCCGATAGGGCCGCAATGTCGGTTGGCGGCGTGGGCACGCCGGTG
The DNA here is from genome assembly GCF_036676035.1 of Polaromonas sp. Taxonomy (GTDB): domain Bacteria; phylum Pseudomonadota; class Gammaproteobacteria; order Burkholderiales; family Burkholderiaceae_C; genus Polaromonas. The sequence goes on from NZ_JAKFDR010000110.1 coordinate 9,903, forward strand.
ACGAACGCTACGGGGGCGATCGCGAATATGCCGTCGCGATCGGTCAGGGTGGCGGCGCTCCACGTGCCCAGCACCAGCAGGTCGCCTGTCGCAAGGGACCCCGTGTTGCTGATCACGGTCGTCGTGGCCGCGCCGTCGCGCACGATCGTGGTCGGCTCTCTGGCGTCCACATAGCGCTCGGGGTTGCCGCTGGGGTCGATGAGCACGGCGCCATCCCCGCTCTGGCCCTGGTCGCCGCCTGTGCTTTTGATTCCATAGCCGGCAAGTGCCAGTCCGACCAGCACTCTAGGAGCAGCCGTCACAATGGCGCTGCGCCCGTCGCTGGTGGTCTGGTTGCCCACCACTTCGGGTGCCTGGCGTGGTGCGGGCGTCGGCAGGCTGGCGCGCGTGTTGGTGCGCACCGGGGTGCTTTCGTTGTTGTTGACACGCACGGACTCGCCGGCGGTTAGCCCGACACAGCCGGCCTTGGTGCAGACTTCGATTTCATCGAGTTCGGTCGATACCGACAGGGTGCCATCCGGGTTGTAGGCCAGATTGAAGGCCGAGCCGCGGATACCGATCGTCGCCGTGGTGGTGGTCACCTTGAAGTTTTCCCGGTTTCGCTTGCCGATCAGCCCCGTGATCGTACGCATGCCGCCGCGCAGCAGTTCGACGAAGAAGCTGTCCTGCTTGGGGTCGTTGCGATCGGCGTAATTGGAAATGCTGAACTGCGAACTGGGTTGCAGCGAGACCAGCCCGCCGTCGGTGAAGCGCAGCTGGGCGCGGCCGCTGGGGCCCGTCACGATGGCGTCACCGCTTTCGATGTCGCGCCCCTTGGTCAGGGCGTCGGCGCCTGCGCCCCGTCGCAGCGTCACGTCGCCGGCGGTGAATTGGGCGATGCCCGCCGCGGCTTGGGCATGCAGCGGATAGGCGGCTGCAAGTGCCATCAACAACGCCGCATTGTGGAGTTTGAACTCTGGTTTCATGGCATGCCCCTGCTGTTCAGAAATCGCGGCGGACTGTCACGAAGACAGAGCGCTTGTCGAAGTCGGCGACGGGTATGTTGGAGCTGGTGTTCGTCAGGGCCAACTGCGGCGTGACGCGCCACGACTTGGCGGGCACCCAGGACAGGCCGAGGTTCAGGTTGGTCTGCCGGTCGCGGCGGGTCACCAGAAACAGTGGGTCCGCAGCGCCGAAACGGCGATTTTCGAAACCGAGCGTGGTAAATACGGCCAGGCTCTCGCTCAATGGCAGTTGCACACCGCCACGCATGCCCGTCAACTTGTGGCCCAGGTGGGCGACCCCGCTGGCACGCTCTTTTTCCTGCCCAAAATAAAGGCCGGCGTAAGCCAGCAATCCGCTGCGAAACAAATGGGCGTAGGAGGCTCCGATCACGTTGCGGTCGGCATCGCGCAGGGTTTGCTGCGGGTAGTGCAGGCGCGACAGCTGCAGGTAGGCGCTGAATTGCCGGAAGCCATCAAAGCGATGCGTCCATTCGCCCACCAGGCCCGTTTGCTTGCGCGCGCGACTGTTGTTCACGTCAAAAGTGCCGATTTGGGCGACCAGGCTGTACTCGTTGCGCTCCAGCCGGTAGGACGCACCCGCGTTGAGATCGATCTGGCTGGTGTCGAACTGGCTGTTACCGCCGGAGTGAGCGCGGTAAGCGGCGCTGGCATTGCCTATCAATGACCAGCGGGGATCAATCACGTAGCGGCCGGACAGGCCGCCCCCCAAGGTCGCGTAGGCCGCCTGGGTCTTGACGCCGGATGGGTTGAGCGTCAGCACCAGCCCGCCGAAGGCGGGGACCGCCACGTTGCCCTGGGACGGGCCGCTATTGATGTTGCTGTCGTGCCCAACGCCCGCTTCCACATAGCCCTTGACCGATGAGCGGCCCGCCTCCTCGACGCGGTCGATGGCCTGCAGGAATTGGTCTATGGTTTGGGCCGCTTCCAGCGGAACGCCCTGGGCTTTGGTTTCCTGCAGCAGGGTGCGTGCTGCCTTGGTGTCTCCGACTGCGAAGAGCGCCCGGCCGAGTTCCGCCCGGGCGCGGGCGTTGTCGGGCTGCACGGACAAGACCCGCTCCAGCGCCAGGATGGCGCGGGTGTACTGGGCGGTCTCGTTGGCGGCTATTCCCAGCACGGTGTCAAAGTCCGGATCGCCTGCGCGAGACACCTCCATGGGTTCCAGCAGATCAAAGGCCTGTCGGGCCTGCCCTTGCTCGACCAGTGACCGCGCATTGCGCACGAGGGTATCCACCTCGGCATGCACCGGACCGGCGAGTGACCAGGCCACAAGCAAACCGCTCGTCAAATAAATAAAAGCAAGAGCGCGTTTGAAGGCCATGGAAGTAGTCGAAAGTAACACCCGGTCAATTGAAGGGTTTTATAGCACGCCATACCTCTTGAAAGTGGCTTTTTGCATCTGTCATCACGCACTTGTGAAATAACACCCAATCTGCGTCCGCGCGGCTGAGCGAGAGCGGCGCTTCATCACTCCGGCGCGCCGATTTCTGGTGCATCCAAGGGTATCTACGGAGTCTCTTTCAACGGCAAGGCGTCAAAATATTAGTGATTGCTTATATTTAAGAATTAAACCCATGGAAGTCAAATGAACCAGATGATCCAGGCCGGCGCGCAGGCCGAGCAGGGGCGTGTGTTCGAACTGGCCGCCGAGCTGTTCGCGGTGCTGGCCACGCCTATGCGCCTGCGCGTGTTAAGCGCCCTGTGCGAGCACGAGAAATCCGTCAATGAACTGCTGGCCGAAATCGACACCACGCAGCCCAATCTGTCGCAGCACCTGGCGGTGCTGTACCGCAGCGGCGTGCTGGCCAAGCGCAAGGAGGGCACGCAGGTGATTTACCGCGTGCAAAGCGAAAAGGCCGTGGCCCTGTGCCGCAGCGTCTGCACCCAGATCGCCATTGAACTGGATGAACCGGATGCCGTGCCCGTCGCCGAGAGCCTGGCGCCCAAAACCCATACCCACCCCGCCTGAACCCGAAAGTCTGATCGTCATGTTGAGCCGATTTATCCAGCGGGCGCCCGAAAACTTTCTGAGCCGCGCGCAGATTCAGGACGTCAGGGCCGGGCGCCGCGGGTTTCTGGCCGGGGCTTTGTCGGCCGCTGCCTCGGGGGTGCTGGCGGCAGGGCAGGTGAAGGCCCAGATGGCTGCGGGTGCCAATGCGGCTGTGGGGGCGGGTGCCGACGAAATCCTGAACCTGCCCGCCCACAGCACAGGGCTGGGTCAGCCCGTCGCGGCGCGCGGCTATGGCCTGCCCAGCGAGTGGGAAAAGAACCTGCAGCGCCGCGAAAGCCCGGGTTTGACCCGCGTGGGCCAGTCCAGCGTGAGTTTTTGTCCGCTGCAGGGGCTGTTCGGCATCATCACGCCCAGCGGTCTGCATTTTGAGCGGCACCACCAGGGCTGGTGGGATATCGACCCTTCCAGGCATCGGCTGATGGTCAATGGCTCCGACGAGACCATGCTCAAGCGCCCCATGGTGTTTGGCATGGACGAGCTTATGCGCCTGCCCAGCGTCAGCCGCATGTACTTCATCGAGTGCGGCGCCAACACCGGCATGGAGTGGGGCAATGTGGCCGTGCCCACGGTGCAGTACACCCATGGCATGCTCAGCTGCAGCGAGTTCACGGGCGTGCCGCTGCGCACGATTCTCGAGCTCTGCGGCGCAGATTTGAAGCGGGCCAGATTTGTCCTGGCCGAGGGGGCTGATGGCTCCAGCATGACGCGCACCATCCCCATGAGCCTCGTGATGAGCGGCGAGGTGCTGGTCGCCTACGGGCAAAACGGCGAAATGCTGCGCCCCGAAAACGGCTATCCGCTGCGCCTGGTGGTGCCGGGTGTGCAGGGCGTGAGCTGGGTCAAGTACCTGCGCCGCATCGAGCTGGGCGACATGCCTTACGGCGCCAAAGACGAAACCATTCACTATGTGGACCTGCTGCCCGACGGCATGCACCGCCAGTACACCAGCATCCAGGAAGTCAAAAGCGTGATCACCTCGCCCAGTGGCGGCCAGGTGTTGTTGCAAAAAGGTTTTCACAGCATCACCGGGCTGGCCTGGAGCGGGCGAGGCAAGGTCAAGCAGGTGGACGTGTCCATCGACGGTGGCCGTAACTGGAGGGCCGCGCGCCTGGAGGGCCCGGTGCTCACCAAGTGTTTGACGCGCTTTAACACCGACTTTGTCTGGGACGGCAAGCCGGTCATCTTCCAGAGCCGGGCGGTGGATGACACCGGGCAGATCCAGCCCACTTACAGCGAGCTGCGCCGGGTGCGCGCCTCGCGCAGCATTTATCACAACAACGCCATCCAGTCGTGGCTGCTGGAAGAAAACGGCGAGGTTAAAAATGTCCAGGTCTGAGTTCCTGAAGGGCAGCCTGCCGCTGCTGGCCGGCCTGTGGCTGGCCGGCGTGGGGGCAATGGGCCATGCCCAGGCGCCATCACCCGGCGCCCGGCAAGTCGCCCTGGCCGACATCGGCCGCACGGCCACCCCCGCCGAGCTCAAGGCCTGGGACATTGACGTGCGCCCCGATTTCAAGGGCCTGCCCAAAGGCCAGGGCTCGGTACGCCAGGGCGAGGTGGTGTGGGAAGGCAAATGCGCGTCGTGCCACGGCACCTTCGGCGAGTCGTCCGACATTTTCACGCCGCTGGCCGGCGGCACCTCGGCGCAAGACATGAAAACCGGGCGCGTCGACAGCCTGTTGCCGGGCGCCAACCAGCCGCACCGCACCACGCTGATGAAGCTGTCTACCTTGTCGACGCTGTGGGACTACATCTTCCGCGCCATGCCCTGGAACACGCCCAAATCACTGAGTGCCGACGAGGTCTACGCGGTCACGGCCTACCTCCTGAGCCTGGGCAATGTGCTGCCGGACGATTTCACGCTGTCGGACGCCAACATCCGCGACGTGCAAAACCGTTTGCCCAACCGCAAGGGCATGACCACCGCGCACGCCCTGTGGCCCGGCAAGGAGCTGGGCGGCACGGCCAAGCCCGATGTCCAGGGCTCGGCCTGCAGGCGCAACTGCAAAACCGAGGTGGTCATCAAGAGCTTTTTGCCCGACTACGCGCGCAACGCCCATGGCAACCTGGCCGAGCAGTCGCGCCCCTTGGGGCCCAGCCGGGGTGCGGACACAACCCGGCCGCCCATGGCCGCAAACCTTGAATCAAATGCGGCTCCAGCCCCTTCCAATATTGCGCCAGCAGCTCCTGAAAAGATAGCGGCTTTGCCGTCCAGGCCGGCTGCGCCAGAGGCCAAACCGGTGCCACCCACCAGACCCGGCAGTGCGTCCGTGATGCCTGTGCTGCAAAAAAATGCCTGCCTGGCCTGCCATGGCATGGACAGCAAGCTGGTGGGACCGGCGTTCAGGGATATAGCCAACAAATATAAAGACCGCACCGATGCAGTGAGTTATCTCTCGGGCAAAATCAAGGCTGGTGGACAGGGTGTGTGGGGCAATATTCCCATGCCCCCGCAGGCTTTGAGTGCGGCTGAATCGGCGCAACTGGCCCAATGGTTGGCTCAGGGAATGGGCAAGTAGGTTGAAGCCGGTTGTCGGCGCAGGCGCTGGGATAAATACCCTGCCCGGATGTTGAGATTTTGTGTTCAATAGCGTTCAAGTTTTCATACATTCAAGTTATATAAAAAGGAGTTCAGTCCATGGAACGTCGTGATTTTTTAAGCAGCAGCACCGGTGCCGCGGCGCTGGCGCTGGCCGCTTCTGCTGGCCTGGCGCCTGCCTACGCCCAAAATGCACCGGGCTGGAACAAGGCAGCTTTTGACAGCAAGTCGCTGGCAGACGTCATGAAGGCCCTGGGTGCGACCGGCATGCCGGCTGAAAGCAAAGACCTGGTTCTGCAGGCCCCTGAAATTGCCGAAAACGGCAACGTGGTGCGTATCGGTGCCCAGAGCAATATTGCCGGGACCACGCAGCTGGCCCTGGTGGTCGAGAAAAACCCGAACGCGCTGGCCGCGCTGTTTGACATTCCCGCTGGCACCGATGCCAATGTGTCGACCAACCTCAAGATGGGTCAGTCGTCCAACGTCTATGCACTGGCCAAGGTCGGCGACAAGTATTTTTATTCGGTGAAGGAAGTCAAGGTCACCCTGGGCGGCTGCGGCGGCTAAGCCGGCTGTTTGTCTTTTTTCCAGGTACCCCATTCACCACAGTTCAAGTCAGGAGAAAACATGTCAGATCCCATGCGAATCAGGGCCCAGGCCCAGGGCGACAAGACCACCGTGCGCGTGCTCGTCAGCCATGAAATGGAAAGCGGCCAGCGCAAAGACGCCGCCGGCAAAACCGTTCCCGCCTGGTTTATCCAGAGCATCAATGCCACCCACAACGGCAAGGTCGTCATGAGCGCCCAGTGGGGCCCGGCCGTGTCGAAAAACCCGTTTGTGCAGTTCAGCTTCAAGGGCGGCAAGGCCGGCGACAAGGTCATCGTCAACTGGATTGACAACAAGGGTGACAAGCGCACCGACGAGGCCGTGATTGCCTGATTTTTCGCGGGCGCCTGCCAAGGTGCCCATCGTTGCCAGTGAGCTTTGCCGGCGCAGCGAAGCCCATGCTATCCAAAGCATTCCCCCGAGGAGAACATTTTGAAGAAGATCCCCGCTTTAGCCGGTGCAGTGTTTGCGCTGACAGCTATGCTTTTTGTAGCGACTGGCATGGCCCAGGCGCAGCAAAAATCAACTGCCGATGCGATTGCCGATTACCGCGCCTCGCTGCAGGACGGCAACCCCGCTGACCTCAATGCCGCCCGCGGCGAAGCCCTGTGGAAGAAGCCGGCCGGCCCCAAGAACGCCAGCCTGCAAGGCTGTGACCTGGGTTTGGGCCCCGGCAAGGTCAAGGGCGCCGTGGCCCAGCTGCCGCGTTACTTTGCCGATACCGGCAAGGTGATGGACCTGGAATCGCGTCTGGTGCATTGCATGGTCACCCTGCAGGGCATGAAGCGGGAAGACTTCAAGGCGTCCACTGCTTTTTCGCGTGATGGCGAGCGCGCCACGGTGATCGAAGACCTGGTGGCCTATGTTTACGACGACTCGCGTGACATGACGATTGCCATCCCGCAAAGCCACCCGGAAGAAAAGCGCTCGTATGCCCGTGGCCGCGAGATGTTTTACTTCAAGGGTGGCCCCTACGATTTTTCCTGCGCCTCCTGCCACGGTGAAGACAACAAGCGCATCCGTCTGCAAGACCTGCCCAATCTGACCAAGCAGAAGCCCGCCCAAGAGGCTTTCAGCCAGTGGCCGGCTTACCGCGTCAGCCAGGGCGCGGTGCGCACCATGCAATGGCGCCTGTATGACTGCTTTCGCCAGCAGCGCTTTCCCGAAATGCAGTACCTGAGCCCGGCTTCGGTGGACCTCATCACCTTCATGGGCGTGAACGCCAATGGCGGCAAGATGGCCGCCCCGGCCATCAAGCGCTAATTCCGCAAAAGATGCTGGAGATACAAAAGATGAAATCGACAAAATTCAAAATCACCCCGGTCCGTCTGGGTGCCGCGGCTGCGGTGGCCGCCGCTACCTTGCTGGTGGCCGCTTGCGCCACCGGCCCCTCGCATGAAGAGGTGGTGCAGACCCTGAAAAGCTCGTTTTCCGAGCGCGGCATCGCCAAGCTGGACCGGCTGGACCAGACCGAACTGCAGCGCCTGTGCTCGCAAGCAGCGGTCAGCGGTGAGCCCTTGCCCGAAAAGACCCGCGAAGCCCTGCAGAAAACCATTTACGAGTCGATCAAATACCCGGCCGACGGCAACTACCTGGGTGACTGGAAAGAGGGCGAGAAGATCGCCCAGAACGGCCGTGGCATGCAGTGGAGCGACGTGGCCGGTGCGGCCAATGGCGCCAACTGCTACGCCTGTCACCAGATCTCGCCGGCCGAGATTTCCTTTGGCAACCAGGGCCCCAGCCTGCTCAAGTACGGTGTCTTGCGCGGTGTGAAAGATCCGGCCGCGGCAGAGTCCCTGCCCATCGTGAAATACACCTGGGGCCGTATCTGGAACACCCATGCCTTCAACGCCTGCTCGGGCATGCCGCGCTTTGGCGATGCGGGCATTCTGACCGAGCAGCAAATCAAGCATGTCATGGCGCTGCTGCTCGATCCGAAGTCGCCCGTCAACAAGTAGTTCGATAGCGAATTTGGCCGCCGGCCCCTGGTCGGTGCGCGCCAATAGCTATTGAATTGATAGCAATTTTCACTTGCCCGATGGTTCATCCAGTTTCACGGGCAGGATGTCCTGTGTCAGAAAGTGTGTCATGAACCTGTCCCGTCGCGAGTTTGCTAGTGTCATGGCGGCCGCCTTGGCCGCCGGTTTCCCTGTGCAGCGCGAGGCCGGCGCCGCCCAGGCGCACAGCCTGTACAGGGTGCCGCGTTCGGGCAACGTGCATTTGCTGCACATGACCGACTGCCACGCCCAGCTGCTGCCTATTCATTTCCGCGAACCCTCCGTCAACCTGGGGGTCGGCGCCATGCGCGGGCAGCTGCCGCACCTGGTGGGCCAGCACCTGCTCAAGGCCGCGGCCCTGAGGGCCGGCTCGCCCGAAGCGCATGCCTTCACCTACCTGGACTTTGAGCGCGCCGCGCGCCAGTACGGCAAGGTCGGCGGCTTTGCGCACTTGGCCACCCTGGTCAAACAGCTCAAGGCCGGCCGGCCCGGCGCCTTGCTGCTCGATGGGGGTGACACCTGGCAGGGCAGTGCCACGGCGCTCTGGACCGAGGGGCAGGACATGGTCGATGCCTGCAAGCTGCTGGGCGTGGACGTGATGACCGGCCACTGGGATTTCACCTACGGCGAAGCCCGCATCAAAAAGATCATCGAGCAGGATTTCGCCGGCAAGATCGATTTCGTGGCGCAAAACGTCAAGACCAATGACTTTGGCGACGCCGTGTTCAAGCCTTATGTCATCAAGGAGATGAACGGTGTGGCCGTCGCCATCGTGGGCCAGGCCTTTCCCTACACGCCGATTGCCAACCCCGGCTGGCAGACGCCGAACTGGACTTTTGGCATCCGCGAAAGCGAGATGCAGGAAACCGTCAACGAGGCCCGTGCCAAAGGGGCGCAGGTCGTGGTGCTGCTCAGCCACAACGGCATGGACGTGGACCTCAAGCTGGCTTCCCGCGTGACCGGCATTGACGCGATCCTGGGCGGGCACACCCACGACGGCGTGCCGGTGCCGGTGATCGTTAAAAACCCGGGCGGCCAGACCATCGTGACCAATGCCGGCAGCAACGGCAAGTTCCTGGGCGTGCTGGACCTGGACGTCAAGGACAAAAAGGTGATGGGCTTCAAGTACCGCCTGCTGCCGGTGTTCTCGAATCTGCTGGCGGCCGACCAGGACATGACGGCGCTGATTGACAAAGTGCGCAGCCCCTACAGCGCCAAGCTGTCCGAAAAACTGGCGGTGACGGAAGGCACGCTGTACCGCCGCGGCAACTTCAACGGCACGTTTGACCAGCTCATCCTGGACGCGCTGATGGAGGTGCGCGGCGCCGACATTGCTTTCTCGCCGGGGTTTCGCTGGGGCACCTCGCTGCTGCCCGGGCAGGCCATCACGCGCGAGCATGTCATGGACCAGACCGCCATCACCTATCCCTGGACCACGCTGAGCGACATGCGCGGCGACATGATCAAGACCATTCTGGAAGACGTGGGCGACAACCTGTTCAACCCCGACCCTTATTACCAGCAGGGCGGCGACATGGTGCGCGTCGGCGGCCTGAGCTATCAGCTAGACCCGAACGCCAAAATGGGCTCACGCATCCAGAACATGCGCCTGAAGGGCCAACTGATAGCCGCCGACAAAACCTACAAGGTGGCCGGTTGGGCCCCGGTGGCCGAGGCCAGCAAAAACGCCGGCCCACCGGTCTGGGACGTGGTCGAAAGCTACCTCAAGGCCCAAAAAGTCATCAAACCCGTCCGGCTCAATACGCCGGAACTGGTGGGCATGGCCGGCAATCCGGGCTATCTGAGCTGATTTTCCGGGTTGATTCATAGGCTGATGCCGGCGTTTCTGGCTGGTAAACAGCCCGGAAAAGAACGCCCGTTCGCGAAACTACGTACGGCTTGCTGGTCCCCTGCGTCACTTTCGGGTCCGATTCGGTGGCACAATCGAGCCTGTTTCTGAAGGCCCTTCCTGCCACAGTCGCATCCGCTAATCGGTCCAGCCGTGTTGCGGAAGGTTAATCAACCAGCTTTAACCAGCTAATGTTTCCTCAAGGGAAACGGAGGTCAGCGGATCATGAGTTCCAGCTCGCAGTCACCTGCATCTGTCTACACTGCCTATCAAGGCAACACTTATCTCTTCGGCGGCAATGCGCCCTATGTCGAAGAGATGTATGAAAACTACCTTGCCAACCCCGGCAGCGTGCCCGACAACTGGCGCGACTACTTTGACGCGCTGCAAAACGTTCCCGCCGTGGACGGCAGCAATGCCAAGGACGTGCCGCATCTGCCCGTCGTCAATGCCTTTGCCGAACGCGCCAAGCAGGGCCCGACCCGGGTGGTCGTTGACAGTGCCGACTCCGAACTGGGCCGCAAGCGCACGGCCGTCCAGCAGCTGATCGCGGCCTACCGCAACGTTGGCGCCCGCTGGGCCGATCTGGACCCGCTCAAACGCGCCGAGCGCGACAAGATTCCCGAGCTCGAGCCCTCGTTCTACGGTTTCGGCGACGCCGACCAGGAAACCGTGTTCAACACCAGCAACGCGTTCTTCGGCAAGGACAGCATGTCCCTGCGCGACCTGATGAACGCGCTGCGCGAGACCTACTGCGGCAGCATAGGCGCCGAGTACATGTACGCTACCGACCAGAACCAGAAGCGCTGGTGGCAGCAAAAACTCGAATCGATCCGCAGCAAGCCCAACTTCTCGACCGAGAAGAAAAAGCACATCCTGGACCGCGTGACCGCCGCTGAGGGCCTGGAGCGCTTCCTGCACACCAAATACGTTGGCCAGAAGCGTTTCTCGCTCGAAGGCGGCGAGAGCTTCATCGCCTCGATGGACGAGCTGATCCAGCAGGCCGGCGTCAAGGGCGTGCAGGAGATCGTGATTGGCATGGCCCACCGCGGCCGCCTCAACGTGCTGGTCAATTCGCTGGGCAAGATGCCGGCCGACCTGTTCGCCGAATTCGATCACACGGCCAAGGAAGAGCTGCCCAGCGGTGACGTCAAATACCATCAGGGCTTCAGCTCCGACGTGACGACCCCCGGCGGCCCGGTGCACCTGAGCCTGGCGTTCAACCCCTCGCACCTGGAAATCGTCAACCCCGTGGTCGAAGGCTCGGTGCGCGCCCGCATGGATCGCCGCGATGACCCGCAGGGCAAGCAGGTGCTGCCGGTCCTGGTGCATGGCGATGCCGCCTTTGCCGGCCAGGGCGTGGTCATGGAAACCCTGGCGCTGGCCGAAACCCGTGGCTATTCCACGGGCGGCACGGTGCACATCGTGATCAACAACCAGATCGGCTTCACCACCTCCGACCCGCGCGACAGCCGCTCAACGCTGTACTGTTCGGACGTGGTCAAGATGATCGAGTCGCCCGTGCTGCACGTCAACGGCGACGACCCCGAAGCCGTGGTGCTGGCCACGCAACTGGCGCTGGAGTTCCGCATGGAGTTCCAGAAAGACGTGGTGCTCGACATCATCTGTTTCCGCAAGCTCGGCCACAACGAGCAGGACACGCCAGCGCTGACCCAGCCCCTGATGTACAAGAAAATCGCCCACCATCCCGGTACGCGCAGACTGTATGCGGACAAGCTGTCCGCCCAAGGCCTGGGCGCCACGCTGGGCGACGACATGGTCAAGGCCTACCGCGCCGCCATGGACGCGGGCAAGCACACGGTCGACCCGGTGCTGACCAACTTCAAGAGCAAGTACGCCGTCGACTGGAGTCCATACCTTGGCAAGAAATGGACCGACGCGGGCGATACCGCGATTCCGATGGCCGAGTGGACACGGCTGGCCGACAGGATTACCGCCATTCCATCCAGCGTCACACCGCACCAGCTGGTGAAAAAAGTCTATGACGACCGCGCTGCCATGGGCCGCGGCGACATTCCCGTGGACTGGGGCATGGGCGAGCACATGGCCTTTGCTTCGCTGGTGGCCAGTGGCTACCCCATCCGCCTGTCGGGCGAGGACTGCGGGCGCGGCACCTTCACGCACCGCCATGCCGTGATTCACGACCAGAACCGTGAGAAATGGGACACCGGCACCTACGTGCCGCTTGAGAACGTGGCCGAGAACCAGGCCCCGTTCGTGGTGATCGACTCCATCCTGTCCGAAGAAGCTGTGCTCGGTTTCGAGTACGGCTATGCCTCGAACGACCCCAACACGCTGGTGATCTGGGAAGCCCAGTTTGGCGACTTCGCCAACGGTGCCCAGGTGGTGATCGACCAGTTCATTGCCTCCGGTGAAGTCAAGTGGGGCCGCGTCAACGGCATCACCCTGATGCTGCCGCACGGCTATGAGGGCCAGGGCCCAGAGCACAGTTCGGCGCGCCTGGAGCGCTTCATGCAACTGAGCGCCGACACCAACATGCAGGTGGTGCAGCCCACCACGGCCAGCCAGATCTTCCACGTGCTGCGTCGCCAGATGGTGCGCAACCTGCGCAAGCCGCTGATCATCATGACGCCCAAGTCGCTGCTGCGCAACAAGGACGCAGCCTCGCCTCTGAGCGAGTTCACCAAAGGCGGCTTCCAGACTGTCATTCCTGAAAACAAGGAAGAGGTCAACAAGAAGGCCGACAAGGTCAAGCGCGTGATCGCCTGCTCCGGCAAGGTCTACTACGACCTGGCCAAAAAGCGCGACGAAAAAGGCGCGGACGACGTGGCGATCCTGCGTGTCGAGCAGCTCTATCCCTTCCCGCACAAAGCCTTTGCGACCGAACTCAAGAAGTACCCGAACGCCACCGACATCGTGTGGTGCCAGGATGAGCCGCAGAACCAGGGTGCCTGGTTTTTTGTGCAGCACTACATCCACGAGAACATGGCAGAAGGCCAGAAGCTGGGCTACTCAGGCCGTGCCGCTTCGGCCTCACCGGCTGCGGGGTATTCGTACCTGCACCAGGAACAGCAAAAAGCGCTGGTGGACGGCGCGTTTGCCAAGCTCAAGGGCTTTGTGCTGGCCAAGTAAGGCCGCTTCAAGTCCTCTATAGAGCATAGAAAACATAGAACACAAGAACGTTTTTGAAAGAATCAAAATGGCTATCGTAGAAGTCAAAGTTCCTCAGCTGTCTGAATCAGTGGCCGAGGCAACCATGTTGCAGTGGAAAAAGAAAGTAGGCGAGGCAATCGCCATTGATGAAATCCTGATTGAAATTGAAACCGACAAGGTGGTGCTGGAAGTCCCGGCGCCTTCAGCCGGTGTATTGACCGAGCTGGTCGTGGCCGATGGCGGCACCGTGGTGTCGGATCAGGTCATTGCCCGGATTGATACCGAGGGCCATGCCGGCGCCGCAAAAACGGCCCCGGCACCTGCCGCCGCCTCGGCGCCAGCGCCTGCTGCGGGCGGCGCCATGGCCGGCGTTGCCATGCCGGCCGCTGCCAAGCTGATGGCCGACAACCGCCTCGATTCCGGTTCTGTCGCAGGCACCGGCAAGGATGGCCGTGTGACCAAAGGCGATGTGCTCGGTGCGATGGCTTCCGGCGCTGCATCCGCTACCAAATTAGTAGCTGCTGGTGCAATCCCAACGGGCGCTCCAACCACTTCCTTGCCTCAAGTGGCGGCGCCAGCCAAGGCCGGCGATCTGGGCCAGCGCCCCGAGCAGCGCGTGCCCATGAGCCGCCTGCGCGCCCGCGTGGCCGAGCGTTTGCTGCAATCGCAATCGACCAACGCCATCCTGACCACGTTCAATGAAGTGAACATGGCGCCGGTCATGGAAATGCGCAAGCGCTTCCAGGAAAAGTTCGAGAAAGAGCACGGCGTCAAGATCGGCTTCATGAGCTTCTTCGTCAAGGCAGCGGTCCATGCGCTCAAGAAATACCCGGTGCTCAACGCCTCGGTGGACGGCAACGACATCGTCTACCACGGCTACTTTGACATCGGCATCGCCGTGGGCTCGCCCCGCGGCCTGGTGGTGCCTATCCTGCGCAATGCCGACCAGATGAGCTTTGCCGACATCGAAAAGAAGATTGCCGAGTACGGCGCCAAGGCGCGCGACGGCAAGCTGGGCATCGAAGAGATGACCGGCGGCACCTTCTCGATCTCCAACGGCGGCGTGTTCGGCTCCATGCTGTCCACCCCCATCATCAACCCGCCGCAGTCGGCCATTCTGGGCGTGCACGCCACCAAGGACCGCGCCGTGGTCGAAAACGGCCAGGTCGTGGTGCGCCCCATCAACTACCTGGCCATGAGCTACGACCACCGCATCATCGACGGCCGCGAAGCCGTGCTGGGCCTGGTCGCCATGAAAGAGGCGCTGGAAGATCCGGCGCGTCTGCTGTTTGATATCTAAAACCTGGCGGGACTGGCTGCAGCAGTTGTCGGCAGCCGGTCTCCCATTCATTGGGAAAAAACATGTCCAAACAATTTGACGTGATCGTCATCGGTGGCGGTCCTGGCGGCTACATCGCGGCCATTCGCGCCGCCCAGCTCGGTTTCAATGTCGCCTGTATCGACGAATGGAAAAACGCCAAGGGCGGTCCGGCCCTCGGCGGCACCTGCACCAATGTAGGCTGCATTCCTTCCAAAGCCCTGCTGCAATCCTCCGAGCATTACGAGCAGGCGGGCCATCACTTTGCCGATCACGGCATCGAGGTCAAAGGCCTGAGCCTGGATGTCGCCAAGATGCTGGGCCGCAAGGATACGGTCGTCAAGCAGAACAATGACGGCATCGTCTACCTGTTCAAAAAGAACAAGGTGACCTTCTTCCATGGTCGCGGCTCCTTCGCGGCGGCCAAGGACGGCGTGTACCAGATCAAGGTGGCTGCATCAACTAAAGAAGGTGCCGAAGAGACCATCTCCGGCAAGCACATCATCGTGGCCACGGGCTCCAATGCCCGCGCACTGCCGGGCGCACCGTTCGACGAGGAAATGATCCTGTCCAACGATGGTGCACTGCGCATAGGCGCCGTCCCCAAAAAGCTGGGCCTCATCGGTTCCGGCGTGATCGGCCTGGAGATGGGCTCGGTCTGGCGCCGCCTCGGTGCACAAGTGACCGTGCTGGAGGGGCTGCCCACGTTTCTGGGGGCCGTTGACGAGCAGATCGCCAAGGAAGCGCACAAGGCCTTCACCAAGCAGGGTCTGAAGATTGAGCTCGGCGTCAAGGTCGGCGAGGTCAAGGCTGACAAGAAGGGCGTTTCTGTCGCTTACACCAATGCCAAGGGCGAAGCCCAGACGCTGGCGGTGGACAAGCTGATCGTCTCGATCGGCCGCGTGGCCAACACGACAGGCCTCAATCCCGAAGCCGTCGGCCTCACGCTCGACGAGCGCGGTGCGGTGGTGGTGGACGACGAGTGCAAGACCAATCTGCCCAATGTCTGGGCGATCGGTGACGTGGTGCGCGGCCCCATGCTGGCGCACAAGGCCGAAGAAGAGGGCGTGGCCGTGGCCGAGCGCATTGCCGGCCAGCACGGGCATGTCAACTTCAACACCATTCCCTGGGTGATTTACACCAACCCCGAGATCGCCTGGGTCGGCCAGACCGAGCAGCAGCTCAAGGCGGCAGGCCGTGCCTACAAGGCCGGCACCTTCCCCTTCATGGCCAATGGCCGCGCGCGCGCGCTGGGCGACACCACCGGCATGGTCAAGATGCTGGCCGATGCGGCGACCGACGAAATTCTCGGCGTGCACATCGTGGGTCCGTTTGCCAGTGAACTGATTGCTGAATGCGTGGTGGCGATGGAGTTCCGCGCCAGCAGTGAAGACATTGCACGCATCTGCCATGCGCACCCGTCCCTATCGGAGGCCACCAAGGAAGCGGCGCTCGCGGTGGACAAGCGCACGCTTAACTTCTGAACCATGCCGTGTCATTGCGGGCTTGACCCGCAATCCATGGATCCCGGGTCAAGTCCGGGATGACAACACCGGTGATGACCGTCCAGCAAACCTACGAAGCCGAACTCGCGGCACGCGGTTTCAAGAGCGACCCCGCGCAGCTGCGCGCGGTGCATGCCCTCGAGCGCTGTGCCAGCGAATGGGCCGCGTTCAAGGAAAAGCGCTCCAACCCGCTCAAAAAACTCATCAACCGGCCCGACATACCACGCGGTGTGTACATGCACGGTGGGGTAGGGCGCGGCAAAAGCTTTCTGATGGACTGCTTTTACGGGGCGGTGCCGCTTAAACGCAAAACCCGCTTGCATTTTCATGAGTTCATGCGCGAGGTGCACCGGGAGCTGCGCGATCTGCAGGGGACGGTCAATCCGCTCGATGAACTGGGCAGGCGCATTGCCAAGCGCTACCGGTTGATCTGCTTTGACGAGTTTCATGTGGCAGACATCACCGATGCCATGATCTTGCACCGCTTGCTGGCCGCCCTCTTTGACAACGGGGTCGGCTTCGTCACCACCTCCAACTTTCATCCCGACGCCCTGTACCCCCATGGCCTGCACCGGGACCGCATCCTGCCGGCGATAGCGCTGCTGAAAAGAAACCTCGAAGTCCTCAGCGTCGATAACGGCACGGACTACCGTCGGCGCACGCTGGAGCAAGTCAGGCTCTACCATACGCCCCTGGGTGCCGGGGCGGACGCGGAGATGGCCGAGGCCTTCAACCGGCTGGCCGAGGCGCATGACGAAAACCCCATTCTGCAGATTGAGGCCCGGCAAATCCAGGCCCGGCGCAAGGCGGGCGGCGTGGTGTGGTTCGATTTCAAGACCTTGTGTGGCGGCCCCCGGTCCCAAAATGATTACCTGGAGATCGCGGCCCAGTTTCATACGGTGCTCCTCAGTGATGTACCGCATATGCCGGTGCGTATGGCCTCGGAAGCCCGGCGCTTTACCTGGCTGGTGGATGTGCTTTATGACCGTCGCGTCAAGCTGATCATGTCAGCCGCAGTGCCGCCCGAGGCGTTGTACACGGAAGGGCCTTTGGCGCACGAATTTCCCCGCACCATTTCCAGGCTCAACGAGATGCAATCAACCGAATTCCTGGCGCTGGAACGCAGAAACGTGGATACAGCACTCACATGAAGAGCATGGCGCTTTTACTCCTGCTTGCGGCCATGGGTGGCGCAGCGCTGGCCCAGCCGGCGCAGAGTACCGGGCAGGAGGCCAGAAATGCGGAAAGAATGCGCATCAGTGCCGAGCGCGCAAAACTGGAGGCGGGCTTTGCGGCCGAGGAAGCGGCCTGCCATCAGAAATTTTTCACCAACCAGTGCCTCAATGACATCAAGCCGCGTCGGCAAGAGGCGCTGGCTGATCTGAGGCGCCAGGAAATTTCGCTCGATGAAGAGGAGCGAAAACTCAAAGCGGCGGAGCAGATCCGAAGGACTGAAGAGAAATCATCGGCCCAAAAGCAGCAAGAGGCGGCCGATCGCCGCGCAAAAGCCCGGCAGGACTATCAATCCAGGCTGGAGCGGGCAGCCAAAAAAGCCGAGGAGCAAGCTAAAAGCGGTGCCAATGTCGGCAAGTCCAAAGAGGCTCAGGACAAAGCCGCTGCCGCGGCAGACCGGCAGTCCGCGGCATCCGAGGCGCTTAAAAAATTCAATGAGCGCCAGGACAAGGCGAGAGAGCACAAGGCCGACCACGAAAGAGAGCGGCTCAAGCAGGGCAAGAGCACCGCCAAGCCACTGCCGGTCCCGCCATAAACGGGTATTTGAGCTAGCCCCCACGCTTTTCACTTCGTGTAATGCGCTGCCCCCCCAGGGGGCCGTCGCTTGCTCGGGGCGGCCCTTCGCGGCGCTTGGGCCTAAACCAATGGTTCGAGCTTGACGATCACCAGCGACAGATTGTCACCGCCGCCACGGGCGCGCGATCTGGCTTTCTGGATCAAAAACTCAGTCGCCTCGCGCGGGGACAGCATGGACAAGGCCGAGCCCATCTCGCTGGGACTGAAATAGTGCCAGACGCCATCGCTGCAGGCGATCAGCACATCGCCGGGGCGCAGCTGCGGTATGAAATGCCGCGCGATGGGAGGTTGATCCTCAGTTCCCAGGCAACCGATCAGGATGTTGGACTGGGGATGAACGTTGGCTTCCTCTTCGGTAAGCTCGCCTTTGTCGACCAGCGTTTGTACGTAGGAGTGATCCATCGTGCGGTGCACCAGCTTGCTGTCCTGGAAGTGGTAAATGCGGGAGTCGCCGGTATGCGCCCAGTGGCAGTCGCCACCGGGATTGATCAAAAATGCGGCCAGGGTGCTGTGAGGCTCCTGCTCCGCCGAAATGGCGGTGAGTTTGATGACGATGTGAGCCTCTTCGATGATCTGCGTGAGCACCGAGGGCGCATCATCGGATTCGGGGGCATAACGCTCAAACAGCTGCTTGGCCGTCAGCATGACCTGGTCCGAGGCCTTGCGCCCACCGCTTCGCCCGCCCATGCCGTCGGCCACGATGCCCAGCATGCAGCCTGGAAACCGGGGGTGGCTGAACAGGGAGACCTGGTCTTGCTGATAGTCCCGGTCGCCTTTATGGATACCTGTTGATGCTGTAATTCGATAGCCTTTGGACATTTTGATTTGACTCGAGTCGCCGGGACTCGATTTCTCTCCGTAATCAACGTATTATCAGATGAAGCAGCGCGCGTGGATAAAAAACCTTGGACTTAAATTTACACTCCCCGGAGCGGCGGCTGATCGAACTCAAAATCGAACACGCAGACCTTAACGCGCTGGTAGATATTACAGCGCGTGCAACGCCGGTCGATGAGCTGATGCTCAGACGCCTCAAAAAGCGCCGCCTGCACCTTCGCGACCAGATTTCCCAGCTCGAATCGCTGCTGGACCCTCCTGAACCTGCCTGATGAACCTGGAACGTGAAGTTCAAGAGGCCTTTGCCTTTGACGGCGTGCTGTCGCGCGCGGCGGAGCAGTTTGTGCCGCGCGGCGGCCAAACCGAGATGGCACTGGCGGTCGCGCGCGCCATTGAAGGGGCCTACCCCCTGGTCGTGGAGGCCAGTACCGGCGTGGGCAAGACCTTTTCCTACCTGGTGCCCGCATTGCTCAGCGGCGAACGTGTCCTGTTGTCGACGGCCACCAAAGCGCTGCAAGACCAGTTGTTTGGACGCGACCTGCCCAAACTGGTCGAGGCCCTGGGCGTGCCGGTGCGGACCGCGCTGCTCAAGGGGCGCGGCAGCTATCTGTGCCTGCACCGCATGGAGCTCGCCCGCCACGACACCAGCCTGCCGGATCGCGTTTCGGCTCGCGCGCTGGCCCGGGTTGAACAATGGTCCCAGGTGACGCGCACGGGTGATCTGGCCGAGTTGCCCGGGCTGGATGAGCGCTCGCCGGTGATTCCCCTGGTGACCTCAACCCGCGAAAACTGCGTGGGTGCGCAATGCCCGAAGTTTCGTGCCTGCCATGTCAATCTGGCCCGCCGCGAAGCGCTGGCGGCCGATGTGGTGGTCATCAATCACCATCTTTTTTTCGCCGACCTGGCCGTGCGCGAGTCGGGCGTGGCTGAATTGCTGCCCAGCGTGCGGATTGCCATTTTTGACGAAGCGCACCAGCTCAACGAAACCGGCGTGCAGTTTCTGGGCAAAAACCTGACCACCGGTCAGCTGCTTGATTTTTCCCGCGACATGCTGGGCGCCGGGCTGCAGTTTGCAAGAGGCCTGGTGGACTGGCAAAAGGTGGCCGGTGCAACCGAGCATGCGGCTCGTGAGCTGCGTTTGTGTGCGGGCAAGCATTACCCGGGCAGCAAATTGCGCTGGACCGCCCCGGCGCCTGACAACGTGGAGGCCGTCGCCTGGGCCGATGCGCTGGCTGCCGTGGGCCTGTCGTGCGCCCAGGCTTGCGAAGCGCTGGACACGGTCAGCGAGATAGCCCCCGATTTTGTGCGTCTGCACGAACGTGCCACGGAACTGGCGGAGCGCGCCCAAAGTTTCCAGCGACCCTGTGAGCCAGACTGCGTCCGGTGGGTCGATGTCGGGTCCCAGTTGCGGCTGGTGGAGTCGCCGCTCGATATTGCCAAGGCGGTCAAAACCAAAGTCCTGGGCGAAAGCCAGGCCGCTGCCAAAACCTGGGTATTCACATCGGCCACCTTGGGCGATGATGAAAAGCTGAGCTGGTTCACGCAGCCCTGCGGCCTCACGGAGGCGCAGGTGTTGCGTGTTGGCAGTCCTTTTGACTATGCCCGTCAGGCGGCTTTGTATGTGCCGCCCAACTTCCCGAAGCCGGGCGATCCGTCGCACACCGCCCACGTCGCCGCGTCGGCCGCCGAATGGGTGCGGCGCCTGGGGGGGCGCACCATGGTGCTGACGACCACGCTGCGGGCTTTGCGTGCCATCGGTGAAAGTCTGCAGTCTGCGTTTGAGAACTCGGACGAGATTGAAGTATTGATTCAGGGGGCTTTGCCCAAGCGTGTCCTGATAGAGCGCTTTCGCCAGGGCAATGCCAAGGGCGAACGGGGCTGTGTGCTGGTCGCCTCCGCCTCTTTCTGGGAAGGCATTGATGTGCCGGGCGATGCGCTTCAGCTGGTGATCATTGACAAGCTGCCTTTTCCGCCGCCCAACGATCCCATGGCCGAAGCGCGCGCCAAGCATATGGAAGCCCAGGGGCGAAGCGCCTTCAATGATTATTTTCTGCCCGAGGCGGCCGTGGCGCTCAAGCAGGGCGCGGGGCGTTTGATACGCCGGGAAACCGATCAGGGCGTGCTGGTGGTCTGCGACAGCCGCCTGGCCTCGATGAGCTATGGCCGGCGTTTGCTGAAGGCGCTTCCGCCGATGGAGCGCCTGGCTTCAGAGCAGGCGCTGACCGACCGGCTGGACAGTCTTACCAGAACTTGTACCAGGGACCCGCCACCGTTTTGAAGCCCTTGGTCAGGTACTCGCTTTGCGGGTAGGTTCTTTCCAGCACGCGCTTGGCGTCATCGCGCAACTGGGTCATGCCCAGCGCATCGTAGGATTTGAAAAGGAGATAGGTGGCTTCTTCCAGCGCCGGCACATCGCGGTAGTCCGAAATCGCGGTTTGGGCCCGGCTGATGGCCGCGATGTAAGCGCCGCGCGAGTAGTAGTAGCGCGCCACATGCACCTCGGACTGGGCCAGGGAGTTGACGATATAGCTCATGCGCAGGCGTGCGTCCGGCGTATAGCGGGAGTCCGGGAAGCGGGCCAGCAGCTCCTTGAACGATTCGAAGGATTCCTTGGCGGATTTCTGGTCCCGCTCGGACAGGTCCTGCTGGGACAAAAAGCCAAAGAGGCCCAGGTTGTCATTGAAATTGACCAGGCCCTTGAGGTACAGGGCGTAATCGAGCGCCGGGCTGCTGGGATGCAGCTTGATGAAACGGTCCAGGGTGGCAATCGCCTGGGCTTGATCGCCGCCTTTGTACTGGGCGTAGGCCTTTTCAATCTGGGCCTGCTGGGCCAGCGCGGTGCCTGCGGCCCGGCCTTCAAGCTTTTCAAACAGAGGGACGGCCTTGTCGTAGGCCCCGGAGTTGGACTCGTCCTTGGCCTCCGCGTAAATCTTGTTGGGGCTCCAGTTCGCCGTGGGGTCCTTGACGGTGCTCGAGCAGCCGGCCATGAGCAGGGACAACGCAAACGCAAGAAGGGCTGCAGCCCGTGGTGATGCAGCGGGAACAACCGATAATTTGGTGGAAAACATCACAACCGACCTTCTTGATGACTGATTCTGGACAAAGCCCATTGATTATATCGACCGCTGCGGCGGCAAACAGCCTGCCGGACGAGGCGCAGGACGACGCAGACGGCGGCGCCGAACTTGAATTGCGCCAGGTTGCGGTTCCGGCGCAGAATCACGGGGACCGTCTTGACCGCGCTTTGACCGGCATCGTGCCCGAGTTCTCCCGCAGCTATCTCCAGCAGCTGGTTGAGCAGGGCGCGGTGCAACTCAACGGCCGGACGGTGACCAAGCCGTCGGCCAAGGTCAAGGCGGCGGACCAGCTCACCATCGAGCTCAAACCGACGCCCCAGAGCCAGGCCTTCAAACCCGAGGCGATGGCGCTGGAGGTGCTGTTTGAGGACGAGCATCTGCTGGTGATCAACAAGCCGGCCGGTCTGGTGGTCCATCCGGCGCCGGGCAACTGGAGCGGAACCCTGCTCAATGGTTTGCTGGCGCGTGACGCGCAAGCCCACTTCCTGCCGCGTGCGGGCATCGTGCACCGGCTCGACAAAGACACCAGCGGGCTGATGGTGGTGGCCCGCCAGCGGCAGGCGATGGACCAGCTGGTCAGCATGATTGCGGCGCGCACCGTGAGCCGGGAGTACCTGGCGCTGGCCCACGGGCCCTGGACCGGCGCCCGGACGCGCCAGGTAGACTTGCCGATTGGGCGCGATCCACGCAACCGTCTGCGCATGGCCGTGGTGGATCTGGACAAGCATGCCGGCAAAGCAGCCCTGACCGAGATCACGCTGTTGGACAACCAGGACAAGCACTGCTTGGTCAAGTGCAAGCTGCAGACCGGCCGCACGCACCAGATACGGGTTCACATGGCCTGCCTGGGCCATCCGCTGGTCGCCGATGAGCTGTATGGCGGCAAGCTGGCCGGCGGGCTGACCCGTCAGGCGCTGCATGCCTGCCGGCTGGCCTTTGCGCACCCGGTGACCGGCGCGGCGCTGGAGTTCCGCTCGCCGCTGCCGGCCGACCTGCTGGCGGCCACGGCCAGTTTGGGGCTGAGATACAATCAACTTCAGTAGTTTTTTGCTACCTGCAACACAGCGCCCCTGAAGAAGTGGTTGCGCATAGCTGTGAATTGCGCTGCCAAGCGCCTTGTCTCGCTTTTTTCGGAACTAACAATCATGAATACGACGGATGCGAAGCGCATCCTCGAAACGGCACTTATTTGCGCACAGCAGCCGCTGCCTTTGCGCGAGATGGGTGTTTTGTTCAACGGGGTGCTGACGGCCGATACGATCAAGTTTTTGCTTCAGGAGTTGCAAAACGACTGGGCCGGACGAGGGGTTGAACTGGTGCATGTGGCCACCGGCTGGCGTTTCCAGAGCCGCCCCCAGATGCGGGAATACCTGGACCGCCTGCACCCTGAAAAACCACCCAAGTACACCCGGGCGACGCTTGAAACCCTGGCCATCATTGCTTACCGCCAGCCGGTGACGCGTGGCGACATGGAAGATATCCGTGGGGTCACGGTCAACAGCCTGCTGCTCAAGCAGCTGGAAGACCGCGGCTGGGTGGAGGTGATTGGCCACCGTGAAACCGTGGGGCGCCCCGCGCTGTATGCCACCACACGGCAGTTCCTCGACGACATGGGTGTCGAGTCGCTCGACCAACTGCCGGCCATGGACAGCGCAAACGGGCAGGCAGCCATGCTCGAACAGATTGAATTTGGCATTGCGGCACCCGCGGCCGACACAGCGGTGGAGGCAGGCGCCGGGACGTCCGGGCAGGAGCAGCTTGCCGGCGCCGAGCTGTTGTTCGCAGAGTCTGTGGCCGCCGCATCTTCCGAAAACCTGCAAAACCTGCAAAACCTGCAGGCGGACAGCCAGACAGAGACCGCCAGCGATCCACTCGCATGAATGTAAAAGCATCAAAGCATGAACTCACAAGACCATCCGTTTCCTGAGGCTCCTCATCCTGATGAAGAGCCAAAAAAGGCATCAGCCGGCGTGGATATTGCGCCAGATGCTACTGAATTGATAGCTAGCAATGAGCCAGCTCCTGAGGTCCTGACCGGGCCTGCCGCTGAGCCAGCCCCGCCGGCTCAAACGCCTTCGCCTTCAGGCACGGGCTACCGCTTTGAAGACGTGGTCACGGGGCAATTCGATGCGGATGAAGAAGATGCAGCGCTTGAGTTGCCCAAGCGGGTACTGTCGGCGCAGCCCGAAACCCCCAAGCTGCACAAAGTGCTGGCGCAGGCCGGCCTCGGCTCACGCCTGGAAATGGAGCAGCTGATTCTGGAAGGGCGCATTTCGGTCAATGCCGAGCCGGCCCACATCGGCCAGCGCATCCAGTTTGGCGACACCATCAAGGTCAATGGCAAGCCCATCCGGGTGCGCATTGCGCCGCCGCCGCCTCGTGTGATTGCCTACCACAAGCCTGCCGGCGAGGTGGTGACGCATGACGATCCGCAAAACCGTCCCACCGTGTTCCGCCGCCTGCCCAAGCTGTTTCAGGGCAAATGGCAGTCGGTAGGCCGCCTGGACCTCAATACCGAAGGCTTGCTGCTGTTGACCAGTTCGGGCGAGCTGGCCAACAAGCTGATGCACCCGCGCTTTGGGCTGGAGCGGGAGTACGCAGTCCGGGTGCTGGGCGCGTTAAGCAATGAAGAAAAAAAGCGCCTGCTCGAAGGGGTGAACCTGGACGATGGTGTGGCTCAGTTCAGCTCGATGGAGGCCGGCGGTGGGGAAGGCGCCAACTGCTGGTACCGGGTCACCATCTCCGAAGGGCGCAATCGCGAGGTGCGGCGCATGTTTGAAGCGGTCGGCCATGCGGTCAGCCGCCTGATACGCATACGCTACGGCGCCATGGTGCTGCCCCGCGGTTTGAAGCGGGGCGCGTTTGTGGAACTGGATGAGCGCGATATCTGGGCGCTGACCAATGCTGTCACCCGCTCCGAATCCCGGGCTGACCCACGTCCGCCGAAAAATGCCCAGGAACCGGGCGGTGAAGGCGACGCTGGCGAAGGCCGTCAGGGCCGTGGGCCCCGCCGGGGCGATCGCTCGCGCGGCGGACGGGGTCGTTCGCCGGCGACGGACGCAGGGCAGACAAGGGTGTCGCAAGCACCAGAAGCGCCGCAACAGCTGCAACAACCTGAGGCTGCGGATCAAGACCCCCATGAGTTTCAACCGCCCCTGAATCATCGAACGGGTGCGCCCCGGGAGGGTGCCGGGAACCGGCGCCGCGGTGGAAAAGGACGGGGCCAGGGCAATTTTGGAGGGGCCGGTCCACGGACCGGCCAGCCGCCGGGCAATTTCGGCGGAAGTTCCGGCTCGCAAGGGCAAAAACGCCGCGATGACCGGGGCGACCGAAGTGACAAGGGCCCTGGTGGCTCCCAGCCTGACCCCATGAAAACCTCCTTCGGCTACATCGGCGCCGATACCTTTACCCGCCAGCGTCAAGGCCAGGGGCCGCGCCGCGGGGGCAGTGGTGGTGGCGCAGGTGGTGGAGGCGGGCAGCGCCGGGGCGGCGGTGGAAACCGCGGTGGTGGCAATCGGGGCGGAAACCGCTGAGTTCTGCGTTAAACACCACGCCGTATAAGGTTGAATAAAAGCAGGGCCTGCAGGTTAAAATCATGGGCTTTGTTCAATTCGAATAAATCAAGAAATCAAGGTTAAGGAAAATTTCATGGCGATCGAACGCACCCTCTCCATCATCAAACCCGATGCCGTTGCAAAAAACGTCATTGGTCAAATCTATGCACGCTTCGAAGCGGCCGGCCTGAAAGTGGTCGCTGCCAGGATGGCCCACCTGTCACGTGGTGAAGCCGAGGCTTTCTACGCCGTGCACAAAGAGCGTCCTTTCTTCAGGGACCTGGTTGAATTCATGATTTCCGGCCCGGTGATGATCCAGGCGCTGGAAGGCGAGGGCGCCATCCTGAAAAACCGCGACCTGATGGGCGCGACCGACCCGAAGAAAGCCGCAGCCGGCACTATCCGCGCCGACTTCGCCGAAAGCATTGATGCCAATGCCGTGCACGGCTCCGATGCTGCCGACACTGCCCAGGTGGAGATCAGCTTCTTCTTCCCAGGCATGAACATCTATTCACGCTAATACACTTAACGCTCATGCAATGACGGCCAACCTGCTTGACTACGATCTCGAGGGCTTGGCCGCCTTTTGCGAGCGGCTTGGAGAAAAGCGCTTCCGCGCGACGCAGCTGTTCCGGTGGATTCACCAGCGCGGTGTTTCGGGCTTCGATCAGATGTCCGATCTGGCCAAATCGCTGCGCGAAAAGCTCGCTGCGTCGGCCCACGTCCAGGGCCTGAAGGTCGTTTCCCGGCACGATTCCGCCGACGGCACCATCAAGTGGCTGTTCGATGTGGGCGGCGGCGACGTCATCGAGACTGTATTCATCCCCGAAGCCGACCGCGGCACGCTCTGCATTTCATCGCAGGCGGGTTGCGCCGTGGGCTGCCGTTTCTGCTCGACCGGGCACCAGGGCTTCAGCCGTAACCTGACGACGGCCGAGATCGTGGCCCAGCTGTGGTTTGCAGAGCATTTCCTGCGCAAGCACCTGGGCCGGGACGAGCGCGTCATTTCCAATGTGGTGATGATGGGCATGGGTGAGCCGCTGCAAAATTACTCGCAGCTGCTGCCGGCCCTCAAAGTCATGCTCGACGACCATGGCTATGGCCTGTCGCGTCGCCGGGTGACGGTGTCAACGTCGGGGGTGGTGCCCATGATCGATCGTCTGGCCCAGGATTGTCCGGTGGCACTGGCGGTCTCGCTGCATGCGCCGCAAGATGTCTTGCGCGACAACCTGGTGCCGCTGAACCGTAAATACCCGATTGCCGAGCTGCTCGAAGCCTGCACCCGTTACCAGGCGGCCGCGCCGCGGGATTTCATCACGTTTGAGTACTGCATGCTCGAAGGGGTGAACGACCAGCCTGAGCATGCCCGCCAGCTGGTGGCTCTGATGCAAAAGCATGCGGCGCAGGGGCTGTCCTGCAAGTTCAACCTGATTCCGTTCAACCCGTTTCCCGCGTCCGGCCTGAAGCGCTCGGACATGCCGCAGGTGATGGCGTTTGCCAAAATCCTGATGGACGCCGGCATCGTGACCACCGTCCGGAAAACCCGTGGCGACGATATTGATGCCGCTTGCGGCCAGCTGGCCGGCGATGTGCAGGACCGGACCGGCGTCGAGCAGCGCATGGCGGCGCAGCGGCAAGGTATGCTCGGGGGGATCAAGGTGGTCGTTGCCAAGGAGACAAGTGTATGAGGCTGGTCAGGAATGCTATTTGGCTGTCAGCCTGCTGGGCGGCTGTTTTGCTGGCCGGCTGCGCCAGTCAGCCGGGCTCACCTGGCTCGGCCGCTGGCAGTGAAATCATGACCGAGTCGGACGAGCCCGAAAGCCGCCGGAGGGCCCGTCTCCGGCTGGAGCTGGCTGTCGGCTATTTCGAGCAGGGGCAGACCAATGTCGCGCTGGACGAAATCAAGCAGTCGCTGGCGGTCGATCCCGGCTTTGCCGATGCCTACAACCTGCGTGGCCTGGTCTATCTCCGCATGAACGACATTCCCATGGCGGAAGACAGTTTTCGCCGTGCCCTGGTGCTTAATCCGCGTGATGGCGATGTCGCACACAACTACGGCTGGCTGATGTGCCGGCAGGCCCGCTTCAGTGAATCGTTTCGCCTGTTTGGGCAGGCCATCGCCAATCCAGCCTATGGCGGTCAGGCCAAAACCCTGATGGCGCAAGGCCTGTGCCAGGTCCAGGCCGGACAGATGGCGGAAGCTGAGGTCAGCTTGACGCGTTCCTACGAGCTCGATGCCGGCAACCCGATCACGGGCTACAACCTGGCCAACCTGCTGTATGGCCGTGGTGACCTGACGCGTGCCCAGTTCTACATTCGGCGCATCAATAACAGCGATCTGGCCAATGCCGAAACCCTGTGGCTCGGCGTCAAGGTCGAACAGCGGCTCAATAACCGCCAGGCCATGCTGCAGCTGGGCGACCAGCTGAAAAAACGCTTTGGGCAGTCCCGCGAAGCCGGGGCTTACGAGAGAGGTGCCTTTAATGAGTGAGTTTGGGGGTTCGTTGGCAATGGATCAGTCCGCGATGGCTGCGCAAGGCGCGAACGTGGATGGGGTGCAGGGACCTTCCGCCGGCACCTTGCTCAAATCCGCCCGCGAGGCCGCTGGCCTGCATATTGCCGCGCTCGCGGTATCGCTCAAAGTGCCGGTGAAGAAGCTTGAAGCGCTGGAAGCAGACCGCCTTGACTTGTTGCCCGATGCGGTTTTCGTGCGTGCGCTGGCTTCCAGCGTCTGTCGCAGTCTCAAAATGGATGCCACGGAGGTGCTGAGCCGGCTGCCGCAATCCAGCGCTCCGAAGCTCAATCATCAGGACAAGGGCATCAATGCCCCTTTTCGTGCGCCCAGTGACGGCCCCGGCCCATCCTTGTGGACCCAAATCTCCCGGCCTGCCGTGCTGGGGGGCCTGCTGCTGCTGCTAGGCGCGCTGGTGCTGATTTTTTTTCCGGCCGTGCAACCGGGCTCTGGCGAAGGCCAATCCGTGGCTGAAACTTCTGCGGTAGCCACCGCACCCGCCCGCCCGCCCGCAACGGCAGCGACCGCGGCAACCGACGTGCCTGACAATGCCAAGCCCGCCGTCTCTGCCTGGCCGACAGAGGCGCCCGCCATGGTGTCAACCACGGTGACGTCGCCGCCGGCGCCTGTTCTGGCTGCCAGCCTGACGTCCGCGCCCACGGTCCCCGTCGCCGCACCAGCGCCTCCTTCTACGGCCACGACCGCGAGCCCGGCGCCGGTCCTGGCTGGACCGGCCGCAACGGCCAGTGCCGCTGCGCAGCCGGCGCCCCCAGGGATTGTGGTGTTCAGGGCGAAAGGGGAGTCCTGGGTGGAGGTGACCGATGCCAAAGGCCAGGTGGTGCTGCGCCGCACTCTGAGCGCCGGCGAGGTTGCGGGTGCTTCCGGCGCGCTGCCGCTGGCCGCCGTGGTAGGGCGTGCGGATGCGACGAGCGTTCATATTCGCGGCCAGGTTTTTGATTTGAAGCCGCTGGCCAGGGACAATGTTGCCCGATTCGAGGTGAAGTAGTGCAGTCCTGCCTTCCTGTTGAGTCGGCCTGGCCCAAGGCCCGCAGCTCCCGTCAAGCCCAAGTCGTCTGGGGCTCGCGCGTGGTCACGGTCGGGGGCGATGCGCCGGTGCGTGTGCAGTCCATGACCAATACCGACACCGTGGATGCCATTGGCACGGCCATCCAGGTCAAGGAGCTGGCGCTGGCCGGCTCGGAGATGGTTCGCATCACGGTCAATACCCCCGAGGCGGCCCAGGCGGTGCCTCATGTGCGCGAACAGCTGGACCGCATGGGCATTGACGTGCCCCTGATTGGCGATTTTCATTACAACGGCCATCGCCTGCTGACGGACTATCCCGCTTGCGCCGAGGCCTTGTCCAAATACCGCATCAACCCCGGCAACGTGGGCAAAGGCGACAAGCGTGACCGGCAGTTTGGCCAGATGATTGAAGCGGCCATGCGCTGGAACAAAGCGGTGCGCATTGGCGTGAACTGGGGCAGCCTCGATCAGGAGTTGCTGGCCAGCCTGATGGACCAGAACAGCGCACGTGCCACGCCCTGGGATGCCAAACAGGTGATGTACGAGGCCTTGATTACCTCCGCCATTGACTCGGCGCGCATGGCCGAAGACATGGGCATGAGCCGTAACCAGATCATCCTGTCCTGCAAAGTCAGCGGTGTGCAGGATCTGGTGTCGGTGTACCGCGAGCTTGCGAAACGCTGCCACTATGCGCTGCATCTGGGCCTGACCGAGGCCGGCATGGGCACCAAGGGCACGGTGGCTTCGGCGACGGCGCTGTCCATCCTGCTGCAGGAGGGCATTGGCGATACCATCCGTGTCTCCCTGACCCCCCAGCCCGGCGAAGCGCGCACCCAGGAGGTCGTGATTGCCTCCGAGATCCTGCAGGCGCTGGGTTTGCGCAACTTTGTGCCCAGCGTCACCGCCTGCCCGGGCTGTGGTCGCACCACCAGCACCACCTTCCAGGAGCTGGCCAAGCAGATTGATGATTTCCTGCGGGCCCAGATGCCGGTCTGGCGCGAGCAGTACCCGGGTGTCGAGGCGCTCAAGGTGGCCGTCATGGGCTGCATCGTCAATGGCCCCGGCGAAAGCAAGCACGCCGACATCGGCATCAGCCTGCCGGGCTCCGGCGAGGCGCCGGCCGCACCGGTGTTTATTGATGGCGAAAAAAGACTGACCCTGCGCGGCGACAACATTGCGCAGGAATTCCAGGTCATCGTTGAAAACTACATTGAAAAGCGTTTCGGCAGCCAGCACGCTGCCGTCACCGCGTAACTACACTCATGGCTGAAAAAATCGTTGCCGTCAAAGGCATGAATGACATTTTGCCGCCCGAATCGGCGCGCTGGGAATGGCTGGAAGAAACCGTGCGCTCGCTGATGGCACGCTATGCCTACCGCAATATCCGCACGCCCATCGTCGAGCCGACACCGCTGTTTGTCCGCAGCCTGGGCGAAGTCACCGATATTGTTGAAAAGGAGATGTACTCCTTTGAAGACAAGCTCAACGGCGAGGCGCTGACGCTGCGTCCCGAGAGCACCGCCGGTGTGGTGCGGGCCGTGATCGAGCACTCGATGCTGTACGAGGGCGGCAAGCGGCTGTACTACATGGGCCCGATGTTCCGGCATGAAAGGCCCCAGCGCGGCCGCTACCGCCAGTTTCACCAGATCGGCGCCGAGGCGCTGGGCTTTGCCGGTGCCGAGGTCGATGCCGAACTGATTTTGCTGGCCGATGCCTTGTGGAAAGCGTTGGGCCTCAAGGATGTGCGGCTGGAAATCAACAGCCTGGGCCAGCCGGAAGAGCGCAGGCAGCACCGCGCCGAGCTGATCGCACATTTTGAGAAAAACGCGGCGCTCCTCGATGATGACGCCCTGCGCCGCCTGCACAGCAACCCGCTGCGCATCCTGGACACCAAGAACCCGGCCATGCAGGCGGTGGTGGAGTCGGCCCCCAAGCTGATCGACTTCCTGGGTGAAGCGTCGCTCAAGCACTTCAACGGCGTCAAGGCCATGCTCGAGGCCAACGGCATCGGCTACCGGATCAACCCGCGGCTGGTGCGGGGCATGGACTACTACAACCTCACCGTGTTCGAGTTCATCACCGAGAGTCTGGGCGCGCAGGGCACGATTTGCGCCGGTGGCCGTTATGACTACCTGATGGAGCAAATTGGCGGCAAACCGGCGCCGGCCGTGGGCTGGGCGCTGGGTGTGGAGCGCGTGCTCGAGCTCATCAAGGAAAACGGCAAGGCTGTCCCGGCGCTGGTCCCCGATGCCTATGCCGTGATTCCCGAGGCATCGGCCTTGCCGGTGGCCCTGCAAACCCTGCAGGCTTTGCGCGCCGCGGGCGTCAGCGTGCAGATGCATGCCGGTGCCGGCC
Source organism: Polaromonas sp. (assembly GCF_036676035.1). GTDB lineage: Bacteria > Pseudomonadota > Gammaproteobacteria > Burkholderiales > Burkholderiaceae_C > Polaromonas. Next base: position 41,031 of record NZ_JAKFDR010000110.1, read on the forward strand.
TGGAGGGCATGGGCAGCATGAAGTCGCAGTTCAAGAAAGCCGATGGCAGCGGCGCGAGATTCGCACTGATCTTCGGTGAGGCCGAGCTGGCCCAAGGCTGCGTTGCGGTCAAGGCCCTGCGCGGCGACAAAATGGACGCGGCCCAGGCGCAGATGCTGCGCAAGCTGCAAGACGTGCCGGTCTGGGCTCACACCCTGCGCTGAGCGCCAGGCCCCGACCCCTACAATCACCACAATTCATTTGGCAGGCGACTGGATTTTTATGGCAAAACATCTCGATTTGGAAGAGCAGGAGCAGCTTGACGAGCTGAAACACTTCTGGAAGCAATACGGTGACCTGATCACCTGGGCCTTGATCGCCGTGTTCGGGGCGGTGGCCGCCTGGAACGGCTACCAGTACTGGCAGCGCAGTCAGGCCGCGCAAGCGGCCGTCATGTATGACGAAGTGGAGCGTGCCGTGCAATCCGGTGAAGTCGCCAAGCTCGACCGGGCGCTGGCCGACATGAAAGACCGCTATGGCAGCACCACCTATGCGCAGCAGGCCGGCCTGCTGGCGGCCCGGGCCTACTATGACAAAGGCAATGTCGATGCTTCAAAGGCCGCTTTGAGCTGGGTGGCTGGCAAGGCCTCGGATGAGGGTTATCAGGCGATCGCCAAGCTGCGCCTGGCCGGCGTGCTGATGGAAAACAAGGCCTATGACGAGGCGCTGCAGCAGCTCTCGGGCACTTTCCCCAAAGACTTTGTTGCCCTGGCGGCGGATCGCCGTGGCGACATCCTGGCCGCTCAGGGCAAGAAAAACGAAGCCAAAGCCGAATACGAAAAAGCCTACAAGGGTCTTGACGAGCGTGCGGAGTACCGCCGCCTGGTGGAAGTCAAGCTCAACGCCCTGGGCGTTGATCCGACCATGGCTGCACCGAATTCGGCTGCAGCGGCTGCAGCAGCGCCTGCCACGGAGGTTAAAAAGTGAATTTAAAATCATTTAAACCCCTAGCCCTTGTTGTACGTGCGCCTGCAGCTATTGTTTTGATAGCAATCTTGGCGGCCTGTTCCGGCGGCGCCAACAAACCCAAGCCGGCAGAGTTGCCGCTGGTTGCAGCACTGGTCGCTGCCAAGCAGAGCTGGAGTGCCCGCATCGGCGAGGTGAACTTTCCGCTCGATGTCCATGTCAGCGGCAATTCGGTGCTGGTGGCCAGCGGCGATGGTGCCGTGGCCGCCCTGGATGCGGTCAGCGGGCGCGACCTCTGGCGCACCAGCGTGGGCGGCCCGATTGCCGCCGGCGTCGGCAGCGACGGCAAGCTCGCGTCGGTCGTCACCAAAGCCAACGAGGTGGTGACGCTGCAGGATGGCCGCGAGCTCTGGCGCCACAAACTCAATGCCCTGGCCTACACCGCGCCTTTTGTGGCCGGGGGCCGTGTTTTTGTACTGGCGGCTGACCGGTCGGTCAACGCTTTCGATGGCCAGACCGGCCGCAAGCTGTGGACGCAGCAGCGCCCCAGCGAGCCGCTGGTCTTGCGCCAGTCCGGCGTCATGCTGGCGGTGGGCGATACACTGGTGGTGGGTTTGGCGGGCCGACTGACGGGCCTGAACCCCTCCAACGGTAGCATTCGCTGGGAAGCCCCCATCGCTTCGCCGCGGGGCATCAACGATGTGGAGCGCCTGGTCGATCTGGTAAGCCATGTCAGCCGGGTCGGCGATACGGTCTGCGCCCGGGCTTTCCAGTCCAGCGTGGGCTGCGTCAATGCGGCGCGCGGCAGCCTGCTCTGGACCAAGCCGGCCAATGGCATGCAAGGGGTGCACGGCGATGACCGCCTGGTTTTTGGCACCGAGGCTGACGGCACAGTGCTGGCTTGGCGCCGCAGCGATGGCGAACGCGCCTGGACGACCGACCGCCTGCGCTATCGCAACCTGACAGCGCCTCTGCTCGTCGGCCGTTCGGTGGCGATTGGTGACGCTTCAGGTTTTGTCCATCTGCTGTCCCGTGAAGACGGCTCCCTGTTAAACCGGCTGACGACGGATGGATCTCCCGTCATGGCCGCGCCGGCACTGGCTGGCAACACGCTGGTGGCGGTCACCCGCAACGGCGGTATCTACGGCTTTAGGCCTGAATAAACGGCAATTTGCCTGAAACCTGTTTGATGAAACCTGTTATTGCACTGGTCGGTCGCCCCAATGTGGGGAAATCGACCCTTTTTAATCGACTCACCAAGTCGCGCGATGCCATTGTTGCGGACTTTGCCGGGTTGACACGGGATCGTCACTACGGCAACGGCAAGCTGGGCGAACACGAGTACATCGTGATCGATACGGGCGGTTTTGAGCCCGACGCCATCAGCGGCATCTACAAGGAAATGGCCAAGCAGACGCGGCAAGCCGTGGCCGAAGCCGATGTGGTGATCTTTGTGGTCGATGCGCGTGCCGGCATCAGCGCGCAAGACCATGACATTGCCAGCTATCTGCGCAAGCTGGGCAAGCCCACGGTGCTGACGGCCAACAAGGCCGAAGGCATGCAGGAGGGGGTGCAGCTGTCCGAGTTTTTCGAGCTGGGGCTGGGCCAGGTGCTGCCGGTGTCCGCCGCGCACGGGCAGGGCATACGCTCGCTGGTGGATCTGGCCCTGGCGCCCCTGAACCTGCCTGAGCCCGGCGAAGATCTTGAACCCCAGGACCCTTCCGTCATCAGGCTGGCCGTGGCCGGTCGACCGAATGTGGGCAAATCCACCCTCATCAACACCTGGCTGGGCGAAGAGCGGCTGGTGGCTTTTGATTTACCCGGCACGACCCGGGATGCCATTTCGGTGCCGTTTGAGCGTGACGGGCAGAAGTTTGAACTGATCGACACCGCCGGCCTGCGCCGCAAGGGCAAGGTTTTTGAGGCGATCGAGAAGTTTTCCGTGGTCAAGACCCTGCAGGCCATCGAAAGCGCCAATGTGGTGCTGTTGCTGCTCGATGCCACCCAGGGCGTGACCGACCAGGATGCGCATATTGCCGGTTACATCCTTGAAAGTGGCCGTGCCGTGGTGCTGGCGGTCAACAAATGGGATGCCGTCGACGCTTACCAGCGTGAAATGCTGGCGCGCTCGATTGAAACCCGGCTGGCATTTTTGAAGTTTGCCTCGCTGCACCAGATCTCGGCCATCAAGCGCCAGGGGCTGGCGCCGGTCTGGAAGTCCATCATCCAGGCCCATGCCTCGGCCAACCGGAAAATGTCCACGCCGGTACTGACCCGTCTGCTGCTGGAGGCGGTGCAGTTCCAGCAGCCCCAGCGTTCCGGCATGTTCCGCCCGAAATTGCGCTACGCCCACCAGGGCGGCATGAACCCGCCCGTCATCATTATTCACGGCAACTCGCTGGAGCACGTGACCGACTCCTACAAACGCTACCTGGAAGGGCGTTTTCGCAAGGAGTTTGACCTTGTGGGTACGCCCATGCGGATCCAGATGAAAACCTCGCAGAACCCCTATGCGGACAAGGAATCAGGCTAGAACCACTTGCGCCACCGGGGCGCTGTGGTAAGGTGAAGCCTTAATCAACAACTCTTGAACACGGAGAATATCGTGAGCAATAACAAAGGTCAGCTCTTGCAAGACCCTTTTCTCAATACGCTTCGCCGCGAGCATGTGCCCGTCTCTATTTACCTGGTGAACGGCATCAAGCTGCAGGGTCAAATCGAGTCGTTTGACCAGTATGTGGTCCTGCTGCGCAATACCGTCACCCAGATGGTTTACAAGCACGCCATTTCAACCATTGTCCCTGGTCGCGCGGTGAATTTTTCCACCGCAGAATCAGAAGAAAGCCCAGCCAGCTGAGACCGGACCTTTTAGCGAATGCGCAGCCCCCCGTCATTTTGGTGGGGGTTGATCTTGGCTTTCCCAATTTTGATGCCGGGCTTGAAGAACTGGGCCTGCTCGCCCAGACTGCCGGCATGCAACCGGTGGCGCGCGTGGTCTGCAAACGCAAGGCCCCGGATGCCGCCCTGTTCGTCGGTAGCGGCAAGGCCGATGAAATCAAGATGCTGGCCCTGGAGACCGGCGCGACCGAAGTGCTGTTCGACCAGGCCCTCAGCCCTGCCCAGCAGCGCAATCTTGAGCGGCACATGGAATTGCCTGTCAATGACAGGACCTTGCTGATTCTGGAGATTTTTGCCCAGCGCGCCCGCAGCCACGAGGGCAAACTGCAGGTCGAACTGGCTCGTTTGCAGTATTTGTCGACACGCCTGGTGCACCGCTGGTCGCACCTGGAGCGCCAGACCGGTGGCGCGGGCTTGCGCGGCGGCCCGGGTGAAAAGCAGATCGAGCTGGACAAGCGCATGATTGGCGACGCCATCAAGCGCACCAAAGAGCGGTTGGCCAAAGTCATCAGGCAACGGCAGACCCAGCGCCGGCAGCGCGAACGGCGCAACTCCTTCACCATCTCGCTGGTGGGCTACACCAACGCCGGCAAATCCACCCTGTTCAACGCGCTCGTCAAGGCGCGGGCCTATGCGGCAGACCAGTTGTTTGCCACGCTCGACACCACCACGAGGCAGCTGTATCTGGGCGATGCCAGCCGCTCCGTCTCCCTGTCAGACACGGTGGGCTTCATTCGCGATTTGCCGCACGGCCTGATCGACGCCTTTGCCGCGACCTTGCAGGAGGCGGCTGATGCCGACTTGCTGTTGCATGTGGTCGATGCTGCCAATCCGAACTATCTCGAGCAGATTGAGCAGGTGCAGCGGGTGTTGAGCGAGATTGGCGCGGCGGCGGTGCCGCAAATCCTGGTATTTAACAAGCTCGATGCCTTTGAAAAAGCACGCCGGCCGCAGCTGCTGGTGGACATGTTCGAGATCAAAGATGCGTTTTCGGATGCGGCTACGCGTGTCGATCGGGTGTTTGTCAGCGCCCAAACCGGCGAAGGCCTGCCGCTGCTGCGCCAGTTGCTGGCCAGCCACGCTTCCAAGGTCCAGAATGAGGATTTCCCTCAAATAGCTGAGGCCGTTGCCTGACCCGCTGGCTTGATTAGGCACAATGTCGGGAAATGAAAAAAAGTGAGAGCCTGATTCCATGAATTTGAACCCTGTGCTACAGACGCTGACGACCTTGCCGGCACGGCTGAAACAACGCGCCCAAGGCATGTTCAATCTGAACGACCCCCGCTGGGGACGTGACGATGACAAGTCGTCGCCTGGCGAGTCCAAGCCTGAGGCCGGGCGCGAAGACAGCCCGGACTCCAAGCCCGGCGGCAATCGGCCACAAGGTCAGGGCCCCAATCAAGGCCCGCCGGACCTGGACGAACTCTGGCGTGATTTCAACCGCAAGCTGGGTGGGCTTTTTGGCGGCGCCAAAAATGCCGGCCAGCGGGGTGGCAACGGCGGGTTTGGCGGGGGCAGCAACGGCAATGGCGGCGGTTTTCAGCCCGACATGAAAAGTGCCGGTATTGGCGTCGGACTCATCGGCGGCGTGGCTGCGCTGATCTGGTTGGGCACCGGCTTTTTCATTGTCCAGGAGGGCCAGCAGGCCGTCATCACCCAGTTCGGTAAATACCACTCCACGGTGGGCGCCGGTTTCAACTGGCGCCTGCCCTACCCGATACAGCGCCACGAGATGGTGGTGGTCACCCAGATTCGTTCGGTCGACGTGGGGCGCGATTCCATCATCAAGGCCACCGGCTTGCGAGAGTCGGCCATGCTGACCGAAGACGAAAACATTGTCGAGATCAAGTTTGCCGTGCAGTACCGCCTGAGCGACGCGCGCGCCTACCTGTTCGAGAGCAAGGACCCGGCAGGCGCCGTGGTGCAGGCGGCGGAAACGGCGGTGCGCGAGGTGGTCGGCAAAATGAAGATGGATACAGCGCTGGCCGAGGAGCGGGATCAAATCGGGCCGCGAATTCGCGTGCTGATGCAAACCATTCTGGACCGCTACAAGGTGGGGGTTGAAGTGGTGGGCATCAATCTGCAGCAAAGCGGCGTGCGCCCGCCCGAGCAGGTGCAGTCGGCCTTTGATGATGTGCTCAAGGCTGGCCAGGAGCGCGAGCGTGCGAAGAATGAGGCGCAAGCCTATGCCAACGACGTGATTCCGCGGGCTGTCGGCTCGGCTTCAAGGCTCAAGGAAGAGTCCGAGGCCTACAAGGCCCGCATCGTGGCGCAGGCCCAGGGCGATGCCCAGCGCTTTCGCTCCGTGCTGACCGAATACCAGAAGGCGCCGCAAGTCACCCGTGACCGCATGTACATCGACACGATGCAGCAGGTCTACAGCAATGTCACCAAGGTCATGGTGGAGTCGCGCCAGGGTTCCAATTTGCTGTATCTGCCGCTCGACAAGATCATGCAAATGAGCGCTCAAGGCGGCGCAGCGGGCACCGATGCCGCAGCCTCCGGTAACGCGGCAGCGCCCGCACCCGCACCGGCCGCACCCGCCACCAGCTTGCCGCCCATCGATGCCCGTGCCCGTGATTCGTCCCGCACGCGCGACCGCGACACACGCTAAGGAAGACAAACGTGAATAGAGTTGGATTTATTGCTTCTTCACTGCTGGTGGCGCTCGCGCTGCTCAGTTCCATGCTGTTTGTGGTTGACCAGCGTCAGTTTGGCGTGGTGTATGCGCTGGGCCAGATCAAGGAAGTCATTACCGAGCCTGGCTTGAATTTCAAGCTGCCGCCACCCTTTCAGAATGTGTCCTACATCGACAAGCGACTGCTGACACTCGACAGCACCGACGCAGAACCCATGCTGACGGCTGAAAAGCAGCGTGTGGTGATCGACTGGTACGTGCGCTGGCGGATTACCCAGCCGTCGGAGTACATCCGCAACGTCGGCCTGGACGAAAAAGCCGGCGCCAACCAGCTGAACCGGGTGGTGCGCAACGCCTTCCAGGAAGAAATCAACAAGCGGACCGTGAAGGATTTGCTGTCGCTCAAGCGCGAGGCCCTCATGGCCGACGTCAAGCGCGAGGTGCTGCAGGCAGTGCAGGGCGCCAAGCCTTGGGGCGTGGATGTGGTGGATGTGCGGATCACGCGCGTCGACTACGTGGAGGCCATCACGGAGTCGGTGTACCGGCGCATGGAAGCCGAGCGCAAGCGTGTGGCCAACGAGCTGCGCTCCACCGGTGCTGCCGAAGGTGAAAAAATCCGCGCCGATGCCGACAGGCAGCGCGAAGTCGCCGTGGCCAATGCCTACCGTGACGCCCAGAAAATCAAGGGCGAGGGTGATGCCGAAGCGGCCCGTATTTACGCCGAGTCGTTTGGCCGTGACCCGCAATTTGCACAGTTCTACCGCAGTCTGGATGCCTACAAGGCCAGTTTCCACAAGAAGAGCGATGTGATGGTGCTGGATCCGTCGTCGGACTTTTTCAAGGCCATGCGCGGCTCGGGTGCGGCTGCCCCGGCTTCCGGTAAAAAATAGCGATAGCGCGGTCTTGGACGGCAACACCTTCTGGCTGGCGCTGGCCTTGATGCTGGTGATCGAAGGCCTGCTGCCGTTTTTCTCGCCCCGGCGCTGGCGCGGCATGTTTCAAAAAATGCTTGAAATGAGCGACGGCCAGATCCGCTTTTTTGGCCTTTGCAGCATGCTGGTGGGCCTGGCGCTATGGGCTCTTTTCCGGTGAGTTGCAGGCGACTGACCAGGCCGGTTTAATGCCGGTATTTCAATCCTTCGGCCGCATCTGGCCAGGGTTTGGCCAAAAACAGCGTCCAAGCCCGGTAAAATCCCGTATTTAACAGCCCCCCAAATTACCCATGCCCGCCTGGTCGTCATCATGGCAATTGCCGGATCAAATTGCCGATGTCCTGCCCTCCGAGGCGCGCCACATCGAAGAGCTGCGTCGCCTGTTTCTGGATACGGCCCGCAGCTACGGCTACGAGCTGGTCATGCCGCCACTGCTGGAGCACCTGGAATCCCTGCTCACAGGCACGGGCGAGGCGCTCGATCTGCAAACCTTCAAGCTGGTTGACCAGCTGTCCGGCCGCACCCTGGGCCTGCGCGCCGATACCACGCCGCAGGTGGCGCGCATTGATGCCCACCTGCTCAACCGCAACGGTGTGGCCCGTCTTTGTTACTGCGGCCCCGTGCTGCACACCCGGGCAGACCGCCCGCATGCCACGCGTGAACCCTTGCAGTTTGGTGCTGAAATTTACGGGCATGCCGGGCTTGAGGCCGATCTGGAGGCTCAGTTGCTGGCGCTGGAGGGTTTGCGCGCGGCCGGCGTGACCCAGCTGTTGGTGGACATGGCCGACGTGCGCATCGTGGGCAGCTTGCTGGGGGGCGCCAAAGTCAGCACCCGGACACTGGCCCAGATTCATGCCGCGCTGGCGGCCAAGGATGCCAGCGAACTGGCGAGCCTGCTGGCCAGCCTCAAGGACGGCATTTCCAAGGCCTCCAGCCAGGGCTTGCTGGCTCTGCTGCAACTGTACGGTGATGAGGCGGTGCTGGTGGAGGCTGAGAAAGCCTTCAAGACCACGCCCGGCGTGCATCAGGCCCTGCAAAACCTGAAATGGCTGGCAACCCATGTGGGACATCTTGCCAGTGGCGTCAAGGTCAGTTTTGACCTGGCGGATTTGCGCGGCTATGCCTACTACAGCGGCCCCCGTTTTGCCATTTATGGCCATGGGCAAAAAGATGGCGGGCAGGGCGCCGAGCTGGTGCGCGGCGGCCGTTACGACGAGGTTGGCGCCGTGTTCGGCCGCAACCGTCCGGCGGCCGGTTTCAGTCTGGACTTGAAAGAACTGGTCAGCGTACTGGCGCCCCGACCGCTGAAGGCAGCCATTCGCGCCCCTTGGGGCGAGGAAGCGGGCCTGCGCGCTGCCATCGCCAGCCTGCGCGCCGGCGGTGAAACCGTCGCCTGTGTTTTGCCCGGGCATGAGCACGAAGTCAACGAATTTGACTGTGACCGCGAACTGGCCCATATTGCCGGCCAATGGGTGGTTCAGCCACTGAACAAGGCCAGGGCGTAACGGGCGCCCCGAGCGTGCCGAGTGCCCCGCCATTTCAACCGAATCCTTACAGAGAAATCGAAGATGACAAACAAACAAACCGCAACCGCGGGACGCAACGTCGTGGTCGTAGGAACCCAATGGGGCGATGAAGGCAAGGGCAAGCTGGTCGACTGGCTCACCGAAATGTCGCAGGGCGTGGTGCGCTTCCAGGGCGGCCACAACGCCGGCCACACGCTGGTGATCAACGGCGTCAAGACCGCCTTGCACCTGATCCCCAGTGGCATCATGCGCCCGGGCGTCAAGTGCTACATCGGCAATGGGGTGGTGCTGTCGGCGGCCAAGCTGTTTGAAGAAATTGAAGGGCTGGAAAAAGCCGGTGTGGAAGTGCGCTCGCGCCTGCGCATCAGCGAGGCCTGCCCGCTGATTTTGCCTTTCCACGCAGCACTCGACATTGCCCGTGAAACCTACCGCGAGAAGGGTGGCACCACCAAGATCGGCACCACCGGCCGCGGCATCGGCCCCGCCTACGAAGACAAGATTGCCCGCCGTGCGCTGCGCGTGCAGGACCTCAAATACCCGGAGCGCTTTGCGACCAAGCTGCGCGAGCTGCTCGACCTGCACAATTTTGTGCTGACCAACTACCTGCACGCACCGGCCATCGATTTCGATACGGTTTATGCAGAGGCCATGCGCCACGCCGAGCTGCTAAAACCCATGATGGCCGACGTGTCGCGCGAGCTCAATGATGCCCACCGCGATGGCGCCAACCTGCTGTTTGAAGGCGCGCAGGGCACCTTGCTCGACGTGGACCATGGCACCTACCCGTTCGTGACCTCCAGCAACTGCGTGGCCGGCAATGCCGCTGCCGGCGCCGGCGTCGGCCCCGGCATGCTGCACTACATCCTGGGCATCACCAAGGCCTACTGCACCCGTGTCGGCGGCGGCCCGTTCCCGACCGAGCTGGACTGGGAGCAGCCCGGCACCGTGGGCTACCACCTGAGCACCGTGGGTGCCGAAAAAGGCGTGACCACCGGTCGCAGCCGCCGTTGCGGCTGGTTTGACGCGGCGCTGCTCAAGCGCTCGGCGCAGGTCAATGGCCTGTCGGGTCTGTGCATCACCAAGCTGGACGTGCTCGATGGCATTGACGAGCTCAAGCTGTGCACCGGCTACGAGCTCGACGGCGTGGTCATCGACATCCTGCCCATGGGCGCGGATGACATCGCCCGCTGCAAGCCGATTTACGAAACCCTGCCAGGCTGGAGCCAGAGCACCGTGGGCGTCACGCGCTATGACGAGCTGCCGGTGACGGCCCAGCAGTACCTTCAGCGGATTGAAGAAGTGACGGGCGTGCCGATTGACATGATCTCCACCAGCCCTGACCGTGACCACACCATCCTGTTGCGCAACCCCTACGTCGCCTGATACTGTCGGGCCACGGGACTACAAAAGACAAGGAAAGGTTTGAGATGTTGACCGAAGACGGCAAGCACCTGTATGTCAGCTATGACGAGTACCACAGCCTGATCGAAAAGCTGGCGATCAAGATTCACCAATCGGGCTGGCAGTTCGACACCATCTTGTGCCTGGCGCGCGGCGGCATGCGGCCCGGGGACATTTTGTCGCGCATTTTCGACAAGCCGCTGGCCATCATGTCCACCAGCTCCTACCGGGCGGATGCCGGCACGGTGCAGGGCAATCTGGACATCGCCCGTTTCATCACCACGCCCAAGGGCGAAATTGCCGGCAAGGTGCTGCTGGTCGATGATCTGGCGGACTCGGGGAAAACGCTCAATGCCGTGATTGACCAACTGCGCAACAACTACAAACCCATCACCGAGCTGCGCAGTGCCGTGATCTGGACCAAGGGCCTGTCCATCTTCACCCCCGACTATTCGGTGGAGTTCCTGCCGACCAACCCCTGGATTCACCAGCCCTTTGAAGGCTACGACTCGCTCAGTCCCGCGCAGTTGATGGGCAAGTGGGTGGTATAGCCCCATGAGCGATTCATCCACCCAACTTATTCATCATCCCTACGTACCGCCAGCGGGTTTCGGGGCGATCCCTCCAGGGGTTTACAAAGCCTCCACCGTGATATTTCCCAGCGTGGCGGCCTTGCGCAGCCGCGACTGGCGGCACAAGACCGGCTACACCTACGGCCTGAGCGGCACGCCCACCACTTTCATACTCGAAGAGCGGATTGCCACGCTGGAGGGGGGCCAATTCTGCACGCTGGTACCCAGCGGCCTGGCGGCGGTGTCACTGGTCGGCATGGCGCTGCTCAAGTCGGGCGATGAAATGCTGATCCCCGACAACGTCTACGGTCCCAACAAGGTCCTTGCCCAGCACGAGCTGGCCGCTTGGGGCATCACCCACCGGTTTTATAACCCCATGGACCCGGCCGACCTGGCGGCCAAACTCAGCCCTCAAACCAGGCTGGTATGGCTGGAGGCCCCGGGTTCCATCACGCTGGAGTTTCCCGATTTGCCGGCCCTGGTGGCGGTGGTCAAGGCCTGTCAGCATGCCCATCCGGATGGCATCGTCACCGCTTTGGACAATACCTGGGGGGCTGGCATTGCTTTCAATGCGTTCAAATCGGGCACCGATATTTCGGTGCAGGCACTGACCAAATACCCCAGCGGCGGGGCCGACGTGCTGATGGGCTCGGTCGTGACCAACAGTGAAGCACTGCACGGCCTGGTCCGCCTGTGCCACATGCGTGTCGGTCACGGCGTGGGCGGCAACGATGTGGAGCTGGTCTTGCGCGGCCTGCATTCCATCGGCCTGCGCTACGCGGCGCAGGACAGCGCCACGCGCGCGCTGGCGGCCTGGATGCAGGCCCAGCCGCAAGTGGCTGCCGTGCTGCACCCGGCGCTGGAAGGCTCACCCGGTCATGCCACCTGGAAACGCGACTGCAGCGCCGCGGCCTGCCTCTTCAGCGCCGTCTTCAAGCCGGGGTTCACGCAGGCGCAGATTGACGGCTTTTGCGACAGCCTGAAGCTCTTCAAACTGGGCTACAGCTGGGCAGGCCCCATGAGCTTGTGCGCGCCTTACGACGTGCCCCACATCCGCACCATGCCATGGCCGCACCAGGGCGGCCTGGTGCGTTTTTCCGTGGGTCTGGAAGCCGTGGCTGACCTGCAGGCCGACCTGGCGCAGGCGCTGGCCAGCCTCTGACAGCGATGGACGGCGATGCAGTACAGTAAGGGCTATTCATTCATGAAAGCACGCCGTGGCAACTCCTAATTATTCCTACGAAAAACGCCAGAAAGAGCTTGCGAAAAAACGTAAAAAAGAAGAAAAACTCAAGCGCAAGGCCGAAGGCAAAACCGATGACGCTCCCGATACGGATGAGCCGCAGACCGATGTTCCGGCCAATGTGCCGCCTGCGGAACCCACTCCGTGAACCCCTGAGCTTACAAGAAAAACAAGCCTCCAGCCCAAGCAGGATATGCGCAAGCAGCTATATTTTCGATAGCAATTTTCAAAGTCCCAGCCAACCCTGCCGCATCCGGCGCTGATCACCCAGCGCGGGGTGACGCAGGGTTTACTGTTTGGGCAGCCAGCCCAGCCCTTTGGCGTGCAGGCTCTGGATGTACAGGCGCTCGGCCGTCTCGGTGACGGCTGTGGTTTCGGGGTAGGCCCCGCTCGGGTCCTGCAGGTCGGCCAGGATTTTTCCGTCCTCACTGAACGCCACCACATGGCCGTAGGCCTTGGGGATGGGCCATAGCGCACGCGGCAGCCGCAAGGTGACTTTGCGCAGGAAAGGCAGCCCGGCCAGCTTGTCGATGGTGGGGTTGCGTGGCTTGACCAGTCCCATCCAGATTTTTCCGCCTGAAGGGGCGCGCATGAGGTTGTCCGGGTAGCCGGGCAGCTTGTCCAGCAGGACCCGGGCCTGGCTGGGGTCGAAGTCGTTCTGGACGACATCCAGCTGGTGCGCCGTGACGGCGATCTTCCAGACGCGGTACTTGCCGGTTTCATTGACGAACAGGTGCTGCCCATCACCGCTCAGGGCAAGGCCATTGGCAAACGCCAGGCCGCGGGCCACGATGCGGGTGTTTTTGGTGGCCGGATCGTACTCCAGCACCCGGCCGCTGGAGGACTGCTCCAGAATGTCCAGCACGCTGGCTTCGAAGGTGCCGCCCCATTCCTTGGCGCCAAAACGGGTAGAGGCGTCGCTGAAGTAGATCTTTGCGCCCGCCGCCGGGTTTTTGGCAACCACCACCGCGTCGGCATAGCGGATCGGGTCACCCCCCACATTGCTGGCCAGCACGCTGATTTGCCGGTTGGGGGCGATCGACAGCAAACCCAGCATGGCGTCGGCCGCCACCAGGTTGCCGGCAGCATCAAAGTCAAAACCCAGCACCCGGCCGCCGGTATTGACGAACACCTCCTGGCCGTTGCCATCGGGCGCCATGCGCAGGATGCTGCCGCTGGCCACGGCAACGTACAGCTTGCCGTCCGGACCGATGGCGACATGTTCGGGGCCTTCTTCCTTGCCCAGCGAAATGAGCTGCAGGCCGGCCAGTTTCTGGTTGACGGCGTGGGGGCCCACATAGCCCGGTGCGGCGGGTGCTGTCCAGACGGCGGGCTCAATCGGCACGGGCCAGAAACAGAAATAGGCGAGTGCCAGCGCCAGGGTGACTGCAAGCGTGTAAAAGATTTTTTTCATGAGTCGGTCTTCTGGCCGGCAAGGGGGTGAGGCCGGTGGCCCTGATTCTTGGGGGCCCGGTTCAGCTTGCCAACAGGGTTTGTGCCAACTCGGTCATTGCGGCCACCGTGTGGTCGCGCGGTGTCAGCACCCGGGCGGTTTCGTACTGCTCAAAGTTGCGCCGCATCGACTGCAGGTACACCGGGTCGTAGTGCTTGACCAGCAATTCGCGCACCACGCTGGCGACGTCGCCGCTGCGCGCCTGCGTCTGCCAGTGGGCGACGATGTCTTTGCCGCGGGCCTCGGTCAGCGCGCCCAGCCGCTCGCAGAAGAGCTCGATGTCGCGCACAAAGAAGTCGTAGTCTTCCAGCAGCAGGCTGACCCGCTCAGCTTCGGGCAGGTCCAGCCGCAGGCAGGGGCTGCGGCGCATGGCGGCCATCAGGCTGTCGGGGATCACGACGTTGCCCACTTTTTTGCTCTCGCTTTCAATGTAGACCGGCCGCGTCGCATCAAAGCCGCGCAGGGCCGTCCAGATGCGGGTGTCAAAGGCTTTCTGGCTGGGCTGCGCCTGGCCCGGGATCAGGCCCAGCACCGAGCTGCGGTGGTTGGCCAGCGCTTCCAGGTCCAGCACCTGTGCACCCTGGGCGGCCAGGGCCTGCAAAAAGCGGGTTTTGCCCGAGCCCGTGGTGCCGCAGACTACCTGGTAGCGGTAGCGGGCCGCCAGTTGCGGCAGGTCGGCCACCAGCGCCGCGCGAAAGGCCTTGTAGCCGCCTTCGATCAGCGTGACCTTGAAGCCGATCTGGTCCAGGATCAGCGCCAGCGAGCCGCTGCGTTTGCCGCCGCGCCAGCAGTACACCAGCGGCTGCCATTCCTTGGGTTTGTCCAGCACCTCGCGCTCGATATGCGCAGCGATGTTTTTGGCGACCAGGGCCGCGCCCTGCTTCTTGGCTTCAAAGGCGTTGATCTGCTTGTACTGCGTGCCGACCACCTTGCGCTCCTCGTCGCGCAGGCTGGGCCAGTTGTGGGCATTGGGCAGGTGGTCTTCGGCATATTCGCCTTCGCTGCGCGCGTCGATCACGATGGAAAAGTCGGCCAGCCGCGCCAAGGCCTCGGTGGCGGAGAGTAGTTGTACGGTCACTTGAGGAGTTTTTTCAGTTCGGGCCAGACATTGGCGAGCATTTTGGCCTGTGATTGCTCGTTGGGGTGAATGCGGTCGGCCTGAAACAGCGCGGCAGAGTCGTCCACGTCAGCCACCCCTTTGAGGAAAAACGGCACCAGCGCGGCTTTTTCAGTTTTGGCCACCTTTGCAAACAGGCCGGAAAAGTTGGCGCTGTAGGCGCTGCCGTAGTTGGGCGGCACCTGCATGCCCACCAGCAGCACCCGGGCGCCGGCTTTTCGGGCCGCCTGGGCCATGGCGGTCAGGTTTTTCTCGGTCATGTCCAGCGGCAGGCCGCGCAGGGCGTCATTGCCGCCCAGCTCAATCACCACCACGGTGGGTTTGTGCTGCGCCAGCAGGCTACCCAGGCGCGAGCGGCCGCCGGAGGTGGTGTCGCCGCTGATGCTGGCATTGACCACCCGGGCGGAGCGCTTTTCACCGGCCAGCTGCTGCTGCAGCAAGGCCACCCAGCCGGTGCCCCGCTTGAGGCCGTATTCGGCGCTCAGGGAATCACCCACCACCACAATGGTGTCGGCCGTGGTTGGGGCCGGTTTGGCCAGCGCTGCAGCGCCTTGCGCCCAGCTTGGAGCGGGCAGGGCCAGCATGGCTGCCATGGCTGTCATGAGCAGGATGCCAAGTGGTTTTGTGAGCAGGGTCCACGTCGCGCCGGCAAGCTTGGTAAAGTCAGGGCGCTTGTTTTTCACGTTTTCTGTTTCTGATAAGGCTGACATGTCTGAACCCGCGGTTTCTGTTGTTAGGAACACTTCTTCAATTATTTCCGTTGAGAATGTTTTCAAGTCGGTGACTGACTCCACCGGCACACTGACTATTTTGCGCGATATTGATTTTGCGCTCGCGCCCCGGGAAACCGCCGCCATCGTGGGGGCATCGGGTTCGGGCAAAAGCACGCTGCTGTCCATCATCGCCGGCCTCGACACTCCCAGCCAGGGCACCGTGCAGCTGGCCGGGCAGGATTTGTTCGCCCTCAGTGAAGACGACCGTGCGGCATTGCGCGCCCAAAAAGTCGGTTTTGTATTTCAGAGCTTTCAGCTGATGGGCAATTTGACCGCCCTGGAAAACGTCATGCTGCCGCTGGAGCTGGCGGGCGCCAAAAGCGCCCGGGCCCAGGCCACCGAAATGCTCAAGCGCGTGGGTCTGGGCGAGCGCCTGGGCCATTATCCCAAAGTGCTGTCGGGCGGTGAGCAGCAGCGCGTGGCGCTGGCGCGGGCCTTTGTGGTGCAGCCGGCCGTGCTGCTGGCCGACGAGCCGACCGGCAGCCTGGACTTTGCAACCGGCGAAACCGTCATGACCCTGATGTTTGACCTGAACCGCGAGCTGGGCACCACGCTGGTGCTGGTGACGCACGACCGGACCATTGCGTCCCGCTGTGAACGCCGCATCACCATCGAAGCCGGCCGGATCATGCCCGACGAGACGGTGCCGACCTGAAGGTCAAATAGGCTGCTAGCCCTTGAAAAGTATGCGCAAGAAGCTATTGATTTGATAGCGAAAATGGGCTCCTTGGCCCATCTTTTCCCATCTCTTCAGTGGCCCGAAGAGAATTTGTGCGCTGCGGCGACAAACCTGGTCCTTTCGTCCAGGCGGTCGATATTGAGCGCGAGGGCCTGCACCAGTGGCTCATAAGCCGTATGCCGCCCCGCTTCCTTGCGCACGATCACCCTGGACAGGGGGCCGATGTACTGGCTCAGGGCCCGCTCCAGTTGGGCCTGCAGCTCGGCGCTGAAGTAGGTGACCTTGATCGAGGCCGGCTGGGTGTGCATAGGCTGGCTGATGTCAGCAGCACTTGGTCGACTGGGTTTGCCGGGTTGGCTGACCGAGGCGGGCCGGCTGATGGCGCCGACCCCGCCGACGTTGGAGTTGCTGTTGCCGCTCTTGGCCTTGGCAAAGGCCTCGCGCGCGGCGGTGTCCGGGATGGAGACCGCCAGCAGGTCGCGCAGCCCTTGCGCGCTGACGGTGCGGGGCAGGGCCTTTTTAACCAGCACCTTGGCCAGCGGGCCGATCACCCGGGCCAATTCATTTTCGATCTCGGCGGCGATCTCGGGCGTCAGCGAGGCCAGGGCCGCGTACGAGGCCGTGTGTTCGAACTCGACGCTGCCGGCCGGCCGGGGCGCCGGCATGGATTGCGGATCCAGCACGGCATAGATGTCGTGCGAGCGCAGGTGTTTGTCCAGGTGCGGGCCCATGGCGCCAAACAGGCTGGCCGAGGTGTCGGTAATGCGCGAAATCACGTCGTAATAAGCCCGCGACACCACAATCTGGTTGGGTTGGGCAAAGTCCATGATGCGCTGCGCCACATTGATGCCGTCGCCCACCACGTTGACCCGGTTGTTGATGTCAAACACCATGCGGATCGGCCCCAGGTGCAGGCCAATGCGCACGGACAGCCTCTGGCGGTACTTTTGCAGCAGCAGGCCGCGCAGCAGCAGGGCTGATTGCAGGGCTTCCTCCGGGTCGCCCAGGAAGCAGGTGGCCGCACCGTCGCCGGTGTCGATCACGATGCGCGAGGACTCGGCCACACCCTTGAGGGCTTTGGTCATCAGCTCGTTGAAGCGCGTTTTCAGCGCCACCTGCTGCTCCATGGAATAGGTGGAGTAGGCCACCAGGTCCAGAAACATGATGGTGCCCAGCACGTTTTTGCGCAGGTTGTCGGAGTGGCTGATCGGGATGGACAGCGAGAGGGCGGCGAAGTTTTGCGCCGCACTGTCGGGCATGGGTCGGGTGTTGCCGGGCAGGCGGCTGGTGTCCGAGAAAGCATCAGCCAGGGCAGCAGCATGGTCGGCGCCCTGCAGGGCGGCCCGGAAATCCGCCACGCTTTGGGGGCGGCGGCTTTCGTCGGGGGTCATCGCCCAGTCGATGGCGCGCAGCAGGACATCGCCAAAAATCATGCGGCTGCCGCTGTCGACCGCCCGCGGCATGCTGTCTTCCTTGACGCGGGAGGCGGATTCCATGGGCTTTTGGCCCGTGCTCATCCAGTACATCACCGCGCCCAGCGCGTAAATGTCGGTCCAGGGGCCCTGGTTGCCCTTGCTGTGGTACTGCTCAAAAGGCGCAAAGCCGGGGCTGACCACATTGGTCAGGTCGCGCTCGCCGGTAAAGCGCCGGGCCGCGCCAAAATCAAGCAGCACCGGCGTCCCGTCGGCCCGGATGTAGATGTTGTCGGGCTTGATGTCGCGGTGCAAAAAGCTCATCTTGTGCACCGCTTCCAGCCCATCCAGCAGGGGGTAGATCAGGTGCAGCAGGGCCTTTTGGTCAAACGTGGCCTGCCTGGCCAGCCAGCGCTTGAGCGGCTCGCCACGCTCGTACTCCATGACGATGTAGGCGGTGCCGTTTTCCTTGAAGTAGCGCAGCACGCGCACGATGTTGGGGTGGCGAAACGACGCCAGCGCGCGCGCTTCGTCCAGAAAGCGCTCCAGTCCCCATTGAAACTGCTGCGCGCACTCGGGCGCACGCACATGCACCGTGCGCTCTGCCGAGCGTACGGCCAGATCGCCCGGGAAATACTCCTTGATGGCAACCGGCAGCTCCAGGTTGATGTCGTGGGCCAGGTAGGTGATGCCGAAGCCCCCGCCGCCCAGCATTTTTTCCACCCGGTACTCAAATACCTTGTGGTCCGGGGGCAGGGCCGCCATGTCACCGCCCGCCGCAGGGGATGGTGCGGCGGGTTCGGGCGGAGGGTTCATCGGGTCAATGTCAGGCCCCGTCACGCTCAATCATCTGCATGGCTTTTTCAAGGCTGCGGCGCATCCGGTTGAACGAGTTGCCCAGCACCGACATCTCGTCCTTGCCGCCATCGGAGAACTCCGGCACGTCAAAGTCGCCGGTGCTGACATTGTCGGCGGCCTGCGACATCTGGCGGATGGGGCGCACGATCAGCCAGCTCAGCATCAGGTTGAGCACCACGAAGACCACGCCAAACACGACAGCCAGGGACACCATGAAGGTCTTGAAGGCCCGGTCGGCGTTGAGGATGGGCACGTCCATGGGCACGGTCACCACCTGGGCGCCGATGATTTCGTTGTGTTTCCAGCCAAAGCCGTTGGCCTCGCCGTAAATCTTGAGCATGCTGGCGGGTGCTGCGGCCGGCACGCTGTGGCACTGCAGGCAGGCCGCGTTGGTGATCTGGATCGGTTTGGCGATGTACAGCACCCGGCCGGTGCCGCCGGTGCGCTCGGCCACGATTTCCTGGGTGTCCGAGCGCTGGCGGAATTTCTGCACCAGGTCAGCCTCCCAGTCGGTGGCCCGGTCGCGCGGGTTGGTCGGGTTGAGCGTGGCCTCTTTGTAACCGTAGTTACGATATTTCTTCTGGATCTGGTTGATGGTTTCCGTGGCGGCGTAGGCGGGCACGGTTTGCGGCAGGAACACGTCCTGCAACTGCTGGTCCAGATGCGGCTTGATCTGCTCGACCGTGTAGGTACGCACCGACAGCGCGGCCTCCATCATCAGGCGGGCATTGCGCAGCACCTCTTCACGGGCATTGTCCTGGAGCAGCTCGCGCGATACAAAACCCGCGGCGGCAAAGCCGGCGAGAAACACCACGACCAGCACCAGGTTGAATTTAAGCCTCAATCCCATATCCTGTCCCCTTCTTTCTTCTTCTGCTCCCAAACTGCGAGCCCAAACATTTCGTTACGGATTTTAGACGCGGATAGCCGGCCTGAAGCCGTCAGATGGCGCTTGTGGTCTGAATAGCAGCGCCTGCTGTGATAATCGTCACATGTCTTCTTCCCCCAAAGTGCTTTTTGGCTTCCACGCCGTCGGTGTACGCATCAAAACCGTGCCCCAGTCGGTGCTGGAGGTCTTTTTCGACGCCTCCCGCCGCGATGCGCGCATGCGCCAGTTCATGGAGCGGGCCCAGGAGGCCGGTGTCCGGCTGATCGAATCCGACGGTCTGCGGCTGGCCAAAATGTGCGGCAGCCACGGCCATCAGGGCGTGGTGGCCCGCGTTGACCCGCTGGTGCAGGCCAAGTCACTGGACGATTTGCTCGACCAGTTGGAGCAGGGCAGCGGCGACGCCCCCCTGCTGCTGGTGCTCGACGGTGTGACCGACCCGCACAACCTGGGCGCCTGCCTGCGCGTGGCTGACGGCGCCGGCGCGCATGCCGTGATTGCCCCCAAAGACCATGCGGTGGGCCTGAACGCCACGGTGGCCAAGGTGGCCAGCGGCGCCGCCGAGACCATGCCTTACTTCATGGTGACCAACCTGGCCCGCACCCTGAACGAGCTCAAGGAGCGCAACATCTGGTGCATAGGGACCAGCGACGACGCCCCAAAAACGATTTACGACATCGACTTCAAAGGCCCGGTGGCATTGGTGCTGGGCGCGGAAGGTGAGGGCATGCGCCAGCTCACGCGCAAAACCTGCGACGAGCTGGTGAGCATTCCGATGCGCGGGGCGGTTGAAAGCCTGAACGTGTCGGTGGCCAGCGGCGTCTGCCTGTACGAGGCGCTGCGCCAGCGCAGCTGATTTGCGATTTATTCAGGAGCTGCCAGCGCAATGCTGGCGAGGGCTAAAGGTTAAAGGTCAAACCAGTCCATACCAGCCCAGCAGCGCGCCGGCCCCCAGCAGCCACAGCAAATGCAGCCGGGTGCGCCAGACGATCACGGCGGTCACAACAGTCAGCAGCCAGACCGGCCAGTCTTTCAGGGCGCTGCCGTTGGCGCTGGCCAGAATCCAGCTGGTGGCAATCAGCAGCGCAATCACGATGGGCGCCATGCCCTGCTTGAACGCGCGCACGGCAGGAAGTTCGCGGTTTCGGTGGCCCCACTGGGCCGCCACATAGGTCAGCGTGGTACTTGGGATCAGAATGCCCAGCAGGGCGAGGCAAACACCCAGCAGGCCGGGCAGCATGCCACCGGCGTTGTGCCCCACATTCCAGCCCAGCAGCGCAATGAACAGCACGTTGGGCCCCGGCGCGGCCTGGGCAATGGCAATCGAGGCGTTGAACTGGGCGTCGGTCAGCCAGTGCTGCTGCTCGACCAGAAAACGGTGCATGTCGGGGGCCGTGCTGATGGCGCCGCCTATCGACAGCAGCGACAGTGACAGGTAGTGCACAAACAGGTCAAACCAGTCGCCCACTTTGAAGACAAGGTGCAGGGCCTGATCGGTCATGGTTCCGGTCATCGCTGGAGCTTTCGGAACGCCAGCACACAGGCCATGCTGCCCAGCCCGAACAGCACATAGGCCAGCGGCCAGCGGAGCAGGGCGATGGCCACAAAGCAGGCCACGCCGAAGGCGATGCAAAGGCGCAGGCCCAGTGCATTTTTCGTCAGCGCACCGAACAGTTTCAGGCCGGTCGCGGCAATCAGCCCGGCGGCCACTGCGCCCATGCCGCGCAAGGCGCCTGCCACACCAGGATGGTCGGCAAACTGGGCATACACCAGGGCCAGCAGCAACACGAGCACCAGCGGCACCGTCAGCATGCCGGCCAGCGCCGCCATCGCGCCTTTCAGGCCAAAGTAGCGTGCGCCAATCATCATCGACAGGTTCACCACATTGGGCCCCGGCATGATTTGCGCCACGGCCCAGTCTTCAATGAATTCTTCGCGCGTCATCCAGCGCTTTTTCTCCACCAACTCGCGCTGCACAACGGCCAGCACGCCGCCAAAGCCCTGCAGCGCGAGCAGGGTGAACGAGACAAACAGGTCGTTCAGGGACCGGGGTTGCGGATGATCTTCCGCCGGCAGGGAGCTCATGAGCCGATTATCGCCGTTCACCTGGCGCACGGCGGGTCAAGTGCGGCAAGTTGCAAGCGCCTGCCCGGCCCTTGATGCGGCGGTAGCCTGTGTCCGCCGTGTGGAGGCAACTTCCCCCCACGTTGCTAGGCAGAGAGGGGGCTGCTGTCATCGATGCTGGCCAGCAGGCGTTGCCGTCCTGACAGTACATGACGTTCTGCGGCCGATTTCGCCCTGGCTTTGGCCCCCTTGATGATGGCCTCGTAAATCGCCCGGTGCTCGATGTTGGAGCGCCGCATGTTCCCGGGCGAATTGAAGTAGCGCCGCCTGAACAGGTGCAGCTCCTTGACATAGTCGTCATAAGTTTCATGGGCCCGCTGGTTGTTGGACAGGCG
>NZ_JAKFDR010000111.1:0-2587 GCF_036676035.1 Polaromonas sp.
CGGCGAGTTGGCGCGCAATTCCTTGAGTTTTTCCTTGTTGAGCTGCTTGTCCTTGATCCAGACCCAGACCTGACCCAGCAGATGCTCGGGGGTGACGCGACTGGCGCGCAGTGTCCACAGGCGTTCGGCAACGATCGCCATGGCCGCAATGGAACTCAGAATGATCGGCAACATCATCCAGCCGCCGGATTTGACCAATTCCCACACAGTGACAGTCCCCTCGAAAAAGTGCGCCACTTTACCATACCGATCCGCGATTAAGACCCGCCGCCCCGACGACCGTAAGGTGGCAACCATGCTGGCACCGATCAACGGCCAGGCGCCGGCGGCTCGCGCCAGAAGCGCCGCTGGTGACGCATCGTCCACGGCGGTTTGAAGCTGCCCAGTTGCAGATGGATGGCGCCCTGCTCGGCGCTGTCATAGATGCGCAGGCCTTGCTTGCGGTAGCGCGCAAGCACGGTCGGATGCGGGTGACCGAAGGAGTTGCCGTGGCCACGGGAGATCAGCACCGCTTCTGGCTGCAAGGCTTTGAGCAGGGCCATCGACGATGAGCTGCGACTGCCGTGATGCGGCGATTGCAGCCATTGCGTCGGCACCGCCAGTGGACTGTCGAGCAGAACGCGCTCGGCGTGAATGTCGATGTCGCCGGTGAGCAGCAGGCGCTCGCCGTTGGCTTCGATCTGCAAGACACAGGAGCGCTGGTTGCTGTCATCGGCCGCCGACCATTGCCAGAGCTGGAACTGCACACCATCCCACTGCCACTGTTCGCCACTTGCGCAGGCTTCGGCGCTCAACTCCGGCGGCAGGTTTGGCGGGTCGCCACTGACGATGCGGTGCACGTTCAATCCACGCATCACCGCCCCGGCGCCGCCAGCGTGATCGGCGTCGGCATGGCTGAGCAGCATCAGGTCGAGCGTTTGCACATTGAGTTTGCGCAGCGCTGGCAGCACCACCCGCTCGCCGAGATCGAACTCGCCGAAACGCGGCCCGGCGTCATAGAGCAACGCGTGATGGCGGGTGCGCACGAGGATGGCCAGGCCTTGGCCGACGTCGAGTTGCCAGACATCGGCCCGCCCCTCTTCTATTCGCTCTCGCGGCGGCAATATCAGCAGCAACATCAACGGCCAGCCCAATGGACGCAGCGGCACACCACGGGGCAACAGCAATAACAAGGCGCCGAGGCTGCCCAAGACCAGCGCCCACAATGGAATGGCGGCAGGTATCCACGCCGGCCATTGCCCGGCAATCAGCGCCAGTCCGATAAACAGCCAGTCGATCAAACCACCGGCCAGCCACAACAATCCTTCGCCAACATAAGGCACTGGCAGCAATAGCGTGCCGAGCAATGCCGGCGGCAATACCACAAGACTGACCCACGGCACCGCCAACAGATTCGCCACAGGGCCACTGACGCTGATCGGCAGGCTGAGCGCCAGCAACACCGGACACAAACCAATCGCGATCAGCCACTGCGCGCGGGTCCAGGTCTGCCACCAGCGCCAAGCGCCCAGCCGCCCGCCGAAGGTGAAAATCAGTACCGCCACCGCGGCGAAAGACAGCCAGAACCCGGGACGCAAACTGGCCAGCGGATCAAACAGCAGCACGCCGTTGAACGCCAGCAACAACGGCCTCCACGCACCGAGATGGCGAAAACGCAGGCGCCACAACAGCACCAGCGCCACCATCACGCAGGCGCGCTGCACCGGCACATCGAAACCGGCGAGCAAGCCATAACCCAGCGCCGCCGCGAAGGCCAGGACGCATGCCCAGGGCAGCCATGGCCAGCGCAACGGCCATAAACCGTATCGCGCAAGCCCGGCGACCAGCAGATACATCACCGCGGCGAGCAAACCGATGTGCTGGCCGGAAATCACCAGCAAATGCACGGTGCCGGTGTCTTGCAGTACCTGCCAGTCCTCGCGACTCAGACCCGAACCGTCGCCGAGCACCAGCGCCGCCAACGCGCCCTCTCGCCCCTGCGCATCGACCGCCAGCAGACGCTGACGAACCCTGTCGCGCCAGGCGTACCGGGCCTCAGCCAGACGCTGGCCATCCTTGATCGTACCGGTCGCACCGATGCGCTGGGCGAGCAGCCAGGCCTCGTAATCGAAGGCGTCCGGGTTGAGCAAGCCACCCGGGCGCTTCAACTTCACCGCCAGACGCCAGCGTTCGCCGCTGTTGACCGGCGGCCCGGCGTACCAGGCCAGGCGCATCAGCGATGGCAGCTTTTCGTGGCGCGAGCGGGCGTCAGCCAGTTCGAAACGCACCACACCGTCGCCGTGCTGCGGCAAGCCGACCACACGCCCCTCGAGCCAACGGGTTTCGCCGTCCAGTGGCGGCGGCAAGCGGTCATTCAGAGCCATCTGCGCGCCGACGCAGGCCCATGTGAAGCCAAACAACAAAAATGCCAGTGGATAGCTGCGAAACGGTAGGACCATCAGCGCCACCACCGGCAGTACCACCCACCAACCGACCGGCGGCAAGGCCGGCAAAAAAACCGGGGCCAGCAGACCGACTGCCAGCGCCATCATCCCTGTGCGCATATGCCCGTCCTTGAGAGTCCCCTCCTTAGGCATAGCGGGTCTGC
>NZ_JAKFDR010000112.1:0-151142 GCF_036676035.1 Polaromonas sp.
AAAGCCTGGCCACCGCCTCCTATGCCGAAGGCGGCGGCTTCCTGTCGTCTGCCAGCACCGAGCTGCGCAACAGCGATGCCTTCACCCAGGCCGTGGGCAGCCAGCTGGGCGGGCGCAGCGTCAGCATAGCGTCCGGCAAAGACCTCAGCGTCCAAGGCTCCAGCGTCATCAGCGACCAGCAAACCAGCCTGCTGGCCGGCAACAATATCACCATCGAGGCCGCGCAAAACACCCAGGCCGGCAGCAGCTTCAAGGAAAGCAAAAGCTCAGGCCTGTCCCTGGGCGACGGCATGAGCGTCAGCTACGGCAAGCAGCAGCAAAGCCTGGAGCAGCAAAACCAAAGTACAACAGCGGCAGCCAGCACCGTCGCCAGCATAGGCGGCCACGTCACCCTGGTAGCCGGCAACCAGTACCAACAAGTCGGCAGCGACGTGCTGGCACCAGGCGGCGACATCACGATTGCGGCCAAGAACGTCGAGATCGTCGAAGCCCGGGAAACCAGCCGTACCGACATAGAGCAGAAATCCAAACAGTCCGGCATTACCGTGGGCCTGAGCAACCCGGTGCTCAGCGCCCTGCAGACCGGCCAGCAAATGGTCGAAGCCGCCAGCCAGACCAGGGACGCCCGCATGCAGGCGCTGGCAGCCGCCAGCGCGGCACTCAAAGGCTACAACACCTACAAAGACCTGAGCACCAACGGCAAGTTCGACCCCGCCAAGGCCGCCGAGATCAACCTCACGGTCAGCCTGGGCAGCTCCCAAAGCGAAAGCAAAAGCAGCCAAAACAGCAACAGCGCCGCCGCCAGCACCGTGGCCGCCGGCCACAACGTCACCATCGTCGCCTCCCGCACCGCAGGTGCGTCCACGGACTCGGGCCAAGACAGCAACCTGACGGTGCAAGGCGCCAGCATCAGCGCCGGCCACAACGCCACGCTGCTGGCCGACAACCAGATCAAGCTGCTGGCCAGCCAAAGCAGCGCCAGCCTGAGCAGCTCCAGCATAGGGGCCAGCGTGGGCACCAACCCCGGCGTCACCCTGTCAGCCAGCAAAGGCCGGGGCCATGCCGATGGCGCCGATACGAGTTACACCAACACGCGGGTCAGCGCCGGCAACACCGCCAGCCTGATATCGGGTGGCGACACCAAGCTGATCGGCGCAGTGGTCGCCGCCAACACGGTCCAGGCCGACGTGGGCGGCAATCTCAACATCGAAAGCCCGCAAGACAGCAGCAGCTACACCAGCCGGCAAAGCAGCTCCGGCGGCTCCATCACCATCAGTCCTGCGGGGGTTCCGACCGGTGGTGGCATCAGCGCCTCCAAAAGCAACATCGACAGCAACTACCGGTCCGTCAACCAGCAAAGCGGCCTCAAGGCCGGCGATGGCGGCTTCCAGGTCAGCGTCAATGGCAGCACCGACCTCAAAGGCAGCGTGATCGCCAGCACCGACAAGGCGGTCAACGATCAAAAGAACAGCTTCCAGACTGGCGGCGCCTTAACGATCAGCGACATCCAGAACACAGCGAGCTATCAAGGAAGTGCAGCCGGCATCAGCCTGGATGTGGGCCAGCAGGCCGGCAAGTTCGGGGTCAGCGGTGTCGGCGTGGGGGTTGGCAGCGACAAGGGCCATGCCGGCAGCACCACGAGCAGCGGCATCTCGGGCATGGCCGGCAACACAGCGGTCAGAAGCGCTGATGCGGAAACTGGCATCAAACCAATATTTGACGCTGACAAAGTCCAAAAAGAGATCAATGCGCAGGTGCAGATCATGCAGGCGTTTACCAAAGAGGCGCCCAAGGCAGCGTCCACATTTGCAGCAGGCCAGGCCGCAGAACTCCGAAAACAGGGCCAAGAGGAAGAAGCCAAGAAGTGGGATGAAGGCGGCGTTTACCGTATCGCGCTGCACACCGCTGCCGGGGCCTTGAGCGGGGGCGCGAGTGGTGCAGCAGGCGCAGCCGCCAGCGCCAGTGCTGCGCCCTTGCTGAATGAGTTGCAGGACGGTATCCAGCAAGGACTACAAACAGCGGGCCTGAGCCCAGAAGTAGCCAAGGGCATTGCGCAGAGCGTTGCCGGGTTAACAGCGGCGGGAGTTGGTGCGGCTGTCGGTGGTGTGCAGGGCGCGGCGACTGCGCTGACGGTGGATGTTAACAACCGGCAGCTGCATCCGACGGAAATCAAGTGGATCAAGGATAACGCGAAGCGCTTTGCCCAGCAGCAAAACATCAGCGAAGCCGACGCTGAAAAACGCTTGGCTCAGCAGGCCTTCCGTGAAGTGCAGTTTGGCGCGGAAGGCCAGACCGATGGTAGCGCGCAAGCCTTTCTCAAATCTGCGGGCAACCAGTTGCTGCCAGGAGACCCGAACATTCCGGGCCAGACGATGGGCTATATGTTCAAGGCTGACCCGGTGCAAAAGGCCAGTCCGAACATGTACGCCAACACCGTGGTCAAGGACCCTGAAGCATTAGCTTTCTACGGCAAGAACGGCATCACCCAGCCCACAGCGGCACAGATACAGGCAGCTGTGATTAAAGACGCTGCCGCACGCAACACGCTGACAAATGCCACATTGGGCGTGGCAGGCTTGGCCGTGGTGGCCACACTGCCGCCAGCCTTAAGCTGGTGCCTGACCAATCCAGTGGCGTGTAACCGCATCGTGATTGCGGGTGGTGAAATTGCAGCGGGCGATGCATTGGGGCCAACCAGTCTGGCCGTGCTGGGTACTGCTTCTGCCGTCAAGGCGGTGCGCTCCGCCGATGAGGTTAACGCGGCGATGAAAGCGCGTGGTTGGGAACCGGCATGGTCGCCGGGCACGCCGGTGATTACGACGGAACTCAAGCCGGGGACAAAGGTGCAGATGGTCGTGACGGAGGCGGATTACGCGAAGTACAAGAACGATCCGACGATTCCGCCTATTGGGGGATGGGCCACGTTTGATGATGTTGCCTCGCAGGTTGCCGCACGCCAAGACATGGCTTTGCTCAAGCAGTTCAAACCGGATGTGAAATATGTTATTGAGTACGAGGTGGTAAAACCAATTGCTGCAGATATTGGTTTCGTGGGAAAGCAAACAGAGCCGAGTGGACAGCTGCTGCGGGGTGGTGGCACGCAAGCGGCGTTTGACTGGAAAGATGGAATGAACCGGTCTGACTATCTGCGGATGGTTGGAGTGCCAAAGCAACTGCCCGCCCTTTCGAAGTAAGAGGTTCAGTCATGGAAAAAATTATTGATCCTGTGTCAGTAAGGGACAACGGGAGACTTCGACCGAAAGATCGTTTGCCTAAAAATTTCTACGAACTTGATATTGAGGCATATTGGAAATTTTGGGGGAACGAGGTTGCTACGCGATGGACGTTTCGCGATCAAACATTCCAAGTAGATTTCAAAAGTCGAGGGCTTGGAGTTGTTGAAATCCTTCCTGATGGCAGTGGCTTTCTAGCTATGAAGCAAGAACACTATTCTGAAGCTCACATCCTCAACGGCGACGCCACGGTCAGATTCGTGCTTAAGCCAGCCGTAAACATGCGCGGTTTTGACGCTGCGCGCTTGGCAGTCATTGAGAAGCTAGAGATCGAGCGGGCATACAGGTCAGGAGAGGTGATTAAGTCCTGGCAACCAACCGCCTTGTTTCACTACAAAACACAGCGGCAGGATTGCTTGGAAATCTTCGGTGATGACGGTTTTGGTGATTGCTACTATCGCTATGACACCAATACAGGCGAGCTTCTATCGGCAGAAACCCATCCACGGAGAAGTTGAGCCATGAATTCCAGCGCCACCGCATCATCTCCAACAGTTTCGCGGGCAATTCATGGCAACAGCTGAAGCCGCCAAGCCAAACCATTTCTATGGGCGAAATAGGTCTTCAGCCCAAATGAAACGTGCGCAAGCAGCTATCAATTCAGTAGTGTTTCGCGACAGTGCCGGGACTCTGCGCCCCTGCCGCGAAGGCCTGGCTCTGCCAGTCCAGGCGCAAGCTCATGCAGTAGGCGCTGCCGCCCGAAAGCATGAAGGGCGACAAGTCCACTTCCACCACCGTGTAGCCGCGGCCCTGCAGGCGCTCTCGCAGCGCGGGTGTGCAGCGGCTCATGACGATGTGGCGGCCGACACAAACGGCGTTGAGGCTGAAATGCACCAGGTCGTCTTCGCTGGCCTCGATCAGCAGGCGCTCGTCCACCCGGGTGCGCAGCGTGCGCAGGGCCTCGGGGGTCAGGGCCTCGGGCAGGTAGAAGATCTCGCCGCCGCTGAGCACGCAGAAACACACGTCGAGGTGGTAGCAGCGGCTTGATGTCAGCTCCAGCGGCACGACCTCGTGGCCAAAGTGGCTGGCGATGGCAGCTAGGGCCTGGCGCGACGAGCGTGGCCCAAAGCCGCCCCAGAACTGCTGGCGCGTCGCATCCCAGACGCAGTCGCCCGCGCCTTCCTGAAAGCAGCCCGGCGGCAGCTGCGCCACCTCGCGCAGCAGGCCCTTGGCTTGCAGCGCCTTGAAGATGGCCAGAAAGCGCTCTTCTTCCGCGCGTCGCTCGGGATGCCGAAAACGCGACAGCAAGGCCTTGCCGTCAAGCACCACCGCCGAGTTGGCGGGAAACACCATGTCGGGCAGGCCGGCACTGCCCGGGGCCAGCTCCACCTCGGCACCCGTGCCCTGCAGCGCCTGGCACAGGGCCGCCGATGCCGCCTGGGCCTGGGCATGCATGCCTTGCGGGTCCTGGCGCCAGCGCCCGGGGTCCATCCACGGGTTGATGCTGTACGACACGTTGTAGTGGGTCGGTGCGACCATCAGAAAACGCGGGGGGACTGACATGCGCTGTGCTCCTGCTGCGGTAAATAAGTTTGGGCCGATACGGGCCGGGTTGACGACAGGCAAGCATAAAAACTAATGACCTCAAGCAAAAGCGCAAAAAATGTTCTGTTTGCGCAATAGATCTGTAAAAATGACTGTCATGAATAACGAATTGATCAATCTTGACGATACCGACCGGCAGCTAATTGCCTTGCTGCGCGACGATGCGCGCACCAGCATTTCCGAGCTGGCGAAGCGCCTGAAGGTGTCGCGCGGGACGGCGCAAAACCGCTTGACGCGGCTGGAAAAAGCGGGCGTGATCACCGGCTACACCATCAAGCTCAAGCCGGCCGCGCAGCCGCACCGCATCCGGGCCTGGACCACCATTGCGGTCGAGGGCACCACCGCACCGGCCGTCATCCAGGCGCTGCGCGGCGAGCCGGCGGTCAGCGCCCTGCATTCCACCAACGGCCGCTGGGACGTGGTGGCCGAGATCAGCGCCGACAGCCTTGAAGCCTTTGACCGGGTGCTGGGCAGCATCCGCCAGATCAAGGGCATCATGAACACCGAAACCAATATCCTGCTGTCCACCCACAAAGTTTAAGAGCAGGCTCTCAACAGGCTGCTAACCTAGCGGGATGCGCGAGACCACCAGCCCACCCCCCAGCCCATCCGCCAACCCACCCTTCATCCCCCAGATCACGCTGTACCGCAACTGGCTGAGCGAGACACGCGGCCTGTCCTTCGACAGCTACGACGCGCTGTGGCGCTGGTCCACCACCGACCTGGACGCGTTCTGGCAAAGCGTCTGGGACTACTTCGAGCTGCAGTCGCCGACGCCGCACAGCGCCGTGCTGGCGGAGCGCCGCATGCCCGGTGCCCAGTGGTTTCCCGGGGCGCAGGTCAACTACGCGCAGCAGGTGTTTCGCCATGTGGAGCCGGCCCATGCCGCGGGCTTTGCCGCCATCCTCAGCCGCAATGAAAAGGGCCAGCACCGCGAACTGGGCTGGCCGGAATTGCGCCGGCAGGTCGCCTCACTGGCCCTGCACCTGAAAGCCCAGGGCGTTGAGCCCGGCGACCGCGTGGCCGCCTACCTGCCGAATATTCCCGAGGCCATGGTGGCCTTTCTTGCCGTCGTCAGCCTGGGCGGGGTCTGGAGCATCTGCGCGCCCGACATGGGCACGAACGCGGTGCTGGACCGCTTCAAACAGATCGCCCCCAAGGTGCTGATCGCCTGCGATGGCGTGAGCTACGGCGGGCGCGACTTTGACCGCAGCGCCGTCGTGGCCGAACTGCAGGCCGCGCTGCCCAGCGTGCAGCATGTGCTGCTGTACCGGAATCTGGGGGGTGATCAATTTGCTACGAATTTAATAGCTGACTACGCCGATTTTACGGGGGCTACAGCCAGAAACGACCAGGAGACGGCAGCCTTTGAGCCGCGCTGGCTGCCGTTTGATCATCCGCTGTGGATTGTCTACTCCAGCGGCACCACCGGCCTGCCCAAGCCCATCGTGCACGGCCACGGCGGCACCGTGCTGGTGGCGCTGGCGCTCAAGACCCTGCACAACGACGTGGGCTGCAGTTACGAGGCGAACAGCTGGGGCGAGCGCTACCACTGGTACAGCTCGACCGGCTGGGTCATGTGGAACGCGCAGATGAGCGGCCTGCTCAACGGCACCACCTGCTGCATTTACGACGGCAACCCCGGTGGCTCCAAAGACAAGCCCGACTGGACCACGCTGTGGCGCTTCGCGGCCGACCTCGGCGTGACCTTCTTCGGCGCCGGCGCGGCCTTCTTTGCCAACTGCATGAAGGCGGGCATTGAGCTGTCGCAATGCGGTGACCTGACGAAGGTGCGCGCGCTGGGCACCACGGGCTCGCCGCTGTCGCCCGAAGCGCAGAACTGGGGCACGCAGCAGTTCCGCAAGCTCCATGCCGTTCGCCCTGAGCCCTTCGACGAGCTCAGGACAGGCTCTGTCGAAGGGTCCTTCGACCTTGCTCAGGACAGGCTTCGACAAGCTCAGCCCGAACGGGAAGATATCTGGTGGTGCAATATTTCTGGTGGGACTGACTTTGCAGGGGCCTTTATTGGTGGGAATCGAGAATTACCGTTGGTGCCGGGCGAGATGCAGTGCCGCCTGCTGGGCTGCGCGGTCGAGGCCTGGAACGAAGAGGGCCAGCCCGTCATCAATGAAGTGGGCGAGCTGGTCTGCACGCAACCGATTCCGTCCATGCCGCTGTACTTCTGGGGCGACCAAGGCGCAATGGAGCCCCCGGGCGGCGGTGCCGCCCACCCCCCGAGGGGGTCCGGAACCGGCTCGGGGCGGCCCAGCGCCGAACCCGGTCCGCGCTACCTGTCCAGCTACTTCGACATGTACCCCCATGTCTGGCGCCATGGCGACTGGCTCAAGGTCACGCCCTCGGGCGGCTGCATCATCTATGGCCGCAGCGACGCGACCATCAACCGCCATGGCCTGCGCATGGGCACCAGCGAGCTCTACAGCGCGATTGAAGCGCTACCCGAGGTGCTCGATTCGATGGTGGTCGATCTCGAATACCTGGGCCGTGAAAGCTACATGCCGCTGTTCGTGGTGCTGCGCGCTGGCGTGGCGCTGGACGACGCCATGAAGGCCAGGCTCAACAACGCCGTCAAGACGGCGTTGAGCCCGCGCTTCGTGCCCAACGACATCTTCCAGGTGCCCGAGATTCCGCGCACGCTGTCGGGCAAGAAGCAGGAGCTGCCGATCAAGAAGCTGCTGCTCGGCCAGCCGCTGGAGAAGGTGGTCAACCAGGACGCGATGGCCAACCCGGCCTGCCTGGCGTGGTATGTTCAGTTTTCAGAAAACTACCTGAGCAAATTGAGCAAGAGGGCTGCATGAAACGACGAATGATGACCATGGCCGCGCTCGGCGCACTGGGTTTGCTGACGGCTTGCGCCACCGGCCCGGCCTCTGCGCCGCAGTCAAGCGCACCGGCCGCGCCGGCCGCATCCTCCGGGGTGCGCGTCACCGGCAGCATCTCCTACCTGCAGCGCGTGGCCCTGCCGCCCGATAGCGACGTCATTGTGCAGCTGCGCGATGTCTCGCGCGTGGACGCGAAGGCCGACATCCTGGCCGAGCAGCGTTTTACGGCCCGCAGCCAGGTGCCCCTGCCGTTCGAGTTGACGGTGGATCCCGGCAAGATTGACCCCCGCATGCGCTATGCCGTCGCGGCACGCATAGAACGGGGCGGCAAACTGATGTTCATCAACGACAAGCTCTACCCGGTCCTCACGCAAGGCCACGGCAGCCGTGTCGACCTGATCCTGCACATGGTGGCCAGGCCCTGAGCTGGCGCAGTGCGCCGCGCAGGGCCGCCCCAAGGGAAATTAGCCCCCTCGGGGGGCAGAGAGCTACACGCCAGTGAGCGAACGTGGGGGCCAGTGAAAGCCGCTCAGCCGGCCTGTTTGCGGTTGACCAGCACAATGCCCAGGGCCACCAGCGCCAGCGCCGCGAGCAGGCTGGGCGTTACGTTTTCATGCAGCCACAGCGCGCCAAACAGCAGCGCAAACAGCGGCGTGAGAAACACAAACACCGAGAGCTTGGTGGCCGGGTAGCGCCCCAGCAGCCACATCCAGGCCAGGTAGCTGGCAAACGCGCCCACGGCGGTTTGCGCCAGCAGCGAGCTGATGGCAAAGGGGCTGAACGACCACACCCACGTCTCGCCCAGGCCCAGCGACAGCAGCGGAAAGGCCAGCGCGCTGACCGCCAACTGGTAGAACAGCAGTTTTTCGGCCGCCACCTTGACCAGGCTGGAGGCCCGGATGACCACCGTGGTGAGCCCCCACAGCATGCCCGCAGCGAGCGCCAGCAGATCGCCGTAGGCCGTGGCGGCCTGGCCGCCGGTGAAGCCTTCGCGCAAGGCAAAGGCCACCGCCACAAAGGCAAACAGCAGCCCCGCCCACTGCAGGCCGCGCAGCTTTTCCGCCTTGACCCACAAGGGCACCAGCAGCGCCACCCAGAACGGCGAGGTGTACAGAAACACGGTCAGCCGAGACGCCGTGGTGTGCTGCAGCCCCAGATAAATGCAGGCAAACTCGCCGCCGAACAGCGCACCGGCCAGCAGCCCGGCCCACAGCGAGCCATCGCGCTTGAACAGCGGGATACCGCGCCACAGACACCACAGCCACAGCAAAACCGTGGCACCTACCAAGCGCAAAGAGGCCTGGAACATGGGCGGGATTTCGCTGATGGTGGCCTTGATCAGCACCTGTTGAAAGCCCCAGAACAGGCAGCAGACCAGCAGCAGTGAAATGGCGAGGGCATCGAGGTGGGTCTTGCGTGCGATCATGTCTTGATGGTAGCCGGGCTTCCCGCGGCCCGGCAGCGGGTGACAAGGAATACCATCCACGAACTGACTGGACAAGGTGTTGCTGTGGACCATAAATGGCTGGAAGACTTCATTGTGCTGGCGCGAGAGCGCAGTTTTTCACGGGCGGCCGAACTGCGTCATGTGACGCAACCGCAGTTCTCGCGCCGCATACGCGCGCTGGAGCTTTGGGCGGGCGCGGACTTGATCAACCGCGCCAGCATGCCGCTGGGGCTGACTGCCGCTGGCGAGGAACTGCTGCCGGTGGCACGCCGGGCAGCGGCCAGTCTCAACGACGCCCGCGCCCGTATCCGCCATGCGCGTGGCGGTCTGGACTGGGTCACGCTGGCGACCGGGCGCACGCTGTCACGCACGGCCGTGCCAGACTGGCTCGCACGCGTCAAGCGTTCGGCCGGCGAGTTTCGGCTGCGCATCCTGACAGGCTCCATCCACGAGGGGGCCACGGCCCTGGAGCAGGGCGCCGCCGACTTCCTGTTGTCGTTCACACATCCGCGCCTGCCGCTGCTGCTGGACGAGCAGACGTTTGAAGGCATCACGCTGGGCACCGACGAGTTGGTGGCCGTGAGCGCACCGCGCGGCGATGGCCAACCACGGCATGCCTTGCCTGGCACGGCCCGCAACCCGGTGCCGGTGCTGGGCTATGCCCCGACGCTGGCGCTCAGCCAGATCCTTCAGGACGGGCTCAGCCGCAGTTCGCGCGAGCTGCATCTGCACACGGTGACAGAATCGGACTTCGCCGAGTCGCTGCATGAGCAGGCGCTGCAAGGCGTGGGCATGGCGTGGCTGCCACGCGGGCTGGTGGATGGCGACCTGCGCAGCGGCCGGCTGGTGGAGGCGGACGACAAAGGTGCGGCGGTCCGCTTTGAAATCCGCCTGTACCGCCCACGGAGCCCGCGCAACGAGTTGGTGCAGCGCATCTGGTCGGCCAGCACCACCGCCGGCGCCTGAATACGGGCTCGCATGCTCCTATGCGTGATGCGCATGCGCGGCGCGCGGACGACTTCTAGACTGGCGCCATCAACAAGGAGCCCGTTATGCCTGAAACGTTTACCCTCAACCGCCGCGGCGTGGCCCGCACACTCTGCTTGGCCGCAGCCGGGCTGCTCTGCCTGCCCGCTGCATGGGCGCAGGCCTGGCCCGCCGGCAAGCCCATTTCCCTGGTGGTGGGCTACCCCGCTGGCGGGAGCGTCGACCTGGTGGCACGCATCATTGCGGAGCCGCTGGCCAAGCGCCTGGGCACCCCCGTGGTGGTGGACAACGTGGGCGGCGCCGGTGGAACGATAGGGGCGCAAAAGGTGGTCAGTGCCGCAGCCGACGGCTATACGCTGTTGCTGGGCTCCGGAAGCGAAGTTTCCATCGCAAGGCTCTTCAATGCGGCGGTCAGGTACAACGGCGAAACCGACCTGGCCCCCGTCGGATTGATCGGCGTCACGCCGATGGTCTTCGTGACCAGCCCCCGGACCGGTGTGAAAACCATCGAGGAGGCATTGGCCAAGTCCAGGCGCGAACGCAACCAGTTGAACTTCGCATCGTCCGGCATCGGCACGCCGCTGCATGTTTCAGGCGAACTCATCAACCTGCTGGCCGGAACGACCTTTCGCCATGTGCCCTATCGTGGCGCGGCGCAGCAGCTGCAGGACCTGCTGGGGGGCAATATCGAGTTCAGTGTCTCGGTGCTTTCCTCGGCTTTGCCGCACATCGATTCGGGCAAGATGGTTCCGCTTGGTGTGACGACAGCAACCCGCTCACGGGCGGCGCCGCAGATTCCCGCACTGGGCGAGAACCCGCGCCTGAAAGGCTATGACATGAACGTTTGGTTTGGCCTCTTCGGGCCCGCGAAATTGCCGGCGCCCCTGGTGGCGCGCCTGAACCGGGAGCTCAACGAAATCCTGCGCGAGGAAGCCGTGTGGCAAAAGCTGCAAAAGGCTGGCATTTCCAACGAAGGAGGCACGCCGCAGGCGCTCACGGCCTTTATCCGGGCGGAAACGCAGCGCGTGCGCAGTGTGGTCAACAAGGCCGTGGCGACCGGCGCGGCCTCGTGAGCGGCGGTCCCATCAAGGCCCATGCGGTGCAACTGGAGCCGCCCGGGCTGGCCGGCTGGGCGGCTTCTCCCACAGGGACGGCCTATGTGCACGAGCGTGCCTCGGTCGAGGCCGGTCCGGAAGTGCTGGTGACGGCGCTGGTGCACGGCAACGAGTACTCGGGTGCGTGGGCGCTGGATGCGTTCCTGCGCAGCGGACTGCAGCCCCGGCGGGGGCGTATCACCGCCGCGTTTTGCAACACGGCGGCGTTCGCGCGCTTTGAGGCCAGTCATCCGGACGCATCCAGGTTTGTCGACGAGGACTTCAACCGCGTGTGGTCCGCAAGCATGCTGGATGGCGGCGGACACAGCGCCGAATTGTCGCGTGCCCGCGAAATCCGTCCCTTCGTTGACCGCGCCAGCCATTTGCTGGACCTGCATTCGATGCATGAGCCCTGCGAGCCTCTTCTGGTCACCGGCCTGCTGCCACGCAACATCGCTTTCGCGCAGAGCCTGGGTACGGCGGGCCAGGTGGTCGTGGATGCCGGTCACGCTGATGGCGTGCGCATGCGGGACTACGGGCCGTTCGCGGAAAAAGAGGGTTCCCGCATTGCCCTGCTGCTGGAAAGCGGGCAGCACTGGGAGCTGGCGTCGCTGCAGGCGGCGCGCAATGTGTTGATGCGTTTTCTGGTGGCCTGCGGGGTCCTGGATCATGGCGACGTGCTGCCTGGCTGGTTGCTGCCCGACGCGTTGCCGCCACCGCCGGTGACGGTCACTCACCGCATCGTCGCGCGCTCGGCCGATTTTGCATTTGTGCAGGACTTTCGTGGCGGCGAAATCATTCGCCGCGCTGGCACACCGATTGCGCACGATGCCGGCGAGGCGGTGGTGACGCCTTATGACGACTGCGTGCTGGTCATGCCATCGGTGCGGCAGTTGCGGCCCGGTGTGACCACCGTGCGCCTGGGGCAGCGGGGCGACAGGACGGTGTAGCGGGGGCGGCCAGGTCGCGCAGAACCCGGGTGGATGCTTCAGTCACGGACAGCCGTCGCGCCCGGCGCCTGTCGGCCTTGCAAGGCGTGCCGGATTCACTGAGGAGGCATCAGCGCCGGTTCACAAAGGGTGCTCGGTGTAGAACTTGCCGCCGTGAAACAGCAGCGGCGCCGCGCCGGCGCGGTGGCTGCAGCGCTCCACCTCGCCGACGAAGATCACGTGGTCACCCTCTTCGTAGCGGCTGCGGTTGAAGCATTCGAAGGTGGCGGCCGCGCCGTTGAGCAGGGGAGAGCCGCTCGCGCCTTCGGTGAACAGCACGTCCGCCCAGCGGTCTTCGCGCCGGCTGGCAAAGCGTTCGGCCAGCGCCTTCTGGTCGGCCGCCAGGATGTTGATGGCGTAGTGCGAGCCGGCGCTCAGGGCCGGCAGCGAACCGGCCGCCTGCGACAGGCTCCACAGCACCAGCGGGGGTTCCAGCGAGACCGAGTTGAAGGAGTTGGCGGTCAGTCCCACCAGCTCGCCCGTGGCCGTGCGCGCCGTGACAATCGTGACGCCTGTGGCAAACATGCCCAGCGAGGCGCGGAATTCGCGCTGGGAAAAAACGGGCTTGCTGGCCTTGAGGATCTTGGCGGGGGAGAGCATGGAGGGTAATTTACACGAAGCTTGGGGTGCAGGCCGACCCCTCATTTTGCGCCGGCTGACAAATCCCTGGGGGCTGGCGGGCCTGCCGGAAAGCGGCAAGGACGGGGCGGGTAAACTGGCGCTCATGCCTGTTCGCCGGTTTTTGATGGCCCTGCTCGCTATGTTTTTCATAGCTGCTGGCGCACGCGCTGCGCTGCCCTGTGACGACTTTGTGGCCAGGCTGCCGAATGTCCAGCGCGCCTTGTGCGAGGGTGCGCAGTTGCAGCCCGGGGCGGCCCGTTCGGTCAGGGGCCAGGCACTGTGGGTGCGCGATGTGAAGCCCGACGATGCGAAGCTGCGGGTGCTGGTGGTGGGCGCCATCCATGGCGACGAGCTGTCCTCGGCCTCGGTCGCGCTGCACTGGATCCGGCTGGCCGGGCTCACGCCGGCCCAGACGCACTGGCGCTTCATTCCGGCGCTCAACCCCGACGGCCTGCTGAGCCGGCCGCCGAGCCGCGTCAACGCCCGCGGCGTGGACCTGAACCGCAACTTTCCCACCCCGCACTGGGAGCGTGATGCGGCGCTCTACTGGGAGAGCCGCACGCGCAAGGACCCGCGCCGCTGGCCCGGCCCCAAACCGCTGTCCGAGCCCGAGTCACGGTTTCTGCATGAAGAAATGCAGCGCTTCAAGCCGAACCTGATTGTCAGCATTCATGCGCCGTATGGCGTGCTCGATTTCGACGGCCCGTCGGTGCCGCCGTCCAGGCTCGGCCGCCTGTACCTGGACCAGGTCGGCATCTTCCCCGGCTCGCTGGGCCACTACGGCGGCGTGCACAAGGGCGTGCCGGTGGTCACCATCGAGCTGCCCAACGCCATGCGCACCCCGCTGGACGCTGAAATGCGCCAGATGTGGCTGGACCTGCTGCGCTGGATGAGCGAGCGGGTGGGGCCGGGTGCGGAGCACGCAGCGCGCACGCCTTGAGGGGGTGTCGCTGGTGGGCCCGGTTCTTAAGTCAAAACAGGCCCTGGCCGGCGTGAATCATGCGCAAGCAGCTATTAAAAATATAGCAAACTACTTTTCCAGCACGCCGCACCGCACTAGCGCAGCATGGTCGACATGGCCGACAGGCAGTTGAGCATGCGCACGGCGGCTTGCACCGTGGGGGCGTCAAAGCCGACCTCGTCCCCGTCCAGCCGTTGCAGGGTGGGCCATTGGCAGAACAGGTCGGCCAGTGCCGGTGTCTGGGTCTGGATGCGCACGGCGATGGGACCTTCCAGCACGAAGGGGCGGGCCGTGCGGTGCTGCGCCAGCGCGGCCACCACGCCGGCACGGATGGCGCTGCAGGCCTGCGCGGGCGACAGGCTGATGCCGCTGGTCTGGCCGGTGGCGCGCTTGGTCTGCACAAAGGCGGCCTGCGGGAACAAGGGCCGGTGCTCCTCGATGAACACATCGTCGCCGCTGGCCATCACCACCGGCACGCCGTACTCGCCGGCCAGTGCGCCGTAGATGCCGGCTTCGCCCAGCTCCAGGTTGTTGAGGTACACGCGCGCAAAGGCAAAGCTGTTGATGGTGTGCGCCAAAATGCCACGGCCTTGCCCACGTGAGTGGTAGCCGATCATGCAGACGGCATCCACGCCGTCATCGACCCCGGCCATCATGCTCAGGTAACGCGGCTTGCCCATGACGGCCTGGGCGCGCGCGTCCAGCAGGTCCGGCGGCATGTTGCGAAAGCCGCCGTGCGAATCGTTGACCAGCACCTCGGTGGCGCCCGCCTCGAAAGCGCCGGCAATGGCGGCGTTGGCCTCGTGCGTCATCAGCAGGCGGGCGCGCTCGTACTCGGGGTTGCCGGCGCGCACCTGTTCGGGGTGAAAAACGCCGGCAACGCCTTCGATGTCGGTGGAAATCAGGATCTTCATGGAGCAGCCGTTGTGGGTTGATGGAAGCCGCCGGGCCCGTCGGGCAGCAGATCGGCCAGCGCGCGGCGTTGGTGGCCGTTGCGACCGGTTACGGCGCGGGCGCCGCACAGGGCGTGAATAATCGCCTGCTCGGTGCTGTCGACCACGGCCTGAAACAGCCCATCGATCAGGCCGTCATGCAGCATGGCCACAGCCGGCATGGGGGCGTCAGCTTGTTGGGGAACCGTGTAGGCGGTGGAAAAAGCCAGCGCAATATCGCCGCTGCCGTGGCCGAACACCGAACCCGTGCGGGCCAGGCCCGCGCCGGCGCGCAGCGCCAGCCGGCGCAGCTGGCGCGCATCGAGCGGCGCGTCCGTGGCAATCAGCAAAATGATGGAACCTTTTTCGGGCTCTGCGGCAGCGGGCGTTAGCGAGCTGGCCAGCCGGGCGCCGATGGCATGACCGGCCATCACCAGCTGCGGCAGCTTGCCGTAGTTGGCCAGCACCAGCGCGCCGACGATGTGTTCGCCGCCACCGGGTGCAGGGACGCGGCGCGAGGCCGTGCCTATGCCGCCCTTGAGGCCAAAACTCGACATGCCGCGCCCGGCGCCGACCGAGCCTTCTTCAACGTCCACGCCGGCCTGTGCGCAGGCCTGCAGGTAATGCTGTTCGGTGACGGCCATGCGCTGGATGTCGTTGAGAAAACCATCGTTGCACTCGAACACCAGCGGATTGACCGTGGGCAGGCCGCGCCCGGTTTCGGGATTGACGGCGATGCACTGGCGGATTTGTGCCTCGGCCACGGCGGCGACCGAAAAGGTGTTGGTCAGCGCAATCGGGGTCTCCAGCAGGCCGAGCTCCTCCACCTGCACCAGACCCACGCTCTTGCCGAAGCCGTTGAGCACCACGGCGGCGGCCGGCACCCGGTCGCGAAATAGGTCGCCGGCGTGCGGGCAGACCACCGTCACACCGGTCTGCACTTCTTGCGCGTCGAGTGTGCAATGGCCCACGGTGACACCGGCCACATCGGTGATGGCATTGCGCGGCCCTGGCGGCAGGTTGCCGATGCGGGGCAGCAGATGGCGAAGCATCAGGAAGCGGCCTTCTTACTGGCGGTCAATTTTGGGGTCCAGCGCGTCGCGCAGGCCATCGCCCAGCAGGTTGAAAGCCAGCACCGTCAGGAAAATCGCCAGGCTGGGAAACAGCGCCACGTGCGGCGCGTTGACCATGTCGGCGCGCGCTTCATTGAGCATGGCGCCCCATTCGGGCGTGGGCGGCTGCGCACCCATGCCGAGGAAGGACAGGCTGGCCGCCGTGATGATGGAGGTGCCCAGGCGCATGGTGAAGTACACGACGACAGACGAAATGGTGCCGGGCAGGATGTGGCGCGT
Organism: Polaromonas sp.; assembly: GCF_036676035.1. Lineage (GTDB taxonomy): Bacteria > Pseudomonadota > Gammaproteobacteria > Burkholderiales > Burkholderiaceae_C > Polaromonas. Next base: position 16,062 of record NZ_JAKFDR010000112.1, read on the forward strand.
GATGATGGTCCAGTCCGAAGCGCCTATGCTGCGCACGGCCTCGACATAGGTCATCTGCTTGAGCACCAGCGTGTTGCCGCGCACCAGCCGTGCAAAGGCCGGCACGCTGAACACCGACACGGCCACCACCACGTTGACCATGCTGCTGCCCAGGATGGCAACCACGCCGAGCGCCAGCAGGATGCCGGGAAAGGCGAACAGCACGTCGGAGACCCGCATCACGATGCGGTCCCACCAGCCTTCGTAGTAGCCGGCCAGCAGGCCCAGCGTGGTGCCGATCAGCCCGCCAATGGCCACCGACAAAAAACCTGCGGCCAGTGAAATACGCGAGCCCACCAGGATGCGGCTGAAGATGTCGCGCCCCAGCGGGTCCACGCCCAGCCAGTGCTGCCACGAGGGGCCGTCGTTGAGTTTGTCGTAGTCGAAGAAATTTTCCGCGTCGTAAGGTGCAATCAGCGGGGCAAATACGGCCACCAGCACCAGCAGCAGCACAAACACCAGAGCCACGACGGCGATGCGCTGTTTCTTGAACTTGCGCCAGAATTCGGTCCAGGGCGTGCGCACAGGCGCGCTTTGCGCCACTGCAGCTGCGGGCGCAGCGACGCTGAGAGGGCTTGTCAAAGAGGTCTGCGTCATGGCCGGCTCACTTGTAGCGAATGGTGGGGTTGATAAAGCCATAAAGCACATCGACAACCAGATTGATCAAAATGAATTCCATCGAAAACAGCAGCACCAGGGCCTGAATGACGGGGTAGTCGCGCATGATCACGGCATCGACCAGCAGGCGGCCCAGGCCGGGCCAGTTGAACACGGCCTCCACCACGATGGAGCCGCCCAGCAAAAAGCCGAACTGCAGGCCCATCATGGTGACCACGGGGATCAGCGCATTGCGCAGGCAGTGCTTGAAAATCACGGTGCGCTCTTTCAGGCCCTTGGCGCGCGCGGTGCGCACAAAGTCTTCCTGGATCACCTCGACAAACGAAGCGCGGGTAAAGCGCGCCATCACGGCGGCCACGGCCGCGCCCAGGGTCAGGGACGGCAGGACGTAGTGCTTCCAGCTGTCGGCCCCCACGGTGGGCAGCCAGCCCAGCTGCACCGAGAAGACCTGCATCAGCAACATGCCGAGTGCAAATGCCGGAAAGGAAATGCCGGATACGGCAATCGTCATGCCCAGGCGGTCAGGCCACTCATTGCGGAACACCGCAGAGCTGATGCCAATGGCCATGCCAAAAATCACCGCCCAGCTCATGCTGGTCAAGGTCAGCAGCAGTGTCGGCATGAAGCGCTCGGCGATTTCGGTGGACACTGGCCGGCGTGTGCGCAGGGAGGTGCCAAAGTCGCCTTGGGCCACGTGCCTGAAGTAGGTGGCAAACTGCTCGGCTAATGGGCGGTCCAGGCCGAGCTCCTGGCGCACCAGCTCCACGGTCTGTTGGTCGGCATCCTGTCCGGCCGCCAGGCGTGCCGGGTCACCCGGCAGCATGTGGACGAACAGGAACACCAGCACCGCGACGATCAGCAGCGTGGGCGTCAGGCCCAGCAGCCGTTTTAAAAAATAGTTCAGCATGATGGAGTCGGGTCAGGGCGCGCGCCAGCGGATGCCGGCGCGCGCAGGGACGGTGCAAAGAGCACGCAAAAAGGAATGCTTACTCGGCGACCGCGATCTCGTCCGCATTGATGTTGCCGTCAGGCATCACGTAGACGCCCGACAGGCGCTTGCTCGTGGCATACAGGTTTTTCTCCGTCACCAGCGGCGCCCAGGGCGCGTCTTTCATGATCTGCTCCTGGGCCTGGCGGTACAGCTCTGTCTTTTCCTTGTCGTCCACCGACTTCAGGGCCTTGGCGATGTAGCCGTCGACCTGCTCGTTGCTGTAGTAGGCGGTGTTGTTCAGCTTGGGCGGCCAGGCTTCGGTGGCCAGCAGCGGACGCAGCGCCCAGTCGGCCTCACCGGTCGAAGCCGACCAGCCGGCGTAGTACATGCGCACTTTCGCGGTTTTGGCGTCCGGCGCGGCTTGCACCCACTCGGTACGCTGGCCGGCTTCCAGCGCCTGCACCGAGAGCTTGATGCCCACCTGGGCCAGTTGCTGCTGCACGAACTGGATGGTTTTTTGCGCCGTGGTGGTGGTGTAGGCACCCCAGAGCACCGATTCGAAGCCGTTGGCGTAGCCCGCTTCCTTGAGCAGCTCGCGCGCCTTCTTCGGGTCATAAGGCCAGGGCGCCATCTTGTGGGCGTACCTCACACCCTGCGGCACGATGCCCTCGGCCGGGACGGCGTAGCCATTGAAGGCAACTTTTGCCAGCGCTTCCTTGTTGATGGCGTAGTTGATGGCTTCGCGCACCTTGAGGTTGTCGAAAGGCTTTTGCAGCATGTTGAAGCTGATGTAGCGCGTGATGATGGACGGGCCGCTCGTTATCTTGAGCTTGGTGTTCTTCTCCAGTTCGGCGGCCTGCTCGTAGGGCAGCGGGAAGGCAAAGTCGGCCTCACCAGTCTGCAGCATGGCGGCGCGCGTGTTGTTCGCCGGCACGGGCTTCCAGGTCAGGCTGTCGACCTTGGGGTAGCCTTTTTTCCAGTAGCCGTCGAATTTCTTGACCTTGACGAAATCGGTCTGCTTCCACTCCACAAACGTGAAGGGGCCGGTGCCCACCGGGTTGAAGGCGATGTCCTTGTTGCCGTACTTTTTGAGGGCCGTCGGGGAGATCATCGCGGCCGAGGCGTGCGCCAGCGAGTTGATGAAAGGGCCAAAAGGCTCCTTGAGCGTGATGCGCACGCTGTACGGTGCGACCGCCTCGACCTTGTCCACGCGGTTGAACTGGTTGAAGCGGGCCAGCTTGTTGTCGGGGTTGAGCACGCGGTCCAGCGTGACCTTGACGGCTTCGGCGTTGAAATCGGTACCATCATGGAACTTCACGCCTTGGCGCAGCTTGATGGTGTAGACCAGGCCATCTTTGGAGACGGTGTAGCTCTCGGCCAGCACGTTCTCGATCTTGAGGTCCTTGTCGAACTGGAACAGGCCCTGGTAGATGGACTTGGTGACCGCCGTGGTCCGCGTGGTGTTGGTGTTGTACGGGTCCAGCGTTTCGGGTGGGGTGTCGATGGCCAGCACCACGTCCTTGGCAGCAAGGGCCGAGCCAGTGGCGGCCAGGGCCAGCAGCGCCAGCAGGCTGGCAGCCAGGGCCTTGGGTCGAAGCGGTGTCATACGTTCTGTCATGGGGAAAACTCCTGGTTCAGGTTGAGGGAAAAATGGATCAATACGCACCGGCAATGCGGTGCTGCGCGACAAAATGGCCGGGGCCGACCTCCACCAGCGGCGGCACGACGGGCTCGTCCCCGACGGCGCGCAGGGGGCTGGGAATCTCGCCCTCCATCAACTGGCGGTTCTGGTGGCGCCGGCTCGGGTCGGCCACGGGTACGGCCGCCATCAGCTTGCGGGTGTAGGCGTGCTGCGGGTTCTCGAAAATGGCGCGGCGCGGGCCGATCTCGACGATCTGGCCCAAAAACATCACGGCCACGCGGTGGCTGATGCGCTCGACCACCGCCATGTCGTGCGAGATGAACAGGAAGGCAATGCCCAGCTCGCGCTGCAGGTCCAGCATCAGGTTGACGATCTGGGCCTGAATCGACACGTCGAGCGCCGACACCGATTCATCGGCAATCACCACCTTGGGGTTGAGCGCCAGCGCGCGTGCAATGGCGATGCGCTGGCGCTGCCCGCCCGAGAACTCGTGCGGGTAGCGCTGGGCGTACTCGGCTGGCAGGCCGACCTTTTCGAGCAGCCAGTCGACGCGTGCCTGGGCCTCCTTGCCGCTGGCGATCTTGTGCACCAGCAGCGGCTCCATGATGGAAAAACCGACGGTGACGCGTGGATCCAGCGAGGCGAACGGGTCCTGGAAGATGAACTGGATGTTGCGGCGCAGGCCCTGCAGCGTGCTGGTCGGCAGGTCGCGGATGTTTTGCCCGCCGAACTCAATGACGCCGCTCTGGCTTTCGACCAGGCGCAGCAGCGAGCGGCCGGTGGTGGACTTGCCGCAACCCGATTCGCCGACCAGCGCCAGCGTCTCGCCGGGCCGGATGTCAAAGCTGACTTTTTCCACTGCGTGCACGCGGCGCGTGACCCGGCCCAGGAGGCCGCTGCGCACGTCAAAGCGCGTCACCAGGTCCTGCACCCGTAGGATGGGCGTGCTGCCCGGGCGGATGGTGTCCTGCGGCTGGGCTGCCTCGCGCGGGGCCGCATAGTCCGCTTCGGTGCGCAGCAGCTCGAACTTGAGCGGCAGCTCGCTGCCCTGCATGGCGCCCAGCCGCGGCACGGCGGAGAGCAGGGCGCGGGTGTAGCGGTGCCGGGGGCGGGCAAAGACTTCTTCGGACGCGTCTTCTTCCACCTTGTCGCCGCGGTACATGACCAGCACGCGGTCGGCCACTTCGGCGACCACGCCCATGTCGTGCGTGATGAAGACCACGCCCATGCGCATCTCGTCCTGCAGCGCGCGAATGAGCTGCAGGATTTGCGCCTGGATGGTCACGTCCAGCGCGGTGGTCGGCTCGTCGGCAATCAAGAGCGAAGGCTTGCACGACAGCGCCATGGCAATCATCACGCGCTGGCGCATGCCGCCAGAGAGCTGGTGCGGGTAGCGGTCCAGCACGTTGCGCGCTTCGGGAATGCGCACCAGCTCCAGCATGCGCAGGGCCTCGGCCCGCGCCGCCGCGGCGTTCTTGCCCTGGTGCACCTGGATGGATTCGGCGATCTGGTCCCCGGCGGTGAACACCGGGTTGAGCGAGGTCATCGGCTCCTGGAAAATCATCGCGATGTCGGCGCCGCGGATGCCGCGCATCACCGGGTCGCGCGCCTGCGCCAGATCGAGCACTTCGCCGCTGCGGCGCCGAAACGCCATGCTGCCGTTGAGGATGCGGCCACCGCCATGCTCGACCAGGCGCATCAGCGCCAGCGAGGTGACCGATTTGCCCGAGCCCGATTCGCCGACGATGGCCAGGGTCTCGCCGCGGTCCACATGGAAGGAGAGCTTGCGCACCGCATCCACCGTGCGCTCGGAGGTGGTAAAGCGCACCGACAGGTTGTTGACGGCCACGACCCGGTTGTCGGGCAGGTCTACGGCGTTGAAGGGGGCGTTGTGTTGCGGGGCTTCAGCCACGATGGATTGCATTGCGGTGCGCTTTTTTGTGTAGGTTTGTGTGGAAACAGCAAGGAGCGTGCCGCAGGCGGCGATCAGCGAAAGATCGCCGTCTGCGGCGCTTCGCCGACGCGGGCCCAGCCGCGGTACATGCCTTCGGTGTTGAAGGGAAGGCTCAGCTTGCCCTGGGCGTCGACGGCAATCAGGCCGCCCCGTCCGCCCATGGCGGGCAGCACGTCCATGACCACCTGCTGCGCCGCCGCGTCCAGCGACAGGCCGCCGTAGGCCATGCGCGCGCAGATGTCGTAGGCCGCCGCGGTGCGTATGAACATTTCGCCGGTGCCGGTGCAGGAGACGGCTGCCGTGCGGTTGTCGGCATAGGTGCCGGCGCCTATCAGGGGCGTGTCGCCGACCCGGCCGGGCCGTTTGTTGGTCATGCCCCCGGTGGAGGTGGCAGCGGCCAGGTTGCCGTGCGCATCGAGCGCGACGGCGCCCACGGTGCCGAATTTGCGGCCCTCATCCAGTGGGGCTGTGTCCGCTGCGGATTGACGAAACACCAGGGCCGCCCCATCGTGGTCCAGCTGGGCCTGGTCGGTGGACAGCGCGCGGTGCAATTGTGCGCGGCGGGCGTCGGTCGAAAAGTAGTCGGGCGAGACCATCTCCAGCCCCAGCCCTTCGGCGAAGGCCTCGGCGCCGGCGCCCACCAGCAGCACGTGCTCGCTGTGCTCCATCACGGCGCGCGCGGCGCGCAAGGGGCGGCGCACGCGGCTCACGCAGGCCACCGCGCCGGCATGCAGGGTGGCGCCGTCCATCACGGCGGCGTCCAGTTCGTGGGTTTCGTCATGGGTGAAGACAGAACCATGGCCGGCATTGAAGAGCGGACAGTCTTCCAGCAGGTCAACGGCCAGGCTGACCGCATCGAGCGCGCTGCCACCACCGGCCAGCAGTTGCTGCGCGGCCCGCAGGATGTCCTGCAGGGCGGCGTGGTAGGCCGTGTTTTGCGCCGCGCTGATGCTGTTGCGGCTCATGGTGCCGGCGCCGCCGTGAATGGCGATGACGGGCAGGGGCTTGGACGGGGTCACTTGGCGGCCTTTGATGACTTGGATGGTTTCGAAACAGCCCGGGCCTTGCGAGGCGCAGGCGCTGCAGCCTCGGGGCGCAGCCGGCTGGCGTGGTTGCCGTGCAGCCAGGGCAGCACCGACTCGGCCAGCTGAGTCGCCGCCTTGAGCGAGCCCTTGGCGCGGTGGGCGACAGCGCTGCACAGGGCTTCGATCAGCGCCAGGGCGCTGGCCTCGGAGCTGGCAAAGTACTGGCTGTCGGTGTGGGCATAAAGCGCCACCGTGGCCAGCGGTGCCAGCGGCGATGTCACGCGATCGGTCAGCGCCAGCACCGGCACGCCGGCTTCGCGCGCCCGGCGCGCCAGCAGCACGGTGTCGGCGAAATAGCGCGGATAGGCGATGGCGATCAACAGGTCCGTGGGCTGCAGGCGCGTCAGGATGCGCGCGCTGTAGGACGAGCTCTCAATGCTGGCCAGCAGCTGGACGTTGTCGCAGTGCAGGTCCAGGCAGCGCTGCAGCAGCCCGCCCAGCCAGCTGCTGGCGCCAAAGCCCATGATGTAGATGCGCCGCGCGTTCAGGATGGCGTTCACCGCCTGCTCGCAGCTGTGGGCATCGAGCGATTGCCGCGTCAGGTCGATATTGCGCTGGCTTTCCGCCAGGGCGGTTGCGAACACGTCAGCCACCGTGGCGGGGTGTTCGAGTTTGCTGCGCAGCTTTTCGACCGGGGCCAGCGTGGACTCGAACCCCAGCACCAGCGCCGCGCGGAACTGCGGGTAGCCGTCAAACTCCAGCGCCCGTGCAAACCGGTTGGCGGTGGCCACCGAAACCCCCAGCGTGGCGGCCAGCTCGTCGATCGGCATGGTGGCCGCCTGCAGGGGGTGGGCCAGCACATAGTCGGCCATCTGCCGGTGCGAGCGTGTCAGCGTTGGCAGCACGCGCGCAATGCGCTGTGCCATCGACGGGTTGCCGGGAAATGTTGCCATCAGCTTGCCAACAGGGTCAGGGTTTCAGGGTTGGAATCAGGATGTATATAAATTTACAAAGTGACGCATGATAACGAAATTTTTGGTCATTCGGAAATAAATGACAACACTATGACAACCTGCCTGGCGATAGGGGGCGTCTACGTGCCAAGGGCAAACCGGCTTCAGGGATGGGTGCCCGGGGCGCTCTGTTGGGGACCTGTTTTTTAAAGGTAAAAACAGGTGCGGCCGGCGCAAATCATGCGCAAACAGCTATCAAAACAATAGCGAATGATTGACCGGACCGGCGCGAGGCTACGAGGGGCTGTTCAGGAAGGTAGCGGCCTGCGCCACGGCCGCCGCATCGGCTTTCACCGCATCGGGCGGCCCGCCCTTGCCCCACAGCTCGCCGCCATACGTCATGGACAGGAACTGCGCGCACAGCTTGACCGAGTCCATCATCGGCTGCGCTTTGGCACGGTCACCGCTGGTGGTGACCAGCCGCAGCGTCTTTTTCGCCATCTCGTCCTTGAACGGCACACCCGGAATGCGCATCCATGCGCTCCAGTGGTCGATATAGGTCTTGAGCGGGGCGGGCATGCTGTACCAGTAGACCGGCGCCACCAGCACCAGGTCGGTGGCCGCGAGGGTGGCGGCCAGCAGTGTTTTCAGGTCGCCGACGGGCATGGCGTACTGGCCGGTGGTGTGGCGCTGGTCCACAAAGGCCGGCAGCGTCATGCGTGAGAGGTGGTGCCAGGTTTGCGTCGTGCCGGCCGGCAGCGTTGCTGCGGCCTGCCGGGCCAGCCACTCGGTGTTGCCGAGGTGGCCGCCGTCTTCAGGGCTTTGGCGGGTGGAGGTGGCGAGGAAGAGGAAATGTCGGGGTTGTCGGGGTGCGCTCATGTGGCGATGGTAGCGCGGCTGTGCCGGGCACGCTGGCGAGAGTCCGGCGCGAGCCGCGGGTCCATCACAGCCCGCGCCAGCCGCCCCAGGCGGTGGACAGTGCCGCCAGCAGCAGGACCACGCCCACCGCCTGGCCGACCCGCACCTGGCCCTCGGGGTTGCGGCGCAGCCAGTCCCGGGCGCCGGCCGCGCCCAGGGCCATGGCGCCGTAGACTGCGGCCTGCGTCAGCGCGATGATCAGGCCCAGCACCACGGCCTGCAGCCAGACCGGCCCGTACTCGGGCCGCAGGAACTGCGGAAAGATCGCCAGCATGAAGACATAGGCCTTGGGGTTCAGCAGGCAGGTCAGCACGGCGCGGCCAAAGGTGGCCGGCAGGGTGCGCGAGCGGGTTTCACCGATCTCGCCCAGCGCCGAAGCGCCGCGCCACAGCGACAGGCCGATCCAGGCGATGTACAGCGCGCCGGCCAGCAGCATGGCATTGAAGGCCGCCGGGAACAGCCTGAGCACCACGCCGATGCCGATGGCGCCCAGGGTGACATGCACCGCACCGCCGGTCACGATGCCGGCCACCGCCGACAGCCCGCAGCGGCGCCCGTCCACCAGCGAGCTGGCCATGACAAAGGCCATGTCCAGCCCCGGCAGCACGATCACGCCGAGCACCATCACGAAAAACAGCCACAGGTGGGCCGTCTGGTTCAAGGCCAGTCCTTCCATATCAGGCTTCCACGCGCGAGTAGTCCATGATCCAGTTGGTTTCCCAAGTCCGGCCCTCGTCGCTTGAATGCGCCTGCTGCCAGCGCGGCTCCGGGGTGTCCAGGTAGGACCAGGTGTAGCGCAGGCGCACTGGCTGGCCCGCTAGTGTGTCGGCGCCTTCGAGCACGCCGCGGCCATCGCTAAAACCGCCCACCACCGGCGGCTGCAGCCAGCCGTCCTGTGCCGACACCCAGTAAGCGCTCCAGCGCTGCGCAGCCGGATCGAACAGGTGGATGGACAGGCCCAGCGGCAGGCCATCGGCATCGCACAGCTCGTCGTAGTTGGCCAGGCCGCCCAGCAGTGGCTCGCAGATCTGCAAGCCCTCGAAAACCTCCCAGTCGTTTCCGTTTTGCGGTGATTTGAGCAGTCGGCGATTGCGCACCTTCCAGCGGCCGAAGAAGAAGTCGAAGTCATGGCTGGCCGTGGGCAGCGGTTCATGTGCAGGTGGCGCTGCGTCCGTGCGCGTGAAGGACATGACCCAGTTGGTCTCCCAGCTCTTGCCGCCATCGGCCGAGTAGGCCTGCTCCCAGCGCGGCGCGCCTGCGCGCGTGCCCGACCAGGTGTAGCGCACCCGCACCGGCCGGCCTTCGTGCTCGTCCACGCCTTCAAAATAACCGGTGCCGTTGATGAATCCCCCTTTGACCGGCGGTTGCAGCAGGCCGTCGCGCGGGTTGACCCAGTAGATCTGCCACTGCTGGGCCTGCAGGTCGAAAAAGCGCAGCGACATGCCGACCGGCCCTGCCTGGGTGCGCAGTTCGTCGGTGTTGCCCATGCCGCCGAGCAAGGGCATGCAGTACTGCGTGGCCTCAAAGCTTTCCCACTCGGTGCAGCCGTGCAGGCGCTGGCGCAGGCGCCGGTTGTGCACCCGCCAGTGGCCATGTAAAAAATCAAAATCATGCAGCCCTTCGGTGGGGTCGATCACGGGTTGGACGGCAGCGTTCATGGCATCACCTCTTTTTGGATTGGCGGCCGGACATCGGCCGCATGAATGCAATGTAAAAGTCAATTAGGGCGATAACAGCCCTGATTAAGTTTTAGACTTGCGCGCATGTACTCACCGACCACACGCGTGCTGACGGTGCTGGAGCTGCTGCAAACCCATGGCCGCCTGAGCGGCGCCGAGCTGGCGCAGCGGCTGGCGGTCGATGGCCGCACGCTGCGCCGCTACATCGCCAAACTCGAGGATCTGGGCATTCCGGTGGTGGCCGAGCGAGGCCGCTATGGCTGCTACAGCCTGATCGCCGGTTTCAAGCTGCCGCCCATGATGTTCACCGACGATGAAGCGCTGGCCCTGTCCATCGGCCTGGTGGCGGCGCGCGGCCTGGGCCTGGCCGAGGCCGCGCCTGCGGTGCAAAGTGCGCAGGCCAAGCTGGAGCGCGTGATGCCCGGCAAACTGAAGCACCGCATCCGGGCGCTGGGCGAGACCGTGAGGCTGGACCTGGGCCGCCCGGTGTCACCCGGTGACAACTCCGCGCTGCTGGCGCTGAGCGCGGCCGCCCATGGCTGGCAGCGCGTGCACCTGAATTACCGCTCCGCGCAGGGCGAGGACAGCCAGCGCGATTTCGACCCCTATGGCCTGGCCTGGCGGGACGGGCGCTGGTATGTGGTGGGCATGTGCCACTTGCGCCACGACCTGCGCTCTTTCCGGCTGGACCGCGTGCTGCAGGTGCAGCCCGTGAATGCGGTGTTCAAGCCGCCGGCGGACTTTGATGCGGTCCGGCATCTGGCGCTGGGCATCGTCACCATGCCGCGCGCCATCAGCATCCAGGTGCTGCTGCGCACCAGCCTTGAAACCGCGCAGTGCGAACTGTCCAAGAGTATTGGCCTGTTCCAGCCCTGCGCTGACGGTGTGTTGCTGCACAGCCAGACCGACAATCTGCGCTGGTTTGCGCGGCAGCTGGCCAGTCTGTCGTTTGACTTCGAGATCCGCCAGCCGCCGGAACTGCACGAGGCGGTGCGGGCCTGCGCCGAGCAGCTGCTGGAGCGGCTCAAGGCCGGCAGCCCGCCGGCAGCAGCCGATTTTCAGGCCGTCCGGGCCGTCAGCCCGGTCGTGGGGCGCTCAAAGCCGTAAAAGCCAAAGGCCATCTCGGGCTGCACGCCGCTGATCAGCTCGGCCAGCGCCTTGCCCGAGCCCGCGCCATGGGTCCAGCCCAGGGTGCCGTGGCCGGCATTGACCCACAGATTGCGCAGCGGGGTCCTGCCGATGTAGGGGATGTTGGTCGGGGTGGCAGGGCGCAGGCCGGTCCAGAAGTGTGGCTGGCCGCCTTCTTCCTCGGTGCGGGTGTCGCACACGCCGGGCAGCACTTCCTCGATGCGCCGGGCCAGCATGTGGCAGCGCGCCCGGGCCAGCGGCGTGTCCAGGGAATGGTCGTAGCCGCCCAGCTCAATCGTGCCGGCCACGCGCAGGTGGTCGCCCAGGCGGCTCATGGCGCACTTGACCTCGTCGTCGATGGTGCTCACAAAGGGGGCCCGTTCGGGCTGTTTGAGCTTGAAGGTGGCGCTGTAGCCCTTGCCCGGGTAGATCGGCAGGTCCACACCCACGGTGCGCAGCAGCGGGGCGCTGTACGAGCCGCAGGCCACGACCACCGCATCGGCCTTGAGTCGCAGATCGTTTTGCAGGTCGTTCTGGCCTGTAGCCCTCGTATTGCGTGCGCGGACAGCTATCGATTCGATAGCGTTTCCGGCCTTGTCGAGCCGGGCAATATCGTAGCCGTACAAAAAGCGGGCGCCGCGCTCGGCACAGCGCTGTGCCAGGGCCTGGGTGAACAGGCGCGCGTCGCCGCTTTCGTCGCTGGCGGTGTAGGTGCCGCCGACGATGCGGTGCGCAAACGACTTGAAGGCCGGCTCAATCCGCAGCAGCTCGTCGCGGCTGACCACCTTGCGCGACACGCCGTACTTTTGCATCAGGAGGGCGGCGTCGCCGGCCATGTCGAAGGACTTCTGGTCGGTGTAGTAGTGCGCAATGCCGCGCTCCAGCCGCTGGTACTCGATGCCGGTGGCGCGCACCACGTCCTTGAGCGCGGCATGGCTGTAGGCGCCCAGCGCCACGATCTGCTGCACATTGCGCTCAAACGCGGCGTCGTTGCACTGGCTCAGAAACTGCAGGCCCCAGCGCCATTGCCGCCAGTCCAGCTGGGGGCGAAACAGCAGCGGCGCCTGCTTGTCGAACATCCACTTGAGGGCCTTGAGCGGGGCCTCGCGGTTGGCCCAGGGCTCGCAGTAGCTCACCGAAATTTGCGCGGCATTGGCAAAACTGGTTTCCCGCGCGGCCTCGGGCTGGCGGTCGACCACGGTGACTTCATGACCGCGCTCGAGCAAATGCCAGGCGGTGCTCACGCCAATAATGCCCGCACCCAAAACAACGACTTTCATGCCAGCAGCCTCCTTAAGCGCAGTGTGCAGGATGTTGCTTTCAATTAAAAGAAAAATTAAACTATCAGTGAAAACATCAGCACAGCTAATACAAAACCACCCCGGGAGACCGCACCATGAGTACCTTTGATCCCGACGCCCTGGAGTGCCTGGCCGCAATTGTGGAAGAGGGCGGCTTCGAGCGCGCCGCCCAGCGCCTGTCGATCACCCAATCGGCGGTGTCGCAGCGCCTGCGGGCGCTGGAGGCGCAGGTCGGCACCGTGCTGATTGTGCGCAGCCGCCCGCTAAAAGCCACGTCGGCCGGCCAGCTGCTGCTCAAGCACACCAAAATGCTGCGCCTGCTGCGCGCCGACCTCGAGCGTGATCTCAAGGAGCTGGCCCCGAGCTCGCTCGGCGGTGCGCGCGAAGAGGAGCGCATCTCGATTGCCATCAACGCCGACAGCATTGCCACCTGGGCTCTGCCCGCGCTCAACGAACTGGCGCGGCAGGGGCTGCCGATGGAAATCATCGCCGACGACCAGGACTTCACCCACGAGTGGCTGCGCGAAGGACAGGTGCTGGGCTGCGTCACCACGCTCAAGCAGGCCTTGCGCGGCTGCAAGGTGGCACCGCTGGGCGCCATGGAGTACATCGCCGTGGCCTCGCCCGGGCTGGTCCAGAGCCGGCTGTGCGCGGCGGGCGACCCGGGCGGCGGCAAGCAAGCGGCAGCTGACGTGCTCACGGCACACAATTTCCGCGAGGTGCCTTTCATTGCCTTCAACCGCAAGGACGACATGCAAAGCGAGTTTGTCGGCAAGGCCTTCGGACTCAAGCGCGTCACGCTCAACCAGCTGTTCGTGCCCTCGTCGGAAGGCCAGGTGCGCGCGGTGCTGGCAGGCTGGGGCGTCAGTGTGGTGCCGCGGCTGCTGGCCCAGCCGCTGATCGAACAGGGTCTGCTGGTCAACATCGTGCCGGCCTGCACGCTGCCGATCGAGCTGTACTGGCACTGCTGGAACCTGGAGTCCGAGGTGCTGGACGCGCTGACCGCGGCGCTCAAGCAGCAGGCGGCCATGTCGCTGGTATGCAGCAGCAGGAAGCCGGCGCCGGTCCTGGCCTGACCCCATCTACAAACCCCGGACCTTTCGCACACTGGGGCAAGGCGTCTGCCGGGCTCCCAAGTGCGGCATGATGCTGCTTTCACGGTGAAGGGCGCAAGGTAATCAAATGTTGAGGTGGCTGGGTCTGCGGTCCCGTCTGGTGCTGCTGGTGCTGATTGCACTGGTGCCTGTGTTCGGCCTGCTCGCCTACTCGTCCGCCCAGAACCGCAAGGCAGCCATCATGCTGGCCGAATCGAACCTGCAGTCTGAAGTCTTGCTGGCGGCCGTGCACCAGCAGCGGCTGGTTGAAATGGTGAGCCATCAGCTTGACGGCATTGCCAGCGACATCAAGAACCTCAACCCCGGCCTGTGCGGGCTGTACCTGAGAAACCTGCACGCCCAGCGCCCGCAGTTCAGCAACCTCGGGGTGGCCGGGCTGGACGGCAAGCTGATCTGCAACGCGCGACAGGTCAGCGGCGATGTTGACGCCGGTGACTGGACCTTTTTCAAGCAGCTAATGGCTGGCCAGCGCTTTGCCGTCGGGCAGTATGGCGGCGAGAGCAGCAGCCAGCAGGCCGGTATCGGTTTTGCCGTGCCGGTGCATGGCAATGAAGGCGCGATCAACGCGGTGGCCTTCGCGGCACTGGGCCTGCCGGCTCTGGACAGCGCCCTGACCAGCGTGTCGGTGCTGCCCGGTGCCAGGCTGGCGGTGCTGGATCGCAACGGCGTCGTGCTGGCCGCGCAGCCCGCCCAGCCGGCGCTGCTCGGCAGCCGGCACCCGGACCTGGTTGTGCAAAAAGCCCTGCAGGGACGGCAGGAGGGCCTGCGGCATGCGCCGGATACGGAGGGCCTGCAGCAGATCTATGCTTTTGCACCGGTGCCTGGCGGTGACGGCGGGGGGCTGTTTGTCGCCATCAGCATGCCGTACGAGCGGATCGCGGCGCAGTCCCGGGACGTACTGGGGTTTGAGCTGCTGGTGCTGCTGGCCGTGACCCTGCTCGGGATTACCGGCGCCTGGTGGATGGGCGACCGCCTGATCGTCAATCCCGCCCAGGCCATCCTCAAGGGAGCCAACGAGGTGGCCAACGGCAACCTGGCGGCGCGGGTCGACGTGGGCCGCCGCTACCAGGGCGAGCTCAGCCAGATTGGGCGCAGCTTTAACCGCATGGCCAGCGCACTGCAGGCGCGCAGGAACGAGCTGGACGCCGCGTTGCGCCATGTCGGCAAGGAGCGCTCCTTGCTGGACCTGATGCTCAACAGCATGAGCGAGGGCGTGATTGCGGCGGACACCGGGGGCCATTTCCTGCTGTTCAATGCGGCAGCCCACCGCCTCTTTCCCTTGCCGATGCCCGGTGCCTCGCTGGACAGCTGGTACCAGAACCATGAAGCGCTGATGCTGGATGGCAAAACCGTCATTGGGCGGCAAGACCGGCCGCTGAGCCAGGCCATCCGCGGCGTCAGCCTCGACAACTGGGACTTGCTGATCCGCGCTCCCGGCATCAATGACCGGGTGCTGCGCATGAACACCCGGCCCCTGCGCGACGCGGGCAAGCAACTGATCGGTGGCGTGGCGGTGTTTATCGACATCACGGAGCGCAAGGCTGCGGAGGCCTTTGCCCGCGCGCAGGAGCAGGTGCTGGCGCTGATAGCGGAAGGCGCACCGCTGCTGCAGTCGCTGGAGGCGATTGTGCGGCTCATCGAAAACCGCGCGCCCGGCAGCCTGTGCGCCATCATGCTGGTGGAGGGGGCGCAGTTGCGCCATGGCGTTGCGCCCAGCCTGCCCGAGAGCTGCAACCAGCAGATGGACGGACTGCGGATCGGCGATGGTGTGGGCGCCAGCGGAACCGCCGCCTACCTGAAACAGCCGGTCGTGGTCGATAACGTGGGCAGCGACCCCTTGATGCAGGACTTCAAGGAGCTGCTGCTGTCGCATGGCCTGCAGGCCTGCTGGGCCATCCCGGTGCTGTCGGGCGAGGGCGAGGTATTGGCCATCTTTGCCATCTACCACCGCACGCCTTGCAAGCCACAAGCCAAAGACCTGGAGATGATGGACAGCGCAACCCGTCTGGCCCGCATCGCACTGGAGCGTGCCCGTGCCGAGGCGGCCCTGACCAGCAGCGAAGCGCGCTTTCGCGAACTGGCGGAGAACATTCAAGACGTGTTTTACAACCGGGACGCGCGCAGCGACCACATGCTCTACGTCAGTCCCGGCTACGAGAAGATCTGGGGGCGCAGCTGCGAGAGTCTGTACGCCAACCCCAAGTCCTACCTCGATGCCATTTTCCCCGAGGACCTGCCTGTGCGGCTGCAGGCCAATGAGCGCAACCACGCCGGGGAGAGCTCCGATGTGGAGTACCGCATCCGCTTGTCCGATGGGCAGACACGCTGGATACGCGACCACTCCTACCCGGTGTTCAAAGCCACCGGTGAGCTGGAGCGCGTGGTGGGCACGGCCCGCGACATCACCGATCGCAAGCTGGCCGATCTGGAGCTGGCGCGCACCAACCGCGCGCTGCAGATGCTCAGCCGCTCCAGCGTCGTCATCAACCGGCGCGACGACGAAATGGACCTGCTGGCCGATGTCTGCCGCGTGGCCGTGGAGGTGGGCAATTACCGCATGGCCTGGGTGGGTTATGCCCAGGACGATGAGCAGCGCAGCATCAAGCCCATGGCCCACGCCGGCGAAGAGGCGGGCTACCTGTCCATGATCAAGCTCAGCTGGCTGGACAGCCATGGCGCCGGCCAGGGCCCGGCCGGTCAGACCATACGCCGTGGCCAGCCCTATCAGAGCAGCGACATCACCGACGCCACCCACCATTTCTACTGGCGCGAAGCGGCCTTGCAGCGCGGCTACCGCAGCGCCATCTGCCTGCCCCTGCGCAACGAGCAGCGCACTTTCGGCGTGTTGTGCCTGTACGCCAGCGAGGCTCAGCGTTTCAGCGATGACGAGATCCGGCTGCTGCAGGAGCTGGCCGACAACCTGGCATTTGGCATTGGCAGCATCCGCTCCCAGCTCGAACGCCGCCGGGTGGAGGAGGCTGCCCGCAAGGCTGACGCCAAGGTGCGCGAGCAGGCATCGCTGCTCGACAAGGCCCATGAGGCGATTCTGGTGTGCGATCTGGAGCACCGCGTGCAGTTCTGGAACCAGGGCGCCGAGCGGCTCTATGGCTGGTCGGCGGCCGAGATGCTGGGCCAGTCCGTCTGGGTGCGCCTCAGCCATGAGGCGCCGGGTTTTTACCGGGCGATGGCGCTGTTGCTGGAGCGCGGCGAATGGGTGGGCGAACTCAGCCAGCGGGCCAAGAATGGGAGCCTGCTGAGCGTGGAGGGGCACTGGACCCTGGTGCGCGATGAGCAGGGGCAGCCGTCGGCGGTGCTGGCCATCAACACCGACATCCGCGAGCGCAAGCGCGCGCAGCAGGAGATCATGCGGCTCAACGCCAGCCTGGAGGAGCGCGTCAAGCAGCGTACGGCCCAGCTGGAATTTGCCAACAAGGAGCTCGAAGCCTTCTCCTACTCGGTCTCGCACGACTTGCGCACGCCGCTCAGCGCGATCGACGGCTTCAGCGACCTGCTGGAAAAAGCCCTGGCGGCGCCGGCCAATCCCAAGACCAGCGAACGCAGCCAGCACTTCATCAGGCGCATCCGCGTCGGCGTGGCCCACATGGGCGAGCTGATTGATGCCCTGCTGTCGCTGTCACAGCTCTCGCGCACCCGCCTGCGCTGGGAGCCGGTCAACCTCAGTGCGCTGGTCCTGGCGGTGTTTGACGGCTACCAAGAGCGTCACCCCGAGCGCGCGGCGCGGCTGGACCTCGAGCCCGGCCTGATGGCGCACGGTGATCCACGCTTGCTCAAACAGGTGTTTGACAACCTGTTGGGCAATGCCTGGAAGTTCAGCGCCGGCCAGCCACAAACGCAGATTGCCTTTGGCTGCGAGACCGGCGACGACGGGGAGAAGGTCTACTTCGTCAGGGATAACGGTGCGGGCTTTGACATGGCCTACGCTAAAAAACTGTTCGGAGCTTTCCAGCGGCTGCACTCCCCCTCGGAATTTGCCGGCACCGGTATTGGCCTGGCCACCGTGCACCGGATTGTGGAGCGCCATGGCGGCCACATCTGGGCCCAGTCTGCACCCCAGCAGGGGGCCACGTTTTACTTCACGCTGGGCACGGTCAAGCCCTGACCGCCAGCGACCCGCAGGTTTTCTGCGAGCAGGGTCTCGCGCAGGGCCTGTGCCTTATCGGCGTCAAACTGCCCCTCGGCCCGTGCCAGCACCTCGCCCTCGCGGTTGATGACCACGGCGTAGACCTGGTCCGTGCTGCCCAGCCCGGCCGAGCGGATGAAGCCGGTTTTGTCGGCAAACACGGGGACCAGTTTGGCGCGCTCGGCCGCCTCCGGGTAGTGCCTGAGCAGCTTGCTCACGACGGCGCTGCGGGCCGCGGCGTTGCCCGGCTCGCCCAGCACCGGCATGCGCAGCCAGGCAATCGACGGGTCGTTCTTGAGGTTCAGGCCCTGGATCCAGCTGTCAATGTGGCCGCGCTTGTCTTTCTGAAAGGTAATCAGGACCAGGGTGCGGTCTGCGTGCAGGCCGGCTGGCACGGCCACCAGTCGCTGGTGGTCCAGCGTTTGCGCCATGAAGGCCGGCAAACGACCCATGACACGGCGCTCATTGGGCGCGGCAAAAGCCAGCACAAAGGCCAGCCCTGCAGCGGCCAGCCAGGCGAAAAAGTAGCTTCCGGTGCTTTTCACAATGCTCTCCAGTGGATGAAGTGCGGCTCAAAAAGTCTTCTGTGCAAGATACAGCCAGGCCCGGCACGATGCAAACCAGCAATTGGAACAAACTGTTTATTTCTGTTTGTTTTGCAAAGTAATTTTGCAGGCCATGGGCTCAAGCCGGGTTCACATTTGTGGTGACATTTGTTGTGACTTAAACCCGGCACCGCAGGCCGCGTACTAGGGCCTGTTAATGCTGTTTTCACCCCGTTCGCATTTGTAAAAATAGCGTTAACAGGCCCTAAACTAAGCGCATGACGATCAGCCCCGGCACGCCCCAGCGCACTTTCCCCCAAGTCAGCCCGGCCAAGGCGTCTTTCAAGGCGCACATGCGGCAGGTCCGCGAAGATGCCATCGTTGAGGCGGCCAACCGCCTGCTGGCCGAAAAAGGCTTTGACCTGATGACCGTGGATGAAGTGGCCGCCGAGGTCGGCATTGCCAAGGCCAGTCTTTACAAACACTTTACGAGCAAGGAAGACCTGGCCGCCGCGGCCATGCTGCGCCTGCTGACGCGCGCGCAGGCCCTGCTGGCCAGCCTGCCGGCAAACGCCCGGCCGCTGGAGCAGCTCAAGGCCGTGCTGCGCTGGATGCTGCAGCTGCAGCTGGCCGGCGACATGCCCGCGCTGCCCAGCCAGAACTCCAGCCTGCGGCTTGCCCTGATGGCGCACCCGGTTTTTCCGGACCAGCTGAGGCAGCTCGGCGCGCAGATCGGCGGCTGGATAGCGGCGGCCCAGCAAGACGGCAGCCTCAACCCACGGCTCCCCGCCGACGTGGTGCTTTACATCTTGTACGCGCGCGCCTGCGACCCGGTGCTGGCATTTTTGAAAGCCGGTGGCCGGTACGGCGACGAGGTGCTGGCTGAGCTCGTGCTGGCCGCCTGTTTTGAGGGTCTGAACGCCCGCTAGCCCTTGTTGTTTGCGTGCAGGTGGCTATGAAAAACATAGCAACTTCCGAGGCGCTGTCCCGGTGCACCAGTCTTTAGCGAACCAGAAGCACCGGTATGTCGCTTTGCGCCAGGACCTGCGTGGCGACCGAGCCCATCACCAGATTGCCCAGCGCGCTGTGGCCGTGCGAACCCATGACGATCAGGTCAAACTTGCCAGCGTTGGCAAACTTGCTGATGGTCTCGCCGGCCGGGCCCACTTTCCAGCTGCTCTTGGCGTCAATGCCATGGCGCAACATGAATTTGCAGACGGGGGCGAGGATTTTTTCCGTCTCGTCGGCGTAGTAGCTGTTCACAATGTCGCGGCTCACGGCAGACCGGGCCAGCGGCGGCAAAGGGGGCTGTGCGGTGAACGCCGTGTAGCGGTGGCTGGTGCCAAACAGGTCGTCATGCGTGCTCAGGTAAGCCAGCATTTTCTTGGTGTATTTGCTGCCATCCACGGCCAGAAGAATTTTCATGCGCAACTCCTCAAACAAGACACCACTTTAGCCCCAACACGGCTCAGTGATTCACCCTGACTCGCCATCCATGGATCCCGGATCAAGTCCGGCGATGACAAGCCAGGGGCAAGGGTCAGGGCCCTGTTTCGATCAGCAGATGAGGCCTGAAAGCGGCCTGCTCGCCTTTGCGCGCATAGCCCAGCGGGTTGGCCACCACGCGGCAGCCGTGCACCACATAATCGCTCGGGCAGTGCAGGTGGCCGTGCAGCCAGACATCGGCCAGCGGCAGCAAGTCATCGAGCGCATTGCAAAACCCGGCGGTGCCCGGCGTCAGGCCGTAGCGCGGGTCGGCGCTGCGCAGGCTGGGCGCGAAGTGCGTCACCACCACCGTGGGGCCGTCAAAAGGCAGGGCCAGCGCCTGCCGCAGCCAGGCCTGGCAGAGCAGCGCCTGCTCGCGCACCTGCCCGGCCAGCATGAGGCTGCCGCCGCGCAGGGTGGCGGCTATGTTCAGGTAGAAATTCGCCGCGCGAAAGGCTTTCTCGCGTGCCTTGAGCTGCGCGGCCAGGGTGAGCGTGCCGGCTTGCGCCGCTTCGGCCGTCAGCGCATCAAAGTCGGCCCACAGCGTGGTGCCGACAAAGCGCACCCCCTGCAGCAGCACGGTCTCGCGCTCCAGCCAGACCATGCCCAGCCGCTCGCAGGTTTCGCGCAGGCGTGCATGCGTCGCGTCGAAGTCCAGCCCGTCGTACTCATGGTTGCCGGGCAGAAACAGCACGGGCACCGGCCAGCCCGCGCCACCCTGAGACACCGGCAGCGGCGAAAAGCGCGCCAGGCCGAAGTCCGCATCCTGGAGCCGGGAGCCCTTTTGGTAAGAGCCAATGTCCCCGGCCAACACCAGCACATCGGCCCCCGGTGCCGGCTGCACGCTGAAGTGCGGGTTGGACTCAAGGTGCAGGTCGGACAGGAGCTGGATGTTCACCGGGTGATTGTGCAGGAAGCTTGGCCGGTGGCTTCCCGCTGCTACCCCAGCGATGGTGTGGGGTGCACAGTCCCTGCCAGGCTCTAAAGCCTGACGCCCGCGCCTTTCACGGCCGGGGCCAGTACGGACACCTGCTCCTTGACGAAGCCCGTGAACGCCGCAGTGCTGACGGGGCTGGTGGAAATCCCCAGGTCCAGCATTTTCTTTTTGATGTCGCTGCTCGCCAGGATCTCGTTGCACGCGGTGTTGAGCCGGAGCGCGACATCGGCGGGCAGGTGCGCCGGCCCGCTCAGGCCGAAAAAGTTGTCCAGCACCAGCTTGCGGTAACCAAACTCGACCACACTGGGCACATCGGGCACCAGGGGCGAGCGGTTGGCCGAGGTCACGGCCAGCGGCACCAGCTGGCCGCTCTTGAAATAGGGCACAAAGGCGGTCAGTACATCAATGCCGACCGGAATCACGCCGGAGATCAGGTCAGTCGTCATGGGCGCCCCGCCCCGGTAGGGAATATGCACCAGGTTCACGCCCATGGCTTTCTTCATCAGCTCACCGTAAATGTGGCCAATCGAGGCCGGGCCACCGGAGCCAAAGTCGAGACGGCCCGCCTTGCGCGCCTGCGCCTCCAAGTCGGTGATGGTCTTGATGGGGGCGGCCGGGTTGGCCATCACCACGCAAGGGGCGTTGCCGATCAGCGCAATGTGCGTAAAGCCTTCTACCGGGTCATAGGGCTGTTTCTCCAGCGCAAAGGGCCCGATCGATATGGGCGTGGAATTGCTCAGCATCAGTGTGTAGCCATCGGCGGGGGCCTGCGTGACCACCAGCCCGCCCACGCTGCCACCGGCGCCGGGCCGGTTGTCCACCACGACCGTCTGGCCGAGTTTTTTGCCCAGCTGCTCGGCCATGACCCGGGCCACGATGTCGCTGGCGCCGCCCGCCGGAAAGGTCACCACGATCTTGATGGGTTTGTCGGGCCAGGCGGCCCGCGCGGGCAAGGCAACGGTTGCCGCGCCGGCGGCCAGCACTTTAAGTGCAGTGCGGCGCGGCAGGCGGGCCGTCGACAGTGTCGGGAACGTGAGGTGAGGCATGGCGGGCTCCTGCATACGGTTGGTGTGCAAAGCCGTACGCAAAAAACATGCCCTGACCGCTGAACGTCACGCGGTTGAATGCCGGATGGCTGACTCTGGGTGCTTCTTTTGCTATAAATAATATAGCTGACTATGCGCGGTTTAATTGGGGTGCAGTACTAATCAGCCCGAGAATGCCTTGTCGGCCGCGCGCACGACCGCCTGGCGCAGCCACATATGCGCGCTGCGCTGCTGCGAACGGCGGTGCCACACCGCATCCACATGCACCATCGACACCTCAAACGGCAGGGGCCGCAGCACCAGTTGCTCGGCGATGCCGGTCACCCGCACAAAATGGCGAGGCAGCACCGTGAGCAGGTTGGAGTTGGCCACCACCCGGCCGGCCGTGAAAAACTGGTTGACCGTCAGCACCACATGACGCTCGCGCCCCAGCGATGCCAGTGACTCGTCAATGAATCCATAGGGCCGGCCCGAGAAGCTCACCAGCATGTGGCGCGCGGCGCAAAAGCGGTTGAGTGTGAAGGGGCCGGTGGCCAGCGGGTGGTCTTTGCGCATGACGCACACGTACTCGCCGTCATACAGCCGCTGGTGCAGGAACGACATGGGTTCGCCGCTTTGAGCTCTGGCCGTCAGGTCGGCCAGCACCGAGGGGAAGTACCCGACCGCCAGGTCGCAGGCCTCCTCGTCCAGCAGCCGCCGCGGGTCGCGTGTGGTCAGCGGCACCACGCGCATCGAGATGCCCGGCGCCTCGCGCTCCAGAATGTCAATCAGCCCCGGCATCAGCTCGGCCGCCGTCGCGTCGGCCATGGCCAGCACAAAGGTGGTGTTGGCCTCGGCCGGTACAAACACATTGGGGATCAGCGACTCCTGCAGCTGGCGCAAGGCCTCGCGCACAGCGGGCCAGATGGCCAGTGCGCGCGGCGTGGGCGCCATGCCCTGGCCGCTGCGCCGCACCAGCTCGTCGCCCAGTGTTTCGCGCAGGCGGCGCAAGGCGTTGCTCACGGCCGGCTGGGTCAGCGACAGGTTGCGCGCCGCCCGCGTCAGGCTGCGTTCGGCCATGACCTCGTCAAACACCCGCAGCAGATTGAGGTCCAGGGTCCGGAAATTGGGCAGATTCATGACATGGGATGGCTTTAAACCCTTAATTATCACTATTGTGAATGACTTACATCATAAAGATAAAGTTGAACGGCATTAGTGATTACCCTAATATTTCCTTACCCGCCGGCAATTGAGCCGGCGGGAAGACACAAAGGGAACCATCATGAGCAGCTTCATCAACATTGAACATTCCACACAGCACCCCGGCGTTGCACGTGTTGAGTCGGCGATCGATGCCGCACAGCAGCTGCGTCGTGGTTTCAGCGGAACGCGCGGCCTGGCCGCCCTGTTATTGGCCGCCATGGTTGCCGCCTTGATGGTGGTTGCCTACCAGGTGATGGACAGCGTGGCCGAGGGCCATCTGCTGGTGATCTGGGTCGCCCTGTGGGCCGTGGCCTTTGCCACCCTGGGCCTGTTTGCCGGCACTGCCCGCAAGCTGGCCGCCAGCCTGAAGGCGGGTCTGGACAGCTGGTCACGCAGCCTGGCCGAAGCCCGCGCCGACGTGCGCACCTGGGAAGCCGCCAAAGCCGACCCGCGCCTGATGGCCGAACTGCAAGCGGCCAAGCTGCGTGCCGAAGCCGCGCAGCCTGATACCGTCGCAACGGCAACGGCCGCCGCACCTGCGCCTGGCCCGGCAGAGCGCACCGTCAAGCTTGGCAGCTCCCTATTGCGCGCCTACCAGCGCAATTACATCTAGCCTCCACGCTAAGGCTCGAAGCCTTTGGTGGGCGGGCGGCGCCAGTCAAGCCGACCACCATGAAAAAAGCCACCCGTGAGGTGGCTTTTTTGCGCCTGTACGAAAGAGCCGCTGCATCTCGCAGCGGTGCGTCCAGCGCAGTACGCGGAAGTGGTAAGCGCAGAGGCCCGTGCGCAGCGCAGGGCCGCCCCAAGCAAGCACAGCCCCCTCGGGGGGCAGCGAAGTACACGCAGTGACGAGCGTGGGGGCGATATCCCTCTAGGCCGCCAGGCGCTTTTCAATCGCCGCCTTGGTCTCCGACAGCTCTTTTGGCAGGTGATGCTCGAGTTGCTTGAACAGTTCGGCGTGCAGTTCCAGCTCTTTCAGCCAGGCCGCTTTGTCGATGCTGGTTACGGTGTTGAACTGCTCGGCGCTGAAGTTCAGGCCGGTCCAGTTGAGTTCTTCGTAGCGCGGGCTCACGCCGGTGATGTGCTCCACACCGCTGGCCTGGCCTTCGATGCGGTCAATCATCCACTTGAGCACGCGCATGTTTTCGCCGTAGCCGGGCCAGACGAACTTGCCGTCCGCACCCTTGCGGAACCAGTTGGTGGTGTAGATTTTTGGCAGTTGGGCGCCGGAGCTGGCGAGCTTTTTACCCAGATCCAGCCAGTGCTGGAAGTAGTCGCTCATGTTGTAGCCGGTAAACGGCAGCATCGCGAACGGGTCGCGGCGCACCACGCCGGCCTGGCCGGTCGCGGCTGCTGTCGTCTCTGAGCCCATGGTGGCGGCCATGTAGACGCCTTCGACCCAGTTGCGCGCTTCGGTCACCAGCGGCACGGTGGTGGAGCGGCGGCCGCCGAAGATGAAGGCGTCGATCGCCACGCCTTTCGGGTCGTCCCAGGCGCTGTCGAGCGCCGGGTTGTTAGTGGCGGCCACGGTAAAGCGCGAGTTAGGGTGCGCGGCCTTGGCGCCGGTTTCTTTGGCGATCTGCGGCGTCCAGTCCTTGCCTTGCCAGTCGATCAGGTGGGCCGGCAGCGCCTTGCCGGGCGCGTCCTGCTCCATGCCTTCCCACCACACATCGCCGTCGTCGGTCAGCGCGACGTTGGTGAAAATGGTGTCGCGGTGCAGGCTGCGCATGCAGTTCGGGTTGGTCAGCATATTGGTGCCGGGCGCCACGCCGAAGTAGCCGGCTTCGGGGTTGATGGCGTAGAGCTTGCCGTCTGCCGCGGGCTTGATCCAGGCGATGTCGTCGCCAATGGTGGTGACTTTCCAGCCGTCAAAGCCGGCGGGCGGCACCAGCATGGAGAAATTGGTCTTGCCGCAGGCCGACGGGAAGGCCGCGGCCACATGGTATTTCTTGCCCTGGGGGTTGGTCACGCCCAGGATCAACATGTGTTCGGCGAGCCAGCCTTCGTCACGTCCCATATTGGAGGCAATGCGCAGCGCAAAGCATTTCTTGCCCAGCAGGGCGTTGCCGCCGTAGCCGGAGCCGTAGGACCAGATCTCGCGCGTCTCGGGGTAGTGCACGATGTACTTGGTCTTGTTGCAGGGCCACTTCACGTCTTTCTGGCCAGCGGCCAGGGGCGCGCCCACGGTGTGCACGCAGGGCACGAAGTCGCCATTGACGCCCAGTACGTCAAACACCGGCTTGCCCATGCGGGTCATGATCTTCATGTTGACGGCCACATAGGGGCTGTCCGACAGTTCGATGCCGATGTGTGCGATGGGCGAGCCCAGCGGGCCCATGCTGAAGGGCACAACGTACATCGTGCGGCCCTTCATGCAGCCATCAAACAAGGGCTGCAGCGTGGCGCGCATCTCGGCGGGCGCCATCCAGTTGTTGGTCGGGCCGGCGTTTTCCTTGTTGGCCGAGCAGATGTAGGTGCGGTCTTCCACGCGCGCCACGTCGCTCGGGTCGGAACAAGCCAGGAAGCTGTTTGGGCGCTTGGCTTCGTTGAGCTTGGTGAAGGTGCCGGCGTCAACCAGATGCTGGCACAGGCGCTGGTACTCGGCATCGCTGCCGTCGCACCAGTGAATGTGGTCAGGCTTGCACAAGGCCACCATGTCGGCGACCCAGGCGATCAGTTTCGCGTTCTTGACGTAGCTGGGCGTGTTCAGTGCAAGTCCCTGCATCGCGGGGTGGTTCATCGAAATACTCCAAAGTTAAAAAGCGTTATTTCGAAAAACGTCGGGTGACGGTCAGGGGTATGACTGTGACGGCGAGACGTTTATCGGAATGGCGCTTTAATCGGATCTGGCGCCGGCCTGACAACAGCCTGCAAAAGACCCGGGCACTACCACTTCGATCGTCCCGGTCGGCGAGCGGGGCTGCAGCGGGGTCTGCTGCGGCGCAAATGTCAAAAAAGCAGCCGGTAGGGTGCTTTTTTCGTTCCACGAGTCGGCCAAGGAATCTAATTCTAAGAACATCAACCGATGGTTACCTGACAGTTACTGGCAAAAGATATGCAAAACTTGCATGGGGTTATGCGTGTGCTATGTTTGGGGTTCAAGAGCTTTGACCGCCGTGTCCTGATGCGCCCTGATTACTCCATTTCCGTCACCATGAGGCTCTTTTACCCATGTTTTCATCTGTATCTGTATTGACGTTCACCCGCCGCGCCAATCTTGGTCATCATCGCCAAGCCCTCCCGGCCCGGCGCCGGATTTGGCTGGCGGGCGCTGTGGGGCTGCTGTGCCAGACCGGCCTCTGGCTGGGGCTGGCCAGCCCGGCATTGGGCCAGGCCACGCCGCCGGCCAAGCCTGCCCTGGTGGCCGCTGCCGCCAATATGCAGCAAGTGCTGACCGAGCTGGTGCCGCTGTTTGAACGCGAGCAAACCGGCAAAGTGAGCATCAACATCGGCTCTTCGGCCAATCTGGTGCGGCAAATCCAGCAGGGCCTGCCGGCCGAGCTGTTCTTGTCGGCCGATGAGGACTTTGCCTTTCGCCTGGCCGATGCCGGCCTGACGCCTGACCGTGGTGTGGTCTACGCCACCGGGCGCATCGTGCTGCTGGTGCCCCGTGGCTCACCGCTGGTGCTCGATGCGCAATTGGAGGGCCTCAAACGTGGCCTGGCCAGCATCGACAAGTTCGCCATCGCCAACCCCGAACTCGCGCCCTATGGCCGTGCTGCCGTGCAGGCGCTGCAAAAACAGGGGCTGTGGAGTGCGCTGAAGCCCAAGCTGGTGCTCGGCGAGAGCATTGCGCAAACCACCCAGTACGTCAGCACCGGCGCTGCGCAGGCCGGTGTGACGGCCCTGTCGCTGGTACTGGCGCCGGAGGTGGCTGCCCGGGTGCGCTATGTGCTGCTGCCCGAGAGCCTGCACGCGCCGGTGCGCCAGCGCATGGTGCTGCTCAAAAACGCCAGCCCGGCCGCGCGGGCGTTTTATGACTTCCTGCAATCGCCGGCGGCCCGGGCGGTGCTCAGCCGTTACGGCTACAGTTAATTTGCTGCTAATTTGATAGCTGTTTGCGCCCTATTCATAAGGGTAAAGGCCTTGTTTGGCTTGTAAAAAGGGCCTGAATGGGTGCCGGAACCCAGTGCAAGCGCTACCCACCGTGACGGCTGCTCATCCTTTGCGACAATGGGGCTTATGGATTGGCAAGCCGCCCGCGTCTCCCTGACCCTTGCTGTCTGCACGGCGGCGCTGCTGTTGCCGCTGGGCGTGTGGCTGGCGCGCTGGCTGGCCACTACGCCCTGGCGCGGCCGGCCGGCGGTCGAGGCGCTGCTGACCCTGCCGCTGCTGCTGCCCCCCACCGTGATCGGTTTTTACCTGCTCGTCACCTGGGGCCAGGGCTCGCCACTCGGCGTCTGGCTGGTCCGTCACCTAGATCTGCGGCTGGTCTTCAGCTTCGAAGGTTTGCTGTTCGCCAGCGTGCTGGTCAACCTGCCCTTCATGGTGCAGCCCCTGCAGCGCGCGTTTGCCGCCATTCCCGGCAGCCTGCGCGAAGCCGCCTGGGTCTGCGGCCTGAGCCCCTGGCGCGCCTTCTGGAAAATCGAGCTGCCGCTGGCCTGGCCCGGCCTGCTGGCAGGCGTGGCACTGACCATGGCGCACACGCTGGGTGAGTTTGGCGTGGTGCTGATGGTCGGTGGCAGCATTGCCGGCCAGACCAAAACCCTGTCGATCGCGATTTACGACCGCGTGCAGGCCTTTGACCTGGCCGGCGCGCACGTGATGGCGCTGGCGCTGGTGCTGTGCTCGCTGGTCGCGCTGGCGCTGGTGTTCGCTGCCGACAAGGCGCGGCCGCTGCAGGAACGCTAACACTCACACATGCTGCAGGTCTCTCTTCACAACGACGGCGCCATCCGGCTCAATGCCGAGTTCGATTGCGCCAACGGCGAACTGCTGGCGCTGGTCGGCCCCTCGGGCAGCGGCAAGACCAGCGTGCTGCGCGGCATCGCCGGCTTGCTGAAGAGCCCGGCGCTGCAAGGCCGCGTCAGTGTGGGCACCGCCGCGCCAGACCTCTGGTTTGACAGCGTCCGCGGCGTCCGCCTGCCACCGCAGCAGCGCCGCGTCGGGCTGGTGTTCCAGCATTACGCGCTGTTTCCGCATCTGTCCGCTATGGAAAACGTAGCTATCGCCGCAGCCAACACAAGGAAAACAAGAGCCAGGCCTGCAGCCTTTTTTGACGAACTGTTCGAGCGCATGGGACTGGCCGGGCTGCAGCAGCGCCGCCCGGCGCAGCTCTCGGGCGGCCAGCAGCAACGCGTGGCGCTGGCGCGTGCGCTGGCACGCGAGCCGCAGGTGCTGCTGCTCGACGAGCCGTTTTCAGCCGTCGATGCGCCGACGCGTCAGACGCTGTACCGCGAACTGGCCGCGCTGCGGCAAAGCGTGGCGATCCCCATGGTGCTGGTCACGCACGACCTGAACGAAGCGCGCCGCCTGGCCGACCGCGTGGTGATTCTCGATGCCGGCGAGTCCCTGCAGATCGGCCCGCCCGCGCGCGTGTTTGCCAGCCCGCGCAACGCCCGCGTGGCCGAGCTGGTGGGCATTCAAAACCACTTTCAGGGGCAGTTTTTCAAGAGCAACGAAGGGGAGCAACCGGGCGTGGGCCATCTGGTCTGGCGCTGTGAGGAACAGGGCCGTGCCGGCACGCCCACTTCACCCGTGACGCTGCAGGTGAGCGACAAAGGCCGGCTGGATGACGGCGCCGATGTGTCCTGGGTGCTGGCCGGCGAGTTGCTCGACATTTCGCGACAAGCGCATGCGCAGGGTGGCAATGAGGTGGTCTGCATGCTGCAGGAAGTGCTGCCGCTGGGCGAAATCAGCCTGTGCACATTGGTGCCCGCGCAGTTGCCGGCGCAGCGGATGACGCTCAACCTGTCAACCGCGCTGTTGCGGCAACTCGGCGCGGTGCCGGGTGCGATGCTTTACGTGCGCATTCCCCCTCAGGCGGTGCACATCATGCCGGTGCGACAGAGCGACAAGTCTTGATTACTGTTTGGCAAAGGTCGCAACGCATGACACCGGCTGCACCCATTGCCGCATGCTGCGAAGCGGTGGGCGGGAAAGAAATCGTCCGCCGGTTGCGGACGGGAAGGTCTTGAAGCTGCTTTTGGGGGCGCTTCAGGCCATGAACACGGCAATGAAGGCCAGCAGGAACATCAGGACGCCACCAACCACCGGCAAAACCACGGGCATGGCGTGCACGATATCCTCAACCACATCCCTTTCGGGGGCTTGCTGGCTGTCGGCGGGTGTGTGCTGGGCGGGGGATGACATGGTGAGTCCTCAATCCTGGAATACGTTCAAACTGGTGCGATTTTACCTGTTTGCGCGGCCGGGTGGGCGGGGTCGCCTGGGCGGGCCCACCGGGCCGGGTCAGTGCTGTTCTTCGGCCTCGAAGCCGGCGGCCCGCAAGGCTGCCAGCACCTGCTCGATGTGGTCGCGCCCGCGCGTCTGGATGACCAGCTCGACCTCCACGTTTTGCGCCGACAGCATCGTGAAGGCGCGCTGGTGGTGCACCTCGTCAATGTTGGCGCCCGCGTCGGCCACGGCGGCGGTGATGTGGGCCAGCGAGCCGGGTACGTCGCGTACGCTGACCTTGATGCGCGCCAGTCGCCCGGCGCGCACCATGCCGCGTTCGATGATGGCGGCCAGCAGCATCGGATCGATGTTGCCGCCGCACAGCACCAGCCCGACTTTCTGGCCCGCAAAGCGTTCGGGGTATTTGAGCAGCGCTGCCAGCCCGACCGCGCCGGCGCCTTCGACCAGCGTTTTCTCGATCTCGAGCAGCATCAGCACGGCCTGCTCGATGTCGCCTTCGTCCACCAGCAGCAGGTCGTCCACCTTTTGCGCAATGATGGCCTGCGTGATCTTGCCCGGCGTGCCGACCGCAATGCCTTCGGCGATGGTGCTGGTGCCCTGTGGAAGCTGGGTGTGCTTGATGGCGTTGTACATCGCGGGAAAGCGTGAGGTTTGCACCCCGATGACCTGGATGCCCGGCTTCAGCGCCTTGGCCGCCGTTGCAACGCCCGAGATCAGGCCGCCGCCGCCGACCGCGATCACCAGGGTGTCGAGCTCGGGCACGGCCCGCAGCATCTCCAGCCCCACCGTGCCCTGACCGGCGGCCACGGCCTCGTCGTCATAGGGATGTACAAAGGTCAGCCGCTGCTGCTCGGCCAGGGCGTAGGCGTGCGCGCGTGCCTCCTCCAGCGTGTCGCCGTGCAGCACCACTTCGGCACCGAAGCCGCGCGTGCGCTCCACCTTCACGCCCGGCGTGAAGCGCGGCATCACGATCACGGCGCGCAGGCCCAGGCGCTGCGCGTGGTAGGCCACGCCCTGGGCGTGGTTGCCGGCGCTCATGGCGATCACGCCGCGCTGCTTTTCGTCATCACTGAGCAGCGTGAGCTTGTTGCAGGCGCCGCGCTCCTTGAAAGAGGCGGTGTACTGCAGGTTCTCAAACTTCAGGTAAATCTCCGCCCCGGTAATTTGCGACAGCGTTTTGGACGCCACACAGGGCGTATCGAGTAAATGGCCTTGCAGGCGCTGGGCGGCCTGTTCGATATCGGTAAGACTGAGCATGATTTTCCCGCAGGCGCGGTTCCAAAAAACAGGGGGGTCTCTGATTGTGGACCCAATAGCCGCGGTTTTGTAGCGCAATTCGTGCGCCCTCTTTTAATTAGAGTCTTCCATGATGCTTCAAGCTGCGTTATGGTGGAGGTTCTGGGAACAGGGTTGCATCCGCGGTGTTTTTTGCAAGCTGGAGGTTTCTCTATGAGCAAGCGTTCGGTCGGTGATCACCAAGGCCGGTGGCTGCTGTCGCCGGGTTTGAAAGAGGCTCCGGTGCTCGATTTGATGTGCTCGCATTTCGTGCTGACGCTGGCCGCCCGGCAGGGTGCCAAGTTCAATGTGCGGCGCGACCTCAACAGCCTGCTCTCCCTGTCGGGCCGCCATCTGGTGTGGCCCTTGCCCGCCATGCAGCGCTTGCGCGAGTTTCTGGGCCGCCGCTGCAAGGACAACGAGCTCTGGCGCGGGCATGAAGAGCTCAGCGACGCCGAATTCATGACCCGGCACGGTACCTGGCGCGGTCCCTACGAGGAAGGCACGCTGTTTTTCTACCTCGACGAGCATGCCAAGGACCAGCCCAAGGATTTGCTCTCGGTGCTGGCCGCCACGGGCGACTGGCTGACCCACGCGCTCAAGAAGCAGTCCACGCTGGTCGAGAAAAACATCGACGCGCTGGCCAACCTGCTGCAGCTCAACCAGGCCGAGCGCGCCTTGCTGCTCTACGGCACGCTGGCGCGCTACCAGCGCGACCTGCGCTCGCTGCTGGTCGAGTTCAAGGTCAACAACGCACCGGAGGCTTACGCCGCCATTGCCGATGTGGCCGGTGTCAAGGCGCCCGAGGTGGCCGAGGCGCTGCGTGCCGGCTCGCGGCTGGAGCGTATTGGCATGGTCGAAAACCTGATCTCCGAGCACAACATCACCGACCTGGCCGACCTGATGAAAGTCAGCGAGAAGCTGCCGCCGGTACTGATGCGCGAGTACCGCGACCAGAGCGAGCTGATGGCCGTGTTCACCCGGCCCGCAGCGCGCAGCAGCCTGGGTCTGTCGGATTTTTCGTTTGTACAGGACGACGTGCAGGTGCTGGTCCGCCTGCTGCGCAATGCGGTGACCCGCCAGGAGCAGGGTGTCAATGTGCTGCTCTACGGCCCGCCCGGCACCGGCAAGACCGAGCTGGCCAAGGTGGTCGCGCAGGCCGCCGGCCTGGACCTGTTTGAAGTCGAGTACGCCGACCGTGACGGCAACTCGCTGAGCGGGCGCGACCGCTACCGTTCGCTGCAGATCGCTCAGGTGTTTTTGAAAGGCAGCGCTCACTCGGCCCTGCTGTTTGACGAGGTGGAAGATGTGTTCCCGCCGCTGTCCAGCGAAGCCGCCCAGCTGATGGCGCGCTCCGAGCAATTGCCCGCGCCGGCGAACAGCTCGGTCAGCGGCAAGGCCTGGGTCAACCAGGTGCTGGAGTCCAACACCGTGCCCACGCTGTGGGTGACCAACCGCATCGAGCAGATTGACCCGGCCTTCCGGCGCCGCTTTGCCTACCACCTGGAGCTGCGCTCACCACCGCCCGGTGCGCGCGAAGGCGTGGTGCGCAAGTCGCTGGAGGGTGTGCAGGTCAGCGAGGCGTTTGTGGCCCGGCTCACCGCGCGCAAGGGCCTGACCCCCGCGCAGATTGGCACGGCGGTGCGGTTTGCCCGGTTGGCCAGCGCACCGGGCGCCCAGGCCGACGCCGAGGGCATGCAAGCCATTTTGGCCGGCGGAGCCCCGGCGCTGATGGAGTCGCTGATCGAGCGCCAGCTCAAGAATGCCGATGTGGCGCTGGGCAACAAGGTCGACGCTTCCAGTGGCCGGCGCAGCGTGACCACCTACGACCTGGCCATGCTCAACGTCGAGTCGCGCTTTGAAGTGCCACGCATCGTTGAAGCCCTCAAGGCGCGCGGCCACGGCACGCTGTGCTTTTACGGCGCACCGGGCACCGGCAAGACCGCGCTGGCCGAGCACATTGCCCGGGCGCTGGACCTGCCGCTGATCATCAAACAGGCCAGCGACCTGATGAGCAAGTACGTCGGCGAGACCGAGCAGAACATGGCCGCCATGTTCCGCGAGGCCGAGCTAGAGAAAGCCGTGCTGCTGCTCGACGAGGCCGACAGCTTTTTGCAGGACCGGCGCGGTGCCCAGCGCACCTACGAGGTGACCGAGGTCAACGAAATGCTGCAGGGCATGGAGCGCCATGCCGGCATCTTCATCTGCACCACCAACCTGCTGGAGAGCCTGGACCAGGCGGCGCTGCGGCGCTTTACCTTCAAGATCAGGTTCAAGCCGCTCACGCGCGAGCAGCGCGAGAAGATGTTTGTGACGGAGGCGCTGGCCGGGGAGGCCGCCCGGCTCACGCCTGCGCTCGCGGCGCGGTTGGCGCTGCTCGACCAGTTGTGTCCCGGGGATTTTGCGGCGGTGAAACGGCAGGTCGACATTTTGTCCACCGAGTTGTCGGCCGAGGAGTTCTTGAGCCAGCTGGAGGCCGAGCACCGCATCAAGCCTGAAGTAAGACAGGTTCGAGGGATGGGGTTTATGCAGTCAAATTGATTGCCAGCCCTTGCTGGTACTGCGCAAGCAGCTATTGACTTGATAGTGAATTCGGGAGGCAGGTGCGCCGCGCCAATCAAGCACGGCAGTCGTCAGACATCCCTCAAAAACCAGGCACTCATCCAACCGTTCACACCTCGATACAAACCGCCAATCTCCTGTCTGCCTGAAACGCTCGAAAAGAAGGCCCGAAAAAGAAAGAGCTATTGCACAATCACCCCGTGCGAAATACCCGTCAATCCACAGGGAGGAGATACGTGGCCGCCTTCATGCAGGCGGTGCTGGGCGTGCTTGTCCTGTGCGCAATCCTGCTCGCCACGCCGGCGCAGGCCAAGACGACGCTGCTGGCGCTGGACTCGGACGCCCACCGGGTCGTCATGGACCCTGCGCTGGAGTACTTTCTGGACACCAGCGGCCTGCTCGGCCTGGACGCGATTGCAAGCCGGTCCGACCTGCATTTTTCACCACTGGATCGCCGCAAGCCCCAGCAGATTGAAGGCGGCGCGCTGTGGCTGCGCTTTGAGGCCGAGGTGCAAAACCCGCAGTTGCACTGGAAGCTGATATTGCCGCTGCCGGGCATAGACCTGGTGACGCTGTATTTCCGCGATGCTCAGGGCCAGTGGGTGCAGCAGCAGGCCGGGGACAGCCTGCGCATGAGCCGCTGGCCGCAGCCGGGGCGCTACCCGGTGTTTTCGCTCTCGCATGAAGTGGGCAAGCCGGTGCGCTACTACCTGCAGATCCACCAGGCCCGCGTGCCGTTCTCGGCGATGCCGCGCGTGGTGAGCGAGGCGCAGCTGACCACCCAGCACCAGACCGACCACCTGCTGCTGGGCATTTACTTCGGGCTGGCGGCGCTGGTGACCTTGCTGGCGCTGGCCAACGCCGTGGCCTCCCGCGACTGGGGCTTTGCCAGCTTCGCGGCCTACATGGCCTTGTACGCCGGCACGCAGGGCGCTTTTACCGGCCTGGCGGGCCTGTACGGGTGGCCCGAATGGCCGGAGCTGAACAATGCGGGCGTTTTTCTGCTGCCCATGGCCACTGCCGCGGCGGCCATGTGGTTTGTGCGCATCGTTTCCCCGCCCAGGCGCTTTTCGCGTGCACTGGACTGGTTTGTGCTCGCCCTGATGGGGCTGCTGCTGGCGGTTGGCGTCATCGATGCCGTCTCGCCCTCGCCCGAAAGCTTTACCACCATCAATGCATTGGCGGGCGCCAGCCTGGTGATGTTGCTGGTGGTGGTGGGCGTGGCCCTGGTTGAAGGCGACCGCCATGCGCGCTGGATCGCGTTGGGGTTGTTGCCGGTGCTGCTGGCCACCCTGTTTCCGCTGCTGCGCAATCTGGGTGCCATCTCCTCAGGTTTTTTGACGGAATACAGCCTGATGCTCGGCTCGGCCGTGGGCGCCCCCATCCACTTTTACGGCCTGCACCGCCGGACGTCGCAGCGCCGCGAGCCCACGACGCGGGCCGCCGCCCTGCGCACCACCGACCCGCTGACCGGTCTGAGTTCGCCCAAAGCGCTGTTTGCCAAGCTGCGCCAGGCGCTGGGCATGGCCGAGCGCTACCAGCAGCCGTTTGCGTTGCTGGTGATCAACCTCACCAACCTGGCCAAGCTGCAAAGCGAGCACGGCCGCGAAACCGGTGACCGCGCCATGGTGATGGCGGCGGCCCGCATCCGTGCGGTGGCCAGGCCGGCCGACACCGTGGCGCGCGTGGACGACAGCCAGTTTGCGCTGCTGATTGAAGGGCCCATCAGCGCCCTGTCCGCCAACGACGTGGCCACCAAGATCCTGGCCAGCGGCTTGCGTCCCTCGCACGAGCTGCCCGATGACGAGCCGCTGCTGTTTCATATTGCCGTGGGGCATCTGGCCGACCCGGCGCGGGCCGCGGCCACCGAGGCAGCGGAATGTCTGGCGCGGATGGTGCAGGCGATCAAGGATATGAACGATGGCTCGCGCAAGGCGATCCGGCTGGTCAGTCTCTGATTTTTGAGCGGAATCGGGCGCTAACCCTGACGGTTTCAAGCCTGAAGTGCAACACGGGGGGTACACAATCAGCTATCAATTAAATAGCTGATTGATCAATGTTGGCGGTGGCTAAAGGCTGATTTGACTAAGAGCCCGCCGCGCAGACCCGAATCACTTCGTTGCCATAAGCTTCCAGCTTCTTGACCCCGATCCCGCTGATCCCTTCCAGGTCGTGCAGGCTGAGCG
The DNA here is from genome assembly GCF_036676035.1 of Polaromonas sp. GTDB lineage: Bacteria > Pseudomonadota > Gammaproteobacteria > Burkholderiales > Burkholderiaceae_C > Polaromonas. The sequence continues at coordinate 51,084 of NZ_JAKFDR010000112.1, forward strand.
GCGCCCGCTCGGCGATGGCGCGCAGCGTCGCGTCATGAAAAATCACGAAAGCCGGCAGGTTGTGCTCGCGCGCCACCTCGGCCCGCCAGGCCTTGAGGCTGGCCAGCCGCTCCAGCGCGCCGGCGTTGAGCGAGGCTTCGGCCAGACCCTTGACGGAGGTCTTGGTGCCTTTTCTGGTGCTGTTTTTGCGGCGGTCGGCCTTGCCGCCCAGGGCCTGCTCGCGCAGCATCACGCTGACCTCGCCCTTGAGCACCTGGCGCGCACCGGGCAGCAGCTGCAGCGTGTTAAAGGCGTCGGGATCGACCCGCACCATGCTTTTGGCGATCAGCTGGCGCAGCACGCCGCGCCACTGAACCTCGGCGAGGTCGGCGCCAATACCAAAGGTGCTGAGCTTGTCATGGCTGTGCTGCAAGACTTTTTCGGTCGGTTTGCCGCGCAGGATGTCCATGAGATGGCCTGCACCAAAACTGATGCCGCTGGCTTGCTGCACGCGGTAGATGCAGCTGAGCATCTTGCGTGCAGCCTCTGTTGCGTCCCACACTGCTGGGGGTTGAAGGCAGTTATCGCAATTACCGCAATAAGCTTTGGCCCCCACGCTTGCCACTGCGTGTGCTGCGCTGCCCCCCGGGGGGGCTGAACTTGCTCGGGACGGCCCTTCGCTGCGTTCGCTGGCCCCCACGTTTGTGGGTATCGCCTCCGCGCTTGCCAGCTCCTCGCCGAAATAGGCGAGCAGGGCGGCGCGGCGGCAGCGCGTGTCTTCGGCCAGCGTGAGCAGCGCGTCGAGCTTGCCGCGCATCACCTGTTTGAACTCTTCGCTGGCCGCGTCGCTGGTGTCGATCATGCGGCGCTGGTTCACCACGTCCTGCAGGCCGTAGGCCATCCAGGCGTTGGCGGGCAGGCCATCGCGTCCGGCGCGTCCGGTTTCCTGGTAGTAACCTTCGATGTTTTTAGGCATGTCCAGGTGGGCGACAAAGCGCACATCGGGTTTGTCGATGCCCATGCCAAAGGCAATCGTGGCCACCATCACCACGCCTTCTTCGCGCAAAAAACGGTCTTGCCGCTGCTGGCGCACAGCGGCGTCCAGGCCTGCGTGGTAGGCCAGCGCCTTCAGGCCGGCGTCCTGCAGCATGTCGGCGATTTCCTCGACCCGCTTGCGGGACTGGCAGTACACAATGCCGGCCTCGCCTTCATGTTCGGCCTCGATGAAGCGCAGCAGCTGGCGTGTCGGATCGGCTTTTTCGACGATGGTGTAGCGAATGTTGGGCCGGTCAAAGCTGCTGACAAACGCACGGGCATCCTCGAGCTTGAGCCGCTCAATCATGTCCTGGCGCGTCAGCGCGTCGGCGGTGGCCGTCAGGGCGATGCGCGGCACATCGGGAAAGGTTTCGTGCAGCAGGCTCAGACTGCGGTACTCGGGCCTGAAGTCGTGGCCCCACTGGCTCACGCAATGCGCCTCGTCAATCGCAAACAGGCTCAGCAGGCCGCGCTCGTGCAGCGAGCGCAGCAGGTCCTTCATGCGCGGCGTGTTGATGCGCTCGGGCGCGGCGTACAGCAGGGTCAGCTCGGCGCGCAGCAGCAGCTTTTCAAGCTGGCTGCTTTCCTCAAAGCTCTGGGTGGAGTTCAGAAAGGCGGCCGACACACCGGCCTCATGCAGCGCGCCGACTTGGTCGTGCATCAGCGCAATCAGCGGCGAGATCACCACCGTCACGCCATGCCCGGCGTTTTGCCGTGCAATCGCGGGGATCTGGTAGCACAGCGACTTGCCGCCGCCGGTGGGCATCAGCACCAGCGCATCGCCGCCTTGCACCACATGGTTGACGATGGCTTCCTGCGGGCCGCGAAAGCTGTCGTAGCCAAAGACCTGGCCGAGGATGTCTAGCGGAGTGGGGTGGGGTGTGGCGGTGGACAAGGCAGGAAGGGGGTTCGGGGTTGGCGGTTTTTCACTATCAAAACAATAGCTGCTGGTGCATATTCAGAAAGGACAAGAGCCCTGTTTGATGTGAAGCAGCGGCGTGGGCTACATCTGCTCCCAGGGCAGGCCGTCAAAGCGCCAGCCCGACAGCGTGGAGCGACGAAACTGCGCGTCGAGTTCGCCCTCGAAGCCGTGCACCACATGCTGCACATCCGAGAAGCCGGCGGCTTCCAGCGCCTTGCCGGCATCCAGTGTGCGCTTGCCGGATCGGCAGATCAGCAGCACCGGCTGGCCCTTGCCCTGCGCTTCGCGGACCACGGCCTCGGCAAAACGCTGCGGGTCGGGCTGCAGGTCCGGGTACTCGTACCAGGGCACATTGACCACGCCGGGCGGGCGGCCTACATACAGCGACTCGATTTCCATGCGCACGTCCACAAACAATGCATCAGGGTTCGCCTGCAGCCAGGTCCAGGCTTCTTGGGGTTGGAGGTTTTTCATGGCTCGGTTCGGCTAATAGCCCTTATTGTCGGGGAAGATTGAGCCCCCACGTTCGCGCACTTCGTGTAGCTCTCTGGACGTGCTGCCGCGAGACGCGGCGGCTCTTCCGCCCGTCCAAGCCTGCGCAGGCAGGCTTGGAGCCGCGGGCGTCAGCCCCTCGGGGGCTGTGCTTGCTTGGGGCGGCCCTGCGCTGCGCACGGTGGCCTTCGCGCTTGCCATACCTCCGTTCGTCCTGAGGTATCGAAGGATGCCCCCGAGGGGGCTGAACTTGGCTCGGGGCGGCCCTTCGCTGCGTTCGGTGGTCCGTCGGGAAATTGTCCCGTGATTTCCTGGTTTAAGCGAGGTCATCCTAAAATGCAGCCATGAAGCAGCCCATCTACACCCGCGCCCAGCAACTGCCTGCCATTCTGGAACAACGCATCGCCATCCTCGATGGCGCCATGGGCACCATGATCCAGCGCTTCAAGCTGAACGAGGCCCAGTACCGCGGCGAACGCTTCAAGGATTTTCACAAGGATGTGAAGGGCAACAACGAGCTGCTGAGCCTGACGCGCCCCGACGTGATCCAGGACATCCACGAGGGCTATCTGGCAGCCGGCGCCGACATGATAGAAACCAACACCTTTGGCGCGACCACCGTGGCGCAGGCCGATTACGACATGGCCGAGCTGGCGGTCGAGATGAACTACGCGTCAGCCCGCATTGCCCGCGCCGCCTGCGACAAGTTCTCCACGCCCGACAAGCCGCGCTTTGTCGTCGGTGCGCTGGGCCCCACGCCCAAAACTGCCAGCATCAGCCCCGATGTGAACGACCCCGGCGCACGCAACACCAATTTTGAAGAACTGCGCAAGGCCTACTACGAGCAGACCGAGGCGCTGGTCAAAGGCGGCAGCGATGTGCTGCTGGTCGAAACCATTTTCGACACGCTCAATGCCAAGGCGGCCCTGTTTGCGATCGACGAGTTTTTTGAAAATTCAGGCGAGCGCCTGCCGCTCATCATCAGCGGCACCGTCACCGATGCCTCGGGCCGCATCCTGAGCGGCCAGACCGTCACCGCCTTCTGGCACAGCGTGCGCCATGCCGAGCCGCTGGCCATCGGCCTGAATTGCGCGCTGGGCGCGACGCTGATGCGCCCCTATATCCAGGAGCTGGCGCGGGTGGCGGGCGATACCTTCATCAGCTGCTACCCCAACGCCGGTCTGCCCAACCCCATGAGCGACACCGGTTTTGACGAGACGCCCGACGTCACCTCGCGCCTGCTGCGCGAGTTTGCCGATGAAGGCCTGGTCAATATCGTGGGCGGCTGCTGCGGCACCACGCCCGAGCATATTGGCGCGATTCACCAGGCGGTGGCACCGAAGGCGCCACGCCTGCGTCACATTTTTTACCAGGAAGCGGCGTAAATGCTGTTAAAGGCCGTTAAAAGCCGTGGTCAGGACTTGATGGCCGGAGTCCTATTAAAATAGGGGCTACTCAAGGAGCGTTGCAGCGAAACCATTGTTTCGTCAGGCTTGGGTAGACCGGGTTTCTTCATGGAGCCCTTTGCAACGACGCTCACCTTTGTTCCAAGGTGAGTGCATGTCCGAAATTCAAGACCCCATTGCTGTTCCCCCCATGAAACTGTCCGGCCTGGAGCCGGTCAGCATCGGTGTCGCCTATTCAGTTGGGGACAGAGCTGAAGGTCTGTCCCCAAGAGCCACGTTCGTCAACATTGGCGAGCGCACCAACGTCACGGGCTCCAAGGCCTTCGCCCGCATGATCCTGAACGGCGAGTACGAGCAGGCGCTGGTCGTGGCACGCCAGCAGGTCGAAAACGGCGCGCAAATCATCGACATCAACATGGACGAGGCCATGCTGGACAGCCAGGCCGCCATGGTGCGTTTCCTGAACCTGATTGCCAGCGAGCCCGACATCGCCCGCGTGCCCATCATGATCGACAGCTCCAAGTGGAGCGTGATCGAGGCCGGCCTGCGCTGCATCCAGGGCAAGGGCATCGTCAACTCCATCTCGATGAAGGAAGGGCTGGAGCCCTTCAAGCACCAGGCCAAGCTGCTCAAGCGCTATGGCGCGGCGGCCGTCGTGATGGCCTTCGACGAAAAAGGCCAGGCCGACACCTACGAGCGCAAGATCGAAATCTGCGAGCGCGCCTACCGCGTGCTGGTCGATGAAGTCGGCTTCCCGCCCGAAGACATCATCTTCGACCCCAATATCTTCGCCATTGCCACCGGCATCGAGGAGCACAACAACTACGCGGTCGACTTCATCAACGCCACGCGCTGGATCAAGCAGAACCTGCCCGGCGCCAAGGTCTCGGGCGGCGTGTCCAATGTGTCTTTCAGCTTTCGCGGCAACGACCCGGTGCGCGAGGCGATCCACACCGTGTTCCTCTACCACGCGATCCAGGCCGGCATGGACATGGGCATCGTCAATGCCGGCATGGTCGGCGTCTATGACGACCTGGAGCCGACGCTGCGCGAGCGCGTCGAAGACGTGGTGCTCAACCGCGCACCCAGCTACAAGCCGGGCGAGCCCGAACTCACACCCAGCGAACGGCTGATTGAAGTCGCCGAGAGTGCGAAAAGCGGCGCCAAGGACGACAGCAAGAAAAACGAATGGCGTGCGCTGCCGGTGCGCGAGCGTCTGTCGCATGCGCTGGTGCACGGCATGAACGAATTCATCATCGAAGACACCGAAGAGATGTGGCAGGCCATCAAGGCCGGTGGTGGCCGCCCGCTGCACGTGATCGAGGGCCCGCTGATGGACGGCATGAACGTGGTCGGCGACCTGTTCGGCCAGGGCAAGATGTTCTTGCCGCAGGTGGTCAAAAGCGCCCGCGTGATGAAGCAGGCCGTGGCGCATTTGCTGCCTTATATCGAAGCCGAAAAGCTGCTGCTGGAGGCCGCCGGCGGCGACGTGAAGACCAAGGGCAAGATCATCATCGCCACTGTCAAGGGCGATGTGCACGACATCGGCAAGAACATCGTGACCGTGGTCCTGCAGTGCAACAACTTTGAAGTCGTCAACATGGGCGTGATGGTGCCCTGCCACGAGATCCTGGCGCGCGCCAAGGTCGAGGGCGCCGACATCGTGGGCCTGTCGGGCCTGATCACGCCCAGCCTGGAAGAAATGCAGTACGTAGCAAGCGAGATGCAGAAGGACGAGCATTTCCGCATCAAGAAAATTCCGCTGCTGATTGGCGGCGCCACCACCAGCCGCGTGCACACCGCGGTCAAGATTTCGCCCCACTACGAAGGCCCGGTGGTCTATGTGCCCGATGCCTCGCGCAGCGTCAGCGTGGCGCAGAGCCTGCTGTCGGATCAGGCCGCCAAATACATAGCCGAGTTGAACGCGGACTACGAAAAGGTGCGCACCCAGCACGCCAACAAGAAGCAGACGCCGATGTGGCCTTTGCCGAAGGCGCGCGCCAACAAGACGCCGATCGACTGGGTCCATTACACCCCGCCTCGCCCGAAGTTCATTGGTCGCCGCGTCTTCAAAAACTTCGACTTGAACGAGCTGGTTCCCTTCATCGACTGGGGGCCATTTTTCCAGACCTGGGACCTGGCCGGCGCCTTTCCGGCGATCCTGAAAGACGAGGTGGTGGGCGCCGAGGCCGTGCGCGTGTATGCCGACGCGCAGCGCATGCTCAAGCGCCTGATCGAGGGGCGCTGGCTCACCGCCAGCGGCGTGATTGGTTTGTACCCGGCCAACAGCGTGGGTGACGATATCGAGATCTACACCGACGAGTCGCGCAGCAAGGTGGCCATGACCTGGTACGGCCTGCGCCAGCAGGCTGAAAAAACCGCCGTGGACGGCGTGATGCGCCCCAGCCGCTGCCTGGCCGATTTCGTGGCGCCCAAACTACTTGCTCCTGAATTGATAGCTGCCCGTGCAAGTTTTGCGGCGGCTACAGGCCAAAATGGCACTGAAAAAAGTGACCGAATCGCCGACTACATCGGGGTCTTTGCCGTCACCGCCGGCCTGGGCGCCGAGAAGAAGGAAAAGTACTTCCTCGACGACCACGACGACTACTCGTCCATCATGCTCAAGGCGCTGGCCGACCGGCTGGCCGAGGCCTTTGCGGAAGGCATGCACCAGCGCGTGCGCACCGACCTCTGGGGCTATGCGCCGGCGGAGTCGTTGGACAGTGAAGCGCTGATTGCCGAAAAATACCAGGGCATACGCCCCGCCCCCGGCTACCCGGCCTGCCCCGACCACAGTGTGAAAAAAGACATGTTTGAGTTGCTTAAAGCCGACGAAGTGGGCATGGCGCTGACGGAGAGCCTGGCCATGACGCCGGCAGCCAGCGTCAGCGGTTTTTACCTGAGCCACCCGCAAAGCACTTATTTCAACGTGGGCAAGATTGGCGACGACCAGCTGCAGGACCTGGCCCAGCGGCGCGGGACCACGGCGGCGGAGTTGCAGCGCTTGCTGGCCCCCAACCTGTGAGGCCGGCTCCACGCGGCTTGATGCAGCTTTACGCCGCGTTTACCGTGAAGGGGTCGTATTTACAAAATGACACGCAGCCGGGATGCCCGCTGTGTACCTTTGACGCGACTCGGGCGTTTGATAACAATAAGCAGGTGCGATCCATGAGTTTGCCACCTGCGTGTTGCATCGTCTGCATCGCCATTTAAATCAGGAAGGGAACATGCCATGAATACAGCTACCGACAATCTCCAGCCCGGCCAGCAGAGCGCTCCGTCAGGCAACAAACCGTTGTGGGCCGCCGTCGGTATCCTCGGCGTGGCCGTGCTGGGCATGGGCGGCACCATGCTTTACAACCAGCAGCAAGCCCAGACGCCGGCTGCCAGTACCAGCACCGTGGCCGTGGCTGCACCGCAGACCGCCAAGCCCGCCGCAGCGCCCAGCGCGGCCGACGACCTGGTCGAAAAACCGGTGGCGGCGCCCGCCAAGCCGGCGCCTGAAGCGAGCAAGAAAGTGGTCAAGCCCGTGCCCAAGCCAGTGCCGACGCCAGCACCCGCCAATGCAGGCGCGGCACCCGCCCCTTCACCCCGTCCGGCGGTACAGGTCTGCCAGGTGTGCGGCTCGGTCGAGTCCGTGACCCCGATTGAACGCAGCGCACCCGCCAGTGGCGTTGGCGCCGTGGCCGGTGGCGTGCTGGGTGCGGTGGTGGGCAACCAGATTGGCAGCGGCAGTGGGCGCACGGCGGCCACCATTCTGGGCGCGGTGGGCGGCGGTTTTGCCGGCAACGCCGTCGAGAAACATGTGAAGAAAGAAACCGTCTACCAGGTCGGTGTGCGCATGGACGATGGCTCGCGCCGCGTGATCGAGGTGTCGCAAGCGCCCAGCGTTGGCAGCCAGGTCACCCTCGAGGGGGCCGGTTTTCGCACGAGCAGCGGTGTGAGCTACGGCCCCAAACCTGTCGCGGCGCCTGCCCCCACGCAGACGGCGGCGCCGGATGCGCACAGAAAGAACTGATGCCGCACACGCCGGGGCGCCAGGCAAAGCTGTAATCAGCCTTGCCTGGCGCCCTTTTCCTTTTCCATAGGCTGGGTGTTTTGGCCAGGGAAAACCGATTGCCGCACTGACAGTCGGTGCATCGGCCTGCGGCCCCTGAACTTGCCCTGCGACAAAGCCTGGGGCATGATGCCGCTACCCCAAAAGGAGGGAGTGGCATGCGACTCTTTCATATTGCGTTGATGATTCTTCTTGGCAGCCAGCAGGCCCTTGCCGCAGACCGCAAGGCCGACCTGGCCGGGCTGGCTTATGCCGGCGCCAATGACCAGGCCACGCCGGTGCTGCTGTCGGCGGCTTCGCGTCCTGTCCCGTTTCGCGGCGCCGATGGCTTGATTCACCTGGACTACGAGCTGCAGGTCACCAATGCGCGCCCCAATGCGGTCAGGCTGGCTTCGCTCGAGGTGCTCGATGGCGCGTCCGGCCGGGTGCTCGCGACGGTTTCGGGCGCCAACGTGAAGCCTGCGTTTTCACTGATCGGCGGGGCGGCGGCAGACAGCCTGGAGCCGGCGCAAGCCGGATTTTTCTGGATCGATGTGGTGATCAAACCGGGGCAAAAAATACCCAAAACCCTGTCCCACCGCGTGGTGACCGTCGCGCCTGAGGCCCGGCTCAACGCGCCCGGGGTCAGCAGTTCGGCCGCGCCGGTCGAGACCACGCAAACCGGCGGTGGCGCGACGGTGAGTGCCAAGCCGTCGGTGCTGATCGGCCCGCCCCTGGAGGGCCGGGGCTGGATCGCTTTCAATGGCTGCTGCACCGAAGCGCCACACCGGCGTGCCGGCATACCTGTGAACGGAACCCTGTTCGTGAGCCAGCGCTTTGCGATTGACTGGATCAGGATGGACGATCACCAGCAAATCAACAATGGTGACCCGACCAAGAACCAGAACTGGCCCACCTACGGGCTCAACGCCATTGCCGTCGCGGACGCCAAGGTGGCTTCCGTGCTCGACGGTTTGCCCGAGCGGGTGGCCAATGCCTTGCCGACCGACACCACCATGCAGAACGTGACCGGCAACCACGTCATTCTCCAGCTGGCGAATGGGCAATACGCGTTCTACGCGCACCTGCAGCCAGGCTCGCTGAAGGTGCGTGTGGGTGACCGCGTCAAGCGCGGCCAGGTGCTGGCGCTGCTGGGCAATTCCGGCAACACCACCGGTCCGCACCTGCATTTTCATGTGTCGGATGGCATGGGGCCTTTGTCTTCGCAGGGTCTGCCTTACGCCATTGATGCCTTCAAGGCCATCGGCGTGGCGCAGGATGTGACGGATCAGGGCAAGGTCGTTTTCACGCCGCTGCCCGCACCCGGTGAACGCCGCGCAGCCCTGCCGATGAACGGCTACATCGTCGATTTCCCGGCCCGCAAGTAAATGGCCGCTCATTCAGCTCAGTGCGTCGCCTTGAGCGCGCGGCGGTACTGCACGGCCTCAGCCACATGCGTGAGCTGCACCGTGGCGGCGCCGGCCAGGTCGGAAATGGTTCGCGCCACCTTCAGGCAGCGGTGAATGCTGCGGCCCGACCAGCCCAGGCGTGCGGCGGCGGTGTTCAGGAATTTGGCAGCGGCCTCATCGAGCTCGCACTGCGTGTCGATGTGCGGCCCTTCCAGGGCCTGGTTGGTGCTGCCCTGGCGGGCCATTGCGCGTTCGCGCGCCGTGACGACGCGGGCCCGGATGCTCGCGGTGCTCTCGCTTGGGGGCGTGCGCAGCAGCTCATCGGCGGCCAGGGCGCCGACCTCGACATGCAGGTCAATCCGGTCCAGCAGCGGGCCGCTGAGCTTGCCCTGGTAGCGCGACACCTGGTCGGGTGAGCAGCGGCAGGCCCGCAGGCTGGAGCCCAGGTAGCCGCAAGGGCAGGGGTTCATGGCGGCGACCAGCTGAAAGCGCGCCGGAAACTCCGCCCGGTGCGCCGCGCGCGAGATGGTGATGGTGCCTGACTCCAGCGGCTCCCGCAGGGCTTCCAGCGCGGCTCTCGGGAACTCGGGCAACTCATCCAGAAACAGGACCCCCCGGTGCGCGAGCGAGATTTCGCCGGGCCGCGGGGGTGAGCCGCCGCCGACCAGTGCGACGGCGCTGGCGGTATGGTGCGGGGCCCCGGTCGGCCGGATCGCCCAGTTGGCCAGCGAAAAACGTCCGCCCAGCGAAGCCACGGCCGCGCTTTCCAGCGCCTCCTGCGTGGTCATGGCGGGCAGCAGGCCCGCAAAACGCTGCGCCAGCATGGACTTGCCGGAGCCCGGCGGGCCCATCATCAGCACGCTGTGGCCTCCGGCGGCGGCAATCTCCAGGGCCCGCTTGGCGGCGGCCTGACCCTTCACGTCGGCCAGATCGGGGTAGTCAGGGTATTGAGGCCGCGCCGTGGGCGTGACCTGCGCCCAGCCGGCCATCGCTTCGGGCGCCGCGTCACCGGGCAGGAACTGCCGGACCACATCGAGCAGGTGGTGGGCGCGGTAAATCCGGGCATCGGGCACCAGTGCGGCTTCCTGGGCACTGCCTTCGGGCAATACCAGCCGGGGTTGGTGGCCTGCGGCGGCGTCCGCCAGCGCCAGGCTCATGGCCAGTGCGCCGCGAACCGGCCTCAGGTCGCCGCCCAGTGACAGCTCGCCGGCAAACTCATAGCCCTCCAGCTTGCGGGCGTCAATTTGCCCGCTGGCGGCCAGGATGCCCAGCGCAATCGGCAAATCAAAGCGGCCCGAGTCCTTGGGCAGGTCGGCCGGTGCGAGGTTGACCGTGATGCGCTTGTTCGCCGGAAACTCCAGCCCGGTGTTCTGAATGGCCGAGCGCACCCGCTCGCGGGCTTCCTTCACCTCGGTCTCGGCCAGCCCGACCAGCGTGAAGCTGGGCAGCCCGTTGGCCAGATGCACCTCGACACAGACCGGGTGGGCCTTGAGGCCCAGCAAGGCACGGCTATGCACCAAAGACAAGCTCATTGTGATCGCTCCCTGTTCAGGTGCATGCCTGTTCGGTGCATGGAAACGCACTGTTTTGGCGCATCTGGTTGTTTTTGCAGTGCTTATTTATACAGGGTAACGCGGCAGGCCGGGCTTGGGTGCACCTGAAGCCAATGGGGTGGCAAATTTGGCACGCTCCGTGCTTGAAGGCTTTGTCCATTCAACCACCCGGAGCTCATATGAAACGTATCCCCGTACAGGTTGCCATCGTTGGAGCACTCATCCTGTCTGGCAGCGCTTTTGCTCAGACGGCTGCACCGGCAGCGCCTGCCGCCGCAGAGGCTGCATCCCCGCTGTCCTTCAACATCTCCCTGACCAGCAACTACAAGTTCCGCGGCCAGGATCAGTACACCGCCAGCACATCGATGATCAAGCCCGCCCTGCAAGGCGGCGTGGACTATGCGCACGCCAGCGGGTTTTATGTGGGCAACTGGAACTCCACGGTGCGCTTTCTGGACCCCGCCGGCAAGAAAGCCCACCTGGAAGTCGATCTCTACGGCGGCTACAAGTTTTCCGCAGGGGATGTCGGCTTTGACCTGGGGGCCATTACCTACCTCTACCCGGGTGCGACCAAGGCCAACACCGCTGAGCTTTATGCGGGTGCAGGCTACGGCCCCTTTAGCGCGAAGTATTTCCACACGGTCTCCAAAGGCTACTTCGGTACGGGCTACACCACCTCTGACGGCCGTGGTACGGGCTACCTGAACCTGGCCTACGCCCAGGAAGTCATGCCCAAGCTCACGCTCAAGGCCTCGGTGGGCAAGACCATGTTCAAGAGCGCGGTCAATAACGCTGGAACCCCCGACTTCAGCGACTACAGCATAGGCGCGACCTACGATCTGGGCGATGGATTGGCCTTGACCGGTGCCATCCAGGGGGCCAGCAAGAAAAACAACGCCGCCTTCAATTACACCGTGGGCGACAAGACCCGCTCCCTGAACAAAAACGCGCTCCTGGTCACCCTGACAAAAACCCTGTAACTGTAATGCGGCAGGAGCGGCACACTGTGTCGTCCGCTCCCCTAACCATCCTTGGAGGAAACCTGAAATGAAACTCGTAACGGCCATCATCAAACCGTTCAAGCTGGACGAGGTGCGCGAAGCACTGTCCGGCATTGGCGTGCAAGGCATCACCGTGACCGAAGTCAAGGGCTTCGGGCGCCAGAAAGGCCATACCGAGCTGTACCGCGGCGCCGAGTACGTGGTGGACTTTCTGCCCAAGGTCAAGATCGAGGCCGCCGTGTCCGACGATCTGGTGGATCGCGTGATTGAAGCGGTGGAGGGCGCGGCCCGGACCGGCAAGATCGGCGACGGCAAGGTCTTTGTCTACAACCTGGAGCAAGTTGTGCGCATCCGCACCGGTGAAACCGGCAAGGAAGCGCTGTAAGGCATAACCCTAAAAGAGAATATTGACATGAAAAAAATCCTTGTTTCCCTGGCTCTGGGACTGAGCTTGTTGGGCACAGGCGCTGCCGTGCTGGCGCAAGCCCCTGCTGCGGCCCCGGCCGCGCCTGCCGTATCAGCCCCGGCCGAGGCCAAACCCGCCGAAGCGGCTGCACCAGCAGCGCCTGCTGCGGCCACGCCGGCCCCTGCGGCCGCCGCCGCGCCCGCTGCTGCCGCAGCGACGCCGGCGCCAGTTCCCAACAAGGGCGATACCGCCTGGATGCTGGTGTCGACCCTGCTCGTGATCCTGATGACGGTGCCGGGCCTGGCGCTGTTTTACGGCGGGCTGGTGCGCAGCAAAAACATGCTGTCGGTCCTGATGCAGGTCATGGTGACCTTCTCGATGATCGTGGTCCTGTGGTTCATCTACGGCTACAGCCTGGCCTTCACCGAAGGCAATGCCTATGTCGGCGGCTTTGACCGACTGTTCATGAAAGGCGTCTGGGACAACGCGGCCGGCACGTTTGCCAACGCTGCCACCTTCAGCAAGGGCGTGGTCATTCCTGAAATCGTCTTCGCGGCTTTCCAGGCGACGTTTGCCGCCATCACCTGCTGCCTGATCGTCGGCGCCTTCGCCGAGCGCATCAAGTTCGCCGCCGTGCTGATGTTCATGGTCATCTGGTTCACCTTCAGCTACGCCCCCATGGCCCACATGGTGTGGTTCTGGATGGGCCCGGACGCCTACACCTCCAAGGAAGTGGTCGATGCGATGACCGGCAAGGCCGGCCAGATCTGGCAGTGGGGCGCGCTTGACTTTGCGGGCGGCACCGTGGTGCACATCAACGCCGCCGTGGCCGGCCTGGTCGGCGCCTTCCTGGTTGGCAAGCGGATTGGCTACGGCAAGGAATCCATGGCGCCTCACAGCCTGCCCCTGACCATGGTCGGCGCCTCGCTGCTGTGGGTGGGCTGGTTTGGTTTCAATGCCGGCTCGGCCCTCGAAGCCAACGGTTTCGCCGCGCTCGCTTTCATCAACACGCTGGCCGCCACTGCTGCAGCCGTGCTGGCCTGGTGCGTGGGTGAAGCGCTGATGCGCGGCAAGGCGTCCATGCTGGGCGCTGCGTCGGGCGCCGTCGCCGGTCTGGTGGCGATCACGCCCGCTGCCGGCAACGTCGGTATCGGCGGCGGCCTGGTGATCGGCCTGGTCGCCGGGTTTGCCTGCCTCTGGGGCGTCAACGGCCTGAAGAAGCTGCTGGGTGCAGACGACTCGCTCGACGTGTTCGGCGTGCACGGCATCGGCGGTATCGTGGGGGCCTTGCTGACCGGTGTGTTCAACTCCCCCAGCCTGGGCGGCCCCGGCTATGTGGCGGACTGGGTCACGGCCAGCATGATCACGGCCGCAGACTATTCCATCGCCTCACAAGTTTGGGTGCAGGCCAAGGCCGTGCTGCTGACCATTGTCTGGTCCGGCGTGGTGTCCTTTATTGCCTACAAAGTGGTGGACCTGACGATAGGCCTGCGTGTGAGCGAAGAACACGAGCGCGAAGGCCTCGACATCACCTCCCATGGCGAGTCGGCCTACAGCCGCTAAGCGCTTTTAACGGATAACCAGCCCTTGATCGATCCATAGATAGATCGGGATAGCAAGGTTTCCTTTGGATGTTCAGCCTGCTGGCGCAAGTCAGCAGGCTGTTCTTTTTGTTTCTTGACGAGCCACCGGGCGGCGACAATCGGGTTGACGTACCACCATGAAAGCAGAGCATGTCCTGGCAGATTGTTTGTGACCAGCCCAGCGAGCTGGGTGAATCCCCGTTCTGGCATCCGCAGGAGCAGATGCTGTACTGGGTCGATATCCTGGGCCGGCAGATTCACCGGGCCAACGTCTTCATGGGCAGCGTCGAGCGCTGGGCCATGCCGCAGGAGGTTGGCTGTATCGCGCCGGTGGCGGGCGGCGGGCTGGTGGTGGCCTTGCGCGATGAAATTTTCCGCAGCCAGGCATGGCAAGGTGAGCTGCACAGCCTGGCGCACTTTGACTACGACGCCCGCACCACCCGCTTTAACGACGGCAAATGCGATCCTCTGGGGCGATTCTGGGCCGGCACCGTTTACGAGCCCAAGGATGCACCCAAAGCGGCGCTGTATTCGCTCGACTGCCGCAACCGTCGCGATGGCCGCCCGGCGCAGGTGGAGCTCAAGGCCGATGGTGCGCTGACGGCCAACGGCCTGGCCTGGTCGCCCGACCGCCGGACGGTTTACTGGGCCGATACCCCCAGGCACATCATTTACCAATGGGACTGGGATGCCCAGACCAATGCCATGGCGCACCAGCGCGTGTTCATGCAATTCCCGAGCAAGCCCGACGGCTGGCAATTTGGCCAGCCGGGCTACGGGGGCCGGCCCGACGGTGCGGCGGTGGATGCCCTGGGCAACTACTACGTGGCCATGTTCGAGGGCATGCGCGTCCTCAAGTTCAGCCCAACCGGGCAGTTGCTGGCCGATATCGCGGCCCCGGTGCCGTGCCCGACCATGGTCTGTTTTGGCGGCGATGACCTGCAAACGCTTTACCTGACGAGCGCCCGCCACAAGCGGCCGGCGCAGGAGCTGCAGACCTACCCACTGTCGGGCTGCGTGTTTTCCATGCGCGTGGACACGCCAGGCCTGCCGGTCAATTTTTTCAGCGATTGAACGTGGCCACCATGGCCCTGCAGCCGCGTGGTGGCGAAAAAATCGAACAGCGCTTGTGCAAAAAGATCAAAACGCAGGCCGTCCGGCGCCATTACCATGGTGGCTATGGAAACACTTCCTGACGGGATCAAGCAGATCAGCGAGCGCATCCGGGCCGCGGCGGCGGCCGGCACGCCGCTGCGCATCCGCGGCGGGGGCAGCAAGGATTTTTACGGCCAGACCCTGGTCGGCGAGCTGCTGGACACCACGCCGCTGCAGGGCATCACGGCCTACGAGCCCAGCGAGCTGGTCGTGACGGTGGCTGCGGGTACCCCGCTTGCCGAACTGGAAGCCCTGCTGGCTGGCAGCGGCCAGTGCCTGCCGTTTGAGCCGCCGCATTTCGGGGGCCATGCCACGGTTGGGGGCATGGTCGCTGCGGGCCTGAGCGGTCCGGCCCGCGCCAGCGCCGGGGCGGTGCGCGACTACATGTTGGGCGTGAAACTGCTCAACGGCAAAGGCGAGCTGCTGACCTTTGGCGGCCAGGTCATGAAAAACGTGGCGGGCTACGACGTGTCGCGCCTGATGGCGGGTGCTATGGGTACGCTGGGGCTGATCACCGAGGTCAGCCTCAAGGTGCTGCCGGTGGCGCCAGCCGAGGCCACGCTCAAGTTCGAGATGAGCCAGGCCGAGGCCCTGCAAAAGCTCAACGCCTGGGGTGGCCAGCCGCTGCCGCTGAACGCGAGCTGCTGGGTCGACGTCGATGGCACCCGCACGCTCTACTTGCGCCTGCGCGGGGCGGTGGCGGCCGTGGAGGCTGCGTGCCGCACGCTGGGCGGCGAGCGACAGGACAACGCGGCAGTGGCGCCCGACTGGACCCTGTGCCGCGACCAGCAGCTGCCGTGGTTTCTGGCGCGCGGGCAGAGCGGCAAGGGCGGCGACCTCTGGCGCCTGTCGGTGCCGCAAACCGCGCCGGTGCTGGACCTGCCCGAGCCGCCGCTGGTCGAATGGCATGGCGCGCAGCGCTGGGTTCGGGCCGACGCTTCAGACGCGCAGCGCCTGCGCCAGACAGTTGCATTAGTCGGCGGACACGCTACGCTTTTCATAGCTGATGACGCAAATTCCACGCCGGCTACAGCCCGATTTGATGCATTGAAGAGCCCGCTGGACCGCATTCACCGCGAGCTCAAGAAACAATTCGACCCTGCGGGCATCTTCAACCGCGGCCGGATGTACGCTGACTTCTGACCATGCAAACCCACCTCGCCCCCGAGTTCAAAAACACGCCCGAAGGCATCGAAGCCGAGGCCATCTTGCGCAAGTGCGTGCATTGCGGCTTTTGCACCGCCACCTGCCCGACCTACCAGTTGCTGGGCGACGAGCTCGACGGCCCGCGCGGCCGCATCTACCTGATGAAGCAGGTGCTCGAAGGCGAAACGCCGACACGCAAGACGCAGCTGCACCTGGACCGCTGCCTGACCTGCCGCAACTGCGAGACCACCTGTCCCAGTGGCGTGCAGTATGGCCACCTCGTCGACATCGGGCGCAAGATCGTTGACGAGAAAGTGCCGCGCCCCGCCGGCGAGAAGGCGTTGCGCTGGGCGCTTAAAGAGGGCCTGCCGTCTCCGCTGTTCGGCCCGGCCATGAAGCTGGGCCAGGCGGTGCGTGGCCTGCTGCCGGAAACACTGAAGAACAAGGTGCCGGCTCCCCAAGATGCCGGCATCTGGCCCACACGCGAACATGCGCGCAAGATGCTGATGCTCGCGGGCTGCGTGCAGCCGTCGATGATGCCCAACATCAACAGCGCCACGGCCCGCGTGCTCGATGCCGCGGGCATCCAGACCGTGGTTGCGCGCAACGCTGGCTGCTGCGGCGCGGTGAAGTTTCACCTGAACGATCACGAGGGTGGCAAGGCGCAGATGCGCGCCAACATCGACGCGTGGTGGCCCTACATCGAAGCGGGGGTGGAGGCCCTGGTCATGAATGCCTCGGGCTGCGGCGTCACGGTCAAGGAATACGGCCACATCCTGCGGGGCGACCCGGCCTACGCCGCCAAAGCCGCGCGCATCAGCGAGCTCACCAAAGACCTCAGCGAGCTGCTGCCCGAACTGTCAGAAAAACTGCGCGGCCAGGTGACGGCCCAGGCCGGGCAGGTGGCGCTGCACCCCCCCTGCACGCTGCAGCATGGCCAGCAACTGCGCGGCGGCATCGAGAAATACCTGGGTGAGCTGGGCTTTGAGATCCAGCTGGCCAGCAGTGAGGCCCATCTGTGCTGCGGCTCCGCCGGCACCTACTCGGTGCTCCACCCCCAGATCGCCTACGAGCTGCGCGACCGCAAGCTGGGGCATTTGCAGGCCATGCAGCCCGAGGTGATTGTCTCGGCCAATATTGGCTGCATCACGCACCTGCAAAGCGGCACCCGCACACCGGTCAAGCACTGGGTGGAGCTGCTTGATGAGGCGCTATTGAGCTGTTGAGTTGGCGGGCTGGCCGTGTATGAGTGCCTGACCCGTAGCCGGGTCGAAGAAATGCAGCGTTTTGGGGTTCAGCGCTACATTCAGGCGGCTACCTTGCACAGGTCGCAGATCGTTTTGGAAGCGTCCGATCAGGTCGTAGTCGCCCAGCGCCAGATGCACCACATTCTCGGCCCCCAGCGGCTCTACCAGCGTTACTTCCAGCGATAGCGTTTTCCATTGCGGATGGCTTGTCTCGCTAGTGCTCACCAGGTTTTCGGGTCGAATGCCAAAAACCACCGTATCGGAGGAGGTCTTGAGGCACAACGCGTCTTGCGCGGCGGCTAGCGGCAACTCCGTGCCGTCGGGCAGAACGACTGCGCAGTCGCCCTCTTTGCGGACGACTTTCACTTCGAACAGGTTCATCGGTGGTGAGCCGGTGAACTCTGCCACAAAGCGGTGTTTGGGCTGATGATAGATCTCGTCAGGCGTGCCGACCTGGATGATGCGTCCAGCCTGCAGTACCACAATGCGGTCTGCCAGTGTCATGGCCTCAACCTGGTCGTGCGTCACGTAGACCACCGTGCCCCCTTCGCGCTGGTGCAGCTTCTTGATTTCCGCGCGCACCTGGTTGCGTAGCAGCGCATCCAGGTTGGACAGCGGCTCGTCAAACAGGAATACCTTGGGTTTTCGCACCATGGCCCGGCCCATGGCCACGCGCTGGCGCTGCCCGCCCGACAAGGCCTTGGGGAGCCGATCCAGCAGGTGCGTGATCTGAAGGGTTTCTGCAGCTTGCGCAACACGTCGGCGGATATCCTCCAGCGGTGATTTTCGGATCCGCAGGCCGAAGGCCATGTTTTCAAAAACGCTCTTGTTGGGGTACAGCGCATAGTCCTGAAACACCATGGCAATGTCGCGGTCACGGGGTGGCAGGTCGTTGACGATCTTGCCACCGATCGAGACCTCGCCGTCGCTGATTTCCTCCAGACCGGCGATCATGCGCATGAGGGTGCTTTTGCCGCAGCCCGAGGGTCCAACAAACACCACAAACTCGCCACTGTTGATTTCCAGGTCGACACCGTGAATGATGGGGACGCTGCCATAATTTTTCTTGACTTGGCGCAGGCTTAGCTCAGACATGACCGTTCTCCTTTGAATGACAGCCCATGCTCAGCGAGCTGCCAGTGTGATGGTTTTGCCGGGGTTCTGGATGCCGCGCACGACGGCCTCCAGCACATGCATGGCCCGTACACCGTCGTCAATGGTGGGTAAGTCGCTGGCCTGGCCGTCCAGTGCCGCGAAAAATGCGCCGAACAGGGCGTTGTAGCCCTTGAAGTCTTCGTTGGCGGCGGCGGTGAAGTTGGGCTTCCAGGACAGCGTGTCCACGCCGTCGCTAAGACTGGCAGCCGGGTCATCCGCTTTGAAGGGTGGGTTTCGAAAGTAGTTGACTTCGATCACGCCATTGACTTCCACCCGGCGCTGGTCTCCCATGACCTGGATGCGTTCAACAGGCGTGCCGCGTGACTGCAGAGTGCCCATGACCACCGTGCCAATGGCGCCGTTTTCAAAGCCGAAATGTACATGCAACACCTGCTTGCCGGCCTCGATCTCGTTGCGAAACACGGTCACGCTGGTGACCGGCGCTACGTAGTAGCGCACCAGGTCCATGTAGTGCACGCAGTGGTGCAGGTAAAAACCGGTGTAATCGACGTTGCCGGTGAAATAGGTTGGCGCCGTCATGTACTCGCCGAAAAACGCAGCGACTCGTCCAAATTCCGGGGACTTGACCACGTTGTAGGCCATGCGATTGGCTGTGGAATAGCGCTTCATGAAGCCTACGGCGACGATCTTGCCGGCGGCATGCGCGGCAGCCTGAATGGCCTCGGCGTCTGCCGCGGAAGCTCCGCATGGTTTTTCCATGAACACATTGATATTGCGCTGCAGCGCGGCGATGGAGATGTCGCGGTGTTGGGCCGGGCCGGCAGCCATGCCGACCACATCAATGTTGGGCAGCGCGAGCAGCTCGTTGTAGTCAGTGGTCACATGCTGAACGCCATAGCGCCGGGCCACCACCTTGGCTGCTTCCGGGTTGATGTCACAGACGCCGACCAGCTCGATATCGTGGCGGGAAAGCTGCGGCAGCAGCATTTGTTCAGCGTGTCGGCCGCAGCCGACCCATACGACACGGCGCGTCATACGCGGCCTCCATTGAGTTTGATCAGGTTTTTAATGAATGAACACGCGGCGGCCAGCTCGCCTTGCTCGTCGTTCGAAGGTGCTTTCCATTGGGCAAACGGAATGCCAATGCGCTCATCCTTGCGGCGGAACGGCTCCAGGGAAATCGTGCCGGTGTAGTTGATGTCGGCCAGCGCACGTACCACGGGCGTCCATTCGATGTGGCCAGTCCCGAGGTAACCACGGTGGTTTTCGTTGGCCTGGAAATGGAGCAAATGCTTGCCGGCAGCGCGGATTGCGCCGGGAATGTCATCGTCTTCCATGTTCATGTGGAAGGTATCCAGAACCAATCCCACGGCTGAGTGGTCCACCAGCTGTGCCAGCGCGATGCCTTGACGAGTGGTGTTCAGAATATCGGTCTCAAATCGATTCAGCGGCTCGACACCAAAGCGTACTTTGGCTTTGGCGGCTAGGTCCCCAGCTTTTTTCAGGCCTTCAACAGCCCACTCGGTGCGTTGCTGGCGCAGGCTCTCGCTCACAGGGTGCGGAGCGCGGGCGGCAAATACCAAAGGGTTGCCATAAAGCGGTCCGCCGACCATCGAGGCACCCAGTTGACTGGCGGCCTCGACACAATAGGCGAGGTAGTCCAGGCCGGCCTGTCGCTTGCCGTTGTCGTCAGAACACAGGTTGCGGTCAAGATTGACGCGGGCGGCCAGCACGACGCCCAGGCCTTCGTCGGCCAGTGCGCGTCGGGCTAGTGCCAGGTCAATTTCACCGGCTTCAGGAACCAGCATTTCGACGAAGTCGAAGCCAGCCGTTTTCCATTTCGCCAGTTGGGGAAGTTCCTTCGCTGTGAAAGGACGTTGGTGTTGCATCGTAATGATGCCTATCGGGTTGCTCATGTTGCTTTCCTTGGTAAATGAGCCAGTGCGCGCTGGCGTGAGTAAATGGGTGCAGATCCTGTCGCGCCGTAGCCTGGCGTGCCTTAGCCCTTAACCGCGCCTTGCGTCATGCCGGAGATCAGCCGTTTCTGGATCAGCATGAAGAGCAGCGTGACCGGCAGCGCGCCCACCACGCCGCCCGCCGTCAGCAAACCCCAAGCGATTTCGTATTCGCCAATCAGGGTCTGCACCGCAACGGTGAGCGTGCGTACTTCCTGGCCAGCCAGTACCGATGCGTAGAGAAACTCGTTCCATGAAGTGATGAAGATGTAGATGCCCGTGGCAATGACGCCTGGCAGCGTCAGCGGCAAAACCACCCGTACCATGGCGCCCATCGCGCTGCAGCCGTCCACCATGGCGGCCTCGTCCAGGCTGCGTGGAATGGCGTTGAAGTAGCTGATCATCATCCAGGTAGCGAAGGGGACCGAGAAAGTTGAGTGCGCCAGAATCAGGGCCAGGTGGGTATCCAGCAAATTGAGTTTGCGCATGATGATGAACAGCGGGATGATCAGCAAGATCAGCGGAAACATGTTGATCAGCAGGAACTTCATCATCAGCAGGCGCCGGCCCGGAAAGCGAAAGCGCGAGAACGCGTAAGCGGCTGTCAGGCTTAGCGACAGGCCCAGAACCACCGTGCCCAGCGCCACGATCAGGCTGTGGCCGATGTTGGTTAGAAACGAGGTCTTGGTCAGCAGCCGCACATAGTTTTCGAGTGTGGCGGCGTGCGGCAGCAGGGTGCGCTGCGCGCTGAATAACTCGGATTCTGGCTTGACCGAGGTCAGCAGCATCCACAAGTAGGGGCCCAGTGCAAACAGCACGATCAGGGCCATGGGAAGATGCAGCGTCAAAAAACGGTGCAGCAGGGTGGTTTTGTGGCGTTGCATTATTCGAGGTCCTTACCCGCGCGGCGCAAATAGAGCACGATCAGGCCAAAAAGCAGGATCGAAAAGGTCACGGCGAGGGCCGTCCCGTAGCCGAAGTCCATGCTCGCGTAGGTGCGTTTGAATGCATAGAGCGGCAGCGTCTGCGAGGCATAGCCGGGGCCGCCGCCGGTCATCACATAAATCACGTCAATCGAGTTTGCCACCCAGATCAGGCGCAGCATCACGGCAGTTACCAGCACGCCCTTGAGGCCTGGCAGGGTGATCTCCCAAAATTTCTGCCAGGTGGTGGCGCCATCAATGGACGCAGCTTCGTACAGGTTGGCGGGGATGGTTTGCAGGCCGGCCAGAATCATGATGGCGAAAAACGGAAAGCCTTGCCAAATCAGCGCCACCATGATTGAGTACAGCGCCGTGTCCGGATTGGCCAGCCAGGGCACTGCCGCTTGCAGCAGGCCCAGCCGCAGCGCCAGGTCATTCAGTACGCCGGCCTGTGGGTGGTATATCCACGACCACATCAGGCCGATGATCACGCTGGGCAAGGCCCAGGGAATCAGGATCAGGCTGCGCGCAAGGCCTCGCCAGCGAAACTGCTGGTTGAGCAGCAGGGCGGTGCACAATCCGAGCAGCAGTTGTAGCGGCACCGTTATCCCGATCCACAGGACTGTGCGGCCCAGGGACGACCACGCGACCGGATCGTTCAGGATCGCCAAGTAGTTGTCCAGCCCGATGAAAGCCACATCGCGAGGCCTCCACAGCACGTTGCGATACAGGCTTGTGATGGCTGCCTGGAACATGGGATAGAACACCAGAACCAGCGTGGCGATAACGGCAGGGGACAGCAAAGCGTAGGGCAGTAAATGCCCCTTGAAGCGTCTTGGCATGGTGCTCTCAGGTAGGAACTATTGAAAACGTTGTCCGAGGTGGCTCGCCAGTCCGGCAAGGTCCAAGGAGAAGTGCAGCGTGAGATCCCGAGGATCTCGCGCTGCACTTCAGTGCGCTCACTCTCAGTTAGCGCGGGGCGAAGTGTTTGGCAATCGCACCCATCATCTGGGCTGACGTGATCTCTCCCGTCATGGCGCGCTGCATGTTCGTGGGCCAGACCGTCGAAACGAAATCGGCCGTTTCCGGAACGGCAGGTAAAGGTTTCGCAAATGGCAGGGAGTTGGCGGTTGCGGCAATGAAGCGCTGGGGCGCCTGGACCTTGCCCGCAGCGCTTTTGGTGATGGTCATCTGACCCGTGGCCTGCACGAATTTGGCATTGTTCTCGCCTTCGCTCAAGAACGCCATCCATTTCCAGGCTGCGTCCTTGACCTTGGAGGTCTTGAACAGCGCTGTGGATTCATCGCCGAAGTAGGTCCAGCGCTGGCCGCCACAGGCCGGTACCGGCACGGCGGACACTTTGTCGCCGAGCGTGGCAACCAGACTGTTGGCGGAGCCAAGGTGGTGCATCATCATCGCCGTCTGACCGGACTTGAATGAGCTGATGATCTCGTTGAAGCCGTCATTGGGGGCAGAAGGCGGGGACACTTTGTGCGTGCGGAACAGGTCCACATACCAGGAGTTGGCGGCAATGACCTTGGGTTTGGTGATGTCGGTGCCATTCAGTGCGCCTTGTGACAGCACGAAGGGCCCCCAGTTGTCCTGGCCTCCTTTGCCGCCGCGCATGCCGAAACCATACTGTGGCGTTCCATTATTGGCGGACGCGGGCACAGTCAGCTTTTTCGCGGCATCAAGAAACTGCTCGCAGGTCTCCGGCGGCGTGAGCTTGGCTTTGGCGAAAAGGTCTGCACGGTAGTAGAGGTAGACCACCACATACTGCAGTGGCAGGTAGTACTGCTTGCCGTTGGTGGCCTTGTTGATCTCGAACAGGTTGTTGGCCACGTCGGCCTTGCCGGCCCAGCTGTTGATCTGCCGGTCGATGGGCTCCAGCGCATCCATTTCGACCAGTTGGGGTTGCTGGGCAAGCTTGACCATGGCCACGTCGGGCGCTTTGCCGCCGATGACGGACGTGAACAACTTGTCGTAGTAACTATTCCAGGGAACGTTTTGTGCGTTGATCGTGATGCCGCTGTTCTTCGCTTCGAAGTCTTTGACCAGGCCATCCATGATTTTGGTTTGTTCGGGGTTGTCGAAGTGATACCAGAACACCACGTTCTGCTGGGCGTGCGCCATACCGCTGCCCAATGTCAATGCCATGGTGATGCTGCTGGCCAGCAGCAGGCGTCGTGTGCTTGTGAATCGCATTGCGTGTCTCCTTTGGTTGTTGCCCCGGGCGGGCTATCGTGGTTGGCGCCGTGCGCGCAGGAACGCAGCAGCATCTCGGAAAGCTTGAAGGGCTTGCGGTAGCTCGGAGCTCATTTGCATGAATCCGTGCAGCACGCCTTCATAGTTGTGGAACTCGAATGGGGTATTGGTTTTCGCGAGGCGCTGCACCAGGGCGGTCGTGTCGTCGTGCAGCGGGTCCAGTCCGGCCGCGTTGAGAAACAGCGGCGGCAGGTCAGCCAGGTCTCCCAGCAGCGGGGAAACCCGCGGATCGTCCGCATCCCTGCGCGTGCCCGAGAGGTACTGCCGGCGGTACCAGTCCATGCGCTCGCTGGACAGGCCGAAGTCGCCCTTGCCGCACAGGCGGTGCGATGGCGTGGTGTGGTCGGCGCAATAGACGCCGTAGAACAGCAGACCGGCGTCAGGCAGCGGTTCACCGACGTTGCGCAGGTCAAACATCATCGCCAGCGCAATGTTGGCGCCGGCCGAGTCGCCTGCGACATACCAGGGTCCCGTGTTGCCGGGCTGCATGCGCAGCCAGCGCCATGCCCAGGTGCAGTCGTTCAGTCCTGCCGGAAAGGGTGTGTCCGGTGCCAATCCGTAGTCCACCCCAATGACGGTGCAGTTGGTGAGCTCGGCCAGCCGTGCCATCGCGCCCAGATGGGTTTCGTTGTTGCCGAAGGTCCAGCCACCGCCGTGTACATGAAAGATGGTGCCGCATGCCGGGTTGTGGTTTTTGACGTGTTCGATGCGCAAGGCGTCAATGCCTTGTGCGGACCGGCCCGGCTGCGCAGCCGCAGGGATGTTGAAGCGTTCAATCCGGTAGTCGTTCTGGTTGATCTGGTTCCAGCGCATGTGGACGTGCCTGAACTGCGCCTTAGCCTCTTCACGTGCCAGGGTGGTGATATCCGGTAGATGCCCGTCTTCCGTTTGCAGCCGGTCAAAAATTGCCTGCTGCTCTGGTGCCATGCGCGGCGGCGCGGCGGTGACGGCGGGTGCTTGCACTTTGTCCATGCCGACCACGCTTTGAATGTGGTGGCGCAATACACGCTCTACTTCCGCCACATCCCTGGACTCCAGCGCATGCACGATGGCCCAGTGGCGCGAGGCGGTTTCCTGCAAGGTGCGGGGCGCGTTGACCAGCGAAATCTTGTTCCGGTGGTTGTAAAGCGAGCAGCGGATCAGCACTGGCACCAGAGCTGGCATGTTCGCCAGCTGAAACAGGGTGATGTGGAATTTCTGATCCAGCTCAAACAGCCCATATTCGTCGCCCTCTTCGGCCGCGGCCTCCATCTCGCGCACGATGCGTGACAGTGTTTCGATGTGCTCCGGGCGGATATTGGGTACCGAATACAGCACCGCCTGTGATTCGAGCTGTGCCCGCAGGTTCAGAAATGCCTGGGCCTCGTTGGCAGACAGCGGCGACACCACGCTTCCGCGGTAGCCTTGGCGCACGATCAGGCCTTCTTCCTGAAGTCTCAACAAGGCTTCACGGACCGTGCCCTGGCTGCACCCCATCGTGTTGGCAACCTCCAGTTCAATCACCGGCTGCCCGTCCTTGATGAAGGAAAGAACGATTTGCTTGCGCAGCCAGTTATAGACCTCTTCGCCCTTGCGGGGAGACTGCTGCGGTTTGGTCGTGGTCAGTTGATCCATGTGATCTCAATTTATCGATATCGATAATTTGGCACAACTGCTTAAAATTGGCATCAGGGTTTTCACGGGGTAATGCTGATGGGCTTTTGCCTCTTGTGTGTTCTGCTTGTTTTTTCGATAAGTTCATTGTTTTTAAATGATTATTCAGATATTTTGATCTGAAAATGGTGATTGTCTGAGCTGAAGCTTGGCTGCAAAAACGAGGATTTCGTGTCTGCTTGATCAGTTCTGAATTGACGCTTCTTCTGATTTGTATATCATTATCGATAATTAAATCGATAGATGAAGAGGCAGAACGGTGTTGCCGCACACCCAAGCCCGTCACAACGACACCATGATGACCCCCATTCTCCAGTTCGGAACCAGTCGCTTTTTGCAGGCTCATGTGGACCTGTTTGTTTCGGAAGCCTTGGCGCGCCAAGAGGCGATTGGTCATATCACCGTGGTGCAGACCACCGGCAACCCGGCCAGTGCCAGTCGCGTGGCGGCACTCGCCAGTGGCCGGGGTTACCAGGTGCGGGTGCGTGGGCTCCAGCATGGGCAGCCGGTCGACGAACTGCGCACCAGTCATTCCATCAAGGCGGCCTGGCATGCAGAAACGCAATGGGCGCTGGTGCGCACTGCGGTGGCCGAGCATGCCCAAATCATCGTCTCCAACACCGGTGACAGTGGTTACGCGCTCTACCCAGACGAGGGGCCGGAACTGATTGCCAATGCGCAGCAGGTGCCGCGAAGCTTTATCGCCAAGCTGCTCGTGCTGCTTCATCTGCGCTGGCAGCGCCAGCCTGAGGCGCCGCTGTCGCTCTACCCGTGCGAGCTGATCTCGCGCAACGGCGACACGCTGCGTGATCTGGTGGCGGGACTGGCGCGTGCCTGGAAACTGCCTGAAGCTTGCATCCGTTACCTCACGCAACACTGCCGATGGGCCAACACGCTGGTGGACCGCATCGTGCCGCAAGCGCTTGAGCCGGTAGGCGCCATCACAGAGCCCTATGCCCTCTGGGTCATTGAGCGGCAGGCCGGGCTGCTCTTGCCTTGCACGCATCCCGGCATGGTCCTGACAGACGAACTGACGCCTTTCGAGCAACGCAAACTCTATCTGCTCAACCTCGGTCATACCTATCTGGCTGAGCGTTGGCTGGTCGAGGGGCGGCCCGCGGATCAAACAGTCCTTCAGGCCATGAACGATCACGAACTTCGTGCCGATCTGGAAGCGGTGTGGAGCGAGGAAGTGCTGCCGGTGTTTGAGGCACTGGGACAGAAAACCGAAGCTGAAGACTACTTGGTGCAACTGCGTGATCGACTGCTAAATCCCTTCGTCGCGCATCGCATTGCCGACATCGCCCAAAACCACGTGGCCAAGAAGCAGCGCCGCATGGTGCCCGTGCTGGAGCTGGCGCGGCAGCACGGGCTGCGTGTGAAGCAGGCGAGACTGCAAGCTGCCGTTCAGCGTGACTCCCTGCCTGCATAGATATCGGGCGGGCACCAGCGCAGAGCTATCTCATTTCTTCAAGGGCACAAGACGTTCATGCTTACCTCATTGCTTAACCCCCTCATCCTGCTTGGCGCAAACGACAGCGTGGCTGTGGCTCGCGAAGATATTCCGGTGCACACCCTGCTGCAGGTCGGCTCGCGCCAACTGACCAGTGCACAGCCCATCGCCGCCGGCCACAAGATAGCGCTGCAGCGCATTGCAGCGGGTGAAGAGGTGCGCAAATACGGGCAGATCATTGGGGTTGCTACACAAGCCATCGCACCGGGCGAGCATGTGCATACCCATAACATGGCCATGAGCAGCGAGGGCCGCGCGCATGAGGTCGGCAGGCATTTCCAGCCTGTCATGCCGGCAGCCAGGCAAGCTACGTTCAAAGGCTATGTACGCCCTGGGGGGCGCGTAGGGACGCGAAACTACATCGGTGTGATTTCCAGCGTCAACTGTTCAGCTACCGTGTGTCGCTACATTGCAGATGCGTTCAGGGGCGATGCATTGAAAGCCTATCCCCATGTTGATGGCGTCGTGGCCATCACCCACGGCAGCGGCTGCGGCATGGGCGGAACAGGTGAGGGCCTGGAACTACTGCGACGGACATTGCGGGGCTATGCAGATCACCCCAACTTTGCCGGCGTTTTGGTCATTGGCCTGGGCTGCGAAGTGAACCAGATCGCGCCGCTGGTCGAGGCCCTGGCCGCACGGGAACCTGGCTTGTTTGCCGCCATGACGATCCAGGATGAAGGGGGCACTCGCGAAACTGTCGCGCAGGGCGTCGCCGTGGTGCAGAACATGCTGGCATTGGCGGACCAGGCTAGGCGCAGCACCGTCCCGGCGAGCTTTCTCACGGTCGGTTTACAGTGCGGCGGCTCCGATGGCTACTCCGGCATCAGCGCCAATCCGGCCTTGGGTGCGGCAGTCGACTTGGTGGTGCAGCATGGGGGTACCGCCATCTTGTCGGAAACGCCGGAAATCTACGGTGCCGAGCATCTGTTGACTGCCCGCGCCGCGTCGCCCGAAATTGCCGACAAACTGATGAAGCGCATGCACTGGTGGGAAAACTACACCCAGTTGCACGGTAGCGACATGAACAACAACCCATCCCCGGGCAATAAAGCCGGTGGTATCACCACGATTCTCGAAAAGTCGCTCGGCGCGGTCGCCAAGGGCGGCAGTACGGGCCTGATGGGGGTGTATGAATACGCTGAACCAGTGCAGGCTCGCGGGCTAGTGTTCATGGATACGCCTGGCTACGACCCCGTTTCAGCCACTGGGCAGGTTGCCGGCGGTGCCAATCTGATCTGCTTTACCACCGGACGCGGCTCTACTTACGGCTGCAAACCCACGCCATCGTTGAAGCTGGCAACCAACAGCCAGCTGTTCAGGCGCATGACCATGGACATGGACTTCAATTGCGGCGAGATCGTGGACGGTCGCATGGAGGTGGCCGAAGCCGGTCGCCGCTTGTTCGACCTGATGCTGGCAACTGCATCGGGCGCACCGACCCGCAGTGAAGAGCATGGCCTTGGGGACAACGAGTTCCTGCCATGGCAGCTCAGCGCCGTGATGTGAACGCGGCCATGCAGCCCGAGGAAAGCCTCCTGACATGACGTTGTCAGGAGGGGGTGTGCACCATCAGGGTTCTTCAACACTCTATGGATCATCACCATGCACAACGCCATCAACTGGTTTGAAATTCCCTGCAGCGACCTCGACCGCGCACAAGCGTTTTACGAAACCGTCCTGGGCCGCAGCTTGCGGCGCGAGGATTTCGGCGGCGGCACCATGGCCGTCTTTCCCCATGAAAAACCGGCCACAGGCGGTTGCCTGCTGAGGGGCGCCCCTGCCGTTTCCGCCGCCGCGGACCCTGGTCAGAGCGTTCGCATTTACCTGGACTGCATGCCCAGCATAGACGCGGTACTGGCGCGGGTGCCGGCGGCGGGCGGGCAGGTGGTGGCCCCCAAAATGGCCTTGCCCGCGGGCCTGGGCTTTATCGCCCAGCTGCGCGACACCGAAGGCAACCAGATCGGCCTGCACGCTGTGGCATGAGTGCTCGCATGGCCAAAAACTGGATGGCCGTCGCCAGCGCGGAGCACGCCCGCCGGGGCCGCGATGCGGCCGGGGTGGGCTACATGCAGGTCTGCCATGGGAAGCTGGGGCCAATCCGGCGGGTACAGCCCGGTGACCGCCTCGCTTACTATGCGCCGACCCTCACCATGGGCGGCAAGGACAAGTGCCAGTCCCTGATTTCCATCGGGATCGTGCAGGCCGGGGGACCTTACGCGTTTGACATGGGCGACGGCTTTGTGCCCTACCGTCGTCCCGTGCGCTACCTGCCTGCGCGCGAGGCCAGCATTGTGCCGCTGCTGGACCACTTCGATTTTGTCGAAGACCGCAGCCGCTGGGGCTACAAGCTTCGTTTCGGCCTGTTTGCGCTGAGCGACCATGACATGCGGCTGGTCGCCGGGGCCATGGACGTGGCGCCGGAGCTGCTACATTTTCAATAGCTGATTCAATAACTGATGCTTTTGCAGATTGCTTCAACGACCTGATGCCCTTCAGGTCTGAGATCACCCCAATTGGGGTGTTGATTTTCGCTATGATTTTTATAGCTGCCTGTGCAAATCCCTGCCGGGCTGCAGCCCCAAAATATACAAAACCTGACCATGCGCCGTGCTGACCGCCTGTTCCAGATCGTCCAGCTCATACGCGGGCGCCGGCTCAGCACGGCGGCTTACCTGGCGCGCCGGCTGGAAGTTTCCGAACGCACGATTTACCGTGACGTGGCCCAGCTGCAGCACCAGGGCGTGCCGATCGAGGGCGAGGCCGGCGTGGGCTACCGCCTGGGGGCGGGGTTTGAGCTGCCACCCCTGATGTTCACGCAGGACGAGGCCAAATCACTGGTGGCGTCAGTGCGGCTGGCGCAAGCCTGGCTGGACCCGGCATTGGCCCGCGAGGCCGAAAATGCCCTGGGGAAAATTCTGTCGGTGTTGCCCGACGCGGCACGCGCCGCTGCGGAGAGCCTGGCGATCTACGCGCCGGCTTTTGGCGTGGAGCCCGTCACCCGGCAACATCTGCAAACCCTGCGTGAAGCCGTGGGCGCGCGCCGCAAATTGCACATCGCCTACCGCGACCCGCAAGACAAAACCAGCCAGCGCACCATCTGGCCGCTGGGCTGCTTTTTCTGGGGCAAGGTCTGGACGCTGGTGGCCTGGTGCGAAACGCGGCAGGACTTTCGCAGCTTTCGTGTCGACCGCATTCAGAAACTCGAAGTGCTGGAGGCCGGATTTCGGCAGGAGGCCGGAAAAACGCTGGCCGATTTTTTGCGCCAAGTCGGCGCGCCCGCTTTGTAGCGTCAGTGCAATTTCGATTTGCTATTAAATTAATAGCTTATTGTGCCCGTATTTAAAGGGTTGGAGGCCAATTTGCTAGGATCGCGTGGCTTAGCCGCCGCCCAGGGCCTCGCGGTAGCGCCGGCTGCACGGCACCTGGCTGCCGTCCTTCATGCGCAGGCGGGCATCGCCGCTATCGAGTGGCTCGATTTCGGCCACGCGGTCCAGGTTGACGGCGTAGCTTCGGTGTACCTGCGCAAAGCGGGCCGGGTCAAGCTGGCCGAGGAAATCCGCCAGGGTCGAGCGCAGCAGGTAGTCGTGGCCGTTGACGTGCAGGCCGATGTAGTTGCCCTGGGCTTGCAGCCATTCGATGTCCGCCGCGCCGATCAGGAATTCCCTGCGCAGTTTGCGCACCAGGAAGCGCTCGGGCCGCACTGCCGGCCCGGCGGCAGGCGCAGCGCCGGCCGCAGGCTCGGGCGTATCGAGCACGCGTGCTTCTCCCTGCAAGCGCAGCAGCAGCAGCCGGTAGCCGAGCACCGCGGAAAGAATCAGCACATAGCTGCGCACATCCTTGAGGTACTCGTAGCCCAGCACAGTGGCCCAGCTGCCTATGTTGTAGGTGGCTCCCACAGACGCATAGGCTGCCTTGCGCATCGCCATCATCACCCCCACATGCACGCCGCAAAACATCAGTGTGCCGGCCAGGTGCCAGGGCAGGTTGCGGCGCAGCGTGTCCCAGCGCAGGGGGAAGCGCCGCTCGAAGGCGATCAGCACAGGAATCAGCAGGCCCACGGTGAGGTTGCTTGACAGTTCCCAGAGCAAGGGCTGGCCAAACGGCGCGGTCCGCAAATCGATCCAGGTCGTGATGCTGTTGAAGAGCGCCTGGACCGCCAGCACCCCGGCCCAGAAGCCGATTTCGGTTGGGCGCCGGTAGGGCTGGTAGCGCTCCAGCCAGGTCTTTGTGTTGTCTGACATGACCCAAGTCTAGGGGAATCGCCCCGTTTTTCGTCCCTGGCCGCCACCACTCGTCACAAAGAGCCCGTGACTAATCCCATTCACCCACCGGACCGATACCGGCCGCGCAAAAATCGCGGCCGTTTGTAGCTCATTTCAGGAGAAACCCATGAACCGCCGCCACGACATCGATGCCCTGCGCGCCCTGGCCTTCGGCCTGGTCATCCTCTACCACCTGGCCATGTATTACGTGGCTGATTGGCATTGGCACCTGAAGAGCCCACACGCAGCCGAGTGGCTGCAAATGCCGATGCGGGCGCTGAATTTATGGCGCATGGACCTGGTCTTCCTGATCTCGGGGCTGGTCCTGGGTTTCCTGCAGCGCGGCCACAGCGCCACCTCGGGGGGTACGGCGCTGCCGTTGGGGGCTCTGTTTCTCCAGCGCAGCTGGCGCCTGCTGCTGCCGCTGGTTTTTGGCATGGCCGTGGTCGTGCCCTTCCAGGCCTATGCCCAAGGCGTGGCCAATGGCAGCATCGATCCGGGTTTCGGCGCCTTCCTGCTGCGTTACGCCGGTGGCGGGCCCTGGCCGGCCGGCGCCTTCGATGGCTCGGACTTCGGCGTGACCTGGAACCACCTGTGGTACCTGCCCTACCTCTGGGCCTACACGGCCGGACTGCTGTTGCTGCTGCCCGCGCTCGAATCGGCCGCCGGCCAGCGGCTGCGCAAAGCCTTTGTCGGGCTGCGCGGCGCGGCGCTGCTGCTGGTGCCGGCGCTGCCGCTGATGCTGTACTCGCTGGCGCTGTGGCCGCACTTTCCGCCTACGCACGACCTGGTGCACGATGGCTGGCTGCACGCGGTGTATTTCACGCTGTTTCTCTACGGCTACTGGATCGGGTTGGACGAAGGTTTCTGGGCCGAGGCCACGCGGCTGCGCTGGCGCGCCCTGGGTGGGGCTGCCGTGCTGCTGGCGCTTTTTGCCGCACTGCGCGAGGTGCTGCCGGTGCAAACGCCCGGCCCCTCACGCCAGTTTCTGCGCCTGATCGGCGACCTGTACATGTGGACTGCGATTCTGGCCATTCTGGGCTGGGCGCACCACAAGCTCAACCGCCCCTGGCCCTGGCTGGCCTGGGCCAACGAGTCGGTCTATCCCTGGTACGTGCTGCACCAGACCGTGATCATCGTGGGGGTCTGGTGGTTGGCGCCGCTGCGGCTGGGGCCCGTGACGGAGCCTGCGTTGCTCGTGGCCGGCACGGTGCTGGGGTGCTGGGCGATGACCACGGTCGTTCGCCGCACGGCCTGGCTGCGGCCGCTGTTCGGGCTCGGCCGCCGCAGGGCCGCCCCAAGGCGGCTACGCCCCCTCTGGGGGCAGGGCGAAGCCCGTGGGGGAGCTTAGGCGGCCAACGCGGCTTCCACGTCCTTCGCCAGGTCAGCCGGCTTGTCCGTCGGCGCATAGCGTCTGATGACCTGGCCGTCCTTGCCAACCAGGAACTTGGTGAAGTTCCATTTGATGGCCTTGCTGCCCAGCAGGCCCGGGGCTTCGGTGGTCAGCCATTTGTACAGCGGGTGCGCCTGCGGGCCGTTGACGTCAATTTTTCCCATCATCGGAAAGCTCACGCCATAGTTGACCTGGCAGAACTCGGAAATTTCGTCCTCGCTGCCCGGGTCCTGCGAGCCGAACTGGTTGCACGGAAAACCCAGCACCACCAGGCCCTTGTCGCCATAGGTTTTGTGCAGGTCTTCCAGGCCGCCGAACTGGGGTGTGAAACCGCATTCGCTCGCGGTGTTCACAATCAGCAGGGCCTTGCCCTTGAACTGGGACAAGGCGACGTCCTTGCCATTGATCTGGCGGGCTTCAAAGTCGTAAATGCTGCTCATGGTCTGCTCCTGGTCGCGCAATCACAAAGAGTGCTTGCGCCAACTTCCAGCATAACTGCAAGCCCGGGCCAACTCAATGCATCGCGGTCTGGGCCTTTTTGGCGGCCCCCGGGGCCATGGCGGCCAGCACAGCCGCCAGCACGATCAGGCTGCCGCCGAGCAGGGTGCGTGCATCAAACTGCGCCGCGCCCAAGGCGGTGGAGGAGAAGCTGGCAAACAGGATTTCGGTGAGCATGACGATGGCCGTGGTGCCGGCGGCGAGCCGCGCCGCACCGTACTGCAATGCCATGTTGCTGGCCAGAAAGGCCAGGCTCAGGGCCAGCGCGATGGCCCAGCCGGCCATCTGCAGGGTGGGGGCGGGAATCGTCAGCTGCGCCATGCCCAGCAGCGCCGTGCCACTGGCCATGAGGGCTCCGCCGCCAAACATCGCCAGCATGCGCGATTCGCTGGGCGTGTGCTTGAACTTGCGCAGCAGGGCATTGGTGAGCGCAAAACTGAGGCCGCCCATCAGGCTGAGCCAGTCAGCGGCGCTTTGCGGCACCGGCCAGGGCGACTCCGGGGCCTTGAGCACGATCAGCACCCCGGCCATGGCCAGCAGCAGGCGCAGCAATGAGCCGCGTGTGGGGCGCTCTCCCAGCAGGGCCCAGGCAATCAGCACCGACCAGGCGGGCATCAGGTAAAACAGCAGCACCACGCGCACCACGTCGCCTATGGTCACCGCCCAGTTGAAGCCGACGTTGGTCAGGCCCGATGCCATGGCCAGCAGCCACAGCGCGGGGTGCGCGAGAAAACCACGCCAGGCCTGGGG
Organism: Polaromonas sp.; assembly: GCF_036676035.1. Lineage (GTDB taxonomy): Bacteria > Pseudomonadota > Gammaproteobacteria > Burkholderiales > Burkholderiaceae_C > Polaromonas. The sequence continues at coordinate 84,785 of NZ_JAKFDR010000112.1, forward strand.
CCAGACGGTGAGCACGCAAATCAGCGAAAAGGCGTAAATCAGTGCCGTGGACCACAGCGGATGTAGGCCATAAGCGTGCAGTTCTCGCAACGGCCACCACGAGATGCCCCAGACAAACGCGTTGATGACCAGCGCTGCAATGGCCCCCACGCTTGTCGCTTCGCGTACTGCGCTGGACGTGCCACCGCGAGACGCGGCGGCTCTTCCGCCCGTCCAAGCCTGCGCAGGCAGGCTTGGAGCCGCGGGCGTCAGCCCCGAGGGGGCTAATTTTCCTTGGGGCGGCCCGGCGGAAAATTGCTTGGTGCCACGGTCGCTCACTGCGTGCCCGTTCGTCCTGAGGTGTCGAAGGATGCGCTGGCCCGCATCAGTGGGTGTGGTCGCTGCGGGCGATTTTCTGCAAATGTTCGATCTGGTCTTTGTATCTGATGCAGTTGTTTTTGTGCCAGCGCTGGATCAGCCACATGAAGCCCGCCACCACCACGCCGAAAGCCGTGATGGCGCCAAAGGCCGACATCCCCATGCCGGTGGACAGGCTGTAAAAAGCGCCCAGACTCAAAATGCAGGCCTGTTCGTTGAAGTTCTGCACCGCAATCGAGCGGCCCGCCCCCATGAGGTTGTGGCCGCGGTGCTGCAGCAGGGCGTTCATGGGCACCACCAGAAAACCGCCCAGGCCGCCCAGCAGGATCAGGAACGGAGCCGCGATCCAGACATTGCCGATGAAGTTCATCAGGATCACCAGCAGGCCCATGGCAATGCCCAGCGGCATCACGCTGGTGGCCTGGTCCAGCCGCATGCGCATGGAGGCCATGATGGCGCCGATCGCCGTGCCGATCGCCACCACGCCCACCAGGCTGGAAGCCTGGGTGGTGCTGTAGCCCAGCGCCGCGGCGCTCCAGGCCAGCACGATGTAGCGCAGGTTGCCCGAGACACCCCAGAACAGCGTGGTGGTGGCCAGCGATATCTGGCCCAGCTTGTCGCGCCAGAGGATGGCGTTGCAGCTCCAGAAATCGGGCAGCAGCTCGAGCTTGTTGCGCGGCATGGGGCGCATTTCGACGCCGGTGTGGGGAATGCGCGTGTTGAACCACGCGGCGATGGCGTACAGGACGATCAGGGCCGCGATGGCCGCCTCGGGCGCGCTGTCGATGCCGGTGTCCAGGAGGGGGAAGTTAAACGACAGCAGCTGGCTGGAGACCGCGTGGCCGACCAGCTGGCCGCCCAGCAGCACGCCCAGGATGATGGAGGCGATGGTCAGGCCTTCGATCCAGCCGTTGGCCTTGACCAGCTGCGAGGCGGGCAGCAGCTCGGTCAGGATGCCGTATTTGGCCGGTGAATAGGCGGCGGCGCCCAGGCCCACAATCGCGTAGGACAGCAGCGGGTGCATGCCAAACAGCATCATCAGGCAGCCCGCCACCTTGATGGCGTTGCTGACGAACATCACCTTGCCTTTGGGTTGCGCGTCGGCAAAAGCGCCCACAAACGGCGCCAGCACGACATAAAACAGCGCAAACATGGGCACCAGCGCGGCGGGTTGCCATTTGGGGGCTCCCCCGCTGCGGAGCAGTTCAACGGCGGCTACAAACAGCGCGTTATCAGCCAGGGAGCTGAAAAACTGGGCTGCCATGATGGTGTAAAAACCGCGCTTCATTAAGTTGTCTTGATCACTGCAGCCATGGCATCAGCTGTTCTGATGCCGTCCGATAAACGTGAATGTCTCCATACGATGACGGTTTATAGCACGTGCCCGGATGTCAAAATCCACAAATCCTCCTGATAACACGGCTTTAACAGCTTTACTCACCATGCCACGTCCCATCCTTGCCACCATCCACACCGAAGCGCTCAGCCACAATCTGGCGCGCATGCGCGCGGCCGTCCCCGATGCGCGGGTCTGGGCGATTGTCAAGGCCAACGCCTATGGCCACGGCATAGAGCGCGTTTTTGAGAGCCTGCGCAGCGCCGACGGCTTTGCGCTGCTCGACCTGGAGGAGGCCCGGCGGCTGCGCTCGCTCGACTGGCGCGGCCCGATTCTCCTGCTCGAAGGCTGCTTTGACGCCCGCGATCTGGAGCTGTGTTCACGCCTGGGGCTATGGCACACCATCCACTGCAACGAGCAGATCGACATGCTGGCGGCGCATAAGACCCAGCTGCCGCACCGCGTGTTTCTCAAGATGAACACGGGCATGAACCGCCTGGGCTTCACGCCCGAGCGTTACCGGGCCGCCTGGACGCGCCTCAATGCGCTGCCGCAGGTGGACGAGATTTCGCTGATGACGCATTTCTCGGACGCCGACGGCCCCAAGGGCATTGAGCAGCAGCTGCAGGCGTTTGAAGCCGTGACCCAGGACCTGCCCGGCGAGCGCACGCTGTGCAACAGCGCGGCGACCCTGCGCCATGCCGACACGGCAGGCGCTCGCTCGGACTGGATCCGGCCCGGCATCGCCGTCTACGGCAGCGCCCCCGACTTTCCCGAGCGCAGCGCCGCCGACTGGGGCCTGCAGCCCACCATGACGCTGACCTCCAAAATCATAGGGATACAACACCTGGTGGCCGGCGACACGGTGGGCTACGGTTCCAGCTTCAGCGCCGAGGGCCCGCTGCGCATCGGCGTCGTCGCCTGCGGCTATGCCGATGGCTATCCGCGGCACTGCGACACCGGCACGCCGGTGCTGGTGGGCGGCGTGCGCTGTCGCATGGTCGGCCGCGTCAGCATGGACATGATCACGGTGGACCTCACGCCGGTGCCCGAGGCCGGCATGGGCAGCGAGGTGACCTTGTGGGGGCGCTCTGCCGGCGGCGCGGTGCTGCCGATTGACGAGGTGGCGCAGGCCGGCGGCACCGTGGGCTACGAGCTGATGTGTGCGCTGGCGCTGCGGGTGCCGGTGGTGGTTGTTGAGTGAAGAGCCTGTCGAACTGGCGCTCGGTTCGCGTGCTGGAAAGCCGCCTGGATACGCTGGATGGGGCGGCAGACGTGCTGCTCAATGCGATATAAAAGCTCAGCGTAGGTTTAGCGTTACCTCAGCATGCTCGTCATACCCACGAGCAATCAGGGCCCGTCAAAAATCCCCATGCTATCCGCATGTCACGTCACTCCGTGCTTCGGCAAAGGCCTGCGCGTTTTGGATCAAGTGCATGGGTTTGCTGGTGCCAGTGAGCACTACTCCTTGCCCCATGTGGCGCAGCACGTGAGCGTAAGCCTGTCGTGCCGCGTTACCGTCGTCATTTCCAACCAACGCACCCATGGCAAAGGGGCGGTTGATGATCGTGGGAATGTGATGGCCGTTCGCATATTCCAGCACAGGAAGGAATATTTCATTGGCTTGTGAAAATGGGCACTGCAAAAAATCGTAATACCCGGATGCGAGTGCCATCATGCCGGTCGCCATATCGCTTACGCTTGCCCCGATACAGGCCACACCTTCAGAACGTGCGGCTGCTATTGCCCGCAAAACATCTTTGTGAAGCACTACTTCCGTGGTGGCTTTGTGTACTTGCAGAGCGTCAATCTTGCCAAGCATGCGTTGGCTACGAAAAAAACTGGACATCAGCGCTGAATTCGAGTGATCCGCATAGGTGCCACTGCCATCTGGCTTGGCATGCTCACCAAATTTAGTCAGTACCCGAATTTGCGCTCTGTCATCGGCAGACATCTGTTGCAGAGCCAGGCCCATGCGTGCCTCGCTGGAAAAATAAGCAGGAGCTGTATCCCAAATAGTGATGCCTAGCTGCACGGCTGTGCCGAGCAATTCCGATGCTTTATTTTCACTCGGGGCGGCCACTTGCTGAACACCCCATGTGCGACCGATAGATAAGCCACCCAGCCCAAGGGTTGGGGGAACATGCAGGAAATTCTTCACTAGATAGAGCCCTTGGAGGTGTGGAATTCAACTTGTTGGCGAACGGGCGCCAGCGAAAAGTCGCCGCAGGCTTGAATCACCTGAATTTGGCGGCCTCTGTCGTGGCGCAAGTGATGACCCGCCCTAATAAAGCCCTTTGACCCGTGCATGCAGCCGCGCCAGCCCCAGCAAGGCATCGGTAAACGGCGTCGGCACTGCGGTCAACGCGCCAAGCTCTTTCACCACGGTCACCAGCGCATCGAGCTCCACCGCCTTGCCGGCTTCCACGTCCTGCAGCATCGAGGTCTTGAAGGCGCCCAGCGTGAGCGTCACCGCATGCCGGTCTTCCGGCTGCTGGGCTATCGGGATGCCTATGCGCGCGCCTATCTCCTTGGCTTCCAGCATCACTGCCGAGATGAAGCCGCGCACCAGGTCGTCGCCGAGGAGCAGGTCGGTGGTGGCGCCGGTCATGGCGCTCACGGGGTTGACCGTCATGTTGCCCCAGAGCTTGTACCAGGCGTCTTTCTGGATCTGTTCGGAGATCGGTACTTCGTGGCCGGCCTTTTCGAGCAGCGCCGCGAGCTGCTGCACCCGCGCCGTCTTTTGGCCCGAGGGCTCGCCGATGATCAGCTTGTTGCCGAAGTGATGGCGAACGAAACCGGGGCCATTGAGCGAGCAGCTCGCATGCACCACGCAGCCGATGATGTGCCTGCCCGGGATGGCGCGCGCAATCGCGCCTTCGGGGTCCACGGCCTTCAGGCGCGTTCCCGCATAAACACCACCGAAGCCTTCAAAGAACCACCAGGGCACGCCGTTCATCGCGGTCAGCACGACTGTCTCCGGCCCGAGCAGCGGCGCAATGGCTTTCGCCACCTCGGCCATGGCCGGCGCCTTGACCGCGATGATCACCAGGTCCTGCACACCCAGCTCGGCCGGGTTCGCGCTGGCGCGTACGGGAACTGAATAAACCTCCGTTCGTACTGAGCTTGTCGAAGTACTCTGGGCATCGACAAGCTCAGCCCGAACGGTAGATTCCAGCCGCAGGCCGTGCTGTTGCAGCGCCTCAAGCGTTGCCCCGCGCGCCACCACGCTGAGCTCGCAACCGGCCTGCGCCAGTTTGACGCCCATCCAGCCGCCAATCGCGCCGGCTCCGTAAATGCAAATCTTCATGTTAAAAAAGGCCTCCAGTCCGCGTCAACATTGTGCAATTAGCTCTAATTTTGATAGCTGGTGTCAATCCGGTCGACCTGCCGCACCAGCGCATCGAACACGTCCTGGCCGGCGCCGAACTGGGCGTCGAACTGGAACGAGTCATGCGTGGTCTTCTTCGCCACCGCTTCGGGCACCGCGATCGCCGCGCCCATGGCGGCCTGCGCCATCTGGATTTCGCAGGCGCGCTGCAGGGTCCACAGCCGCACAAAGGCCAGCGGCAAGGTCGTGCCCCAGGCCAGCAGGCCGTGGTTGCGCAGGATCACCACTGGTTTGTCACCAATATTCTTCAGCAGGCGCGGCGCCTCGTCGGCATGGATGGTGATGCCCTCGAAGTCGTGGTAGGCCACCATGTCGTGCAGCTGCGCCGAGTAGAAGTTGTTCTGCGCCAGCCCGCCCTGGGTGCAGGCCACGGCCACGCCGGCCGTGGTGTGGGTGTGCATCACGCAGTGCGCATCGGCAATGCCGTCGTGGATGGCGGCATGCACGGTGAAGCCGGCCGGATTCACCGGCCAGGGGTTGTCGTCGAGTTTCTTGCCCTGCAGGTCTATCTTCAGCAGGTTGCTGGCCGTGACTTCGCTGTAGTGCAGGCCGAAGGGGTTGATCAGGAACTGCTTTTGCCCGCCAGTGATGCTGTCGGGCAGACGCACTGTGATGTGGTTGTAAATCATCTCGGTCCAGCCCAGCATCGCGAAGATGCGGTAGCAGGCGGCCAGCTCAATGCGCGCCGCGCGCTCGTCGGGGTGCATCGTGCCGGAGGGTTTGAGGATGGCATTCATGGCTGTCTCCGTTTCCGTTTCTGTTTAATAAGTCTTGCTGGCCGGTGCGGGGGCGGCGCCGGTCTTGAACTTCGCGGCCAGTGTGCTGGTGGCCCTGACCAGCAGGTTGGTGTCCAGGCCGACCGCGACAAAGGTGGCGCCGAGCTCAAGGTAGCGGCGCGCCTGCGCCTCGTCGGTTGTCAGGATGCCGGCGGCCTTGCCCGCCTTGACGATGCGCTGAATGGCATCCTCGATGGCGGCCTGCACCTCGGGATGGCCGGGGTTGGCCACATGGCCCAGCGAGGCCGAGAGGTCGGCCGGGCCGATGAACACGCCATCCACGCCTTCAGTGGCGGCAATCGCGTCCAGGTTGTCCAGCGCGTTGCGCGTTTCGGCCTGCACCAGCAGGCAGATCTGCGCGTTGGCCTCGTGCGCATAGTTGGGGTAGCGGCCCCAGCGCGAGGCGCGCGCGCCGGCCATGCCGCGGATGCCTCCCTTCCCGTCGTTCTGCGGGTAGCGCGTGGCGCGCACCAGTGCGGCAGCCTGCTCCGGCGTATCCACCATGGGCACCAGCAGGGTTTGTGCGCCGATGTCGAGGTACTGCTTGATCAGCGCCTCGCCCACATGGCCGTGGCCCATGGGCACGCGCGCAATCGGGTGCGAGCCCGGATAGCCCGCGATGACTTGCAGCTGGGCCAGGATGCTGTTGATGTCGTTGGGCGCATGTTCGCCGTCGATCAGCAGCCAGTCGAAGCCGGCGCCGGCGCAGATCTCGGTGGTGTAGGGGTTGGCCAGCCCGAGCCAGAGGCCGATCTGGGCCTGCTTGTTCTGCAGGGCTTGTTTGAATGCATTGATGGGGGTTTGCATGAGAGTCCTTCAGACAAAGCGAAATTCAAAGCGGCCCAGCGGCCCGTAGTCGGCATCGAACAGGTCGCCAACGCTGGCGGTCACAGGGCGGGTAAAGGAGCCTGCCAGGACAACTTCGCCGGCTTCCAGGCATTCACCCCAGGCGCTAAGTTTCATCGCCAGCCAGGCGACGCCGATGGCCGGATGGCCCTGCACGCCGGCGGCCAGGCCGGTTTCTTCCACCACGCCGTTCTGGCGCAGGATGGCGCCGCACCAGGGCAGGTCCACTTCGCGCGGCAACACCTTGCGCCCGCCGAGCACAATGCCGGCGTTGGCGGCGTTGTCGCTGATCGTGTCCTGCACCTTGCGCATGGCTTTGGTGTGGCGGTCAAACTGCTCGATGCGCGCGTCGATGATTTCGATGGCCGGCACCACATGGTCGGTGGCGTCCAGCACGTCGTCCACGCTGATGTGCGTGCCCTCCAGCCTGCGCTTGAGCACGAAGGCCAGCTCCACCTCCACACGCGGGGCGATGAAGCGGGCTGCCGGGATGTCGCCGGGTTCAAAAAACATGTCGTCCAGCAAGGAGCCGTAGTCGGGTTCGCTGATCTGGCTGGCCTGCTGCATGGCGCGTGAGGTCAGGCCGATCTTGTGGCCGCGGACGATGCGGCCTTCGGCGATTTTCATCTTCACCCACTCGCGCGAGACCGAGTAGCCGTCTTCTACCGTCATGCCGGGGAAACGTTTGGAAAAATGCTCGGTCTGCACGCGTGTCTTCTCGCTGTTGTGCAGTTCGGCGGCGAGGAGCTTGGTGAGTTGTTGATCAAACATAGAGGATGTCATCCCGGGTTCGACCCGGGATCCATGGATTGCGGCTCAAGGCCGCAATGACAAATCGTAGTCATTGCTTGAATAAGGAGTGCAGGTTGCTGTGTTTGGCGTCGTACACCTGCGCACCTTCGTCGATCTGCAGCGTGATGCCCATCAGCGTCGTGGAAAACAAGGACTCAAAATGGGCTTTTGTCCTTGCCAAAAGGGCGTCGCCAGCTACTTTTTTAATAGCGTCACTGCGCCCTGCCGCAATCCGCAGGTTCAGGTAGACAAAGGCGTAGTCCTGTTTGCCATCGGCCACCGCATGGTAGGGCGCGGGGTAGGCCAGTACGCGCGTGCCGCCTGTCGGAAACACGGGCTGGCCCTGTTCATTCTTGAGCTCCACCAGCACGCCCGCCAGGGCCTTGCACAGCGTGCCCATGTCGGCCTGCGCATCGATGTTGGCGGTGTATTCGATTTTGAGATGCGGCATGTCAGGCTTTCAAAGTGTCCAGCGGTGTGACGGGGAAAATGGCGTTGATCTGGCCCGTGCCCGAGCTGCCGAAGTAGGGCGTGATGATTTCTGCTGGCGCGCTGTACTGGTCCCAGCCCAAGAGGCCCAGCAGCATGGCCGTGTCGTGCATATCGCCCTCGCCCCAGCACTTGTCGGCATACATGGGCAGCATGTCGACGAAGGTCTTCCAGTCGCCCTTTTCCCAGAGCTCGACCACACGCCGGTCCACCTGCTCCAGAAAGGGGTCGTAGACCTTGTGCATGAACTCGGGCGCGCGGCCGTTGTCGGCAAAGTGGTGGCTGAGCGAGCCGCTGGCAAACACCGCGACTGTGCCATCGTATTTCTCTTCGATCGCCTTGCGCACCGCCAGGCCGAAGCGGCCGCTCTCCTGCAGGTCGTGCCAGTCGCACCAGCCGCTGACGCACACCACCTTGTAATGCTGGTCGCTGTTCATGTAGCGCATGGGCACCAGGGTGCCGTACTCCAGCTCCAGCGTGGTGTCCGAATGCGCGCGGCTTTTCACGCCCATTTCGTTGGCTGCATCGGCAATCATGTGGCCCAGCGGCGGGTTGCCCGGGTAGATGTAAGGCAGGTTCTTGATGAAGTGCGGCAGCTCGTTGCTGGTGTAGGTGCCGCCAAAGCTGGGCGCGCAGTTGATGTGGTATTCGCTGTTGACCAGCCAGTGCACGTCGAACACGACGAGGGTGTCCACGCCCAGTGCGCGGCAGCGCCTGTCGATTTCCCTGTGGCCGTTGATGGCGGCGTCGCGGCAGCCAAAGTTCGGTCCCGGAAATTCCGACAGGTACATCGAAGGAACGTGCGTGATTTTTGCGGCGAGTGCGAGCTTACCCATTTCAGACTCCCCAATGCGGGATGTGATGGCTGCCCAAAGAGACAGACACGTTCTTCGGTTCGCAGAACACCTCGTAGCTCCAGCTGCCGCCTTCGCGGCCCGTGCCGCTGGCCTTGGTGCCGCCAAACGGCTGGCGCAGGTCTCTTACGTTCTGGCTATTGACGAAGCACATGCCGGCCTCGACGGCGGCCGCCACGCGGTGCGCGCGGCCTATGTTCTCGGTCCACACATAGCTGGACAGGCCGTATTGAATGTCGTTGGCCAGGCAAATAGCGTCGGCTTCATCCTTGAACGGGATCAGGCAGGCCACCGGGCCGAAAATTTCTTCCTGCGCGATGCGCATGCGGTTGTCCACGTCGGCGAATACCGTGGGCGTCACGTAGTTGCCCTTCCTGACCCGCTCGGGAAGCTTGGGCGACTCGAGCCCACCGCACAGCAGCGTCGCGCCTTCCTGGGAGCCGAGTGCTATGTAGCTGCGCACCTTGGCCAGATGGGCTTGCGAAATCATCGGGCCGACGATGGTGCGCTCGTCGAGCGGGTCGCCGACCGTGATGCGTTGGGCGCGTTCGGCGAACTTCTGCGCGAAGTCGGCGTAGATCGACTGCTGCACCAGGATGCGGCTGCCCGCCGTGCAGCGCTCGCCGTTGTTGCTGAAGATCATGAACACCGCGGCGTCGAGCGCGCGCGCCAGGTCCGCGTCGTCAAAAATCACGAACGGACTTTTACCGCCCAGCTCCATGCTGAACTTTTTCAGACCCGCCGCCTGCACGATGCGGTTGCCGGTGGCGGTCGAGCCGGTAAACGAAATCGCCCGCACATCGGGGTGCTTGCACAGCGGTTCGCCCGCGTCCTTGCCGGTGCCGTGCACGAGGTTGAGCACGCCCGGCGGAATGCCGGCCTCCAGCGCCAGTTCACCCAGGCGCGCGGCCGTCATCGGCGACAGCTCGCTCATCTTGAGCACGGCCGTGTTGCCAAAGGCCAGGCAGGGCGCGACCTTCCAGGTGGCCGTCATGAAGGGCACGTTCCACGGGCTGATCAGCGCGCAGACGCCGACCGGGTGGAACAGTGTGTAGTTCAGGTGTGTCTCGGTCGGGTAGGTGTGGCCGTCAACCCGGGTGCACATTTCGGCGAAGTAATAGAAGTTGTCGGCCGCGCGCGGAATCAGCTGCTTGCCGGTCTGCGCAATCACCTGGCCGCAGTCCTTGGTCTCCAGCTGCGCGATCTCGGGCACATGGGCGGCGATCAGGTCGCCGAGCTTGCGGATGAGTTTGGCGCGCTGCGGCGCGGGCAGGGCGGCCCACTTCGGAAACGCTTCTTTGGCGGCGGCGACGGCGGCGTTGACTTCCGCCTCGCCGCCAGCGGCGACCTCGGCCAGCACCTCCTGCGTGGCCGGGTTGACGGTTTCAAAGTAACTGCTGCTGGCAACAGGCTTGCCGTTGATCAGGTGATCGACTCTCATGCGGGTCCTTGAATGGTGTTGAGCAGGGCGCCCAGGCCTTCGATCTCGGTCACCACCACGTCGCCCGGGCGGCAATCGACCACGCCGTCGGGCGTGCCGGTCAGGATCAGGTCGCCGGGCGACAGGGTCATGAAGCTGGAAAAATATTCGATCAGGAAAGACACATCAAAAATCATGTCGTGCGTGTTGCCCGATTGCGTGAGCCGGCCGTTGACGGTCGTTTGCAGCTTGAGGTTCATCGGGTTCGGGACATCGGTCGCGTCCACCAGCCAGGGCCCCAGCGGCGTGCAGGCGTCGCGGTTTTTCACGCGCAGATTCGGGCGGTACCAGTTTTCCAGGTAGTCGCGGATCGCGTAGTCGTTGGCGACGGAGTAGCCTGCGATGAAGTCGTAGGCGTCGTCCCGCCTGACCTTTTTCGCCGTCTTGCCTATCACCACCGCGAGCTCGCATTCGTAGTGCATGAACTGCACGCCGGCCGGACGGCGCGTGAACTGTCTATGCCCGGTCAACGTGTTTTCGCCCTTGATGAACACCAGCGGCTCCTCGGGCGCCTTGAACGCAAGCTCCTTGGCGTGGTCGGCGTAGTTCAGGCCCAGCGCGAGGATGGTGCGGGGGCGCGGCGTGGGTGCCAGCGGGGGAAGCCAGGTCACGGCGTCCTGTGAAACGAGGCGGCCATCGGCCAGCAGCAACTGGCCGTCGCGCTCGCTCGCATCTTGAACAATGCCGTCATAAATGACCCGTGCGTGCTTCATGCCGTTTCCGCGACCAAGGTGTTGGACAAGGTGCCGAAGCCCGGCGCGCTGATGTCGATACGGTCGCCGACTCGGGCCAGCGGCCGGTCCCCCTCTTTCAAGGTATCGCAGCCCAGCATCAGCACATCGCCCGCGCGCAGCGTCATGAACTCGCCAACGTCGGCCAGCAGCTGCGAGGCGTTGCGCACCAGGTTCTCGAAATCCACCGTCTGTTTCACCTCGCCATTGATGCGAACTTCCAGCGTGAAGCGCGAGGGGTCACCGGCTTCGCTGGCGGGCAGGGCATGCGCGCCTATGCCGAGAAATCCGTCCAGGCATTTGAACTTGACCGGCGGCCGGAAGAAGCTGGCGTGCGGAATCGACAGGTCGTTCATCAGCACAAAGTTTGCTATTGATTCAATAGCTGATTGCGAAGGATCGGCGAGGGAGACGGCCGAAATAATCATGGCAATGGTGGCCCCCACCTCGACCTCAGGGACGCGGGCCGGCACGGCAATGCGGGCGCCGTGCGCGCTCCAGGTGTTGGCCGGTTTCACATAGAGCACCGGGGCCTTGGGCGCGGCCTTGTAGGGCGGCTGGCTCATTTGCGGCGCCAGTGCTTGCATTTCGCCGCGAAAGTTCAGCAGCACGCCGTAGACGGTCCCGGTAGGCAAAAAACTCATGGCTGCTCCAGTTCGATCAGTTCATCGAGCAGTGCGTAAAGCTGGGTCAGCTTCTGCTTGCCCAGGGATTTCTCCATCCATGCGTAGTGCGCCTCGATCGTGCGCGAGAGTTTCTCCACGAGCTTCAGGCCCTGGACCGTGGCCTCGACCACGGTGCGGCGCTGGTCGGCCGGATCGCGTTCGCGCCGGATCAAGCCGTCGCGTTCCATCCGCGCCAGCACGCCGGTCAGGCTGGGGCCGAGGATGAAGGCCTCACGCGCCACTCGGCCCGTTTCGACAACGCCGTGCTCGCCCAGCACGCGCAGCACGCGCCACTGCTGGTCGCTCAGGGCGTGCTCGCGCAGGCTGGGCCGGGTGTGCGCCATCACCGACTCGCGCGCCTGCAGCAGCAGGCGGGGCAGATTGCGGTGAATAAACGGAGTGCTCATGGTTTGCTTTGAAATTATTTAACATGTTAAATGAATTGCGAGTTTCTGCAAGATGGGCGTGACCGGGGTTAACCCGTACTGCAAATAATTACAGCCGTCCCGCTAAAGTGGGGCTATCCCTATTTCCTGTTCGCTTCAACTACAAGGATGCGCCATGACCGAAGAAATCACGATACGACCCGTGCTTAGAGAAGATTTCCCTGCCTGGAAGGTGCTTTGGGACGGCTACAACGCCTTCTATGGTCGGGAAGGCAAGACCGCGCTGCCTGCCGAAATCACCCAGATGACGTGGGCACGCTTTTTTGACGCCTATGAGCCCGTGCACGCCCTGGTTGCGGAGAGCGCCGGCAAATTGCTGGGCCTGACGCACTTTCTCTTTCATCGCAGCACGATCGAGCTTGGCCCCGCTTGCTATTTGCAAGACCTGTTCACTGTGGATGCCGCGCGAGGCAAGGGTGTTGGCCGCGCACTCATTGGTGCGGTGTACGAACGCGCGGCGATGGCGGGCTCGAAACGCGTCTATTGGCAGACCCATGAGACGAACGCTGTTGCCATGCGGCTGTACGACAAGGTGGCCGAGAAATCAGGATTCGTTGTCTATCGCAAAGCGATGTGACCAGGCTTGCAGGGCGGCTGCTTGCATCGCCTTCAAGCGGCACCCGGTGGTCCACGCCGCCATGGCCCGGCCGGGGTATCGCGTTGGGTGCTGGCGGCTTAAGTCCGTTCGCGTTGAGCCTGTCGAAACGCCTTCTCTATCCGGCATTCGGGGATACTTGGCCCATGGCCAAAGAAAAAACGATTTACATCTGCACCGAATGCGGCGGCACCAGCCCCAAGTGGCTGGGCAAATGTCCGCATTGCGAGGCATGGAACACATTGATTGAATCCATCGCTGAAAGTACGGCCGGCAAAAACCGCTACGGCAGCCAGCGCCAAGGGCTGGCCAAGGCCTCGGAAGTCACCCTGCTGGCCGACATTGAAGCCACCGACATGGCGCGCACGCCCACCGGGCATGAAGAGCTGGACCGGGTGCTGGGCGGCGGTATTGTCGAAGGCGGCGTGGTGCTGATAGGCGGCGACCCCGGCATCGGCAAATCCACCCTGCTGCTGCAGGCGCTGGATTCTTTGCAGCATGCCGGCCTGAGCACGCTGTACGTCACCGGCGAGGAAAGCGGGGCGCAGGTCGCGCTGCGTTCGCGCCGGCTCGGGCTGAATGGCTCGCGAGTCTTGGTGCTGGCCGAAATCCAGCTCGAAAAAATCCTCGCCACGCTGGAGGCCACCCGGCCGGCGATTGCCGTGATCGACTCGATCCAGACGGTGTATTCCGATCAGCTGACCTCGGCGCCCGGCTCGGTGGCGCAGGTGCGCGAATGCGCGGCGCATCTGACGCGCTATGCCAAGGCCAGCGGACAGTCAGATGGTGCCGCCCGTGGCCGGGCAACGTGCATCGTGCTGGTCGGCCATGTCACCAAGGATGGCGCACTGGCCGGCCCGCGCGTGCTGGAGCACATGGTCGACACCGTGCTGTACTTTGAAGGCGACACGCATTCAAGCTTTCGTCTGGTGCGCGCCATTAAAAACCGTTTTGGCGCGGTCAACGAGATTGGCGTGTTCGCCATGACCGAAAAAGGCCTCAAGGGCGTGACCAATCCGAGCGCGATCTTTTTGAGCCAGCACAGCGAGCCGGTGCCCGGCAGCTGCGTGCTGGTCACGCTCGAAGGCACGCGGCCCATGCTGGTCGAAATCCAGGCGCTGGTGGACGGCGGCGGCCCGAGCCCGCGGCGTTTGTCCGTGGGCCTGGACCGCGACCGGCTGGCCATGCTGCTGGCCGTGCTGCACCGCCATGCCGGCGTGGCCTGCATGGACCAGGATGTGTTTGTGAATGCGGTGGGCGGCGTGCGCATCAGCGAGCCCGCCGCCGACCTGAGCGTGATGCTCGCCATCACCTCCAGCCTGCGCGGCAAGCCGCTGCCCAAGGGCTTCATTGCCTTTGGCGAGGTCGGGTTGGCCGGCGAGGTGCGGCCCGCGCCGCGCGGCCAGGAGCGCTTGAGAGAAGCGGCCAAGCTGGGGTTTAGCGTGGCGGTGGTGCCCAAGGCCAATGCACCGAAAAAATCGATTGAAGGGTTGACCATTCACGCAGTGGAGCGGGTGGAACAGGCCATGGAAGTGGTGCGCAGCCTGGGTTGAACGCACGGGCCGCCGCGTTGCGGGTTGGGTAGGCGGTTTTTGCTATCCATTTTGTAGCTGTTTGCGTAATATTCATAAGGGCTGGAGCCTTGAAAAGCCTGCAGTTCTCGCCCGGAAAACGACTACGCACTCCCCACAGCGCCAGCACGCGCCGCCGCTGCGAAAATAAGGCCATGAACTTCCAGAAAATCCTTGTTCCCGTCGCCGGCGTTGCCGTGGTGGCGCTGGCTTACCGGTTCTACGGCTGGGCCGGCATGGCGCTCGCCGTGGGGGGCGTCGTGATGTGGCTGCTGCTGCACTTCACCCGCACAATGCAGGTGCTCAAGCGCGCCGCCAACCGGCCGATCGGCTATGTGGACAGCGCGGTCATGCTCAATGCCAAGCTCAAGCCCGGCGTGACGCTGCTGCATGTGGTGGCCATGACCCGGTCGCTGGGCGAGCTCCAGTCGCCCAAGGACGAGCAGCCTGAGGTCTTTCGCTGGACGGATGGAAGCGGGTCCTGCGTGACCTGCACCTTTGCCGGCGGCAAACTGGCCCACCACGAGCTTTTCCGGCCCGATCAACCCAGCTCGTAAAATCAGTCTTTCTTCAAAATCACCACAGGAACAGCATCATGTCCCCAGTAGCACCCTCCATGGCAGACCGCGACGGCAAAATCTGGATGGATGGCCAGATGGTTGACTGGCGCGATGCCAAAATCCATGTGCTCACGCACACCCTGCACTACGGCTGCGGCGCTTTTGAAGGCGTGCGCGCCTACAACACGGTGAACGGCACCGCGATTTTCCGGCTCGAAGAGCACACCGACCGCCTGTTCAACAGCGCCAAAATCCTGCGCATGAAGCTTCCTTTCAGCAAGGAAGAGGTCAACGACGCGCAAAAAGCCGTGGTGCGCGCCAACAAGCTGGAGAGCTGCTACCTGCGCCCGCTGACCTGGATCGGCTCGCAAAAACTGGGCGTCAGCCCCAAGGGCAACCAGATTCACCTGATGGTCGCGGCCTGGGCCTGGGGCGCCTACCTGGGCGAAGAGGGCATGAAGCGCGGCATCCGCGTCAAGACCTCCAGCTACACACGGCATCACGTCAACATCACCATGACGCAGGCCAAGGCCGTCAGCAACTACACCAACTCCATCCTGGCCAACATGGAGGCGCTGGACGACGGCTACGACGAGGCGCTGCTGCTCGATGCCGCCGGTTTTGTCAGCGAAGGCGCGGGCGAAAACGTGTTTGTCATCAAAGGTGGCGTGGTTTACACGCCCGACCTGTCGGCCGGTGCGCTCAACGGCATCACCCGCAACACCGTCCTGCACATCTGCAAAGACCTGGGGCTGGAGCTCGTGCAAAAGCGCATCACGCGCGACGAGATGTATATCTCCGACGAAGCTTTCTTCACCGGCACCGCGGCCGAGGTCACGCCGATCCGCGAGCTCGATCGCGTCGAGATCGGCGCGGGCTCGCGCGGCCCCATCACCGAGAAAATCCAGACGGCGTTTTTTGACATCGTCAACGGGCGCAATCCGAAATACGCCCACTGGCTGGCCAAAGTCTAAGTAAGTCGAACATGAGCACATCATTCACCGTTGAACTGTTGGCCACCGACCTCAATGCGCAGGGCGGCGTCTACTGCCCCAGCCCCAAGGCCGACATGAGGCTGTGGAACGGCCACCCCAAGGTCTACCTGGACGTGGCGCGCACCGGCGAGGCCAAGTGCCCCTATTGCGGCACCGTCTACAAACTCAAAGAGGGCGAGCACTTTGGTGCAAGCCACTGACGGTTCGTGCCTGGATTGTCATTCCGGGCTTGACCCGCAATCCACGGTTCGCGCGCCCAAATGGATACCGGATCGAGTCCGGCATGACCAGCCTTGAGCAAATCACTGATCATTGCCCCCCAGTGGATAGGCGACGCGGTGATGACCGAGCCGCTGCTGCGGCGCCTGCACGCGCGCGGTGAGCAGCTCACGGTCGGGGCTCTGCCCTGGGTGGCGCCGGTGTATCGGGCCATGCCGCAGGTGGCCGAGGTCATTGAATTTCCGTTTGCCCATGGCGGCCTGCAGTTCAAGGCGCGCCGCATGCTGGCCAAGCGCATGGCCGGCCAGTTCGACACCGCTTACGTTTGCCCCAACTCGCTGAAAAGCGCCTTGCTGCCTTTTCTGGCCAGCATTCCCAAACGCGTGGGCTACCTTGGCGAAGCGCGCGTCGGTTTGCTGACGCACCGCCTGAAAAACCCGCCGAAAAACCAGCGCCCGCCCATGGTGGCGTTTTATTCGGCGCTCAGTGGCGAGGTGAATCTGGACGCGGACCGGCCTCAGCTGCAGATGCCTGCGGCCGAGGTGGACCGCGCGCTGGCGGAACTCGGGCTTGAGCGTGGCGGCTACTACGTGTTTGCGCCCGGCGCCGAGTACGGCCCGGCCAAGCGCTGGCCCGCGCGGCATTTTTCAGAGCTCGCGCAAACGCTGGACCGGCCGGTGCTGCTGCTCGGTTCGGGCAAAGAAGCCGCGCTGTGTGAAGAGATTGCCGCGCCGGTCAACGCCGTGCAGGCCGGCAAATGCCTGAACCTGGCGGGCAAAACCACGCTGGTGCAGGCTTTGTGCGCCATCGCCGCCGCCCACAGCGTCGTCAGCAACGACTCGGGCCTGATGCATGTGGCGGCCGCCCTGGGCGTGCCCCAGGTGGCCATTTTTGGGTCATCGAGTCCGCTGCACACGCCGCCGCTCAGCGACAAGGCCCGCGTGCTGTGGCTCAAGAACGACCCCAGCTACCAGCCGCCGCTGGACTGCTCGCCGTGTTTTGCGCGCGAGTGCCCGCTGGGCCATACGCGCTGCCTGAACGACCTCACGGCGGCTCAGGTGCTGCAAAATTTATAGCTGTTCGCGCCCGTTGTTGTTGGGCTAGTAGTGCAGCGAAGGGCCGCCCCGAGCAAGCGGCGGCCCCCTCGGGGGGCAGGGAGTTACACGCAGTGAACGACCGTGGGGGCCTAGAAGCCCGTTTTGCTCAAGACCTCGGCGGCGTCGGTGCTCATGCGGGCGATCACCTCGGCGGCTGGCGCCAGGTTGCCAATCAGGCCGACCGCCTCACCCACGGTGGCATGGGCCCGGGAGAAATCACCGGCCTTGACGCCTTCGTCATAGTCGGCGCGGGCGGCGGCCGGGTCCGCCCGCAGGGCGTCGATGCGCGCCTCCCACTGGCGGTGCAGGTCGTTGCGGATGGCGCGGAAGTCGTAGGGTTCGGGCCAGTTCTTGCGCCGCAGAATGTCGAACACACTGCTGCGTGCCGTGCCATCCCCGGTGGTGACCAGCGCCTGGGCCTTGGCACCCTGGGCGGCCAGGCTTTCATGCGTGGCCCACAGCCGCGAGCCCACCAGCGCGCCGTCGGCGCCCAGCACCAGCGCAGCGGCCAGCGTGCGCCCGTCGGCAATGCCGCCGGCGGCCAGCAGCAGCGTGTCGGGGGCGTGGACGGTCAGCCAGTCGGCCAGTTCGGGCACAAAGGTGATGGTGGCGCGGCTGTTGAGGGAATTCATGCCGTGGCCGCCGGCTTCACCGCCCTGGGCCACGATGATACGGGCGCCGGCTTCGAGCGCCAGCGGCACCTGCTCCATGCGCTGCACCTGGCAAATCAGGGCCGCACCGGCGGCGGCGATGCGGGCCGCATAGGGTCGCGGGTCGCCAAACGACAGCATGATGGCGTGCGGTTTTTCGGCGGCCGGATGCGCCAGCACCCAGTCCAGTGCACTGGCGTCTTCGTCGAGCTTCCAGGTGATGAAGCCGCAGCCCAGGCGCGCGCGGGCGCCGTCGGAGCCGGTGTTTTGCAGTGCGAGCTGGTACTGCGCTTGAGTCCAGGCCAGATCGCCATAGCCGCCGCCGACCAGTCCGAGCGTGCCAGCCTGGGCGCAGGCGGCGGCCAGTGCGCCGCCCGAGGCCAGCGCCATGGGGGCCAGCACCAGCGGCGTCTGAAGGCCAAACTGGCGGGTCAAGCGGGTTTGCAGGCTGGGGTGTGCGGGGGTGCTGGCATCGTTCATGGGCTCATTATGCTGAAAACGACCAAAAAAAAGCTGCCGTGAGGCAGCTTTTGAAAATCCTCCGGAAAGAGGATGTCGTTGGGAGACCGGAAAATCCATTCGCCGACGTTTCAGGGCTCTGGCCCCTTGAATTGCTCTTGTGCTCTTGTTGTGACAGCAACCCCTGAACTATGACAAAGGAAAATGGCTTTGACCATCCTCCAAATGGAGGAGGGGCAGGGGTTTTGAAGCGACTTTTGCAACAAAGCGTGACCGGGGGGCGCACGGCCCCAGGCGTCAGCCGCCCGGCAATACCGGCAGCTCCACCACAAAGCTGGCGCCACCGCCAGTGCGGGCCTCGCAGCGCACCGTGCCACCATGGCGCTGGCTGATGGACTTGACCAGGGCCAGGCCCAAGCCCACGCTGCCTTCACGCTCGCTGGCGCCGGGCAGGCGGTAAAACGGTTCAAAAATGCGCTCGCGCTGGGCGGCCGGCACGCCCGGGCCGCGGTCGTTGACCCGGATCACCGCCTGCTGGTGCGTGCCGCTGCCGCGGTGCGTCAGCTCCAGGCTGATTTCCCCCAGGCTGTAACGCCTGGCGTTTTCCAGCAGGTTGCGTATCAGGCGGCGCAGCAGTCGCGGCGAGCCCTGCACAGTCACGCTGTGCTCGGCGTCAGTGCCATCGGGTCCGGTGTACAGCTCGGCATTGACGCGGGCGCACTCTTCCGCGGCCAGCCCGGTCAGGTCCAGCATTTCAAAGGGCTCGGCGTCGGCCTGCCGCGCATCGAGCCGGCTGGCCAGCAGGATTTCGTCAATCAACTGGTCCAGTTCGTTGATGCTGCGAGAGATTTCCTCTTTAGGCGTGGGCGAGCGTTTGAGCGTCGAATTTTCCGCCGGGCCGCCCCCAGGGAAATTAGCCCCAACTTCAGAGGACAGGGGCAGCGCAACGCCGGAGGCACGCGAAGCGACAAGCGTGGGGGCTCTGTTTTCCATCAGTTCCAGTCCCATTCTTATACGGGCGAGAGGCGAGCGCAGTTCGTGCGAGGCATTGGCCAGCAGGGATTTGTGCGACTCCATGAGGGTTTCAATCCGCTCGGCGGCGTGGTTGAAACGTTCGGCCAGGAAAGCCACCTCGTCATGGCCATCGGCATTGACACGCGCAGACAGGTCGCCCGCGCCCCAGCGCTCCACGCCACGCTGCAGGGCTTCAAGCCGCAGCGTCAGGCGCCGGATGATGGGGTAGGCGCCCAGCGCCACGGCGAGCCCGACCAGGACCAGCATCCAGCCAAAACCAAAAGGCGGCCGGTTCCAGGGGTTGCCGGGCGGGCGCTTGGGCCTGGGCAGCAGCAGGTTCAGGGTCTGGCCGTCCTTGGTGACGACATCAAACTCCAGGTCGTCGCCCAGCTTGCGGCCCGGCCTGGTTTGCGCCGTACCGATGACGTCGCCCGCCTTGTTGTGGACCAGGACTTCACGGATGGGCAGTTGAGGCGGGTCTGTGCTCAGCCGCCACGCCGCGCCCACCAGAAAAGTCAGGACCATCACGGTCGCCACCACGGCCATCCAGATGCGCACATACAGGTGCGAGGTAAAACGTGACCACATGGTGGGGCTCGTGCGGGTTGGGGCGGGGCTGTCAGTCTTGCTGCTTGGCGAATACATAGCCGACCCCGCGCACCGTGAGAATGCGTTTCGGGTCCTTGGCGTCCAGTTCGATGGCGCTGCGGATGCGGCCCATGTGCACGTCGATGGAGCGGTCGAAGGCTTCCAGTTCGCGGCCGCGCACGGCTTCCATGATCTGGTCGCGGCTGAGCACGCGGCCCGCGCGCTCGGCCAGCGTCACCAGCAGGTCAAACTGGTAGGAGGTCAGCTCGGCCGGATGGCCCGAGACCGTCACGGTGCGTGCATCGCGGTCGATCTCGAGCGAACCAAAGCGCATGGCCTTGTGGGCGCCACCGGACGGCCCGGCGGCGCCTACCTCGGCGCCCCGGCGCAACACCGCGCGAATGCGCGCCAGCAGCTCGCGCGGCTCAAAGGGCTTGGGCAGGTAGTCGTCGGCGCCGATCTCCAGCCCCACGATGCGGTCCATCGGATCGCCCTTGGCCGTCAGCATCAGCACGGCCACGCTGGCCATTTCGCTGTTGTTGCCCCCCAGGCTCTTGATGCGGCGGCAGACTTCCAGGCCATCCATGTCGGGCAGCATCAGGTCCAGGATCACCAGGTCGGGGGTGGCTGCCTCCAGCGCGGCCAGGCCGCTGGCGCCGTCCGCCGCATGGGTGAAGCCGTAGCCGGACTGGCGCAGGTATTCACCCACCATGGCCGCCAGGCGGGTGTCGTCCTCGATCATCAGGAGTTGTTGTGTCATGGGCTAAATCTCGGCTGCAGGGAAAGACCTTTTGCTGAGCAGGTCGCGGCCGCAACAGGCCCCATGCTGCACGCGCTGCGACAAGAGCGCTTGAAGCCCTCGTAAAGATACGGTAAACCGTTACGACGTGCCTGCAACATAAGCTTGAGGGGTGGCTGGTCCGGTCGGTTATTTGCTATCGAATCAGTAGCTGTTGGCGCACATCCATCAAGGGCTGGAAGGTGTTTTTGCCTTTGAAGCGAGCCAGACCAGCAGTAGCACCGGCAGGCCGAGCAGGGCGGTGGCCGTGAAAAAATGGCTGTAGCCAAAGGCATCGACGTACTTGCCGGAGTAGCCCGCCAGAAACTTGGGCGCCAGCAGCATCATGGAGCTGAACAGCGCGTACTGCGTGGCCGAATAATTGACGTTGGTCAGGCTGGACAGGTAGGCAATGAAGGCGGCCGAGGCGATGCCGCTGGAGAGGTTGTCGGCCGAGATCACAACAATCAGCGCGGTGACATCGTGCCCGCGCGTGCCCAGCCAGGCGAACAGCAGGTTACTGGCCGCGCTCAGGACGGCGCCCAGCATCAGCACGCGCATCACGCCCAAGCGCATGGCCAGCGCGCCGCCCACAAAAGCACCGGCCAGCGTCATGATCACGCCGTAGATTTTGGTGACCGCGGCGACTTCGTCCTTGGTGTAGCCCATGTCCACGTAAAACGGGTTGGCCATGATGCCCATGACCACGTCACTGATGCGGTAGATGGCGATCAGCGCCAGGATCAGGAGGGCCTGCTTGCCATAGCGGCGCAGAAAATCAGCAAACGGCTCGACCAGGGCGCTTTTCAGCCACTCGGCGACATTGCGCGAGGGCGCCAGCACGCGCGGGGCCGGTTCGGGCGAGAACAGCACGGTGGCCACGCCCAGCAGCATGGACGCGGCCATCACCAGGTAAGCCGTTTGCCAGGCCGTGTGCTGGTAGTTCGCCACGCTGGCCACTTCGGCGCGGGCGGCAATCCACAGCACGCCGGCGCCGGCCCAGATCATGGCGATGCGGTAGCCGGTCTGGTAGGACGCTGCCAGCGCGGCCTGGCGCTTGGCGTCGGCCGACTCGATCCGGAAGGCATCGAGCGCGATGTCCTGGGTGGCCGACGCAAAGGCCACGGCCAGCGCGCCCCAGACCATGGGCTGCAGGGCCAGCTGGGGGTCGGTCAGGGCCATGTTCACCAGCGCGGCCATGATGACCGCCTGCGACAGCAGCAACCAGCTGCGCCGGCGCCCCAGCAGGCGCGTCAGCAGTGGAATCGGCAGGCGGTCCACCAGCGGCGCCCAGACCCATTTGAAGGCGTAGGCCAGACCGACCCAGCTCAGGAAACCGATGGTGGTGCGGTCTATGCCCGCTTCGCGCAGCCAAAAGCTCAGCGTGCCAAACACCAGCAACAGCGGCAGCCCGGCCGAAAACCCCAGCAGCAGCATGCGCAAGGTCGGCGCTTCCAGGTAGACCCGCAAGGTGTCGGCCCAGCTGACCGAGGCGGCGTTGTTAGGGAGCGCCGTGTCTGGAGCCCGGGGCTGGTCGGGTAGGGTCTTTTGCATGCGGGAATAATACGCTTTGAACATACGCTGCCTCAATCGGAAGATCGTGATGAACGTGACGCTACGCTGGACTTCGCTGCTGTTATCGGCCACCTTGCTGGCCAGCCCCGGGGCCCTGGCCCAGCGCGAAGGCGTAGAGGTGGGCAAAAACTCCGGCTTTGCCAGACTGGTGCCGGCCAGTGAGGTCGAAGCCGGGGCGGCCCAGCAGTACGGCGACATGCTCCGGGACGCCGCCGGCAAGAAAGCGCTGGCCCCGGCCAACCACCCGCAGGTGATGCGCCTGCGGCGCATCGCGCAGCGCATCATTCCCTACAGCTACGACTGGAACCCGCGCGCCCGGGACTGGAAATGGGAGGTCAACCTGATCGGCAGCAAGCAGATCAATGCCTTTTGCATGCCCGGCGGCAAGATTATCTTTTACACCGGCATCCTCGAGCAGCTGCAGTTGACCGACGATGAAGTGGCGCAAGTGATGGGCCACGAAATTGCCCATGCCCTGCGCGAGCATGCGCGCGAGCGCATCGGCAAAAATGCCGCAACCCAGGGCATGGCGCGCCTCGGCGGCGCGGTCGTCGCCGGCATCTTTGGCCTGGACCCGCGACTGACCGACAGCGTGGCACGGGGCGGCGCCAATTTGCTCACGCTCAAGTTCGGCCGCGAAGACGAGTCCGAAGCCGATCTGGTCGGGCTGGAGCTGGCGGCCCGTGCCGGTTTCGATCCGCAGGCCGGGATCACCCTGTGGCAAAAAATGGCCGCCAACGGCGGGGGCGCGCCGCCCGAATGGCTGAGCACCCACCCGGCGGGCAACACCCGGATTGCCGATATCGAGCGCAACCTGCCGCGTGTCATGCCTTTGTATGAGAAGGCCAAAAAGCGCTGATGGGGGTTTCGTATTTACTCAGCAGTCGTAACGAAGGCGACGCCAGCCATGTTGTCATTCTGAGCAACGCGAAGAATCTTGCCAGCATGCCGAGATCCTTCGCTGCGCTCAGGATGACAAAGCAGGTCGCACTACTTTCGGACTGCTGAGTAATTGCTACTTATTTGATAGCTGCTCACGCAATGCCCTCAAGGGCTACTGGCCTGAATGTTTCTATTGCTCCATCAACCAGGCTAGGTGCAATACAGCTCAGTTAGTCACCACACTCCGTTCAGGCTGAGCTTGGCCTGTCCTGAGCTTGTCGAAGGGTCGAAGCCCTGTTGACCTGCGACCAGCCCCTTCGACACGCTCAGGGTGAACGGCTTAACTGAACGGTATTGAGGCGAGTCGCTTGCCGCGATATTCATAAATCCCTGATCTGCACCCAGAACAGCGAGCAGCCTTGGGCGTCATCCGCCGCATGGCTGGCGACGGCCTGCAGGTCCCATGACACCGCACCAGGCTGTTCAACCCACAGGGCATCGCCGGGGCCGAGCTGCGCGCTGCCTTGCGGGGTCTGCACCTGCACGCTCCCCCGATGGCACACCAGCAAGGCGCTGCTGGCATAGCCGCTCAGCGTGGTTTTGCCGTGCAGTTGCAGCGGCGCCACCGAATGCTCAAAACGGTCGCGGCGCGTCATCACATTCAGATCGTGAACCGCCTCCTTGTCACGCACCAGCCGCGCGAAAGTTGCCACATCGGCCGCAAAGCGCAGAGGGGGTGAGCCGGGGGCCAGCGTGACGGCAGGCGCTTGCCCAATCGACAGCACCAGCCCTGCACCATCGAGCACGGCCAGGCTGCGGTCTACGCCGTCAAAGCGGGAGAACGCGCCGTCGCTGGCCACCCGCGCGCGGCTGACGCGCCAGCCAAAGTCATCCAGGCTCGCGCCCGGCGGGAAGACGGCGAGCTCGGTGGTCTCGCCGCCGCCGTTTTTCCAGGGCATGGCGCGGCATTCTGCCGCCCGGATCACGCGCAGCATGGTTTACAGAATGCCCGGCAGGTTCAAACCCTGCTCGCGTGCGCAAGCTAGGGCAATGTCGTAGCCGGCATCGGCATGGCGCATGACGCCGGTGGCCGGGTCGTTCCAGAGCACGCGCTCAATGCGCTTGGCCGCCGCGTCGCTGCCGTCGCAAACAATCACCACGCCGGAGTGCTGCGAATAACCCATGCCGACCCCGCCGCCGTGGTGCAGCGAAACCCAGGTGGCACCGCTGGCGGTGTTGAGCAGGGCGTTGAGCAGCGGCCAGTCGGACACGGCATCGCTGCCGTCGCGCATCGCTTCGGTTTCGCGGTTGGGGCTGGCCACCGAGCCGGAGTCCAGGTGGTCGCGGCCGATCACGATGGGCGCCTTGAGCTCGCCGTTCTTGACCATCTCGTTGAAGGCCAGGCCGGCGCGCTGGCGCTCACCCAGTCCAATCCAGCAGATGCGGGCCGGCAAGCCCTGGAAGGCGATGCGCTCGCCCGCCATGTCCAGCCAGCGGTGCAGGTGGGCATCCTGCGGGAACAGCTCTTTCATCTTGGCGTCGGTCTTGCGGATGTCTTCCGGATCGCCGCTCAAGGCGACCCAGCGGAACGGGCCCTTGCCGCGGCAAAACAGCGGCCGGATATAGGCGGGCACGAAGCCGGGGAAGTCGAAGGCGTTTTTCACACCCTGGTCGAGTGCCACCTGGCGGATGTTGTTGCCGTAATCCACCGTCGGCACGCCCATCGCCTGGAAGGCCAGCATGGCCTGCACGTGCACGGCGCAGCTCCTGGCCGCCGCATCGCGCAGCGCGGCATGCCGGCTTGAGTCGGCCTGTGCGGCCTGCCAGTCATGGACGCTCCAGCCGGCCGGCAGGTAGCCGTTCACCAGGTCATGCGCGGAGGTCTGGTCGGTCACCAGGTCGGGCCGGATGCCGCCCGCCTTGGCCCGCTTGACCAGCTCCGGCAAAATCTCGGCCGCATTGCCGAGCAAGCCGATGGACACGGCCTTTTTCTCGCGGGTGTACCTGGCGATGCGTGCCAGCGCGTCGTCGAGGTCCGTCGCCTGCTCGTCCAGGTAGCGCGAGCGCAGCCGGAAGTCGATGCGGCTTTGCTGGCATTCGATATTGAGCGACGAGGCGCCGGCAAAGCTCGCCGCCAGCGGCTGGGCGCCGCCCATGCCGCCCAGGCCGGCCGTGAGAATCCAGCGGCCCGCCAGGTTACCGCCGAAGTGCTGACGCCCTGCTTCGACGAAGGTCTCGTAGGTGCCTTGCACGATGCCCTGGCTGCCGATGTAAATCCACGAGCCCGCGGTCATCTGGCCGTACATCATCAGGCCCTTGCGGTCGAGTTCGTCGAAATGCTCCCACGTGGCCCATTTCGGAACCAGGTTGGAGTTCGCAATCAGCACCCGCGGTGCATCGGCATGGGTGCGGAACACGCCCACCGGCTTGCCCGACTGGATCAGCAGGGTCTGGTCGTCTTCCAATGTTGTCAGGGCCTGCACGATCTGGTCGTAGGATTTCCAGTCGCGCGCGGCGCGGCCGATGCCGCCGTACACCACCAGATCGCCCGGCCGCTCGGCCACCTCCGGGTCAAGGTTGTTCATCAGCATGCGCAGGGGCGCTTCGGTCAGCCAGCTCTTGGCGGACAGCTGGCTGCCTCGGGCCGCGCGGATCACACGGGAATTGTCGGTGCGTGAAAGCTTGGTCATGAAAGTCTCCTGGGAAATTGGGCGTAATGAGGGGAAATGAATCAGAGGGTGGCGCGCGCCCAGTCAAGCGCTGCCTGCAGGACCTGGCGCAGGGTGTCCCGGGTGCGGCTGGCGGCAACCGGATCGAAGGCCGTGGGCCAGTTGTTCTGCGTGGGCGGGCCCTCGGGCTCCGGCATGTAGGCACGGCAGGCCATTTCCATCTGCAGGGCATGAAGGCCTTGCGCCGGCTGCCCGTGGCTGCGGGTGATCCAGCCGCCGCGAAAGCGGCCGTTGACCACATGGCTCTGGCCGCTGCCCTGCAGCACCTCCTGCACCTGCGCCGTGAGCTGGGCATCGGCACTGGCGCCGCTGTTGGTGCCCAGGTTGAACACCGGCAACACGCCGTCGAACAACCGGGGGATCACCGAGCGGATCGAGTGGCAGTCGTACAGCACGACACGTGGGTGCTGGGCGCGCAGGCGCGCCAGCTCGGTGTTCAAGGCCGCATGGTAGGGGTCAAAAAACTCACCGCGGCGGGCCTCGATGTCCGCATCCGTCGGTTCGTTGCCAGGCGGGTACAGCGCCTCGCCATCAAAGGTGGTGCTGGGGCACAAGCCCGTGGTGGCCTGGCCCGGGTAGAGCGACTGCCCCGACGGATCGCGGTTGACGTCGATCACGGAGCGGGAAATCCGGGTGCGCACCACGGTGACGCCCAGTTCGGCGGCAAAGCTGTAAACCTCGGGAATCCACCAGTCCGTATCGCGACGTGCCAGCCAGGGCGACACGAAGCGGGATTCCAGCCCGGCCAGCTCCGTCCCGGCGTGCGGCATGCTCAGCAGCAGTGGCGCGTCGCCGCGCACGACGCTCAGCCAGGCGGGCAGCGTCATGCCAGCGCTCCGGCAATGTCGGGCAGGGCCACCTGGGATGCGGCTTGCGCGATGGCGCCGCTGCGGACCAGGGCAATGGCCTTTTCCAGGTCCGGATGGAAGTGGCGGTCGTCTTCGAGGTGGGGAACCTCGTTGCGCAGCAGCTGGCGCACCGATTCCAGCGCCTTGCTCGACACCAGGGGCAGGTGAAAATCGCAACCCTGCGCCGCGGCCAGCAGCTCGATGCCAATCACCGCGGTGGCATTTTCCACCATGGGCATGAGGCGGCGTGCGCCGTGGGCGGCCATGGAGACATGGTCTTCCTGGTTGGCCGAGGTGGGGATGGAGTCGACGCTGGCCGGGTAGGCGCGCTGCTTGTTTTCGGAGACCAGGGCTGCCGCCGTGACCTGGGGGATCATGAAGCCCGAGTTGAGTCCGGGGCGCGGCGTGAGGAAGGCCGGCAGGCCCGACAGGGCCGGGTCCACCAGCATCGCGATGCGGCGCTCGGCCAGCGAGCCTATCTCGCACACCGCCAGCGCAATGATGTCGGCGGCAAAGGCCACCGGCTCCGCATGGAAGTTGCCGCCCGACAAGGCCTCGCCTTCGGCCGTGAAGATCAGGGGGTTGTCGGAGACGCCGTTGGCTTCGGTCTCGAGCACGCCGGCGGCCTGGCGCAGGATGTCCAGGCAAGCGCCCATGACTTGCGGCTGGCAGCGCAGGCAGTAAGGGTCTTGCACGCGTTCATCGCCGCTCAGGTGCGAAGCGCGGATCGGGCTGCCGGACAGCAGGCCGCGCAGGGCGTTGGCGGTTTCAATCTGGCCCTGGTGGCGGCGCAGCTGGTGGATGCGTGCATCGAAAGGTGCGTCCGAACCACGCGCCGCGTCGGTCGACAGGGCGCCTGTCACGAGCGCCGAGCGCAGGAGCACCTCGGCCTCAAACAAACCGGCCAGCGCATTTGCCGTGGAAAACTGCGTGCCATTGAGCAGGGCCAGACCTTCCTTGGGTCCCAGCACGACCGGTGCCAAGCCGGCTTGCGCCAAGGCCTCGGTGGCGGGCAGGCGGCCGGCAGCCGTGAAGGCCTCACCGACGCCGATCATGACGGCCGTCATGTGCGACAGCGGCGCGAGGTCGCCCGAGGCGCCCACTGAACCCTGTGCCGGCACCACCGGAATCACGCCGCGCGCCAGCATGGCTTCCAGCAGGGCCAGCGTGGCCGGCTGTATGCCCGAGGCGCCTTGCGCGAGGCTGGCGAGTTTGAGTGCCATCATGAGCCGGGTGACGGCCAGGGGCATGGGCTCGCCCACGCCGGCCGCATGCGACAGCACGATGTTGCGCTGCAGCCGCTCCAGATCGGCGGACTCGATGCGCACGCTGGCCAGCTTGCCAAACCCGGTGTTGATGCCATACACCGGCTCGCCGCGCGCCACGATGCGGGCGACGGTGTCGGCGCTGGCCTGCACCCTGGGGCGGCAGGCCTCGTCGAGCTGCAGCATGGCGCCGCGGTAGATGGCGCGCCACTGCGCCAGCGGCGTGGCACCAGGGGTGATGGTGATGGGTGGGGTCATTGTCCTCTCCAGATACGTTGGTAAAGCGGGTTAAAGCCCATGCGGTAGACGAGCTCGGCCGGGGTGTCGATGTTCCAGATCGCCAGATCGGCCCATTTGCCGGCTTGCAGCGTGCCGGTTTCCCCGAGCAGGCCCAGCGCCCGGGCCGCCTCGCGGGTGACACCGGCCAGGCATTCATCGACCGTCAGGCGAAACAGCGTGGCGGCCATGTTCATGGTCATCAGCAGCGAGGTCAGGGGGGAGGTCCCCGGATTGGCATCGGTGGAGACCGCCATGGGCACGCGGTGGCGGCGGAAAAGCTCCACGGGTGGTTGCTTGGTTTCGCGAATGAAGTAATAGGCCCCGGGCAAAATCACGGCGACGGTGCCGGCCGCGGCCATTGCCGCCACACCGGCTTCGTCGGTGTGTTCCAGGTGGTCTGCCGACAGGGCGCCAAACCGGGCGGCCAAAGCCGCGCCATGCAGGTTGGACAGCTGGTCGGCGTGCAATTTGACCGGCAGGCCCAGCGCGCGGGCCGCGCTGAATACCCGGGTCATCTCCTCCGGCGAAAAGCCTATGCCTTCACAAAAGCCATCGACCGCGTCCATCAGGCCTTCGGCGGCCAGTGCCGGCATCATCTCGTGCACCACGCGGGCTATGTAGGCGGATTTGTCCCCGGCCGCTTCGGGTGGCAGGGCATGCGCACCCAAAAAGGTGGTCCGGATGTTCACGGCCCGCTCTTGCCCGAGTCGCCGTGCCGCACGCAGGGCCTTGCGCTCATTGATCAAGTCCAGGCCGTAGCCCGATTTGATTTCGACCGTCGTGACCCCTTCTGCCAGCAGGGCGTCCAGCCGGGGGAGGGTTTCCTGCACCAGTGCCTCTTCAGTGGCAGCCCGCAAGGCCTTGACCGACGACACGATGCCGCCGCCAGCCCGCGCCAGTTCTTCGTAGCTGGCCCCGCGCAGGCGCAGCTCGAACTCGCGCGCGCGGTGGCCGGCATGCACCAGATGCGTGTGGCAATCGATCAGACCCGGTGTGATCCAGCGCCCGGCGCAATCGGTCACTTCCCCGGCGGAGGCGATGGCGGGCGGCATGGCGTCTTGCGGGCCGGCATAAACAATGCGGCCGCTGCGAACCGCCACGGCACCCTGCGTCACCACGCCCAGCCCATCGCCGGCCATGGTCAGCAGGTTCGCGTTGCGCCAGAGCCGGTCGCAGGGCTGGGTCAAGTCCTGCGTGGACGTGGGCTGGGAAAAATCAGGGGGCGACATGCAGATTGTGCTTTGAAATTCTTTCGATAGCTGTTAATGTATAGACATATAAAATTTTTTGCAAGCGACGCTCAAAATATCTTTGTTAAATCCGCATAAGGGTTATGGGTATGGACTTTATTTACGCCGACAACGCGCTCACCAGCCAGGGCTGGCAGACACGGGTGCGCCTGGGGCTGGAGCAGGGGCGCATTGCCACCCTGCAGACGGGTGTGGAGGCGGGCGCCGATGACGAGCGCCATGCCATCGTTCTGCCCGGCATGCCCAATCTGCACAGCCATGCGTTTCAGCGCGGCATGGCGGGTCTGGCGGAGGTGCGCGGGCCGGGGGCGGACAGTTTCTGGAGCTGGCGCGATCTTATGTACCGCTTCGCCTTGTCCATGACGCCTGACCAGTTGCAGGCCGTGGCTGCGCAGCTTTATGTCGAGATGCTGGAAGCCGGCTACACCCGTGTCGCTGAATTCCATTACCTGCACCATGACCCGCAAGGCAAGCCCTATGCCGACATCGCGGAAATGGCCGGGCGCATAGGCGCTGCGGCCGCTCATTCAGGCATCGGGTTGACGCTGCTGCCGGTGTTTTATGCACACGCCGGTTTTGGTGGCCAGGCGGCGAACCCGCAGCAGCGCCGCTTTGTCAACAGCGTGGACAGCTACGCCCGATTACACGAAGGCGCCGGGCAGGCCCTGCGCGCGCTGGAGGGGGCCGTCGTCGGCGTGGCGCCGCACAGTTTGCGGGCCGTCACGCCGCAGCAGTTGCAGGCGGTCACGGCACTTGCCGGGTCGAACCCGATTCATATTCATATAGCCGAGCAGCAAAAAGAGGTGGACGACTGCATCAGCTGGTCAGGGGCCCGGCCTGTGCAGTGGCTGCTGGACCATGCGGCGGTCGATGCGCGCTGGTGCCTGGTGCATGCCACGCACACCACGCCGCAGGAGCTGGTCGCCATGGCGGGCAGCCAGGCGGTGGCCGGTTTGTGCCTGGTGACCGAGGCCAATCTGGGTGACGGTATTTTTGATGCACCCAGCTTTGTTGAGGCGGGTGGGCGCTATGGCATTGGCACGGACTCCAACGTGCAGATTGGCGTGGCGGAGGAGTTGCGCCTGCTCGAGTACTCGCAGCGGCTGGCACGGCAGGCGCGCAATGTGATGGCCCGCGCAGGCAGCGAGACCGGCCAGAGCCTGTTCGAAGCGGCCCTGGCCGGCGGCTCGCAGGCGCTCGGCGTGGCCGCCGTCAATGGTGTCTATGGTTTGGCGCCGGGCGCCAGCGCCGACCTGGTGTCATTGAACGCCCGGCATCTGGCGCTGGATGGCTGCAGGCCCGAGCAGGTTTTGAGCGCCTGGATATTCACCGGTCATTCACTGGTGGACTGTGTGTGGGCGGGCGGGCGCAAACAGGTGGCTGGCGGACGCCACCTGCAGCGCGAAGCCATCGAGCAGCGCTTTCGGACGGCCATGAAAGCGTTGCGGGCCTGAGGCTCTCTAACCGTTTCGATCTGCGGGCATACTCTTCAAGCAAAATGGATAAGAACACGTCTACCTCGCTGCACCAGCGCATCCTGTCCGAGATCGAGCAACGCATCCTGTCCGGGAAATGGCCTTTGGGCCATCACATTCCGTCGGAGGTGGACCTGGCTGCCGAGTACCAATGCTCGCGGATGACCGTCAACAAGGTGCTGACCCAGCTGGCCCGTTCAGGCCTGATAGAACGGCGCCGCAAGGCGGGCAGCTTTGTGATGCGCTCGCAGTCGCGCTCGGCGGTGCTGGAGATCCAGGATATCCGGACCGAGGTGCAGGCGCTGGGCCTGCCCTACCATTACGAAATCACCCAGCGCGAGAAACGGCGCAGCCTGCGCGCCGACCGCGAGAGCCTGGTGCTGAACGAGGCCGGCCCAGTGCTGGAGCTGACCTGCCAGCATTACGCCGGCGAGCGCCCGTTCTGCCTGGAGGTGCGCCTGATCAACCTGCTGACCGTGCCGGAGGCCGTCCACGAAAGCTTTGCGGACGAGGCGCCGGGGGCCTGGCTGGTAGGCCGGGTGCCCTGGACTTCGGCGGAACACCGCATTCGTGCCGAAGGCGCCAGCGACGCGACGGCCAAGGCGCTGAAGGTGCGCAAAGGCAGCGCCTGCCTGGTGATCGAACGGCGCACCTGGAGCAGCGAGCAGCCGGTGACGCATGTGCGCCTGATTTATCCCGGTGAAGGCCGGGAACTGGTGGCCCGCTTTTCGCCCTCGCAAAGCTGATACCCCGGAGTCCGCTTTGCCGCAAGTGGAGCGGCGCCCCTTCACGGACAGCTTTTGCCGGGCCGGGTGGCCTGCTTCAAGTAGGCCATCAGGTCCGCGCGCTCCTGCGGATCGGCCACACCCGAATAGCCCATGGAGGTTCCCGGCACGGTCTTGTCAGGGTTGGCAATGAAGCGGTCCAGTGTTTTCTCATCCCATACCAGGCCGGAGTTCTTTAGGGCGGTGGAATACACAAAGCCGGCGAGCGTGCCGGCCTTGCGGCCGAACAGCCCGCAGTGCCGCGGGCCGGCCCGGTCATATTCCAGTGCATGGCAGGCAAAGCAGCGGCTGTAAATCTGCTCGCCGGCCACGGCATTGCCCTTGACCGGCGCCGCATGGGCCGCCCCGCTGAGGGTGGCCGCGCAAAAGAAAAGCACCCAGGTACAGCGACGCACTGCATCACCGCCTTCACGACATGAAGGCTACAGGCACCGGGTCCTCACCCAGGGCGTTGCGCAGAATCGCCCAGTGCATGGCCTCGTCGCCCAGAATGCTGGCCGCTGCCTTGGCCAGATCGCGATCGCCAAACACCGGCACGGCGCCGAGGTAGGCGCTCACCGCGCCTTTTTCCAGCATGGCCGCAAAGCGCAGAACATCGGCCTGGCTTTTGAGTTTGTCGACCGGAAACTCGTACCTGGCTTTGGCCGTGACGGGCTTGCCGCCGAGCTTGCTGACAACCGACGCCAGCAGGGTGGCATGCTCTTTGTGGTGCCCCTGAAACTGCACCGCCAGATCCAGCACCGGTTTTTGCAGCAGGCCGCTTTCGGCGCTGACCTGGTAGGCCGCTATGGCCTCGAGTTCCGCGCCCAGCGCCGTGTTCAGGATGCCGACATCTTTTTCGGGCGATTTGGTTTTGTGGCTGGTGGCCAGGCTGTCGCGGCCGGCCAGCATGGCGATGGCCGCGCCCGACAGGATGAGCCCCGAGCCCTGGATGAGGCTGCGACGGTTGGTCAGGATGTCTTCACCGTGACGAATAAAACTGAATGACATGATGTGCTCCAAAGCGTTGAGAAAATCGGAAAAGCGCAGAGCAAAGGCGTCCCGCAAGTCATCTGCGCTGAACATGACTTGAGGAAAAAAGGGGGAAAAGGAAATGGGCCGGTCAGGGTCCTGGTGTGTCACGCAGGGTCTGCATGACGCGGTGAACAATGCGGTCGCAGCGGGCCCCTTCGAAGGCAAAGGCGTCCTGCAGGCCCGCCTTGACGTCCCGCAGCAGGGACAGCCGCAGCATCTGGCGGGCGCGGAAGAAACGGGTTTTGACCGAAGCGGGTGAGATCTCCAGGCACAGCGAGGTTTCTTCCACGCTCAGCTCTTCGAGGGCGCGCAGCACAAACACCGTGCGGTAGTCGTCGGGCAGGTGGTCTATCCGGGTTTCGAGCAGTTGCCTGAGCTGTCCGCGCATGGCCAGGTCCTCCGGCGTTTCCGAGAGCAGGGATTCGATGGCGTTGAAAGCGGCCTGGTTGTCCATGTCAAAAGCCGTGTCCCCTTCCAGACGCTGACCCGCGCCGCGCTGCCGGCGTTTGCGGCCCAGCGCCTCATTGATGACGATGCGCGTCAGCCAGGTGGACAGTTGCGCCGTGCCGCGGTAAGTTTTCAGGGCGACAAAAGCGCGCAGATAGGCTTCCTGCAAGGCGTCCTCGGCATCACTGTCCACGTGCAAAATGCTGCGGGCCACCCGGAACAGGCGACGGTTGTGCGTGCGCATCAGGCGTTCGAAAGCCTGCAGATTGCCCGCGGCAAGCTGTGTGATCAGTGCCTCCGGCTCAGTGCTCACCGGATCGGCGGTTCCTGGGTTCTCCACGCAAATCACCTGGTTGGTTGGTCATATTGCATTAGATGGCTGGCCGCGCCAGAAGGTTACAGATGGTTTTCAGGTATCGGGCCGGCATTACTCCGGGCTGAACGCCTTGAGGTCAGGCATGAAAAATTCGCCTTGCAGTGACTGCAGCTCGGCCTGGTGCAGGCTGGCCAGTTGCGTCAGGCACTGGTTCCCTTTCCGGGTCAGCGTCACTTCCACGCGCCGTTTGTCCTCGCTGCTGCTGGTGCGTTTGACCAGGCCCGCGGCTTCACAGCGCGAGACCAGCGACACGACACCGTGCTGCTGCGCCTGCAGGCGCTCGGCGAGTTCGCCCACGGTGGCCCAGTCCCGGCCCGGAAAGCCCTTAATCTGCAGCATCAGCTGGTACTGCAAGGCCGTGATGCCATGGCTGCGGGTGACTTCTTCGCTAAAACGCAGAAAGCGCCGCAGCTGATAGCGGAAATGGGCCAGCCGCTCGAAGTCGGCTTTGGACATGTTGGGCGTAGGCATTTAACGGTGGTTTCTTGACGCTTCATATATATCACAATATGATGTAATTATTCAACCAGGGACAAACCAGCGCACCGACTGTTTTAGAGCCGCGTTCATGAAACTCAACATCCTGTCTGACCTGCACTTGAGCCGCGGCAGCCTGGAGATTCCCCAGAATGACGCCGATGCCGTGATCCTCGCCGGAGACATCGCTCGCCCGCTGGAAGCCGTTTCATGGGCGTTCGGCTTTGGCAAGCCGGTGCTCTATGTGCCCGGCAACCATGAGTTCTATGGCGGCTGCATGGCAGAAACCGTGGATGAGCTCAAGCAGCTGTGCGAAGGAACCAGCATTCGCGTGCTGGACAAGGATGAAACCATTCTCAACGGAGTGCGCTTTCTGGGCGCCACGCTGTGGACCGACTTCAGTTTGCCTGGCGACGCCGCGCAGCAGGCCGCGGCGAAACAACAGGCGCTCGCCTTCATGCGCGATTTCAAGCTCATCCGTGCGGACGAGGCGCCGGACCGGACCTTGACCCCTGACGACACCGTGGCATTGTTCAAGCAGCATGCGGCCTGGCTCGAAAACCGTCTGAGCCGGCCGCATGATGGGCCCACCGTCGTGATCACCCACCACGCGCCATCGCGCCAGAGCATTCACCCGAGGTTTGCAGGCTCGCCGCTGAATGCTTGCTTTGTCTCCGACCTGGAGCGCCTGATGGACGGGCAGCGCGTGCAGCTCTGGGTTCACGGCCATACCCACGACAGCTTTGACTATGTGCTCAAGGGCACGCGGGTGGTGTGCAACCCACGCGGCTACGCCAAGGACGGGGTCAACGAAAACCCCTTGTTTGATAGCAATTTCCTGGTTGAACTGGACGCGTGACAGCGCGTCCAAACCTTGGGCCAAGTTCATGAACACCTGGTTTTCAAAATCGTTGGGGGATGCGATCTGGGCCTTCACCCAGACCGGACAGATTGAAACCCTGTTTCCGCCGCTGTTTGCGGCGGCGGGCGGCCCGGTCGGGATGGCGGTGTTTACGCGGTATGAATCGGAAGGGCGACTTCAGTGCGAAGTCCTTGCCTATTTTTCGCCGGCAGCCGCTGAGCTCGCACACCGCGTTGGTGCGCAGCCTTGTCAAAAGCCTTCCCGTCAGGCCCTGGACCTGCTGGCCGGGGCGCCAGGCTGCTGGGCCGTGCTGTTCCCCGGTTCTGAATAAAAATGGCTCTAGGTAGTGTCGATATTGTGCAGGTAGCTATGTTTTCAATAGCTATTGAGACTGCCATAAATCATGACAGGCAACTTACTCCCGTTCGCCCTGCGCTTGGTCGTTGGGCTTCGACAGGCTCAGCCTGAACGGTGTGGTGTCATGAATTACGAAAACATCAATAGGTTCAACTCAACGAAGCGACGCGATCGGACCCAGCTGCCTGCAAGGGCTCGAACGGCCCGCAGGCTCCTGGGTTATCCGATATGAATCTCGAAATGTCGAAATACGGCGGTCCAACGGGGTGCGCGCACCACCGACCACGACGCACCTCAATCTGCCTCTCTGGCCAACTGCTCGCAACGCGCCACGTCCAGCGGCTGGCCCGCTTCACGAAAGCGCGCCGCTGCCGCGGTGAACCTGCTGGCGGCAGCCACACGCCCGGACCCGCTCGCGGCTTCGATGTGACCGAGCACTTCATCGTGGGCCGCATACCAGGCTGGCAGACGCATCACCACGTTGGCCAGGTAAGCACATTGCTCCTCATGCTTGTGCGCCAGTTCAAGTTCACCGGCACGCGCAGCGGCTATGGCTGCCGGCACGGCAAAGGTGATGCGGCATCCCGGGCAGGTCTCCAGCGGTCCGCGCACCGAAGCACAGGCGTCCTCCATCACATGCAAGGCCGCGCCTGGGTCGTGGGCATACAGGTTGATGCGCGTGCCGTAAATGCGGTCGAGCAGATGAAAGCCGATGTCGGTCTGGCGAGCGATGTCCAGCGCTTCATCAATCAATGCGCGTGCCTCGTCGCGCTGTCCTTCGTGCAGCGCGACCTCGGCCAGCCGTTGCAGTGACAAGGCCTCGCCGACGGGGCCGCTGATGGCCCGATGCAGCCGGGCGCCCTCGCGCAGGTGGCGTTTCGCCGACGCCAGATCGCCGGCCAGCCACTCGGCCTCGCCCCGCAGCGTGGTGCCGAAGGCGTGTCCACGAGCAGCACCCAGCCGGCGTGCCTCGGTGGCAATGGCATCGGCAAAGGCAATGACTTCCCCATAGGGGCGCGCGCCGTAGAGGAAACGCTGGGTGATGCAGAGGTGCCCGTCGAACACGCGCACGGCCAGGTGCGGAGCGTGGCTGGTTTCCTGCAGGTCGGCCCAGACGCTGCGATGCAGGTCGCCCCGCGCGTGGGCCGCCGCGGCCTGCGCCCAGGACGCGATCACCAGCGAGGTGGTGTCACCGGATTCGAGCGCCAGCCGCCTGGCCACGGCCGATTTCTCGGTGCCCACGGCCGGGTCGGCCACGCCCAGTGCCGCGGCACCGCTCCAGGCCAGCGCCTCGCAGAGCCGACCCTCCACCGAGGTCGGGTGTACGCCCTCCAGCGCCAGCAGCGCGCCCTTTGGATCGCCCAATTTCACCTGCGCCAGCGCCGCTTTGGCCCGCAGGTCGTGGCTGGTGGGCTCATCGGCGGCAGCTGCCGCCAACCGGTAGGCGAACAAGGCGGCCGGATCGCCCTGCGCGTCCAACGCCTCGGCCCTCAGACGCAGCGCCTCGGCATGGCCGGGTTCACGCTCTATCAACGGCGCCAACTGGTGCAAGGCGTCGGCAAAGGCCGCCAAGCGCATCGCCTCGCGCGCGCTTGCCAGCAACCAGGGCACAGCCTCGCGCGGTTGGCCGCCGGCCAACCAGTGTCGTGCGATGGCGCCCGGCGCGGCATCGCGCTCGGCCATGGCCGCAGCCACAAGCCGGTGCATCTTGAGCCGTCGGTGAGGAGGCACCTGGCCGATGAGCGCCTGGCGGACCAACTCGTGACGGAAGCGCAAACGACTGTCCGACACAACGAGCACACCCTCGGCCAGCGCGGCGTCGACGGCGGGAAAGACCGGCACCTGTGCCTGCTGGGCCAGGGCCTCCAGCGTGGCCGCGTCGAACTCATCGTCGCTGACGGCCAACCAGCGCAGCAGGTTCAGGGCGTGATCGGGCACGTCGCACAGCCGGGCGGTGATGGCATCGACCGCGCTCGCAGGCAGGTGCGACCTCCCTCCTGTAGCGGCACACCGCGCCAGCTCGATGGCGGCAAACGGATTGCCTTCGGCCATTGCGACAATGCGCATCAGTACGTCATCGGCGGTGGGTTCGGCCACCGTTCGCTCCACCAGGCGCCGTGCCTCCTCCATGGCCAGGGGCTCGACATCGACCAGCTGCAACACGTCGGCGCGCTGTAGCCGTGCCACGCCGCGCGCCAGGACCGACCCCTCGGGCAGCGGCCTTAGAGTCATCAGCAGGCAGACCGGGGGCCCGGCCATGGCCAGCTGCAGCAGTACATCGGCATCCGAGTCCTCCACCAGGTGCGCATCGTCGATCTGCAGCAGCAAGGCCGCGTCTTCGGCTGCGGCCAGCAGCAGGCGCCGGATCGCGCCCACCACCTGGTGTCGACTCAACGGGCCTGGCAACTGGCCGGCGGGCGCGGCCAAAGGGGTGAGCTCGGCAAGCACCGAGCGCGCCGGCGCACCGATGCGATCCATCCGCGCCCTGTCGTCCAGGATGAGGCGTTCGGCGATGGCGGCCACGAGTCCATAGGTCCGCCCGGCCTGGGTGGCATCGACACGAAGCGCCACCCAGCCTCGGCTGCGTGCCTGCGATTCGGCCTCGCGGCACAGCGCGCTCTTGCCGATGCCCGCTGGCCCGCGCAGCACGATGCCACCCGGCCGCTGCGAGGCAGGCATCTGCAGCCATCCCGCCAATTGCGCCAACTCGACCGCACGGCCCACGAAGGCCGGCCCCACCGAAGGCAGACCAGCGA
Organism: Polaromonas sp.; assembly: GCF_036676035.1. Taxonomy (GTDB): domain Bacteria; phylum Pseudomonadota; class Gammaproteobacteria; order Burkholderiales; family Burkholderiaceae_C; genus Polaromonas. Next base: position 122,851 of record NZ_JAKFDR010000112.1, read on the forward strand.
TGCAACGGTTGTACAGCGCCTGCGTCTGGGCATCGGGCCCCATTCCCAGCTCCTGCTGCAAGGCTTCGCGCAGGTGGGCGTACCAATGCAGGGCCGTGGCACGGTTACCCGCATCCAGCGCCTGGCGCATCAGCGCGCGGTGGGCTGCCTCGTCGGTGGGCTCCAGTTGCGCCAGGCGTTCCCACTGGGCGCTGGCGCGCAACAGCTCCAGGCACCGGGCCCGCAAGCGCTCCCGCGCTGACTCGGTCCAGGCCTCATACCGCGAGCCTGGCAACAGGTCGCCCGAGTAAAGGTCGATGGCATCGGCACAGGCGGCGGCATCTTGCTGTCGCAAGGACTGTACCGCCGAGTGCTCAAAGGTGTCGGCATCGACCTCTACGGTGCCGGCCGGCCACAACACCAGTTCGCCGTCCTGCAACGCGATCGCGTCGTGCCGGCCGAGGGCCTGCCGCGCGTGGTGCAAGGCCTTGCGCAGGTTTGCCGCGCCGGCGTCGGGTTCCAGTTGGGGCCACAAGGCGTCAATGACCAGATCGCGCGTAGCCCGCTTGCTCGGCTGCAGGCTCAGCAACTGCACCAGATGAGTGGCGCGCAAGCCGGGCCACCGGTCGGCAGGCAAGTCGACGCCGTCCACGGCCACCGCAAAACGGCCGAGCAAGTGCACGTCCAGCCGGGCAGGCGGATTGACGGCCAAGGCGGTCGAGGCGGCGTCCATGCGGGGCAGTATGTCACCCGCTGGGCATGGCGACAAGTATCAGTCGCCCCGGGAACGTTTCAGGAACACCCGACCGCGATACTTGGCTTCCCACAGGTCCATACCGGCCTGCAACCCACGCAAGGAGCACCCCATGGCCACCCAACTGCTGATCTTTTCCCTGCCCACCCAGGGACAAGCCGTCCTGAGCTTGTCCGAGCCGTTGACCCGCGAGTCGCTGCCGGGCCTGGAGTTGGTGCTAGCCCAGGCAATTGAAAAGCTGCGCCGCGAGGTGTGCGACGTGGCGGCCGCACCGGGTGAGCTCGAGTACGCGTCTTGGACGCCGCTGCAACGGCATTGCAACCAGCCCCACCACCCTCTCAATGACGCCTGAAGGACCACAGACCATGAATACCACCACCTTGTACGACCGCCTGGGCGGGCACGAAGGCATCGCTCGGATCACCCGCGAGTTGATGAAGAACCACTTGGCCAATCCGCTGGTGAAGACCCGCTACGAGCACAGCGAAGACCTGGCGCGCGTCGAAAAGCGCGCGGTCGAATTCTTCTGTGCGGGCGCCGGCGGGCCAGAGACCTACAGCGGCCAGGACATGCTGACCACGCACCGCGGCATGAACATCAGCGAACAAGAGTTCATCACCGTCATCGACGATGCCATGGACGCGCTGGAAACGTGCGGCATCGACGCGCCGACCCGCAACGAGGTACTGGCCATCCTCTGGTCGCTCAAGGGTGAGGTCATCCGCGTTTGAGGCGCAGCCCTGTCAAAAGCCTTCCTGTCAGGCCCTGGACCTGCTGGCCGGGGCGCCAGGCTGCTGGGCCGTTCTGTTTCCCGATTCTGAGTAAATAAGGGCTATGGCCTTTGTAAATATTGCGCAGACAGCTATGTTTTTAATAGCGAATTTCGGCTTCCTGGGGCCAGCGTCGGACAGCTCTTGCCCGGGTCACAGCGCAAATTCGTAGTCCACGCTCATGGGCGCGTGGTCTGAAAAGCGCTGCGCCTTGTAAATATGCTCCCTGCGCGCCAGCGCCGCAAAGGCGGGCGTGGCCAGGTGGTAGTCCAGCCGCCAGCCCACGTTCTTGGCATAGGCCTGGCCGCGGTTGCTCCACCAGGTGTAGGCCTCGTCGGTGGCCGTGGGTTGCAGTTGGCGGTACACGTCGATGAGTCCACCACCCGGGGCGGCAACGCCCGCGGCCGGCGCTCCATCGCGCAGCAGCTCGGTCATCCAGGCGCGTTCTTCGGGCAGGAAGCCGCTGTTCTTGCGGTTGCCCTTGAAGTTTTTCAGGTCGATCTCCTGGTGCGCGATGTTGATGTCGCCACACAGCACGAAGTCGCGCTGCGCCTTCAGGGCCGCTAGGTGCGGGTAAAACTCATCCAGGAAGCGGAACTTGGCGGCCTGCCGGTCCTCGCCCGACGAGCCGCTCGGGAAGTAGCAGCTGATGATGGACAGTTTGGGCGTGTGCTTGCGGCCCGGGCGGTCAAAACGCAGCTCCACGTAGCGGCCTTCGGCGTCAAATTCGGTCGAGCCGCAGCCCACGATGACGTCGCTGGGCTCGTGGCGCGTGTACACCGCCACGCCCGAGTAGCCTTTTTTCTCGGCAAAGTGAAAATGCCCCTTGAGGCCCGCCAGGCTTTCGAAGCGGCCGCTCACATCGGCGGCTTGCGCCTTGAGTTCCTGCACGCAAATACAATCAGGCAGGGACTGGGCAACCCAGTCTTCCAGGCCTTTGCTGGCGGCAGAGCGAATCCCGTTGAGGTTGAGGCTGGTTAATTTGAACAAGGACATCTCCAATGAGCACGGCAGGGCAGACAGACAACAAGGGCCAAACAGCGGCGGCAGAGACTGCGGACAGCGGCCTGGCCCAGGAATTCGTGCAGTTTGCCGTCGAATCGGGCGTGCTGCGTTTTGGCGAATTCAAGACCAAGGCCGGGCGCCTGAGCCCTTACTTTTTCAACGCCGGCCTGTTTGACGATGGCGCCAAGCTGGGCCGCCTCGCGCAATTCTATGCGCGCTGCCTGCTGGCCGAGGAAAAGCGCAGCGGCCTGCAGTTCGACATGATCTTCGGCCCCGCCTACAAGGGCATTCCGCTGGCCGCTGCGGTGGCCATCGAGCTGGCGCGCCTGGGCCGCAACGTGCCCTTTGCCTACAACCGCAAGGAGGCCAAGGACCATGGCGAGGGCGGCACGCTGGTGGGTGCGCCGGTCAAGGGGCGCGTGCTGATTGTGGATGACGTGATGTCGGCCGGCACGGCGGCGCGCGAGTCGATTGCCATCATCAAGGCCGCCGGGGCCGTGCCGCACGCCGTGGCCATTGCGCTGGACCGGCAGGAAAAAGCCACCGAAAACGGCCAGGATGTGGACTACAGTGCCGTGCAATATGTCACGCGGCAACTGGGCTTACAGGTGTGCGCGATTGCCCGGCTGACCGACTTGCTGCAGTATCTGGCCGAGGGGGATGCTTCACAAGCCGGTTCACTGAAGACGCATTACCAGCGCGTGCTGGCGTACCGACAACGTTACGGCGTTGATTGAGGATTCAAATTGCTGTTCAAACGATCCCTTGAGCTGAGTTTCGCCGCGGTGGCCTGCCTTTGCGGTGCGGCTGCGGCCCAGGGTATTTACAGCTGCACCGACGACAAAGGCCGGAAAATCACGTCCGATCGCCCGATCATGGAATGCCTGAACCGCAACCAGCAGGAATTGACGCCGACGGGCCGGGTCAAGCGCATCGTGGTGCCCACGCCCACCGCGCAGGAGCTCATCCTGCAGGAAGAAAAAGACAAAGCCGAGGCCGAGGCACGCGCCCGGCAGGCCGAAGAAAAACGCCGTGACCGCGCCCTGCTGCTGCGCTATCCAAGCAAGGCCGTGCACGACAAGGAGCGCGTGGAAGCCCTGGCGCAAATTGATGAGGTGATCAAGGCCTCGACCAAGCGCACCATCGAGCTGGCCGCGCAGCGCAAGGCGATTGAGCTGGAGTTCGAGTTTTACCAGGCCGACCCCGGCAAGGCGCCGCCAGCCCTGAAACGCCAGCGCGAAGAGAACGAGACCAGCGTGGGCGTGCAAAAGCGCTTCATTGCCGAGCAGGACCTGGAAAAGAAACGCGTCAACCTGCGGTTTGATGAAGAGCTGGTCAAACTCAAACAGCTTTGGGCCCTGGCGGCCCGGCCACCGGCCAGTGCGGCCAGCGCCGCCCCTGCGGCTGCCAAAAAGTAATTACCCAGCAGTCCGTAACGAAGGCGGCGCTGGCCATGCTGTCATTCTGAGCAACGCGAAGAATCTTGCCTGCATACCGGGATCCTTCGCGGAGCCTGTCCTGAGCGCGGGCTAAGGGCTCAGGATGACAATGTATGTCGCACTACTTTCAGATTACTGAGTAAACAAGCAATCAAATCAAAAAACAGTGCTGGCCCTTGCTGGTATTGCGAAACCAGCTATCTCTTTGATAGCTGGTTGCGCGAAGGCGCGGGCCGCACCTTCGCCCAGGCTCAGCCCAGTTGCTTCCTGAGCAGCTCGTTGACCTGCGCCGGGTTGGCCTTGCCCTTGGTGGCTTTCATGGCTTGGCCGACCAAGGCGTTGAAGGCCTTGGCATTGCCGGCTTTCACCTCTTCGACGTTTTTGGCATTGGCCGCCAGCACCTCGGCGATGATTCTTTCCAGCTCGCCGGTGTCGCTCATCTGCTTGAGGCCTTTGGCCTCGATCAGGGCGTCCACCTCGCTGTCTTCGCCGGTCCACAGGGCGTCAAACACCTGCCGGGCCGCGTTGTTTGAAATCGTGCCATCGGCAATTCGGCTGATCAGCTGGCCCAGCTGCAATGCGCTGACGCTGGACGCCGCGATGCCTTTGTCCTCGGCATTGAGGCGGCGCGAGAGCTCGCCCATGACCCAGTTGCTGGCCAGTTTGGGCTGTTGGCAGGCTTTGACGGTGGCTTCAAAGTAAGCGGCCACGGCCTTGCTTTGGGTCAGCTGGCCGGCGTCGTACTCGGGCAGTCCATAGTCGGCCACAAAACGCGCGGCCATCACGCGCGGCAACTCGGACATGGCGGCTTTGACTTCTTCCACCCACTGGCGTGAAACCACCAGCGGCGGCAAATCGGGATCGGGGAAGTAGCGGTAGTCGGCAGCGTCTTCCTTGGTCCGCATGGCCCGTGTCTCGCCGGTGTCGGGGTCAAACAGCACGGTGGCCTGCTCGATGGCGTGGCCGTCCTCTATCTGCTCGATCTGCCAGCGCACTTCAAAGTCAATCGCCTGCTGCATGAACTTGAAGCTGTTCAGGTTCTTGATCTCGCGGCGCGTGCCCAGCGGGGCGCCGGGTTTGCGCACCGAGACGTTGGCATCGCAGCGGAAACTGCCTTCCTGCATGTTGCCGTCGCAAATGCCGATCCAGGTGACGATTTTGTGCAGCTCCTTGGCGTAGGCCACGGCTTCGGCGGACGAGCGCATGTCGGGCTCGGTGACGATCTCCAGCAGCGGTGTGCCGGCACGGTTCAGGTCGATGCCGGACTGGCCGATGAAGTCTTCGTGCAATGACTTGCCGGCATCTTCTTCCAGGTGCGCGCGCACCAGCCGCACCGATTTTTTCTCGCCGTCCAGAAAAAACTCCACGGTGCCGCCCTGCACCACCGGAATCTCGTACTGGCTGATCTGGTAGCCCTTGGGCAGGTCCGGGTAGAAGTAGTTCTTGCGCGCGAACACGCTGCTTTCGGCAATGTGGGCGTTCACCGCCAGGCCGAACTCGATGGCGCGCTGCACGGCCCCCTTGTTCATCACCGGCAGGGCGCCGGGCAGGGCAAAGTCCACCGCAGAAGCTTGCGTGTTGGGCTCGGCCCCAAAGGCGGTGGAGGCGCGGCTGAAAATCTTCGATTGCGTGGTCAGCTGGGCGTGGGTCTCAAAGCCGATGACGACTTCGTAGCCATTTACCAATTTGTCCAGCAGGGGTCGGGTTTCCTGGTTCATGTTGTTGCTCATGCTGCACCTCCGGCCAGGCCCGGCTTGCGCTGGTGCCAGTCGGTGACGAGCTGGAACTGGTGGGCCGCGCCCAGCAGCTGGGCTTCCTTGAAGTAGTTGCCGACCAGCTGCAGGCCCACGGGCATGCCGCCTTCGCCAAAACCGGCGGGCACACTCATGCCGGGCAAGCCGGCCAGGCTGGTGGACAGGGTGTAAATGTCGGCCAGGTAGCTGGCCACCGGGTCGTCGGATTTTTCGCCGATCTTCCACGCCACGGTGGGCGAGACCGGTCCGGCGATCACGTCGCACTGCTGGAAGGCTTTCTGGAAGTCTTCGGCAATCAGGCGGCGGATTTTCTGCGCCTTGAGGTAGTAGGCGTCGTAGTAGCCGTGCGAGAGTACATAGGTGCCGATCATGATGCGGCGCGTCACCTCATCGCCAAACCCTTCGGAGCGCGACTTTTTGTACATGTCCTGCAGGTCGCTGTAGGTGGCTGCTCTGTGGCCGTAGCGCACGCCGTCAAAGCGGCTCAGGTTGCTGCTGGCCTCGGCCGGGGCGATCACGTAATAAACCGGAATCGACAGCTCGGTCAGCGGCAGGTTCACGTCGACCAGCGTGGCGCCCAGTTTTTCAAACTCGGCCAGCGCGCCGCGCACGGCCTTGAGCACATCGGGCGAGCAGCCGGCGCCAAAAAACTGCGTGGGCAGCCCGATTCGCAAGCCTTTTAGGGGTGTAGTCCCCGTATTTTGTGCGCCTGCAGCTATCAAATCAGTAGCGTAATTGGTCGCCGGCAGGTCTAGCGAGGTCGAGTCGCGGTCGAGGTCGGGGCCGGCCATGGCGGACAGCAGCAGGGCGCAGTCGGCGGCCGAGCGCGCCATCGGGCCGGCCTGGTCCAGGCTGGAGGCAAAGGCCACCATGCCATAGCGCGAGCAGCGGCCATAGGTCGGCTTGATGCCGGTGATGCCGGTCAGCGCGGCGGGCTGGCGGATCGAGCCGCCGGTGTCGGTGCCGGTCGCGGCGGGTACCAGGCGCGCCGCCACCGCGGCGGCGGAGCCGCCCGAGGAGCCGCCCGGGATGCGGCTTAAGTCCCAGGGGTTGTGCACCGGCTTGTAGGCGCTGTTGTCATTGCCCGAGCCCATGGCGAATTCGTCGCAGTTGAGCTTGCCCAGCGTGACCATGCCGGCCCCCCCGGCGGCAACCCCCAGCTTGCTGACCACGGTGGCGTCAAACGGGCTGCGGTAGTTGGCCAGCATTTTCGAGCCGGCCGTGGTGGGGAAGTCGCGCGTGACAAACACATCCTTGTGCGCCAGCGGCACGCCCAGCAGCGGCGTGCGTTCGCCGGCGGCCAGCCGCGCGTCGGCGGCCCGCGCCTGGGCCAGCGACACGTCGGCATCGGTGGCCAGAAAAGCGCCCAGACTGTCTTGTTGCCGGATGCGGGCCAGGAAGTGCTGCGTGAGCTCCACGCTGGAGACTTCGCGGGCGGCGAGTTTGGCGGCCAGCTGGGCCACGCTCAGGTCGTGCAAATCACTCATTATTCGATCACCTTCGGCACGAGGAACAGGCCGCGCTCCACCGCCGGCGCGCTGACCTGGCTGGCTTCGCGCTGGTTGGGCTCGCTGGCCACGTCGTCGCGCAGGCGCAAGGCCACTTCGCCAATCACCGCAGCGGGGTGGGCCAGCGGCTCCACGCCGTCGGTATTGACGGCTTTCATCTGCTCCACCAGGGCGAAAAAGCCGTTGATCTGGCTCAGGGTGCGTTCGGTTTCGTCGGGGCGCAGCTCAAGCCTGGCCAGATGGGCCACGCGTGCAATGTCTTGGGGTGTCAATGCCATGGGTAAATTTGAGGGAAAAACAGAAGCTGAAACCAGGTGTAAAGGTGAAAAAACGGCCAGTCAAGGGCCAATGATTCACAGGGGATGCGGTATTATCCCGCCTTTGGTGTGAAATCAGGACCCATTGCACGCTTTAGGCGCTTTTTAAACACTTGAATCAAGACTTTGGATCGATCTCGACCCCTATCGACAATCATAAAAGGCGATGGAACAACGAAGTGTGTTCCGTGCCCCAACTGGACTCCTGACTATGTTTGAATCTTTCCGCCGGTACTTTTCCACCGACCTGGCGATTGACCTTGGTACTGCCAACACCCTGATTTTTGTACGTGACCGCGGCATTGTGCTGGATGAGCCTTCCGTTGTCGCCATCCGCCACGAAGGCGGCCCCCAGGGCAAAAAAACCATCCAGGCCGTGGGCCATGAGGCCAAGGCCATGCTGGGCAAGGTGCCCGGCAACATCGAGGCCATCCGCCCGATGAAAGACGGCGTGATTGCCGATTTCACCGTGACCGAGCAGATGCTCAAGCAGTTCATCAAGATGGTGCACCCGCGCAGCCTGTTCAAGCCCAGCCCCCGCATCATCATTTGCGTGCCTTGCGGCTCCACCCAGGTCGAGCGCCGCGCGATTCGTGAAAGCGCCCTGGGCGCCGGCGCCAGCGATGTCTACCTGATCGAGGAACCCATGGCCGCAGCGATCGGCGCCGGTTTGCCCGTCAGCGAAGCCAGCGGCTCCATGGTGGTCGACATCGGCGGCGGCACCACCGAGGTCGGCGTGATCTCGCTTGGCGGCATGGTCTACAAGGGCAGCGTGCGTGTCGGCGGCGACCGTTTTGACGACGCCATCATCAACTACATCCGCCGCAACTACGGCATGCTGATCGGCGAGCCGACGGCCGAGGCCATCAAGAAAAACATCGGCTCGGCCTTTCCCGGCTCCGAGGTCAAGGAAATGGAAGTCAAGGGCCGCAACCTGTCCGAAGGCGTGCCGCGCAGCTTCACGATCTCGAGCAATGAAATCCTCGAGGCCCTGACCGACCCGCTCAACAACATTGTGTCGGCCGTGAAAAACGCGCTGGAGCAGACGCCGCCCGAGCTGGGCGCCGACATTGCCGACCGCGGCATGATGCTGACCGGTGGCGGCGCGCTGCTGCGCGACCTGGACCGCCTGCTGGCCGAAGAAACCGGCCTGCCGGTGCTGGTGGCCGAAGACCCGCTGACCTGCGTGGTGCGCGGCTGCGGAATTGCGCTGGAGCGCATGGACCGTCTGGGCTCCATCTTCACCTCGGAATAACCACCCCCCTGTGCAGGCCCCGTTCCGCGGGGCCCGCGTGACGGCGAACCATGCCCTTAGGAACACTCGACAGATCCCCGCCGCCCATCTTCAAACAGGGGCCGTCGGCGCTGTCCAAGCTGATGTTTTTCAGTGCGCTGGCACTGTTCCTGATGGTGGCCGACACCCGCTTTCGCATCACCCAGCCGATCCGCTCGGCGTTGGCCACGGTGCTGTACCCGGCGCAATGGCTGGCCCTGTTGCCGGTGCGCGCGGTGCAAAACAGCGGCGAGTATTTCACCACCCTGAACCAGGCCAAGATCAACAACGACGAAGCCCGCAGAAAGCTCGCCCTGCAATCGATGCGGGCCGGCCAGGTCGAGCAGCTGACGCTGGAAAACAGCCGCCTGCGCAAGCTCCTGGAACTGCGCGAGCAGCTGGCCACTGCGCTCATGGCGGCCGAAGTGCTGTATGACACGGCCGATCCCTACACGCGCAAGGTCATCATCGACAAAGGACAGACGCACGGCGTGGACCTGGGTTCGCCGGTGATCGACGAGTCCGGGGTGCTGGGGCAGGTGACGCGTGTCCATCCCCTGGCCAGCGAGGTGACGCTGGTGATTGACCGCGATCTGGCGATCCCCGTGCTCAATGTGCGCACCGGCGCGCGCAGCGTGGCCTATGGCGACGCCAGCCTGTCGGGCGGCGGGCTGGAGCTGCGCTTCATGGGCAGCAACGCCGACGTGCAGCAGGGCGACTTGCTGACCACCAGCGGCGTGGACGGTGTCTACCCGCCGGGCCTGCCCGTGGCCCGGGTGGACCGGATCGAGCGCCGCGCCGAGTCGGCCTTCGCCCGGATTTACTGCAGCCCCAAGGCGCTGGTGGAGGGGGCCCGGCATGTGATGGTGGTCAAGCCGCTGTCGGGACAGATTCCCCCGAACCCGGAAGAAACGCCGGCCAACACGCCGGCCAGCCGCCCGGTCAAGAAAGGAGCGCAGAAATGATCATGCCTTCAGGCCAGCAGCTGCTGCTGCCCGCCAACCCGGTGTTTATCTGGTGCAGCCTGATCGTGGCGCTGCTGCTGGACATGCTGCCGCTGGGGCGCGTGCTCTGGATGCCCGATTTTCTGATGCTGGTGCTGGTGTTCTGGAATGTGCACCAGCCGCTGCGCATCGGGATTGGAGTGGCCTTCATGTTCGGCCTGGGCGTGGATGTGCACCAGTCGGCACTGCTGGGCCAGCATGCCCTGGCCTACACGACGCTGAGCTTTCTTGCCACCATGATCCACCGCCGTTTGCTCTGGTTTTCGGTGCCCTCCCAGGCGCTGCAGGTGCTGCCTTTGTTTCTGGTGGCGCATGGCGTCGAGCTGATCATCCGCATGATGGGCGGTGCTGCGTTCCCGGGCTGGACCATGCTGCTCGCGCCTCTGGTCGAAACCCTGCTCTGGCCGGTGGTCAGCGTGATTTTGCTGGTGCCCCAGCGCCGGGCGCCCAACCCGGATGCGGACAGGCCTCTATGAAGCCCCCACGGTCGCTCGCTTCGCGTAGCTCCCTGCCCCCCGGGGGGGGCGCTGCGCCTGCGGCCCGGCTAAGCCGGTTCCGCGGCCCCTGCTGGTCTGGGGATTCGGCGCGCTTTGCAAACGGGGCGCTTATCGTGCGGCGCCGGGTCCGATTGGCATGACTGAGCTCAGAAACGTCGAAGCCGATCTTTCGCGCTTTCGTGCCCGGGTGCTGGTCGCCAGCGTGGTTGTGCTTTGCTGTTTTGTGCTGCTGGCCTTGCGGCTGGCGTACCTGCAGGTGATTCGCCATGACGACCTTAACGGGCAGGCCGAAAGCAACCGCACCGCCATTGTTCCCATCGTGCCCAACCGCGGCCTGATCCTGGACCGCAACGGGGTGGTGCTGGCAACCAACTACTCGGCCTACACCCTGGAAATCACGCCGGCCAAGGTCGACAACGTCGACGCCACCATTGAAGCGCTGGCGCGCCTGGTCGACATCCAGCCGCGTGACAAGCGGCGCTTCAAGAAGCTGCGCGAAGAGACCAAGAATTTTGAATCGCTGCCCATCCGTACCCGCCTGACCGATGAAGAGGTGGCGAAATTTGCCGCCCAGCGTTTCCGTTTCCCCGGCGTGGACATCAAGGCACGGCTGTTTCGCAGCTACCCCCACGGCGAGCTGGGCAGCCATGTGATCGGCTACATCGGGCGCATCAACCAGGCTGAAAAATCCACCATGGAAGACTGGCCCGATGATGAGCAGGCCAACTACAAGGGCACTGACTACATCGGCAAGCTCGGGGTGGAGCAGAGCGTTGAAAAGCAGCTGCACGGCCATACCGGTGTCGAGCAGGTGGAGACCTCGGCCGGTGGCCGCGCCGTGCGCAAGCTGGCCAGCAGCCCGGCCACGCCGGGCAATACCGTGATGCTGTCGCTGGACATCGGCCTGCAAAAACTCGTCGAAGACATGTTTGGCGAGCGGCGTGGTGCGCTGGTGGCGCTGGATCCGAAAACCGGCGACGTGCTCGCCTTTGTGAGCAAGCCCACGTTCGACCCCAACCTGTTTGTGGACGGCATAGACACCGAGAGCTGGCAGGCGCTCAATGAGTCGATCGACAAGCCCTTGCTGAACCGTGCGCTGCGCGGCACTTACCCGCCGGGCTCCACCTACAAGCCTTTCATGGCGCTGGCCGCCCTGCAGACGGGCGCCCGTTCGCCCACCGCCCTGATCAACGACCCCGGTTTCTACATGTTTGGCGGCCGCCGCTTTGGCAGCCCCGAAAACGAGAAAGGCGGCATCATGGACATGAACCGCGCCATCGTGGAATCCAGCAACGTGTATTTCTACTCACTGGCCAACGAGATGGGTGTGGATGCCATGCACGACTTCATGAAACCTCTGGGTTTTGGCCAGATCACCGGCATCGACATCAACGGCGAAGTGCGCGGGGTGCTGCCCAGCCAGGCCTGGAAACGCGGCTATTTCAAAAAAACCGAGCAACAAAAATGGTTTGCGGGCGAGACCATCTCACTGGGTATCGGGCAGGGCTACAACAACTTCACCATGCTGCAGCTGGCGCAGGCCACCGCCGTGCTGGCCAACAACGGCATCAAGCGCAAGCCGCGGCTGGTCATCGGCACGCAGGACTCGGTCACGCGCGTGATGCATTCGCTGCCGCTCGCTCCGGCTGAAGATCTGGGCTACAAGCCCGAGAACGTGGCCATTGTGCGCAAGGCCCTGGTGGGCGTTGCGCAGGGAGGAACTTCGGCCAGGGTATTTGCCGGGGCGGGCTATCTGAGTGGGGGGAAAACCGGTACGGCCCAGGCCGTGAGCATAGCCGCGAAAGGAAAATACAACAGTGCCAAGATGGAAGAGCACCAGCGTGACCACGCCCTGTACATTGCCCTGGCGCCTGCTGACGATCCCAAAATCGCGCTGGCCGTGATTGTGGAAAATGCTGGCTGGGGCGCCGGTTCGGCCGCGCCTATTGCCCGCAGGGCATTTGATTACATGCTGATGGGCCAGTACCCCAGCGAGGAAGACATGGCCGCCGTGCAAAAAGGGCTGGCCGGTGCGCCCATTGGCAAGCCCCGCAAGGCGGCCGACGTGCCGGGTCTGCCTGGCACTCCAGCGCCGGCGGCCTCGGCCCCTGCCGCCCCTCCAGTCTCTGTCGCCAGCCGTCCGCTGGCGACAGAGACTGGGGATAAAAAGAGGTTTTGACGCAGTCTGGTCATGCGCTGACAGCTATCTTTAAACCTAGAAACCGCAGTTGACCGCTCATTTTCCGCTGGCCGGGCCGCATGAAGACACACTTATTCGCTCACGCACGAGTTCGCCTTTTGGGTGGCAGCGCTACGCACCCGATTGAGCCGCCCTGGCGCGCGCTGGCCGCGTTGCTCCTCCTTGCGGACAGCAGTCCGCAGCGTCGTGCGCAGCGAAGGGCCGCCCCCGAGCAAGCACAACCCCCTCGGGGGGGGCAGCGCAGTACGCGAAGCGACAAGCGTGGGGGCTCCCGCACGCCTTGCCAGCCCACCCCATGACGGCCCACTCGGGCGCGTCCAACTGCGGTTTCTAGGTTAAAAATAACATGGCGATTTTTTTTGGGGGCTGAGGCCATGCCCTCTGCAGCCGACACCGCCTGTCGGGCTCCCGGGGCCTCAGGCCGTGGCCCGTTCCACGATGGAGAAACCGATGTCGACAATGGGCTGCGCAACGGTGCGGCCATCGGCTCGGTCGACGATGTACTGCGCGGCCGTCTGGCCGATGCGGGTGCCATCGATGCGTACCGTGGTCAAGGCCGGCTGCAGGCTGGCGGCAAACTCCATGTCGCCCAAGCCCACGATGGCCAGCTGCTGGGGCACCGCCAGTCCACGCGTCTGGGCCTCGATAAGCACGCCCAGGGCCAGCATGTCGGAGCTGCAGAACACCGAATCGATGCCGGCCGGATGGTTCAGCAGTTGCGCCAGCCCAGCCCGCCCGGAGCCCAAAGTAGTGGGGGCCGGGGCCAGGTAGGTCGGCAGGTCGGCCTCCAGGCCCAACGTACGGCCCATGCGCCGAAAGCCATCGGTGCGGCGCCGCGCGCGCTCGTCGTCGCCGCAGAGCAGCGCCGGCCGGCGGTAACCTCGCTGGTGCAGGTAAGCGCACACTGAGGCGCCAATGTCCTCATTCGAGAAGCCCACCAGCATGTCGATGGGCGTGGGTGTCAGGTCCCAGGTTTCCACCACCGGGATGCCCGAGGCGAGCAACTGACGCCGACCGGCCGGGGAATGCATGATGCCGGTGAGCACGATGCCGTCGGGCCGGCGACGGATGATGGCATCGAGCAGCGCGTCCTCGCGCAAGGCGTCGTAGCCGCTCTGGCCGATCATCAGTTGGTAGCCCTTGGCGTCAAGCGCCTGGTTGAGGGCCTGGATGGTTTCCTGGAACACTGGCCCGACCAAGGTGGGTAGTACCGCAGCAACCAGGCGCGCACGCGATGAACGCAGGCCACCGGCCATGCCGTTGGGCACAAAACCCGTGCGCCGCACCACTTCCTGTACCTTGGCACGCATCGCGGGCGACACCCGTTCTGGGTGGTTCAGGGCGCGCGACACCGTCATGGCGGACACCCCCGCCAGCCGAGCGACATCATGGACAGTAAAGGCTTGCGACATAGAAAAAATTGTGTACCCAAAACCTCATCGTACAACACTATTGGTACGGATAACAAAGCGAGTGCCATGTGATCAGATGGATCTGCTTACCGGTTGTGAATACTTGTGAATACGCAAGTATTAAGGGTAATCCCCCTATTTTTGAATGCTTCTCGACGTTAATCTTTATCACAGATTGTTATCGATAACAAATCCAGATTTGGCTCCCACTTTTCTCCTTCGCACCATGCTGAACGCGCCTTCTCACTCCACTCCCCGCATCGCCGCGCTGCAGGTGATTCCTGTTGCCGGGCATGACGCCATGCTGATGAACCTCAGTGGCGCGCACGCCCCATTCTTCACCCGCAACCTGTTGCTATTGACCGACAGCGCGGGCCGCACCGGTGTGGGCGAGGTGCCCGGTGGCGAAGCCATTCGCCAAACGCTGGAAGACGCGCGCGCGCTGCTGGTGGGGCAATCCATCGGCACCTACCAGCAACTGCTGAGCCGTGCGCGCCAGACCTTTGCCGGACGTGATACCGGCGGGCGGGGCAACCAGACCTTCGACTTGCGCATTGCCATCCACGCCGTGACCGCCCTGGAAGCCGCGTTGCTGGACCTGCTGGGCCAGCACCTGGGTGTACCCGTGGCGCAACTGCTGGGCGAAGGCCGGCAGCGCGAGTCGGTCGCCATGCTGGGCTACCTGTTTTATGTGGGCGACCGCCAAGCCACCGACCTGCCGTACCGCAGCGAGGCTGGTGCCAACAACGAGTGGTTTCGCCTGCGCAACGAAAAAACCATGGATGCCCAAGCCGTGGTGCGCCTGGCCGAAGCCGCGCACGCGCGCTATGGCTTTAACGACTTCAAGCTCAAGGGCGGCGTGTTGCGCGGCGAGGAAGAGGTCGAAGCCATCCACGCGCTGCACGCACGCTTTCCGCAGGCCCGCATCACCCTCGACCCCAACGGCGGCTGGCTGCTCAAGGATGCGGTACGCCTGTGCCGCGACCTGCATGGCGTGCTCGCCTATGCCGAGGACCCATGCGGCGCCGAAGACGGCTACAGCGCGCGCGAGGTGATGGCGGAGTTCCGCCGCGCCACCGGCCTGCCCACTGCCACCAACATGGTGGCTACAGACTGGCGTGAGATGGGCCATGCGATCCAGCTGCACGCGGTCGACATCCCTCTGGCTGATCCGCATTTCTGGACCATGCAGGGCTCGGTCCGGGTGGCGCAGATGTGCCATGAGTGGGGCCTGACCTGGGGCTCACATTCCAACAACCACTTCGATGTGTCGCTGGCCATGTTCACCCACGTCGCCGCCGCTGCGCCGGGCCGTATCACCGCGATTGACACGCACTGGATCTGGCAGGACGGCCAGCGTCTGACGCAAGCGCCGCTGCAGATCGTGCAGGGCCAAGTGGCGGTGCCCACCACGCCGGGCCTGGGCGTACAACTCGACATGGCCGAGGTTGAACGCGCGCACCAGCTCTACCTGCAGCACGGCCTGGGCGCGCGCGACGACGCCATCGCCATGCAGTTCCTTATTCCGGGCTGGCGCTTCGACGCCAAGGGCCCGTGCATGGTCCGTTGAACAGTTAAACAGTTGAACCCGTTGACCCCCTCACCACCACCGCGAAAGAAGACTATGAAACTCCAATCTCTATCCTCCATGCCGCGTTTCAGCAAAGCCGCCTTGGGCGCGGGCCTGCTGGGCCTGGCCGCCGCTGCGCTGCCTGTCGCGGCGCACGCCGAAATCCGTGTGATGTGTTACCAGGATGGCAACGAGTGCGACGTCACGGCCGCACTGGCAAAACGTTTTGAGGCCCAAAACGCCGGCACCAAGGTGATTCTTGACGTCGTCCCGTTCAAGACGATTCTGGAGCAGCTGCCGGTGCAACTGGCTGCGGGACAGGGGCCGGACATCGCCCGCCTCACCGACCTGGGCGGGCTGTCGAAGTACTATCTGGACATCAGCCCCTACGTGAAGGACCGCAACTATTGGGAGGCGAACTTCGGTGCCACCCTGCCCTGGCTGCGGCCCAGCGCCAGTGACAAGGGCATCTACGGCTTCATGTCGCAGTTGACGATGACCGGCCCGTTTGTCAACAAGACGCTGTTCGAACAGGCCAAGATTGCCATGCCCGGGCCGAAAGCGACCTGGGAAGAGTGGGTCGACGCGTCACGCAAGGTGGCCAAGGCCACGCAGACGCCGGCCGCCATGGCCTGGGACCGCTCGGGCCACCGCTTCGCAGGCCCGGCCATCAGCTATGGCGCCAAGATATTCGACGCCAAGGGCAACCTGGCGTTGGACGACGGCTACAAGACCACCGTGCGCAAGTTTGTCGACTGGCACAAGGACGGCACCATGCTGAAGGACGCGTGGGGCGGCTCAGGCGGCTCCAGCTATGCCGATACCGTGGGTGAGTTCAAGAACGGCCGTCTGGTGATGATTTTGTCGGGTTCCTGGCAGATCAACCGCATGCAAAAGGAAATCGGCAACGCGTTCGACTGGGTCGCCGTGCCGAATCCCTGCGGCCCGGCTGCCTGCACCGGCATGCCCGGCGGTGCCGCCTGGGCGGCGCTGAAAACGACCAAGTCGCCGAAGGAAGTGGGCCAGTTCCTCGACTTCATGGCGCAAGAAGCCAACGTCGCCGAATTCGCCTCAAAGACCAACAATATCCCGGCCCATGCTGGCGTGGCCAAGAAGGGCGTGAGCTACCCGAGCGCCGGCCCCGCGGCCCAGGCCGCACTCGGCGTCTTCACCAGCGGCACCGCGACGTTGGCGCCGCCTGCCTACGCGCTGCAGGGCTACAAGTACAACCGCGCCCTGATGCTGCCGACCGTGACCCGCGTCACGCAGGCCATCGTTGGCGAGATCAGCGTGGACGAAGCCGTCACCAAGATCAGCGCCGACATGACAGAAGCGGTCAAGCAGGCGGGGAAGTAACAGGAAGACAGGTCCGGCGGGCGTGAGCCCGCTGGCTTGATGGAGCGTTCGTATGTCGGTGTTTTCCCGCCTTCTGGGCTTTTGCTTCAACCTGTTCGAGCCGGTGTTCCGGCTCGGCCAGAAATGGCTCGGCGCCTCGCGCATCGGCTGGCTCTTTGTCGGGCCGAATCTGCTGGTGATCGGCCTGTTCACGCTCCTGCCGATCGTGATCAATCTGGCGTATGCGGTGACCGGCGGTGTGAACCTTCTGCCCACGCAGCGGCCCTTCACCGGGATGGAGAACTTCGTCACCCTGCTGGAATGCCGCGATTACACGGACCTGCAGAGCTGCCGCACGGACATCTTCCTGCGCTCGATCTTCAGCACGGTCAAGTTCAGCCTGATCCAGGTCGTGCTGATGCTGTTCTTCTCATTGGCCACGGCCCTCGTGCTGAACCGCAAGATCATCGGGCGTGGCTTCTGGCGCGGCGTGTTCTTCTACCCCGTGCTGCTGTCGCCGGTGGTGGTGGCGCTGATCTGGAAATGGCTGCTGCAAAGCCAGGGCGTGCTCAACGCCGGCCTGGTGGGCGTGGGCGCCGAGCCCATCAACTGGCTGCTGGACAGGCACTGGGCCTTCTTCTGGGTGGTGGTGGTGTCTATCTGGGCCCACATGGGTTTCTACACCCTGATCCTGCTGGCGGGCTTGCAGGCCATCCCGAAAGACGTGTATGAGGCCGCCGAGATGGATGCCGCACCGCCGTGGCGCGTGTTGTCGCGCATCACGCTGCCGCTGCTCATGCCCAACCTGATCGTGGTGCTGGTGCTGCTGATGATCCGCGCGGTGCAGATCTTCGACGAGGTGTTCGTGCTCACCGGCGGTGGCCCGGGATCGGCCACCACCTTCATCGTGCAGTACATCTACCAGACCGGTTTTGCCGAGCAGATCCACTTGTACGGTCTGGCCGCAGCCGCCTCGTTGATCCTCGCTGTCGGCCTTATGGCGCTGACGCTGGCGCAGTTGCGGCTGTCCAGGGCCGATGAAGCCGGAAAAGCAAAGAAATAAGGACCGAGCGATGGCGAACTTCCTCACCCGTACCCGCGGCCGCAGCCGCTTGCACTGGACCGACTGGGTTTCCTACGGCTATCTTCTGCTCGGGCTGGTGGTCATGTTCGGGCCGGTGCTCTGGCTCGTCATGTCGTCCTTCAAGACCGAAAGCGCGCTGAGCCAGTTTCCTCCCAGCTTCCTGCCCTACAGCCAGAAGACGGCGGTGGTGCCCGGCCACGACCAACCCTTGCCGCTGTACCTGGTCAAGGACGAGCAAGGCAGCACGCGCGAGCTGGCTCAGGTACGTCGCATCGGCATCGTCGCCACCATGGTGGATCCGCAGCAGCCGCAAACCGAGGTCCGCGTCAACATCAATGAGCGCAAGCCGGTGAACGAACTGAGGTTCGCCGGCGGCAACTACACCGAGCTGTTCGGCAAGTTCGCCTTCGGCACCTACTTGTGGAACAGCGTGTTCATCACCGTGGCCGCCACCCTCATCACGCTGCTGATCAACTCCATGGCGGCGTTCGCCTTGTCCAAGTACCGGTTCACCGGCCAGAAGACCGTTTTTCTGCTCATCATCGCGACCTTGATGGTCCCGCCCACCATCATCCTGGTGCCGGCGTTCCTGGTGATCTCCAGCATGGGCTTGCTGAACAACCTGTGGGGCGTGATCCTGCCCGCGGTCGCCACGCCCACCGGCGTGTTCCTGCTGCGCCAGTACATGCTGACGATTCCCGACGAGCTGCTCGAGGCCGCGCGCATGGACAACGCCAGCGAATGGCGCATCTACTGGAAGATCATCCTGCCGCTGGCTGCGCCCGCCATGGCGGTGCTGGCCATCTTCTCGTTCATGTGGCGCTGGAACGACTTCCTGTGGCCGCTGATCGTGCTGTCGAAGTCGGAAAACTTCACGCTGCAACTGGCGCTCAACGCCTTCCAGGGCGAACTCAATACCCAATGGCACTACCTGCTGGCCATGACGGTCATCACCCTGATTCCGATCACCCTGGTTTTCACCTTCCTGCAGAAGTACATCGCCACCGGTATCGCCAGCGCCGGCGTCAAGTAAAGCCTGACATCAACACGGGAACATCTTCGTGGCCACTCTCCAACTCTCCAACATCGTCAAGACCTTTGACAAGATCACGACCATCCATGGCGTGGATCTCACGGTTTCCAGTGGTGAATTCGTCGTCTTCGTCGGCCCCTCGGGCTGCGGTAAATCCACGCTGCTGCGCATCATCTCCGGGCTGGAACCTGCCACCAACGGTGAGATCCGCATCGACGGCAAGGGCGTCAACGACGTTCCCGCTGCGCACCGGGGCTGCTCCATGGTGTTCCAGTCGTACGCGCTGTACCCGCACATGAGCGTCTACGACAACATGGCATTCGGCCTCGAAAACCTGGGCGTGGCCAAGTCGGTCATCGAGACCAAGGTCCAGGCGGCGGCCAGGATGCTGAAGCTCGAACAGCTGCTGCAGCGCAAGCCGACCCAGCTCTCCGGCGGGCAGCGCCAGCGCGTGGCCATTGGCCGATCGATCGTGCGCGAGCCCAAGCTCTTCCTGTTCGACGAGCCGCTGTCCAACCTCGATGCCGAACTGCGCGTGTCGATGCGGGCCGAGATCCGCGACCTGCACGCCCGCCTGGGTGCCACCATGATCTACGTGACGCACGACCAGGTCGAGGCCATGACCATGGCCGACAAGATCGTGGTGCTGCGCGCCGGCCGCATCGAGCAGATCGGCGCGCCGCTGGAGTTGTACAACCGGCCCTGCAATGAGTTCGTGGCTGGCTTCATCGGCAGCCCGCGCATGAACTTCGTGCCGGTGATGCACCTGCCCATGGCGAAGCCGGGCACCCACACCGTGGGCATCCGGCCCGAGCATGCACAGCTTTCCGACAGCGGTCCACTGAGCCTGGTCGTGTCGCAGGTCGAGCAGCTCGGTAGCACCAGCGTCCTGCGCGGCAACGTGGTGCCGGATGCGCCGTTCGAGATCATCCTGAACGGACAGACATCCATCCGGTGCGGCGACACCGTGAAGGTTTCCGTGCCGCCGGAGCACGTGCATTGCTTCGACCAGAACGGCCTGCGCTTGTAACCAAAACCCTGCCGGCATAACCGGTCCTGGGCAAATCATTCAACAGGAGAAACCAATGAAGACATTCGGACGCGCCCGCGTCACCCAAGCGCACGAACACGGCGTCGATCTGTCGCTCGAGGGCGGCGCTGGCTTTAGCATTCAGGTGCTGGAATCCGCCATGGTTCGCGTGCGCTACCAACCGGCGCCCGGCTACCGGGAGCCGCGCACCTGGGCCATCGCGCCGCAAGCCGGCGAAGACGTCGCCTGGACCGGACGCCAGCGCGACGACACCGGCGGATTCAGTCGCCCAGGCGCACAACTGATCGAGCAGCCCGGACAAGTGACTCTGCGCACCAGCGCGCTCTCGGTGACGCTGAAGGAAGATCCGCTGACCTTGTCGTGGCAGGACAGCCAGGGACGAGCGCTCTTCAGCGACCGGGCGACCTCGTCGTATTTCGCGAGTCAGCGCACCGGCGCCATCCGGCACTATTTGCAGCGCGACCGCGCCGAGCGCTACTACGGGCTGGGTGACAAGACTGGGCCGCTCGACCTGCAGGGCAGGCGCTTGCGCACGCTGGCGCTGGACTCTCTGGGCTACGACCCCAAAAACGGTGATCCGCTGTACAAACACTGGCCGTTTGTGCTGACGCGTGCCCCCAGCGGCCAGTGGTGGGGCATTTATTACGACACCTTGTCGGCGTGCACCTTCGACCTGGGCTGCGAACACGACAACTACCACGAGCTATTCCGCTATGTCGAAATCGATGACGGCGACCTGGACTACTACGTCATGGTGGGGGACACACCCGGCGAGGTGATCGCACAGTTTGTGCGCCTGATCGGCGGCACCCATTTGCCGCCGCGCTGGTCGCTGGGGTTTGCCCAAACGGCGATGGGGCTGACCGATGCGAGCGACGCGCAAAAGCAACTCGATGCCTTCATCACGCGCATTGAAGCCGAGGGCATCGCGTGCTCGTCGTTCCATTACGGCTCGGGTTACTCGTCGCGCGGAAAGCGCCGTTATGTGTTCACCTGGAATACCGACAAGTTCCCCGACCCGAAGTCGCTGAACGCCAGGTTCCATGGTGCCGGCATGCAGGTGGTGGCCAACATCAAGCCCTGCCTGCTCGATGACCACCCCGCCTATGGCGAGGTGCGCGCGCAGGGCGGCTTCATCCACGACGCCCAAAGCGGGCAACCCGTGGTGGAGCAATTCTGGGACGGCGTCGGTGCCCACCTCGACTTCACCCATCCCGCGGCCGTGGCCTGGTGGCAAAAAAACCTGCAGGCGCAGGTACTGGACTACGGCATCGATACCGGCTGGAACGACAACAACGAATACGCGATCATGGACGATGGCGCAGCGTGCCACGGTTTTGGCCAAGCCATCGCTATGCACCGCGCACGCCCCCTGCATCCCTTGCTGATGACGCGGGCAACCTTTGAGGCGCAGGCCGCGCACCGCCCCGACGAAGAGGTATTCACCGTCACGCGCGGCGGCTCTCCGGGGATCCAGCGCTACGCGCAAACCTGGACCGGCGACAACACCACCAGTTGGGAAACCTTGCGCTGGAACATCCGCACCGGCCTGCAAATGTCCCTGTCGGGCATGTTCAACATCGGCCATGACGTCGGCGGCTTCGCCGGCCCGACACCTGATCCTGAACTGTTTTTGCGCTGGGTGCAGGCGTGTAGCCTGAACCCGCGCATGGTGATGAACTCCTGGAAGGAGGATGGCACCGTCAACGTGCCCTGGCTGCACCCGGCGGTGACGGCGGATGTGGCTGCAGCGATCCGGCTGCGTTACACCCTGATGCCGTATCTGTGGTCGCTCTTCGAGCGCGCCCAGAGTCTGCACCAACCCATCATTCGACCGACTTTTTATGACTTTCCGGACGACGCGCAATGTTTCGCCGACAGCGACGACTTCATGCTCGGCGACGCCCTGCTGGTCGCGCCGGTCGTGCACGCTGGCGCCACGTCACGCAGTGTCTACCTGCCCAAAGGTCCCCAGGCGTGGTTCGACTTCCACACCGGTGCACGCTTCGAGGCCGGCCAAGTGCACACGGTCGCGGCGCCGCTGTCCACGCTGCCCTTGTTTGCCCGCTCCGGTGCGTCGATTCCGGTCGCGGCCGGCGTCGCAGACCGTCATCACCATGACGACCCAGTCAGCGGCGTGCGGAGTTTTTCGGGCTAGATGACGCTGGATGGCCCGCCGCCCGTGAAAGACAGCCGGGTTTTGCGAATCCCCTCGGTCGAGCAACGTGCATTGAGTTTTGCCTGCGCAACGCTGGTGCAGGAGACCGCTGCTGTAGCCTGGCTCAGCGCAAAAATGCGTCGTAGCCCGTTTTCATGATCAGGGCGCTGACCACCCCAATAAACACCACCCGCACAAAGCCCGCGCCGTGTTTGAGCGCCAGGCGCGTGCCCAGCAGGCTGCCCGCCACATTGGCCACAGCCATGGTGAGGGCGAAATGCCACCAGACATGGCCCTTGTAGGCAAACAGCGCCAGCGCGGCGAGGTTGGTGGCGGTGTTGAGCAGTTTGGCCGAGGCCGAGGCGTTCAAAAAGTCGTAGCCCAGCCAGCGAACAAACAGAAACACGAAAAAACTGCCGGTGCCGGGGCCGAAAAACCCATCGTAAAAACCCAGTACCAGACCAATGCAGCAAGCCACGGCCGTTTCGGCCCGGCCGGTAAAACGGGGCGTGTGGTGGCGGCCCAGGTCTTTTTTGACCAGCGTGTAGAGCAGCACCGCCAGCAGCACAAAGGGCAGGACCTTGCGCAAAAATCCGGGTGAAATCACCGTGACCAGCCAGGCCCCGCCCAGCGAACCGGCAAAACCGGCCAGCGCCGCCGGCAGCAGGGCGGCCCAGCGCATGTCGACGCGCCGGGCATATTGACGCGTTGCCACAGCCGTGCCCCAGACCGACGCACCTTTGTTGACGCCAAGCAGGGTGGCCGGGTGGGTGGTGGGGAACACGGCAAACAGGGCGGGCACCAGAATCAGGCCGCCGCCGCCCACAATGGCGTCCACAAAACCGGCCAGCAGGGAGGCGAGAGAGGCAATCAGCAATTCCATGGCCTGATTGTCGCATCCGCTTGCAAGCGGAAATTGCTATTAAATTAATAGCTACTTGTGCAATTGAGATAAGGGGTTGTGCCGCATTTGATGAATGTCATTCGGCCATGAAAAAAGCGCTGGGATCACCAGCGCTTTGTCAAAAAAACATCCTGTGGGACGCCCATTTGATCATTGTTGCTTTGTCATGTCTCCTCGGCTCCTCGCGTTGCGAGCAGCAAGGCTCGTCAGCAAGACCACCAATGTAGCCTGCGCCCTGAGATAGTGCATTGGGGGTTTCCCGCCCCTTGGGGCCCTCAATCCCCGGCCTGTATCCACTGCGCGGCTTTTTCCGCAATCATCAGCGTCGGCGAGTTGGTGTTGCCGCTGGTAATCAGGGGCATCACGCCGGCGTCAACCACGCGCAGGCCGGCAATGCCGCGCACGCGCAGGTGCGAATCGACGACCGCCATCGGGTCGCTGGCCTGGCCCATTTTGGTGGTGCCTACGGGGTGAAAGATGGTGGTGGCAATGTCGCCGGCCAGCCGCGCGAGTTCTTCGTCGGTCTGGAACTGCACGCCCGGCTTGAACTCTTCGGGCCGGTATTTGGCCAGCGCGCTCTGGCTGACAATGCGGCGCGTCACGCGCAGCGAGTCGGCGGCCACCTGGCGGTCTTCGGCGGTGCTCAGGTAGTTGGGCGCAATCGCGGGCGCCTCTTCAAAGCGATTGCTCTTGATCTGCACCGAGCCACGGCTGGTCGGGTTCAGGTTGCAGACGCTGGCGGTGAAGGCGTTGAAGTGGTGCAAGGGCTCGCCGAACGCGTCCAGGCTAAGCGGCTGCACGTGGTACTCGATATTGGGCCAGCGCTGGTCGGGCGAGCTGCGCGTGAAGGCGCCGAGCTGGGAAGGCGCCATGCTCATGGGGCCGCTCCGGTGCAAGACATATTCCAGGCCAATGCGCGCCTTGCCCCACCACGAGTCGGCCATGGTGTTGAGCGAGACGCCCCAGCGTTTGTCACTATGCACCTTGTAAACGGAACGGATCTGCAGGTGGTCCTGCAGGTTGGCGCCGACACCGGGCAGGTCTTGCAGCACCGGGATGCCGTGCTGGCGCAGCAGGGCCGCCGGGCCAATGCCCGAGAGCTGCAAAATCTGCGGCGAGCCGATGCTGCCGGCGCTCAGGATGACCTCGCCAATCCGGCCCTGCTCACGGCCCGAATCCCGGGTGGCAAGGGCGGTTACGCGTTCCTGGCCGGTCCAGACTTCCACGCCGGTGCAGCGCCGGCTGCCGTCGGCCTGGGCCTCGACGAGCAGCCGGCAGACCTGGGCGCTGGTCCACATTTCAAAATTCGGGCGGCCAAAACAGGCCGGGCGCAAGAAGGCCTTGGCCGTGTTCCAGCGCCAGCCGCTTTTCTGGTTGACCTGGAAATAGCCGACCCCTTCGTTGCTGCCGCGGTTGAAATCGGAGGTAGCCGGGATGCCGGCCTGCTGCGCCGCCTGCGCGAACGCGTCCAGCACGTCCCAGCGCAGGCGCTGTTTCTCCACGCGCCACTCGCCGCCCGCGTTGCGGCCGCGCAGCAGCTTGCGGTAGGGGTCTTGCGAATCATTCATCAGCTCGGGGGCGGTGCCGCGCGCACCGTGCATGGCGTCGGCGCCCAGGTAGTGATCTTCGTGCAGCTTGAAATAGGGCAGCGCGTTGTCCCAGGTCCAGGCGTCGTCACCGGTCAGTTCGGCCCATTGCTGGTAGTCGCGCGCCTGGCCGCGCATGTAGATCATGCCGTTGATGCTGGAGCAGCCGCCCAGCACCTTGCCGCGCGGGTAGCGCAGCGCCCGGCCGTTGAGGCCCGCGTCGGGCTCGGTGTTGTAGAGCCAGTCGGTGCGCGGGTTGCCGATGCAGTGCAGGTAGCCTACCGGGATGTGGATCCAGTGGTAGTCGTCCTTGCGGCCCGCTTCAATCAGCAGCACACGCTTGGAGGCGTCGGCGCTGAGGCGATTGGCGAGCAGGCAGCCTGCAGTTCCACCCCCGACAATGATGTAGTCAAAGATGTTTTCGTTCATGCGTCTTGTCCCGTCGTTCTTCTTGTGTTGTTTCTAAAGCTTGCTTCTACGCCGTTCAACCCGCCGGTATTCGCCAGTGCCATCGCGGACCCGGCTCTGCCGGTCCGCAGGTGGCGCCTCCTCGGGGGGAGACGGCCGAAGGCCGCGGGGGGTATTCACTTCGCCGTAGGCATTACAAACTCCGCACCTTTCGCGATGCTTTCAGGCCAGCGCTGCATGATGGACTTCTGCTTGGTGTAAAAACGCACGCCTTCCTCGCCGTAGGCATGCATGTCGCCAAACAGGCTTTTCTTCCAGCCGCCAAAGCCATGCCAGGCCATGGGCACGGGGATCGGCACGTTGATGCCGACCATGCCGACCTGGATGCGGCGGGCAAATTCACGCGCCACATGGCCGTCGCGCGTGAAGCAGCTCACGCCATTGCCGAACTCGTGGTCGTTGATGAGCTGCACGGCTTCGCCAAAGTCCTTGACGCGCACGCAGCCGAGCACCGGGCCAAAGATTTCCTCTTTATAAATACGCATGTCCGGTGTCACATGGTCAAACAGCGTGCCGCCCATCCAGAAGCCCTGCTCGCAGCCGCGGCCCGCGTCCGCGCCCGCGAAGCGGCGCCCGTCCACCAGCAACTGGGCGCCTTCCTTGACGCCCTGCTCGATGTAGCCCGTGATGCGGCTGTGCGCCGTGCGGGTGACGATGGGTCCCATTTCGGCATCCAGCTCGACGCCGTTCTTGATCTTGAGGGCCTGGGCGCGTTCGGCCAGCATGGGCACCAGCTTGTCCGCGACATTGCCGACCAGCACCGCGACCGAAATCGCCATGCAGCGCTCGCCGGCCGAGCCGTAGCCCGCGCCTATCAGCGCGTCGACGGCCTGCTCCAGGTCGGCGTCGGGCATCACCACCATGTGGTTCTTGGCGCCGCCCAGGGCCTGCACGCGTTTGCCGTGGCGGGCGCCGGTTTCGTAGATGTAGTTGGCGATCGGCGTGGAGCCGACAAAGCTCACGGCCTTGACATCGGGGTGCTCCAGCAGCGCGTCCACCGCGTCCTTGTCGCCCTGCACCACGCTGAACACGCCATCGGGCAGGCCGGCCTTCTTGAGCAGCCCGGCGATGAACAGGCTGGGCGTGGGGTCGATCGGGCTGGGCTTGAGCACGAAGCAGTTGCCCGCCGCAATCGCCACCGGGAACATCCACATCGGCACCATCACCGGGAAATTGAACGGCGTGATGCCAGCCACCACGCCCAGCGGCTGGCGCAGCGTCCAGTTGTCGATGCCGGTGGAGACCTGGTCGGTGAAGTCGCCCTTGAGCAGCTGCGGAATGCCGCAGGCAAACTCCACAATGTCGATGCCGCGCGAGACCTCGCCCTGTGCATCGGTGAAGACCTTGCCGTGCTCGGCCGTGATCATGCGGGCCAGGTCATCCTTGTGGGTGTTGAGCAGCTCCAGAAACTTGAACAGCACGCGCGCGCGGCGAATCGGCGGCGTGTCGGCCCAGGCCGGGAAGGCGGCCTGGGCGGCGGCCACGGCAGCGCCCACTTCGGCGTGGCTGGCCAGCGCCACCTGGCCGGTCACGGCGCCGGTGGCGGGGTTGAACACGTCGGCGTGCCGGCCGCTTTGACCCGGCACGACGCGGCCGGCGATCCAGTGTTCGATCGAAGCCACCGTGGCGGTTTGGGCAGATTGGGAGGTCAGGTCGGGCGCGTTCATGGCAATTCCTTGGGTGAGCTAGGGGGGGGGAAGGTTTGCAGTCTATGCCTCATGAGGGGCTTTGGAAATAGCGAAAACCTGATTACATTGTTCAATAGATTAAACAAAATACCCGCCATGACCACTCCCACCAGCCTCCCGGTGTTCTCCGACCTGCACTTGCTGACCGTGCTGGCCCAGACGCGCAGCTACACCCAGGCCGCGCGGCGCCTCGGCATCTCCAAGGCCTCGGTCAGCATGCGCATCGGCGAACTGGAGCGTGCCGCCGGTGTGCCGCTGGTGCGCCGCACCACACGCTCGGTCGGCCTGACCGAGGCCGGCCAGCAGCTGGTGGATGACACGCAAGCCTCGTTCACCCGCATCGAACAGAGCTTTGCCAGCGTGAAAGACCTGGCCGGCCAGCCGCGCGGGCTGGTGCGCGTGACGGCGCCGGTGGCGCTGGGCCGCCAGCACATTGCGCCCACGCTGCCGGCTTTCCTGCGCGCGCACGAAGAGATTCGCCTGGAGCTGGACCTGAGCGACCGTTTCGTCAACCTGGCGCAGGAAGGCTTCGACCTTGCGATCCGTCACGCCCATGCGCCGCCCGACACGCATGTGGCCTGGGTGCTGTGCCAGACGCGCTCGGTGCTGGTCGCGAGTCCCGACTACCTGCGCCGCCACGGCACGCCCGCGCACCCCTCCGATCTGGCCGCACACCGCTGCCTGCTGTACCTGCGCGACAGAGCCAGCCAGAGCTGGTCGTTTGAGCGGACCATGCCACGCAAGGCGACCGAGCAGGTCATCGTGACAGTGAACGGCCCGCTGCGCGCCAACAACAGCGAAGTGCTGCGCGAGGCCGTGCTCGGCGGACTGGGCATCGGCCTGCTGCCCGACTTCAGCGCGGCCGGCTACCTTGAGCCGCGCAAGCTGGTGCCGGTGCTGCCCCAATGGACGCCGCAGGGGTTTTTCGGCGAACGGCTGTACGCGATCCGCCCCTGGGCGCCCCAGGTGCCGCGCGCGGTGCAGTGCTTCGTGGATCATCTGCGCGAAAGCCTGGCGCCGGGCTTTCCGGTGGGCTAAGGAAACCCTTGGCATTCAAGACATGCAGGACATGGCAGGCAGGTTTTTGCGGAAAAATGTCGTAGTCACCGGGCCGGGTGCGGGATTAACATGGGCACTAGTGTGGTGTTGCACGCTATCCGGCACATAAAACCGTGTCTTTTCGTCCATGACGGCGTTGCAAATCCGCGCAATAGCGGGGCTATTGCTGTGGTTTGCGCCTTGTCCTGAACAAAAATCCATCGGTTTTATTTGTGCCGTCAAGCATGCAACACCACACTAGCGATGTTTACGTAACTCATGACGAACGGAAGGGACGGATTAGGGCCTGTTCACACTAATTCTGGAGGATGCGTTGCGAGTCAAAAAGGCCATGAGCAAGGCGCAAAACGCCGTCGGGGTAGGCCCCCGACAAGGCTTTGCAACGCCGCGCATGGCCTTTTTGATCGCAACCCGAAGGGAAGGGGTCCCATCGGGCGCAACTCG
>NZ_JAKFDR010000113.1:0-158090 GCF_036676035.1 Polaromonas sp.
ATTCGTGCCCAGGGCAAGGCGCAAGCCGCAGCGAAGGCTGGCCGCCTTCGCAAGGGTTGCAACGCCGCCATGGGTGCGAAGACGCGCTTTCATGTTTCGATATTTTCGGGTTGCAGTACTAGGGTTCAGTGCTTGTTCAGAGCGCCGTCAAACGCCCAGGTACTGTTCAAGCAGTTCGGGCTGGGCATGCAGCGCCTGCGAGGTGCCTGCGAAGACGACCCGGCCTTTGACGAGAATGACGTTGCGGTTGGTGATGCGGGTGACATGCTTCCAGTTTTTGTCCACGATCACGCTGCTGATGCCGCTTTCACGGATCAACTCGCAGATACGCCAGATCTCGCGCGCAATCAGTGGCGCCAGGCCTTCGGTGGCTTCGTCAAGAATCAGCACGTCGGGATTGGTCATCAGTGCGCGGCCAATGGTCAGCATCTGCTGCTCGCCGCCGCTGAGCTGCTGGCCGCCGTGGCCCAGGCGCTCCTTGAGGCGGGGAAAGGTTTCCAGCACGCGATCGTAGGTCCAGTCACGCTGGCCCCGGGTGCCGGCACGGGCCGCCATCTTGAGGTTTTCGACGACGCTGAGGTTGCCAAAAATGCCGCGGCCTTCGGGGACGTAGGCAATGCCCAGCTTGGCAATTTCGTAAGGCGCACGGCCCATCATGGGTTTGCCCATGATGTCGACCGAGCCGGCGCGCGGCTTGACCAGTCCCATGATGCTTTTGAGCAGGGTGCTTTTGCCCATGCCGTTACGGCCCATCAGGCCTATGGTTTCGCCGCGGGCCACTGAAAAATCAATGCCGCGCAGGATGTGGCTGGCGCCGTAGTAGGTATTGAGGTCTTGCACCTTGATGAGTGTTTCCGCCATGTCAGTGCCCCTCATCCGATTCTTCGCCCAGGTAGGCGGCCTGCACCGTGGCGTCGGCGCGCACGGCGGCCGGCGTGCCACTGGCAATCACCTGGCCGTTGACCATCACGGTGAGCTGGTCAGCCAGCGTGAACACCGCGTCCATGTCGTGTTCGACAAGCAGCATGGCATGTTCTTTTTTGAGTTGGAGCAGCAACTCGACCATGCGTTCCGCCTCGGCAACACCCATGCCGGCCAGCGGCTCATCGAGCAGCAGCACCTGCGGCTCGGTGGCCAGTGTCATGGCAATTTCCAGCTGGCGCTGCTCGCCGTGGCTGATCGTGCCGGCCAGCCTGTTCTTGCGGCTCTCAAGGCCCGCCAGCTTGATGGCCCTTTCTGCGCGGGCGTTGATTGCTTCAAAACTGATAGCGCGCTTGAGCCAGCTGGCCGCGTGCGGTTCACGCGACTGCGAGGCGAGCCGCACGTTGTCCCAGACGCTGAAGGGCAGGAAGATGTTGGTCTTCTGGTAGCTGCGCCCCAGGCCCTGGCGTGAAATCTTTTCCGGGCTCCAGCCCGTGACGTCCTGGCCGCCGAGCGAGACGGAGCCTGATGTCGGCGGCAGGTCGCCCGAGAGCAGGTTGGTCAGCGTCGATTTGCCGGCGCCGTTGGGGCCGATCACGGCGTGGATGCGGTCGCGCCAGAGATCAACCGACACCTCGTTGACGGCGGCGAGGCCGCCGAAGCGCTTGGTCAGGCTTCTTGCACTAAGGAGCACTTCATTCATTGCCGTGCCTCCGACGAGCCGCCTCTAGGCAGGCACGCGCCCCCTTGGGGGGCAGAGAGCGAATGCGAACGTGGGGGCTCATGCCTCCTCCTTGCCTTTGCCAAGTTTGCCAAAGCGTTCAGCCATTCCCAGCAGTCCGCGCGGCGCAAACACCACCAGCAGCACAATGAACAGGCCCATCCACAGCTGCCAGTGCTTGCCCAGATTGACGCTGCCGATCTGCGGCAAGTCCTTGAAGACATGCAGCAGATACTCAAAGGCAAAAGCGCCGACTATTGAACCCGCGAAGTTGCCCATGCCGCCCAGAATCACCATCATGATGGCGTGCGCGCTCATGTGAAAGCCCATCAGTTCGGGGTTGATATAGCCGGTTTGCGTGCCCCACAGGTAGCCCGCCAGGCCGGCCAGTGCGCCGGCCAGGGTGAAAGCACCCAGCTTGTAGCCAAAGGTGCCGAAACCCATGGCGCGCATGCGGTGTTCGTTGACACGGATGCCGGCCAGCGCGCGGCCGAACGGGCTCCAGAGCAGGCGGCGCAAAAAGGTGTAGACCAGCAGCATCGCCCCCAGCGTGAAGTAATACAGCGTGAGCTTGTTGTCCAGGTCAAACGGTACCCAGCCCAACAGCGAGGTGGCAGGCTTGAAGTTGATGTACAGCCCGTCCGAGCCGCCCAGCACCTTGTTGTCAAAGAACAGGTAAAACACCATCTGCGCAAACGCCATGGTGACCATGATGAAGTAGATGCCGTGGGTGCGAACCACAAAAAAGCCGATGATCAGCGCCGCCAGGCCCGAGGCGAGCACGGCTGCAGGCAGGCTCCACCAGAGGCTTATCGGCTCGCCTTGCGGCGTGAGGAAGGCCAGGGCGTAACCGGCCAGGCCGAAGTAGGCCGCATGGCCCAGCGAGACCAGGCCGGTGACGCCTTGCAACAGGTCCAGGCTCATCGCAAAAATGGCCATGATCATCATGCGTGTGACCATCTGGGTGTAAAAATCGCTGCCCACAAAGGGGAAGGCTGCCAGGGCAACCAGGCCCAGCGCCAGCGCCACCTGCACGCCGCGCGGCAGGATTTCAAGGTTTGCTTTTGCCGAGCTCATTGTTTGAAGAGCCCTTCGGGTTTCCACAGCAGGACTGCGGCCATCAGCATATAAACCAGCATGCCTGCGACAGAGGGCAGCAGCACCTTGCCAAAAGTGTCGACCAGGCCCACCAGCAGGGCCGAGATCAGCGCGCCGCGCACCGAGCCGATGCCGCCGATGACCACCACCACAAAGCACATGATGAGCACCTGCGAGCCCATGTTGGGGTAGACGCTGGAGATGGGCGCGGCAATCATGCCGGCCACGGCGGCCAGCCCCACGCCCAGGGCGAACACCACGGCGTGAATCAGCTTGATGTTGATGCCCAGGGACTCGGCCATGTCGCGGTTGAAAGCCCCGGCGCGGATTTTCATGCCCAGGCGCGTTTTGGAGATCAGCAAATACAGGCCCAGCGCCAGGGCGATGCACACGCCCGACATGAACAGCCGGTACACCGGGTAGGACAGGTTTTCGGTCAGCGGAAGCGAGGCGCCGAGCGCTTCGGGAATCGGCACGCCGTGCACGTCGTCACCCCAGAAAATGGAGCGCATTTCTTCAAAAATGTAGATCAGGCCAAAGGTCAGCAGCACCTGGTCGAGGTGGTCACGGTGGTAGAAGTGGCGAAACAGCAGCCACTCCAGTGCCAGGCCAAAGAGCACCGACAGCACGGCGCCGACGAGGATGGCCAGAGTGAGGCTGCCCAGTTGCGCGCTCAGTGACCAGGCCAGGTAGGCGCCCAGCATGTAAAAACTGCCATGCGCCAGGTTGACCACGCCCATGATGCCGAAGATCAGCGTCAGGCCGGCGGCCAGCATGAACAGCAGCAGGCCGTACTGCACGCTGTTGAGCAGTTGTATGAGAAAGTTGGCGAGATCCATAGATGCTTTAAGGTGTGGGTGCCCGTGTGTGAGGGAAGCAGGGAGTTACACCAGGCGAGCGACCTTGTGGGCAATATTCAGCAGGGGCCGCGGAACCGGCTTTGCCGGGCCGCAGGCGCAGCGGCCCCCCGGGGGGCAGAGAGCTACACGCAGTGAGCGAACGTGGGGGGCTCATGCTTGCCGGCGTGTGAGCAGCAGCAGCCCGCCCATTAGCGTGAAAAGACCGCCGGAAATCCGGTTGATCCAGCGCACGGGCCGGCTGGAACGCAACAGCGGCGCGACACGCGACACGCCCAGGGCACAAAGCGTCAACACCGTGCATTCAAACGCCACAAAGGTGAGGGCAAGGATGGCGAACTGCGGTGCAAAGGGCTCGGACGGATTCAGGAACTGCGGAAAAAACGCCGCAAAAAAAAGAAGCGCTTTGGGGTTGCTGGCACCGATCAGAAAACCACGCAAAAAGAATGAACGGCGAGATGCGGGCGTGCTGCCTGCTTCAGGGTCCAGCACCGCCGCCTCACTGCGAAACGTCTTGATGCCAAGCCAGATCAGGTAGGCGGCCCCCACAACCTTGGCCACCGTGAATGCGGTCTCAGAGGCTGCCAGCAGCGCGCCCAGCCCCAATGCGGACAGCAGCATCACGCCCAGTACCGCGCTAACGCTTCCCAGCGCCGACGTGACGGCTTTGCGTGCACCGTGGTTCACCGCCGTGGTGATGCACATCAGCATGGTGGGCCCTGGCGAAAGGACCAGTAGTGCAACGGCGGTCAGGTAGAGAAGGTAGGTGGTGAGTGTCATGAGCACAAGTATGAAGCACAAAAATGGGAGGTCCAAAAACCTCCCATCCGGAAGCGGTCAGGGCCGCCGCTAAGCCAGCCGGCAATTTTCCGACGGGCCGCCCCTAGGAAAATTAGCCCCCTCGGGGGGCAGCGCAGTACGCGAAGCGACAAGCGTGGGGGCCACGTTCAGCCCATCTTGCAGCCAGCACCCGAATCGGCCAGCGCCTTGGCGGCAATCCCGATCACCTTGTTTTCCTTGTTTTCGACCACGCGCAGGTACATGTCCTGCACCGGATTGTGCGATTTGCTCATGGTCCATTTGCCGCGCGGGCTGTCGATGGTCGCGCCTTCCATGGCTTTGTAGAGCGCCGGCTTGTTGTTCAGGTCGCCCTTGACGGCGTTGGCGCCCTGGATCAGCAACAGGGCGGTGTCGTAGCCCTGTACGGCGTACACATCGGGTTGCAGCTTGAAGGTTTTGGCGTAGTTGAGGCGGAACTGGCCATTGCGAACCGTGGGCAGCGAGTCACTGTAGTGCATGGTCGTGACGATGCCATTGGCTGCAGGGCCGGCAGCTTCCAGCACGCCTTCGGTCAGGAAGCCGGAGCCATACAGCGGTATTTTGTCTTTCAGGCCTGCGGCTGCATAGTCCTTGATGAACTTGGCGGCGGCACCGCCGGCAAAGAAGCAGGCCACGGCATCGGGCTTGAGCGCCGCGATTTCGGTCAGCAGCGCCTGGAATTCGACTTGCGGGAAGGGCAGGCCGAGCTCCTTGATGACGGTGCCGCCCGCTGCCGTGTAGCTTTCCTTGAAGCCTTCAAAGGCTTCGTCGCCGGCGGCATATTTCCAGGTGATCCAGACAGCCTTCTTGTGACCGCGGTCCACCATGGCCTTGCCCAGCGCGCGGGTAGGCTGCGAGTTGGAAAACGACGTGCGGAACACATTGGGAGCGCACAGGGCGCGGGTTGCGGCGTGCACGCCGGCATTGGGGATCAGGCTCAGCACGCCGCTGTCGCGCGCCACTTTCTGGATGCCCATTTGCACGCCGGAGTGCACGGTGCCTACCAGCACATCGACCTTGTCGCGCTGCACCAGCTTGCTGGCGTTTTCGATGCCTTTGGAAGGCTCGGATTCGTCGTCGACCTTGAAGTATTCAATCTCGCGGCCGCCCAGTTTGCCGCCCTGTTCGTTGATTGCCATGCGAAAGCCGTTTTCAATGGCCACGCCAAGCTGGGCAAATGTGCCGGTATAGGGCAGCATGAAACCCACGCGCACCTTGCCGGACTGGGCCCGCACGATTTCGGGCAGCAGCAGGCCGGTGGATGCAGCGCCGATAACGGCAGCGCTGCGGGTCAATACGAGTCGGCGTGAGGTCATGGAAAACTCCTTGTTAAGGCTGAAGATGCATCAGAAGAATAGTAAGGGAGGGCTGTGCGAAATGCCCTAGTGTAAAACCCGAGATTGAAGATTAAATTGTTTAAGTCTAAAGCAAATCCCGTGCCTGATCCGGTCAGTCGCAGATGGCCGGCAGGCAGACCCGGAGCGGGTCATTTATGGCACCGCTTATTGCGTCTGGCGCAGCTTGAAGCGCTGGATCTTGCCGGTGGCCGTTTTGGGCAGCTCGGAGACGAACTCAAACCAGCGTGGGTACTTATAGGGCGCCAGCTGCTGCTTGACGTGGGCCTTGAGGTCGTCGGCGTTGGTGCTTTGCGCGGGCTTGAGCACCACATAGGCCTTGGGTTTGACCAGCCCGTCCGCATCGGCCAGGCCAACCACGGCGGCTTCCAGCACCGCAGGGTGCGTCATGAGGCAGGCTTCGACTTCAAACGGCGAGACGTAAATGCCGCCGACCTTGAGCATGTCGTCGCTGCGCCCGCCGTAGGTGTAGTAGTCGTCCCCATTGTCGTCACGATGGCGGGTGTATTTGTCACCGCTCTTGGTCCATTCGCCGGCAAATGTGGCTTTGGTCTTGGCGCGGTTGTTCCAGTACATCAGGGCAGAGGTGGGGCCGCTGATCTGCAGCTCGCCGATTTCACCCGATGCGCACTCGCGGCCGTCATCGGCCACGATCCTGAGACGGTAGCCGGGCACCGCCTGGCCGGTGGTGCCGTAACGCACCTGGCCGGGCCGATTGCTCAGAAAGATGTGCAGCATTTCCGTCGAGCCAATGCCGTCGAGTATTTCGCAGCCATACGCCAGCGTCCACTTCTTGCCGATCTCGGCCGGCAGCGCTTCGCCGGCGCTGGTGCACACGCGCAGCTTGAGTTCGGCGCGGGCAGGACGGGCCGGGTCTGCCAGCAGCGCAGCGTACAGCGTGGGCACGCCGTAAAAAATGGTGGGCTGGTATTTTTTGAGGATGCCGAACACGTCGGCCGGCGTGGGCCGGGCGGGCAACAGTACCGTGGTGGCCCCGACGCTCATGGGGAAGGTCAGTGCATTGCCCAGGCCGTAGGCAAAAAACAGCTTGGCGGCTGAATACACCACGTCGGACTCTTCAATGCCCAGCACCGCGCGGCCATAAAGCTCCGCGGTCTGGATCAGGTGGCTGTGCAAGTGCACCGTGCCCTTGGGTGTGCCGGTGGAGCCGCTGGAGTAGAGCCAGAAGCAGGCATCGTCGGCGCAGGTGTTTGCTATGTTTTTGATAGCTGTTCCCGTACTAACCATTTGGGTCAGCGTTGTATGGGGTGCACAGGTTTCAACCCCTGCGACGATCACGGTTTCAAGCGTTGCGATGGCGCTGATCAGTGGCTCAAAAGTCGGCAGCAGGGCATGCGAAACGACCAGGCCCTGGGCCCGCGAGTCGCGCAGCATGAATTCAAAATCGCTGCCCGTCAGCAGCGTGTTGGCTGCCACCGGCACCACGCCGGCCAGGATGCAGCCCAGAAAAGCGACCGGCCACTCGGGCGTATCCAGCATGGCCAGCATGACGCGGCTCTCGGGGGCGAAACCCTGGGCGCGCAAGGCGTTGGCAAAGCGCTGCGACTGCCCGGCCAGTTCACCGTAGGTCAGGGTGGCGCCGCTCACGGCGTCGATGAAGGCCACTTTGGACGCGCGCCCGGCGTTGCGCTGCAGCAGGTCGTAGGCGGCGTTGTAATCGCGCGGAATGTCCACAAGGGGTGTGCTTGCCGAATGGTCTGCACGGCTCAGGTTCATGTTGTCTCCGATTTGCTATTATTTTTATAGCTGCCAGCGCATATTAATCAACGGCTGGAGCGGTATTTCACTAAAAACAAACTCAGGCAGCGGCTTCACTGGCGGCTGCGGTAGCGAGTGCTTCGGCCAGCCACTCGCGGCACCAGGCGGTGCCTTCGGTTTCGGCCAGCGTGCCGCTGCTGGCGTCATGGCACCAGACCTCGCCAAGGCGCTGCGCGCCCAGGCCCTGCAGTCGCTCGTCGAATTTCTTGCCACCAAAGCAGAAGGTCTGCATGTAGGTACGGTCGCCCAGCGCGATCACGCCGTAGCGCACATGCCCCAGAAATTGCGGCTGCGAGTCCAGCGAGTCGTACAGCGCGCGGGCGTTGTCGGGTACATCGCCCGAGCCGTAGGTGGATGAGCAGATGAGATAAATTGCATCTTCTGCGGCGGATGCATTGAAAACACCAATGTCCAGGCCATCCATCAGCTGCACTTCGATGTCGCTGACCAGATCGACGCAGTCCATCTGTATAGCCTGCGCTACGTAGTCGGCGGTGCTGGTCATGGTGCCTACGAGGATTTTGAGCTTCATGCCTGTGGTCTCCAAAAAGATGCAATAAACTGCTTGACATCGAGTGTTGCTGAAGTATACTGCAATTCAAGGGCGGCGCAAGCGCTTTTCACAAAACAAGGGGCCAACTTGGAAATCATGTCGGAACAGGAAGCAAAAGCCACACTCAGCGAGCTGGGTGCGCGGGTTCGCGCCTGGCGCGCCCGCCGCGGCATGACGCGCAAGCAACTGGCCGCCGATTCGGGTTTGAGCGAGCGGTTTTTGGCCGACGTGGAAAGTGGCAAGGGCAATGTGTCCATCAACTCACTTGAGGCCGCGGCCCGCGCCCTGAATATCTCCATTCTTGAACTGCTGCAGGATGCGCCACGCCCGGCGATGGCTCGCGTGCAGAGCCTGCTGGGCCGGCTCGATGACGCGCAGCTGGACCAG
This sequence comes from Polaromonas sp., assembly GCF_036676035.1. Lineage (GTDB taxonomy): Bacteria > Pseudomonadota > Gammaproteobacteria > Burkholderiales > Burkholderiaceae_C > Polaromonas. Next base: position 8,491 of record NZ_JAKFDR010000113.1, read on the forward strand.
GCCTACAGTCTGCTGGGCAGCCGCTTTGGCCTCAGTGATTCGGTGGGCCGGGAGCAGCGCATTGCCCTGATTGGCTTGCGCGGCGCCGGCAAATCCACTCTGGGCCTGCAACTGGCCGCGCAGCGCGGCGTGCCCTTTGTCGAGCTGGACCGCGAGATTGAGCGTGAGGCCGGCACCAGCATGAACGAAATTTTGCTGCTGCACGGGCAGGCCGGTTACCGCCGCTATGAGCGCCGCGCGCTGTTTCGCATCGCCGAAGATCATGCCGACGGCGTGGTCATGACCACCGGCGGCAGCATTGTCAGCGAGCGCGAAACCTTTGACCTGCTGCAAAGCCGCTTTTACTGTGTCTGGCTCAAGGCCAGCCCTGAAGAACATATGTCACGGGTCGTGGCGCAGGGCGACATGCGCCCCTTTGACACGACCCGCGGTGCGACGAACGAGGCGCTGGAAGACCTGCGCCGCATTCTGGCCAGCCGCGAAGCCCTGTATGCGCGCGCCGATGCCGTGGTCGACACCTCGGCACGAAGCCTCAAGCAAAGCCTTAAAGACATGGAACGAGCTGTTCCAGCCCTGACCTACCCCAAGGAGACAGGTCACGGAGCGCATGGCGAGGGGCCCCGGCTTGCCGGGGATCGACACGCGGAGTGACTTGGGGTGGTCGACACCCGGGCAGCACCGAAACCAACTGAAATATAGGAGACCACCCATGAACGCGATGACTGAGCCCCTGCTGTTTAAACAAGTGATTGAAGGGCAGGAGCGTGAACTGGTCAGCTTTGCCACGCACCCCACCAAATACCAGCACTGGACTTTGAGTGTGGAAGGCGAGGTGGCGCGCCTGAAGCTCGACATCAATGAAGACGGCGGCATCAAGCCCGGCTACAAGCTCAAGCTCAACAGCTACGACCTGGGCGTGGACATCGAGCTGCATGACGCGCTCAACCGCATCCGCTTCGAGCACCCGGCCGTCAAAGTGGTGGTGTTCGAGTCGGCCAAGGAAAAAATCTGGTGCTCGGGCGCCAACATCTACATGCTGGGCCTGTCGACCCACGGCTGGAAGGTGAACTTCTGCAAGTTCACCAACGAAACCCGCAACGGCCTGGAAGACTCCTCGCGCCACGATGGCCTCAAAGCCATTGCCGCGGTGACCGGCGCCTGCGCCGGCGGCGGCTACGAGCTGGCCCTGGCCTGCGACCGCATCATCATGGTGGATGACCGCAGCTCCACCGTGAGCCTGCCCGAGGTGCCGCTGCTCGGCGTGCTGCCCGGCACCGGCGGACTGACCCGCGTGACCGACAAGCGCAAGGTGCGCCGTGACCTGGCCGACATCTTCTGCACGACCAGCGAAGGCGTGCGCGCGGACCGTGCCAAGGACTGGAAACTGATCGACGCCCATGCCAAGCCACAGCAGTTCGGCGCCTTGCTTGCTACTGAAATAGAAGCGCTCCGTGCACAATCCACAAGGGCTGCAGCCTCAAAAGGCATTGAACTTTTGCCTTTGACGGTGAAAATTGATGACACCGGCTACCACTACAGCCATGTCGATGCGCAGGTGGACCGCACTGCCCGCATTGCCACCATCACCGTCAAGGCGCCCACCGCAAGCATCGAATCCACGCCAGAGGCCATTGAGGCTGCCGGCGCCCGCTGGTACCCCTTGCAGCTGCAGCGCGAGTTGGACGACGCGATTCTCAACCTGCGCACCAACGAGCTCGAAGTCGGCACCTGGGTGATCAAGACCCGCGGTGATGCCGGTCTGGTGATCAAGATGGATCAGGTGCTGGCCTCGCTCAAGGACCACTGGCTGGTCAAGGAAACCACCGGCGCGCTGCGTCGCACGCTGGCCCGCCTCGACGTGACCAGCCGTTCGCTGATCGCTTTGGCGGATGCGGGCTCGTGTTTTGCCGGCACCTTTTATGAACTGGCGCTGGCCTGCGATCGCATTTACATGCTGGACCTGCCTGATTCACCCGACAGCGCACCGGCACTGCAATTGAGTCCCGCCAATTTTGGCTGGTTCCCCGCCGTGAATGGCCTGACGCGCCTGCAAACCCGCTTCAACGAAGACGCCGGCACGATGGCCCAACTGCAAGGCCTTTCGGACAGCAAGCTGCGCGCCGACCAGGCTCTTGAACTGGGACTGGTCACGCTGACGCCCGACGACATCGACTGGGACGATGAGATCCGCATCATGCTGGAGGAGCGCGCTTCGCTCTCGCCCGATGCCATGACCGGCATGGAAGCCTCGCTGCGCTTTCCGGGCAAGGAAACCATGGAGACCCGTGTGTTCGGCCGGCTGTCGGCCTGGCAGAACTGGATATTTATCCGCCCGAATGCGGTGGGTGAAGACGGTGCTTTAAAACTTTTCGGAACCGGCAAGAAAGCCAAGTTCGACTGGAAGCGCATTTGATTTTCTTCCTCCCTCTCCCCGTGGGAGAGGGCAGGGGTGAGGGCGGCGCGGCATTGGCAGCCGCATCTGGAAACAGGCGCCGTTAGCCCTCACCCTAACCCTCTCCCACGGGGAGAGGGAACCCGGCACCGAGTTGTATAGATTTTCAAGGACATCACCATGAGCACCATCGACCTTCAAGCCCTGATCCCCAACAACGTCAACCTTGGCGACAACCGTCAGCTGCAGCGGGCCCTCGAACACTGGCAACCCGCCTTCCTGAACTGGTGGGACGAAATGGGCCCCAGCGACTTCAAGGCCAAAGAGGTTTATTTGCGCACCGCCGTCGGCGTTGACGCTTCCGGCTGGGCCAGCTACGGCTACACCCCCATGCCCGATTACCGCTGGGGCATCTTTCTGGCCGACAAGGAAGAGGGCCGCAAGATCGGCTTTGGCGACCACATGGGCCAGGACGTCTGGCAAGACGTGCCCGGCGAATACCGCAGCACCTTCCGTCGCCTGATCGTCACGCAGGGCGACACCGAGCCCGCGTCGGTGGAGCAGCAGCGCCTGCTGGGCCATACCGCGCCATCGCTGTACGACCTGCGCAACCTGTTCCAGGTCAACGTGGAAGAGGGCCGGCATCTCTGGGCCATGGTCTACCTGCTGCACGCGCACTTCGGCCGCGACGGCCGCGAGGAGGCCGAAGAGCTGTTGATGCGCCACAGCGGCGACGCCGACAAGCCGCGAATCCTGGGCACTTTCAACGAGCCCATGGACAACTGGCTCTCGTTCTTCATGTTCACCTACTTCACCGACCGCGACGGCAAGTTCCAGCTCAAGAGCTTTGCCGAAAGCGCGTTTGACCCGCTGGCGCGCACCACCCGCTTCATGCTGACCGAGGAAGCGCACCACATGTTCGTCGGCGAGACCGGCGTGGGCCGCGTGATCAAGCGCACGCTGGAAGTCATGAAGGAGCTCGATACCGACGACGTGCAGACGCTGCGCAACGCCGGCGTGATCGACCTGCCCACCATCCAGAAGTTCATGAATTTCTGGTTCACCAGTTCGCTGGACCTGTTCGGCTCCGAAGCCTCCAGCAACGCGGCCAACTACTTCAGCAACGGCATCAAGGGCCGGCCCGACGAAGCCAAGTTCGCCGACCATGTGGAGCTGGAGACCGAGATGAGTATCCAGGTGCCCAGCGGGCAGGGTGGTGTGAAGAACGAGACGATTTCCACCCGCAACGGCATGAACGAGATCACGCGCCTGGAGTACGTGAAGGACTGCAATGTCGGCGTGACGCGCTGGAACATGGCGATCAAACGGGCTGGTGTGGACTTTGAACTCTCGCTGCCGTCGACGCGTTTCCGCCGTGAAGTCGGTGTCTGGGCCGGCGCCCATACCGACCCGCACGGCAACCCTATCACGGCGGCCGAGTTTGAAGCCCAAAAAGACCAGTGGCTGCCCACGCCTCTTGATACGGCCTTTGTCAAAAGCCTGATGAACCGCGTGACCGAGCCCGGCAAGATGGCGGCCTGGATTGCGCCGCCGGATCGCGGCATCAATGCCAACCCGCTCGAATACGAGTACGTCAGGCTCTGATCAGGCTATCTTCGCGCCCCGTTCGCCAAGCAATTCGCGCAGCAGCGAACGGTGGCAACGCGCTTCGCTCTCGCAGTAGCAGCCCACTGCAAAATTCGTGCGGTGTGACAGCGCGGCCAGCAGGTCCAGGCTGCGGCTGGCATCCGGTTCTGCCATCTCTGCGCGGTACCTCTTCCTGAACGCGGCCCAGTCCTTGTCGCTCTCCTGGCTGGCCTGAGCCGCCTGTCCGAGCCGCATGGTCTCGGCGCTCGGGGCGAGGTTGGGGTACCAGACGTCATACCAGTTCTGTGCGGCGAATTCGCTCTTGGGCACGCCGCGCGGCGGGCGCCGCACGGTGCCAATGCGCAGGCCCTCATCGGTGTTTCGGGGCGTGCCCAGTCTCACAATCTTCACAGCCATCTTGGTCTTCCCGGTCGCTTGAGGGCAGGGATCGCCGCGGTGTGGCGATCCGTCCTGCATGCCTCAGACCGCCATTTTGAAACGATTTGGCACGAAACCCCCGCTGGCTTTGAGGGTTTTGTCGTTCATCAGTCCGCCATTGCCGCGCCACACCACGCGCTGGACGGGGGGCAGGCATTTTTTGGCGCCCAGCCATGCAAAAAAAGAACAGGCGTGTGCAGATTGGCCTCTGACCGAGCTACAATACAAGACTAGTCGGAGTGTGGCGCAGTCTGGTAGCGCACCTGGTTTGGGACCAGGGGGTCCAAGGTTCGAATCCTTGTACTCCGACCACCATCAATTCTTAAAAAAGCTCACTTTGTGGGCTTTTTTTATATCTGCCCGTAGCTCAGTTGGATAGAGCATCAGCCTTCTAAGCTGAGGGTCGGGGGTTCGATCCCCTCCGGGCAGGCCAGCGCTCATTGGGCAAGCTCCTCGCTCGCGCTACGGTATTTGCCTTGGGAACGGCCCGGCGGCTCATGCTCGCTGGTCACTGCGCCTTGAAAGGCATCATGCTGATTTTCTCTTCTTCGCAACTGCTTTCGCAAGCGCAGCGCTAACCGCCGTAATGGCGACCCGCCCCTCAATGGTCGCCGCTCGGAAGTTTTCCAACAGCACCAGTTCTTGGGGCGTTAGGTTTACTTGTTTCTCTGTTGAGTCAAAAAAATTCGCGGGCAACTCGCCTGCGGTCGAGGCCTCGGCCGTTGAAAAGCCGTCGCTTAGCCACGAGATCGACCGCCCGGTCTCCGAGCTGGCCTTCACCAGCATTTTTGGTGGAACGGTTTTTCGCGTGCGCCACACCCTGAACGTGGTTTCGTCCATCCCCAAGTGAGCCGCGAGCGTCGTCAAGTCCGGGGCTAGGTAGGCCTCTCTGAACCGCTCCAGCACGGCTTCCACGTTCATTTTCATTGCTAGGAATGCCCCCGATAAACTGTTCTTGACAAATTTCAAATTGAAATCAAAATACATTTCGAGTTGAATTGTTTCGTTTTGAAATCAGCGTATCACACAAATGCACCCAGAACAAATCAAGGCCCTGATCCGCATGAAGGGCACCACGCTTTCTGCTCTGGCTGACTCAATGTGTCGCTCACGAATGCTTGTGAGCAACGTTATTCACGGCCGTGCGGTTTCTCGCCCAGTCGCCGAAAGGATTGCAACGCTGCTTGGCTGTCAAGCGGACCAACTCTGGCCCGGTAAATACGCAGTTGCGCCGAAGCGGAGGCGCGTATAAAGCCGCGTTACAAGGCAACGCCAGAGGGCCACACGCCGCAGACCCATAAGCGCTTGCCGACCAGGCAGCACGTGGCATTGCCGTCGACACGCAGACGCTGGAGGCTCCTTGCTGGGTGCCGCAGCGCAAGGGCGTGCGCCTGGTTCCGCGTCCAGGACATGTTGCAGAACTTGATTTCCCCGTCATCCTGGCCAGCGAAATTGACGGTACGGTTTACCTTGTCGAAAAAACGTCCAGGCGCGGCATGGACGATGTGGTGATCGAACCGTTTGACATGGCACTTCTTTCTTCAATTGATACCCATTTTTGAACCACAGGAGTCAAGCATGTCCACATTCGATCACCCTGTTTCCTTCCTGCCGGGCTTTGGCGAAGGCCTGGAACTGCTGGCCGGGAGTACGACCGAGGTGTTGGCGGCGAACCACTTGCTCGACTCGATGATTGAGCACATCCCTACTGCGGTCTACATGAAGGATGCCGCCCAGTTGCGTTATGTACGCATCAACCGTGCGGCAGAAGCGCTTTTTGGAATGTCCCGTGAGCAAATGATAGGCAAGAGCGCGCACGAAGTCTTTGAAAAAGACGAGGCTGATGTCTTTGTTGCGCAGGACCGCCAGGTTTTGGCAAGAGGTATCGTTGAAGATATCCCGGAGCAGCGATATTCCTCGCGCAGCAAAGGGCTGCGCCTGCTGCACGTCCGCAAAGTTCCCGTGTTTGGCGAAGGCGGTGAACCCACCCACATTTTGGGAATTTCCGAGGATGTCACCCAGCAAAAGGAAATGGAGAAGGAAATTCTCAGCCTCAATTCGGTTCTGAAGGCACACGTTGAAGACCTGGAAGCCAGCAACAAAAGCCTGGAAAGCTTCACGTCTGCGGCGACGCATGACCTTCGCTCACCGTTGAGCGTCATCGGCGGTTATGCGGGCCTGCTGGAGCAGAATTACGCCAGCCGCCTGGACGAAAAAGGTCAGCGTTATGTATCCGTCATTCGCCGCAGCATCAACAGCATGGCCAAACTGATTGACGATCTGCTGGCCTTTTCCAAGCTTGGCCAGCGCGAGGTCAGCAAAGCCAGCGTGGACATGCATGGGCTGGCCCGGCGGGTTATCGAAGAAATGCTGCAGCTCCATCCGGAAGGCAAGAAACCCGACATCCAACTCGGTTCGCTGCCACCGGCGCAGGCAGACGCCGCGCTGCTGCACCAGGTCTGGGTCAACCTGCTGTCCAACGCCGTGAAATACAGCAGCCGTGCAGTCAGTCCTTTGATCGAAGTCAGCGGCCGCATGGAGGGCACGGAAGCCATTTATTCGGTGCGCGACAATGGCGCCGGCTTCAGCATGGACCACTACGACAAGCTCTTCGAGATGTTTCAGCGGCTGCACACCGATGAGGAGTTTGAAGGGACCGGGGTGGGCCTGCCAATCGTCCACCGGGTGGTGACCCGGCATGGCGGTCGCGTGTGGGCCGAAGGCAAGGTAGGCCAGGGCGCGGCGTTTCATTTTGCGCTGCCTGTTTAATTTCAGCTGAAGCCACCTCGATTTCCCTGTTCGAGCAAGGTTAGATATGCTATCAATTCAATAGCTGGTTAGCCAAATTCTGCGTGGGCTGGAGCCAAGTTTGACTCTTAACCGCTTGGCTTTCATCGTTTTTGCTACGGCGTCTTGCCAAACAGGATGTCGCATTCCTTGCCGTCGGTGGTCGGACGGCGTAAATCGGCCAGCACCTGTACGCCACGCTGCGCGGGGATCTGGTTGTTCCCGCCCTTCGCCAGCTGACCCTTGACCGGGTCCCGCATAGACCTCGCGGCAACAGTCCATAAAGCCTGTTCACAACGTCAAGTCTGTTCGATGGTGCATTTTTTCAGCTGACAGTTTTAACTTTTGTAAACATTGTTGTTGCCTTCAATGTTTACTTTAATGTTGGAACTGTTTGAGAAAAGAGATATACCCATGAGAATTTCAATCTCCCGGCTTGGCAGACTCAAGAGCATCAGGCTGACGCCGGCATGGATCGCCTCGCTTTTGCTGGCCTGCACCACGGCCTCTGCGCAGCCGCTTCGCGTTGCGGGAAACTTTCCGGCGAACCACTCGAGCAGCCTGGCGATGGCCCAGCTCAAGCTGGACGTCGAGAAGGCCTCCTCGGGAGAACTCCAGGTCGAGGTCTTCCCGGCCATGCAGTTGGGCAGTGCGCAAGACAATGTGGATCAAGTTCGCAACGGGAAACTGTTCATGACCTGGATTTCGACCGCCTACCTGTCGCGCACGGTCCCTGAACTGTCGGTGCTGAGCATTCCGTTTCTGTTTACGGACCGCCAGGTCGCCTTCAAGGCCGTCGATGGCAAGGTCGGAGCCATGCTCAAGGACAAGTTCGCTGCCAATGGATTGTTGCCCTTGGGCTTCATGGAACTGGGACCACGCCAGCTGACCAACAGCCAGCGGCCGATCCGCTCCATCACTGATTTGAAAGGATTGAAAGTTCGCCTGCAGCCGGACGAAATTCATATCGCGACGTTTCAGGCGCTGGGCGCCAACCCGGTGAAGATGGACATCAAGGAGGTGTACGGTGCGCTGCAAACCGGTGCGCTGGACGCGCAGGAAAATCCCTTTGCCGTGATCCGGGACCGGAACTTTTATCAGGTGCAGAAGTACCTGACCAACACCTCGCATTTTTTTGACTTCATCGTGCTGGTCGCGAACAAGCAAAGGTTCGAAGCGCTCAAGGCGGAGCAGCAGAAAGTCATTCAGAATGCGGTTCTCAAGGCGGTGATCGCGCAGCGGACCGCTGCCGCCGCCGAGGATATCGGGGCGATCGTCGATCTGGCGAACCGGGGCATGAAGTTTGAACCGGTGCGCCCATCGTTCCGCGCGGACATGCGCAAGGCGACGGAAAGCATCATCGACAGCGTCCGCCAAAAAGCCGGCGCGGAACTCGTTCAGGCTACCCTGGACGCCGCCGCGAAATAAGGGGCGCGGCTACTAGACCCCCACGCTTGCCACTGCGTGTGCTGCGCTGGACGTGTCGCTGCGAGACTCAGCGGCCCTTCCGTCCGTCCAAGCCTGCGCAGGCAGGCTTGGAGCCGCGGACGTCAGCCCCTCGGGGGCTAATTTTCCTAGGGGCGGCCCGTCGGAAAACTGTTAAGGCTCGCAGTTAGCGTTTTGCGTACTGTGTCTTGCCAAACAGGATGTCGCGCTCCTTGTCACCGGTGAGGGGTTTTCGCAAATCGGCCAGCACCCTGACGCCGCGCTGCACCGCGGGGCGGGCGCTGACCTGGTCAAACCATTGTTTCAGACGAGGGTAGTCGGCCCAGTCAATGCCCTGGTTTTCCCAGCTGCGCAGCCAGGGGAAGATGGCCACATCGGCAATGGTGTACTGGTTGCAGGCGATGAACTTGCTGCTGGCCAGTTGCTTGTCCATCACGCCGTAGAGCCGCTTGGCTTCGTTGCTGTAGCGCTTGATGGCGTAGTCAATTTTCTCGGGGGCGTACATGCGAAAGTGATGGGTTTGTCCGAGCATGGGGCCCACGCCGCCCATCTGGAACATCAGCCACTGCAGCACCTGGTACTTGAGCCGGTCGCTTTTGGGTAGCAGTTTGCCGGTTTTGGCGGCGAGGTACAGCAAAATGGCGCCCGACTCAAACAGGGCGATGGGTTTGCCGTCTGGCCCCTCGGGGTCAAGCAGTGCGGGAATCTTGTTGTTCGGGCTGATCGCCAGAAACTCGGGCCTGAACTGGTCGCCGGTTCCGATGTTGACGGGCAATGCCTCCCAGTCACGGCCCAGGCGCAAGCCGCACTCCTCCAGCATGATGTGAACTTTGTGGCCATTGGGCGTGGGCCATGAATAAACCTTGATCATCGGATTTCCTTTATCACTACCTTTGCCACTATGATGTTTGCTGCACTTTAAGAGAAAAGTTGAAACCATGTTTGAACGGCTCAAAAAAGTCTTTGGCCAGGGGGCGCCGCAGGCCAGCGGCCAGGCCCCGCCCACTGATGCCGTTTCTGAATGGGCGGGCACGCAAGGCTTTACCTTCACCGGGCATGGCGCCGACAAGGGTTTTTCGCTGACGGGCAAGGTGAGCAACAAGCCCTGGCGGCTGGAGCGCGGTCGCTCCAGCCGCGACTACATTCAGGGCGAAGAGTTGCGCGCCCGGGCCGAACTGGGCATCAATGAAGAGGCTGCCGTGCTCATCATGAACCGGTCACTCAAGGAGTCGCTGGAAAAGCAGGCCTACCAGATCTATACCGACCACCTGCGGACCTCGGCGGACCCGAGCCTGCCGGAAGAAATGCGCTGGCTGTCGATTTACACCGAAGTCGGCTGGGACAGTCTGCCCGGCGAGTTCTGGGCGCGTTATTCGGTGCTGGCTGACGATCGCCAGCATGCCCTGGCATGGATTGACCAGAACCTGGCGGAACTGCTGCTGTCCTGGCCCGAACCGGGGCCTGATGAGCAGGCGCCCTTCATCATGATGCTGCTGCGCGGCAAGGCTTACCTGCGCATGCAGTACACCCCGGCCAACGTGGCCACACTGGAGCATGCGGCGGTGATTTACACCAGCGCCTGTGAGCTGGCGCTGGCGGGCCTGTCTACCGATATCGCGCTCTGATCTCATAGTCAAATAGGCATCCAGCCCTTGCTGATGCTGTGCATGAAGCTATTAATTTGATAGCTAATTTCTGCTGGCAAGCACTCAGCCGCCGCGCGTAACCGGCATGTCCACTTCACCGGGCATCAGCAAATGCTTGGCCAGCTCGAGCTTGGCGAGCGAGGCGCGGTGCACTTCGTCGGGACCATCCGCCAGGCGCAAGGTACGCTGGTGGGCATAGGCGTAGGCCAGCGGGAAATCGTCGGACACGCCGCCGCCGCCGTGCGCCTGAATGGCCCAGTCAATGATCTGGCAGGCCATGTTGGGGGCTACCACCTTGATCATGGCAATCTCGGCTTTGGCGACCTTGTTGCCCACGGTGTCCATCATGTACGCGGCCTTGAGGGTCAGCAGGCGGGCCTGCTCGATCATGCAGCGGGCTTCGGCAATGCGCTCCTGCCAGACTGACTGCCTGGCAATCGGGCGGCCAAAGGCCACGCGGGTGTTCAGGCGCTTGCACATCAGCTCCAGGGCGCGCTCGGCAATGCCGATGCTGCGCATGCAGTGATGAATTCGTCCGGGGCCCAGGCGCCCTTGGGCAATCTCGAAACCGCGGCCTTCGCCCAGCAGCAGGTTGCTGGCGGGCACGCGCACGTTGTCAAGGCGCACCTCCATGTGGCCGTGCGGCGCGTCGTCGTAGCCAAACACCGAGAGCGGGCGGATCACCGTAACGCCGGGCGTGTTGGCGGGCACCAGAATCATGGACTGCTGTTCGTGGCGGCCGGCATCGGGGTTGGTCTTGCCCATCACGATGTAGATGGCGCAGCGCGGATCGCCCGCGCCGGACGACCACCATTTGAGGCCGTTGAGCACATAGTCGTCGCCATCGCGCTCGATGCGGCACTGGATGTTGGTGGCGTCGGAGGAGGCCACTTCGGGCTCGGTCATCAAAAAGGCCGAGCGGATCTCGCCCTTGAGCAGCGGATCCAGCCATTGGTCCTTGTTGGCTTCGGAGCCATAGCGGGCAATGGTTTCCATGTTGCCGGTGTCGGGTGCCGAGCAGTTGAACACCTCGGCGGCAAAGACCACGCGGCCCATGATTTCGCACAGCGGGGCGTACTCGAGGTTGGACAAACCTTCGGGCGCGCGCGGCGAGTGCGGCAAAAACAGGTTCCACAAGCCGGCCGCACGGGCCTTGGGTTTGAGCTCTTCAATCAGCTCGGTGGGCACCCAGGCGTTGCCCTTGGCGCGGTTTTCGGCAATCTCGCGAAAGAAGCGCGCCTCGTTCGGGTAAATGTGCTCGTCCATGAACCTGAGCAGGCGGGCCTGCAGTTCCTGTACCTTGGGGGTGTAGCTAAAGTCCATGGGATCTCCTGAAATGGGGTGGGGCGTCGGGGCGGTGGTATTAAGGGCTGGACTTGCTTTTCTGTGCGAAGCCCCAGGCCATTTGGGCCAGCGGCCTGGCGCCTGCGGCCGAGCTGACGGCCTGGGCGCTGGTGGCCGTCCCCGCTTCGACGCGCTTGGCAATGCCCTGCAAAATGGCTGCGAGGCGAAACAGGTTGTAGGCCATGTAGAAATTCCAGTCGGCCTTGACCTGCTCGGGGCCGGCAAAGCCCGTGCGTTCGCAGTAGCGGCGGATGTACTCGGACTCCGAAGGGATGCCCAGGCTGGCCACATCGAGCCCGCCAATGCCGCGAAATGCGCCGGGCGGAATGTGCCAGGCCATGCAGTGGTAACTGAAATCGGCCAGCGGGTGGCCCAGGGTGGACAGCTCCCAGTCGAGCACGGCCAGCACGCGCGGCTCGGTCGGGTGAAACATCAGGTTGTCGAGCCGGAAGTCGCCATGCACGATGGAGACCATGCGCTCATCGCGTGCGCCCGCGGGAATGTGTTCGGGCAGCCACTGCATCAGCGAATCCATCTCGGGGATGGGCTGGGTGATCGACGCGATGTACTGCTTGCTCCAGCGGCCAATCTGGCGTTCAAAGTAGTTGCCGGGCTTGCCGTAGTCGGCCAGGCCGCGCTCGGCAAACTTCACTTTGTGCAGGGCCGCGATCACGCGGTTCATTTCGTCGTAAATCTCGCCGCGCTGGGCCGGCGTCATGCCGGGCAGGGCCTGGTCCCACAGCACGCGGCCTTCGACAAACTCCATCACGTAAAAAGCGCGCCCGATCACGGACTCGTCTTCGCACAGGCAGTGCATCCTGGCCACCGGCACGTCGGTGCCCTGCAGGCCGTGCATGACCTTGAACTCGCGCTCCACCGCATGCGCCGACGGCAGCAGCTTGGCGACCGGGCCGGGTTTGGCGCGCATCACATAAGACCTGGCCGGGGTGATCAGCTTGTAGGTGGGGTTGGACTGGCCGCCCTTGAAGAGCTCCACCGTCAAAGGGCCCTGAAAGCCCTCCAGGTGCTGGCTCAGGTAGGTGCTCAGGGCGCCGGTATCAAAAACGTGCTGGCCGGACACCGCGCGCGTGCCTACAAAGTGGTCGAAGTTGCTCATGGGCTCGGTGGTCTTTATTTTTCGGCGTCGGCTTCAGAGATACGCCGCAAGGTGGCGCGGTTGCGCACGACCAGACCACCCGGCTCGATGCGGATCGCATTTTCGCGCTCCATGGCCTTGAGCTCCTGGTTGACGCGTTGGCGCGAAGCGCCCAGCAGCTGCGCCAGCTCTTCCTGCGCCAGTTGCAGGCCGATGCGCACCTCGTCCTCGTCGGACAGGCTGGGTATGCCGTAGCTGCGGGCCAGGTGCAGCAGCTGTTTGGCCAGCCGGGCGCGTAGCGGCAAGGTGTTGAGGTCTTCCACCAGGCCATACAGCTGGCGGATGCGGCGCGCATGCAGGCGCAGCATCGCCTCGTAAAGCTCTACATGCGAGGCCAGGATCTTCTTGAAGTCGGCTTTGGCCACGCACAAAATGGTGGTGTCGCCATGCGCGTAGGCATCGTGGGTGCGGCGGTCGCCGTCGAAAATGGCCACATCGCCAAACCAGATGCCCGGCTCCACATAGGTCAGCGTGATCTGCTTGCCCGAAATGGAGGTCGAGCTCACGCGCACAGCGCCCTTGGCGCAGGCAATCCATTCGTCCGGCGGATCGCCGCGGGCGGTGATGAGTTCGCCGTCTTTGTAGCGTTTGACGTAGGCGCATCGCAGTATGTCGTGCCTCAGGGATGGGGACAGGGATGAAAACCAGCGGCCACCGTTGATGGCCTCTCGTTCATCTATCGTAAGAATAGGATCGTCCATGGTCTGTCTTTTGAGTGACTGGCTAGGCTTCCATTGTCGCTCGGGCGACGACTTATCCACCACCCAGCTGTCGCATGGGTGTCGCACGGGGCATGCGAGGGCGTACGGGGATTTCGCGGTGGACGCCGGGCAGGCGCCCGGCGGCAGGCAGCGTTTAGCGGTACCGCGGTGGCCGTTTTTGCAGGAAGGCCTCAATGCCCTCGCCGCCGTTGGCGTGGTGCAGGTTGCGCACAAAGTGGTCGCGCTCGCTGCTCAGCTGCTGGCCCAGGGTGTTGGCCGGCGCTTCATTGATCAGCTCCTTGATGCTGGCCAAGGCATTGGGCGCCCGCGCATTGAGCGCGTCGGCCAGCTTCAGGGCTTCGGCCAGGGCGCCGCCTGCTGCTGCAACGCGGTTGACCAGGCCAAAGCCCTGCAGCTTCTGGGCGCTGATGCGCTCGCCGCACATGAGCAGCTCGGTCACCAGCGCACGGGGCAGGGCGCGGGCCAGGGCCCAGCTGCCGCCGCCATCCGGGGACAGCGCGACCGTGCTGTAGGCCATGACAAACACGGCATTGTCAGCCGCCACCAGCAGATCACAGGCCAGCGCCAGCGAAAAACCGGCGCCTGCGGCAGCGCCTTCCACCGCCGCAATGACCGGCTTGGGAAAGGTGCGGATGGAGTCAATCCAGCTGTGCAGGCCGTCAATGCTCTGCGCCTGGACCTCAGGCGGCAGCTGGCGGTTGGCCTGCAGGCGCTGCAGGTTGCCACCGGCGCAAAACACCGGGCCTTCCCCGGTAATGACCACACTGCGGATTTCCGGGTTGTTTTCAGCCGCATTGAGGGCTTCGACACCGGCCGCGTAGATCTCGGGCCCCAGGGCGTTTTTGAACTCGGGGTTGCTCAGGGTCAGCACCAAGGTGCTGCCGTCGCTGGTACTTTTCAGGGCGCCTGCCATGTCAGTTTTTCCAATGCATCGAAATGAGGGATAGGCAGGGAATAGGGAATGGGTCCCCGTACAAGTGGGGGCCGCGGAGCTGGCTTTGCCAGGCTGCAAGCGCCGCCCCCTGGAGGGGGGAAGGTGCTACACGAAGTGAGCATCCGACGGGGGTGCTTCATCAGCGCTCCTCGTGCATCAGGCTCAGGCCGATGGCGCCACGGCGGCGCAGCCAGGGTGAGGGGCGGTAGCGCGGGTCGCCATACACGGTTTGCAGGTTGAACAGCACTTCCAGGATGTTGGTGGGGCCATAGCGGTCACCCATGGCTAGTGGTCCGAGCGGGTAGCCCAGGCCCAGCGTGACCGCCGTCTCCAGGTCTTTGGGGGTGCAGATGCCTTGCTGGCAAATATCGCTGGCAATGTTGACGATGGTGGCGATGACCCGCTGCGTGACAAAACCGCCGCTGTCACGGATGACGCTGACGGCCTTGCCATCGCGCGCGAACAGCGCATGCGCCGCATCCCGCATGTCGCTGCGCGTGGCCGGGTTCGTGGCCAGTACGCGCCGCTTGGTGGCCGCATCGTCAATCAGCATGTCAATGCCGACGGTGCGTGCGGGGTCAAGCCGTTCGACCACGGCCACGGTCGTGATGTCAAAGCCCAGCGGCGCCACGATGACCAGGGCGTTGGGTGATGCAGATTGCCCGGTTTCTATCTTCGCGCCCAAATCCTTGAGCAATTGCAGCAGTTCGGAACGCCGGGATGCTCTCGGCGACACCCAGACCGGCGGCATTTCATGGACCACCGGAATGGCCGGCTCCGCAGGAATCTGGGCGACGCCGTCCTGGTAGCGGTAAAAACCTTCACCGGTTTTGCGGCCGAGCATGCCGCCCGCCAGGCGCTGGGCCGTGATCACGCTGGGCCGGTAGCGGGCTTCTTCGTAGTACTGCTGGTAGATGGACTCCATCACCGGATGCGAGACATCGAGCGCCGTCAGGTCCATCAGCTCAAACGGGCCCAGCTTGAAACCGGCCTGCTCGCGCAGGATGCGGTCTATGGTGGCAAAGTCGGCCACGCCTTCGCTGACGATGCGCAAGGCCTCGGTGCCATAACCCCGGCCGGCATGGTTGACGATAAACCCGGGCGTATCCTGTGCCTGGACCGGCGTGTGGCCCATCTGGCGCGCGTAGCTGGAGAGTTCGGTGCTGACGGTCGCGCTGGTCTTCAGTCCGGTGATGACCTCCACCACTTTCATCAGCGGCACGGGGTTGAAAAAGTGGTAGCCCGCAAAGCGTTCGGGATGCTTGAGCGCGGCCGCAATGGCGGTGACGGACAGCGAGGAGGTGTTGGTTGCCAGCACCGTCTGCGCCGGCACGATGGCCTCAAGTTCGGCGAACAGGGATTTCTTGACGTCCAGCCGCTCCACAATGGCTTCGATGACCAGGTCGCAGTCCGCCAGATCGGCCAAGCCGCTGGCGACCACAAGCCGGGCCTTGTGGTCTGCGGCCTGCGCAGCCTCCAGGCGGCCCTTGGCCACCAGCTTGTCCCATTGCTCGCCAAGCGCCTCGCGGGCCTTCTCGCTCGCGCCGGCTTGCGTATCCATCAGTTTGACGAGGCTGCCTGCTTGCGTGGCAATCTGGGCGATGCCGCGGCCCATGGCCCCTGTGCCGACAATGCCTACGGTTTTGTAAAGAGGTTTCATGGACAGGGATTATCACGCAGGGCCGGGGTTTTGCCGCACGTTTCAAAACCTCTCAAGGTCTCAAGGCCCGCTGAAAACAGGCTTGTCGCCGCCCCCTCGGCCTGAGTCAGCCCGAAGCCAGCCCGTTCTTAGCGGCGCACCTGCAGGGCGCCCGGGTTGACGATGTTGGTGGGGGTGCCCTTGATGAAGTTGATCACGTTGTCAAACGCAGCACCGAAATACATTTCGTAGCTGTCCTGCTCGACATAGCCGATGTGCGGGGTGCAGATGCAGTTTTCCAGGCGCAGCAGGGCATGGCCCTGCAAAATCGGCTCGGACTCGAACACATCGACGGCCGCCAGGCCGGGCCGGCCGCGGTTGAGGGCGGCAATCAGCGCATCCGGCTCAATCAGCTCGGCGCGCGAGGTGTTGACCAGCAGCGCGGTGGGTTTCATGGACGACAAATCTTCCAGCGTCACGATGCCCCGGGTGTCGTCATGCAGGCGCAGGTGCAGGGACAGCACGTCACTGTGCTCAAAAAACACGGCTTTGCTGGCGGCAACTTCATAGCCGTCTGCCTGAGCCCGTTCACGCGAGGCATCGCCGCCCCAGACGATGACGCGCATGCCGAAGGCCCGGCCGTAGCCGGCGACGATCTGGCCTATCTTGCCGTAGCTCCAGATGCCCAGCGTCTTGCCCTTGAGCACAGAGCCCAATCCAAAATTAGGCGGCATGGAGGCTGATTTGAGACCAGCCTGCTGCCAGGCGCCATGCTTTAAATGCGACACATAGTGCGGGATGCGGCGCATCGCCGCCATGATCAGGGCCCAGGTCAGCTCGGCCGGTGCTGTGGGGGAGCCCACGCCTTCCGCCACGGCAATGCCGCGCTCGGTGCAGGCGGCTACATCCACATGGCTGCCCACGCGCCCGGTTTGGGCAATCAGCTTGAGTTTGGGCAGCTTTTCAATCAGCTGGCGGTTGAGCTGGGTGCGCTCACGGATCAGCACAATCACATCGGCATCTTTGAGCCTGACGGACAGCTGGCCAATGCCTTTGACGGTGTTGGTGTAAACCTTGGCGGGGTAGGCATCGAGCTTGGCAGCGCATTCCAGTTTTCGCACTGCATCCTGGTAATCGTCAAGGATCACAATATTCATGCCGATATTGTGCCTGCAAGTTTTCCATCAAGGCCGGCGCAGCCGCATTAACGCCTAAACTCAGCCGCCGACAAGCCGCGAAGCGGGTTGGCGGTCGGCTGCAGTGCATTGTTGGGAGGCACGTTTCCTCAGTCTCCAATCGAGCGAATGACTCTCGCCGGATTTCCTCCGACAAGAGTATTCGGGGGAACGTCCCTGGTGACTACGGAACCCGCCGCAACAACAGAGTTTTCGCCTACCGTCACCCCCCCGATGATCGTTGCTCCGGCTGCGATCCAAACGTTTCTTTCAATCACAATGGGCTTTGCAACTACGAAGGCGCGGCGCTGAGAAGGTTCAATCGGATGGCCAGACGTGATGATGCTCACGTTCGGCCCGATCATCACATCGTCGGCAATGTCGAGGCCGCCAAGGTCATAAAAAGTGCAGTTCTGATTTACGAAAACATTACGCCCGACACTGATATCGGGCCCGCCAGTTGTGTAGAAGGGTGGGATCAATAAAAAGCTGTCGTCCACCTTCTTGCCGATGAGATCGCTGAACAAGGCGCGGACTTCGTCCACATCGTTGTACGTCAAACGGTTGAGGTTGGCGGTGATCGCCATCGCTCGTTTGATGTTTGCCGACATGGCCGCTGATTCTGGCGTTCTCCTGGGAATTATCTTGGTGCGATCGTCATTCGCCATTCATTATTTCCCTCTGTTTGCAGTCGAGCGCGCGTTCTGTGGACGATGGCCACACCGCGGATCCTGTTGCCGCCCAACGCCGCCAACATGTATCGGACGGCAAGCTCATGGGGCTTGCCGTGTGAAGGGTGCGCGACGCCTCAAGGCCGGGCGCCATGGTCTGCGCCTTGCGCCTCAATTCCAGGCGGTAGTCGGGTGGCGCCGGGCAGCACTCAGTGAGCCGTGGCCTCCCGCTGGGCCATGCGGTCCAGTTCGGCGCACACATCGGCCATGCGGCCGGAAATCACCATGCGGCCTGCACAGGCCGGGCTGATGCCGGGCTCAAACTGCCGCAAGATCCTGAGCCGGCTGGAGGCGGTTGGGTGCGATGCGGCTTTGCAGGGTTTTGAGGCGGCCAGCACAGGGCGGCGCAAGGCGCTTGCCTTGCCGGTGGTGAATGGAGGGACGGGTCTGCATGGCTGGCGTGCATGGCCGGACGGGCTTGGCGGGCTAGCCGATGCGGCCTGTGCCGGCACCAGCAAGGCGGCGAGGGCTTGCAGCGGCGCCAGCAGGATGGACAGCACCGGCGAATGTGAAAAACTGGCGATTCCCATGATGAACTCCTAAATTTAGAGGTTTACACAGGCAGGATTGCGGTCTGGCTGGTGAGCCGTGAAGGCCGCTGCATCAGGGTGTTGGCCACACATGGGACCAAACGCCCGCCACCTGCTGCGCGGCTTTTGCTTTCTTTTTTATCTGCGGGTTTGATCTGTTACATCAGCATGGTGTTGCGGATCAAGCCGACGGCCAGGCCTTCGAGCTCGAAAGGCTCGCCCGGCTCGACCACAATGGTTTTGAAGTCGGGGTTTTCCGGCAGCAGCTCAATCAGGTTTTTGGTCCGGCGAAAGCGCTTGACGGTGACTTCGTCGCCAATCCGGGCCACTACAATCTGGCCGTTCTTGGCTTCCTTGGTCTGCTGGACGGCCAGCAGATCGCCGTCCATGATGCCGGCATCGCGCATACTCATGCCGCGCACTTTAAGCAGGTAATCCGGCTGCCGCTGGAACAGGCTGCTCTCAAAATAATAGGTCTGCTCGATATGCTCCTGCGCGAGAATGGGGCTGCCAGCAGCAACCCGCCCCACCAGAGGCAGGGCGAGTTGGGCCAGGCTTTGCAACGGCAGGGAGAACTGTTTGATCCGGGATGCATTCAGGGAGCGCAAGGTGTCGCTGCGCAGGCGTATGCCGCGCGAGGTGCCGCTGACCAGCTCGATCACGCCTTTGCGGGCCAGGGCCTGCAGGTGCTCTTCGGCCGCATTGGCGGAGCGAAAGCCCAACTCGTTGGCAATTTCGGCACGGGTTGGCGGTGCGCCGGTGCGCGCGATGGCGCTCTGGATCAGCTCCAGAATCTGCTGCTGGCGCGCGGTGAGTTTGGGCCCCTCCGGGGGCATGTCGGCAAAATCGTTCAGGGTGCTCATGGCTGGGACTCCTTGAAGGATGATTGAAAACAGATCAGTCAGCTGTGCTGGCTGCTGTCGACCTGTTTTAATATCCAGTACCTGTATTTTCATCCAGCTTTTGAAAGAACGCAAGTGAGCAGTCAAAAAAACAGTAAAAAAATCGTGATCCTGGGCACCGGCGGCACCATTGCGGGCAAGGCGGGCCGTGCTGGCGACAACATTGGCTACACCGCGGCGCAGGTGGGGGTGGATGAGCTGGTTCAGGCGATTGACGGGGTTGCCGCGCTGGCGGCTGCGGGTCGCCTGGTCACCGAGCAGGTGGCCCAGGTCGACAGCAAGGACATGAGTTTTGCGGTCTGGACCCAGCTGGCCAGGCGTGTGCACCACTATCTGGCGCAGGATGACGTACAGGGCATCGTGATCACCCACGGCACCGACACGCTGGAAGAAACGGCCTACTTCCTGCAGGCTGTGCTGCAGCCTGCCAAGCCGGTGGTGCTGACCTGTGCCATGCGCCCGGCCACCGCCGTCGCACCCGACGGCCCGCAAAATGTGCTCGACGCCGTGGCGGTGGCCTCCTGGCCGGGCGCGCAGGGCGTGGTGGCCGTCTGTGCGGGCGCCATCCACAGCGCGCAGGATGTGCAAAAAGTGCATACCTACCAGCTCGATGCCTTCAGTTCGGGTGATGCAGGCCCGCTGGGGTTTATCGAGGAAGGCAGCCTTCGCTTGATGCGAAATTGGCCTGTAGCCCATGCAAAACATGCGCCAATAGCTATTAAATCAATAGCGGATTCAAGCGCCCAGGCAATCTGGCCATACGTCGAGATCGTGATGAACTACGCCGGCGCCAGCGGGGCGGTGGTGCAGGCGCTGCTCGCGCAGGGCGTTCAGGGGCTGGTGGTTGCCGGGACGGGCAATGGCAGCCTGCACCATGAACTGGAAGCTGCCTTGCTCAAGGCGCAGGCCGCGGGCGTCGAAGTTGTTCGCGCCACGCGCTGCCTCAATGGCCGGGTGTTGCCCAAACCGGGGGACGCCATCCCGGATTCAAAAGGGTTGAGCCCGGTGAAGGCGCGGGTGGCGCTGATGCTTCAATTGATGGGCTGAGTTGCCAAGCGAAGCTTTTCGCATCGTATTCATGCGGCGGGGATAGGCCCCTGCCCATCGTCAGCTGGAGATGGTTATGCTCGGCGTTGGATTTTCCTTCCGAGCCCGATCAAACATAGCCTTACACCATGCAAACCCCCTACGAACAAGGCAACCGGAATCAGACAAGCACCTGGGAAGCGTGCATTGAGTTCTACCAGGCCCTGGCGCTGCGCTTCCCCGCGGTCTTGCAGTTTTCGCAGATCGGCCTGTCCGATGCCGGTGTGCCCATCCACGCGGGCGTGGTGAGCGCCGATGGCAATTTCGACCGCGCTCAAATCCAGCAGGCCGGCAGGCCGGTTTTTTTCAACAACAACGGCATCCATCCCGGCGAGCCCGAAGGGATTGATGCGTGCATGGCCCTGGTGCGCGACCTGTGTGTGGACCCCGCACGGCTGGCTGCACTCGGGCCCACGGTGTTTCTGTTCATCCCCATCTATAACGTCGACGGCTGCCGCAACCGCGGCACGAGCAGCCGCGTCAATCAGGACGGCCCGGAGTCCTTCGGTTTTCGCGGCAACAGCCTTCATCTCGACCTGAATCGCGATTTCATCAAATGCGACAGCCTGAATGCGCGGCTGTTCAACCAGTTCTTCACGGACTGGGACCCGGACGTCATGGTCGATACCCATACCTCCAACGGCGCGGATTATTCCTGCACCATGACGCTGATCCACACCCAGGCCGACAAGCTGGGGAGCGGGCTCGGCCCGTTTCTGCGTGACAGCATGTTGCCCGCCATTTATCGCGGTATGCAAGAGCGCGGTTGGCCGACTTGCCCTTACGTGAATGCCGTCAAGGACAGTCCGGATGGCGGCATCGCCGACTTTCTCGAGGTGCCCCGGTTCTCCACAGGCTACGCTGCCTTGCACCACACCATCGGGTTCATGCCCGAGACCCACATGCTCAAGCCCTTCGCGGATCGCTATGAATCGATGCGTGCGCTGCTGGACGTGACGCTGCAATTCACGGTTGCGCATGCAGAGCAGATCCAGTCCCTCAGAAAAGAAGCGAAGCGGCAGGGGCAGCAGAAAACGCATTGGCCTGTCCGCTGGAAAATGGACGCGTCGAACCCATCCCGCATACGCTTCAAGGGCTATGAAGCCATCTACAAGGCTAGCCTGCTGGGGACGTACCAGCGCCTTGCGTACGACCGGGGGCAGCCGTGGGAGCGCGACATTGATTACTACAACCGTTTTGTCGAAGAGCTTGTTGTGCGCAGGCCCGTGGCTTACGTCGTGCCGCAAGCCTGGCGCGCAGTGACAGAACGCCTGGCGTGGAACGGCGTGCAGATGGAGCGGCTGGGCGCCGCCCGGCCGGCACAAGCGCAGATCTACCGTATCCAGGCCGTGCAAAGCCGTCCCGGCCCCTACGAAGGTCACTTGTTCCACGAGCAAGTGACGCTGGAGTCACGCACCGAAGCGGTGGAGTTGCAGGCCGGGGACTATTGGATACCCATGAGCCAGGATCGTGCGCGCTATGTCGTGGAAACCCTTGAACCCGAGGCGCACGACAGCTTTTTCCGCTGGGGCTTTTTCAACAGCATCCTGGAGAAGCAAGAGAATTTTTCGGACTATGTCTTTGAGGACCTGGCACTGCAATTGCTGAAAGAGGAGCCGGCGCTAAACGCAAAGTTCGAGCATTGGAAAACCGCGAACCCCGGGCTGGTGTCGGATCAACGCCAGGTGCTGGGGTTTATTTTTGAGAATTGCGCACGGTTTGCAGAACCCCAGTGGCGCAGGTACCCGGTGCTGGCTATCTTTTGATGACGTAAAAACTGACAGGGCCGGGCATGAAAAAGGCCGTTTCCTGGAACGGCCTTTTTTCTTCTTGGGCAGACGTAGACGTGCGAGTTTTTTCAGCTCGACAGTGCCTTGAACACCCGCTCCGTAATTTCGTCGACGCCGCCCATGCCGCTGATGGCGCGGTACCTGGGCGCTGCGTCGGGTGCGGCTTTGGCCCAATTCGAGTAGTAATCCACCAGCGGTCGGGTTTGCGCGCTGTAGACCTCCAGCCGCTTGCGTACGGTCGCTTCCTTGTCGTCGTCGCGCTGGATCAGGGGCTCGCCCGTCACATCGTCCTTGCCGTCTATCTTGGGCGGGTTGTATTTGACGTGGTAGGTGCGGCCCGAGGCGGTGTGGGAGCGGCGGCCGCTCATGCGCTCAATGATGGCCTCGAACGGCACGTCAATTTCCAGCACGTAGTCGATTTTGACCCCGGCCGTTTTCATCGCGTCGGCTTGCGGAATAGTGCGGGGAAAGCCGTCAAACAGGAAGCCCTTGACGCAATCGGGCTGGGCAATGCGCTCCTTGACCAGGTTGATGATCAGGTCGTCGCTGACGAGCGCGCCGGCATCCATGACTTTTTTGGCCTCGATACCCAGGGGCGTGCCCGCTTTGACGGCGGCACGCAGCATGTCACCCGTGGAAATCTGGGGAATGCCGTATTTCTGGCACAGGAAGGTGGCTTGCGTCCCTTTACCGGCGCCAGGCGCGCCCAACAAAATCAGTCTCATGGAAGTCCTCGGATTATTATGAATTCAGACAGTCAGCCGGAAAGGTAGCCGTAGGCCACCCCGTGGGCTGCTTGGCAGGTTTTGGGGGCTGCCGGCACGCCATGCAGGCCCCACACTTGCTTTTTTCCAAGGATAGCATGCACGGCCCTGCGGCCAGCTTACACAAGCAATTGGCGAACCCGTGCCAGGTCTTCCGGCGTGTCCACGCCCAGCCCCGGGGCCTGCTCAGTGATGTGGACCGCAATGCGGTGGCCGTGCCACAGTGCCCGCAGTTGCTCCAGCGCCTCCAGTTGCTCCAGCGGCGCTTGCGGCAGCTTGGGGAACTGCCTTAAAAAGCCGACGCGGTAGCCATAAATGCCTACATGCCGAAGCGGTGGAGGCAAGGTGCTGCCGGTTTTCCACCAGGCCTGGCCGGCAAAATCGCGGGCGGCAGGAATGGGCGAGCGGCTGAAGTAGAGCGCCGTGCGGTGCGCATCGAGCACCACCTTGACCACGTTCGGGTTGAGCCAATCCGCCAACTGGTCAATCGCGTGGGCGGCGGTGCTCATGGCGCAATCGGGACGCTGCTCGAGCAGATGGGCCACGGCGTCAATCAGGGCCGGGTCGATCAGGGGTTCGTCGCCCTGCACATTGACCACCAGCTCCGCGTCGTCCAGGCCCAGCAAATCACAGGCCTGCGCCAACCGGTCGCTGCCGCTCGGGTGGTCGGTACGCGTCAGCACGGCAGACACGCCAAAAGCCCGGCATTGTTCAATGATTTCAGTGCTGTCTGCCGCCACAACTGCGCGGACAGCGCCGCTTTTGATAGCGCGTTGGGCTACCCGGACAACCATGGGTACGCCGCCAATATCGGCCAGCGGCTTGTTGGGCAGGCGGGTAGACGCCAGGCGGGCAGGGATGAGGACGGTGAAGCTCACAGGGCTTGCTTCCTGGCAAATATCACAGCCATCACCATCACAGCCCGAGCTCCTCGTCGGTGAGGGGGCGGGCTTCGCTTTCCAGCATCACGGGCAGGCCATCGCGGATAGGGTAGGCAAGCCGGGCGCTGCGCGAGATGAGTTCCTGTTTCTCGCGGTCGTAGTCGAGCGGGCCCTTGGTCACGGGGCAGACCAGCAGTTCAAGCAGTTTGGTGTCCATGGTCTGATGGTAATTGAGAAAGAGGGCTGCTCAGCAGCGGAGACAGCAGGCCATCCAGTGCCGCCAGGAAAGCGGCTTCGGGCGAAAACTCCAGCGGTACCGCCAGCAGCCGGACTTGGGCGGCCGGCGGCATGGCAAACAGTTTCACGGCGTCTTTTTCGGTGCAAAGAACCGTGCTGCCCGCAGCGACAGGCAAGGAGTAGCTCTCAAAACGGTAGTGATCGGGCAGGGCAATGGTCTGGCCCAGCGTCAACCCGCACGCCCTGAGCATGGCAAAAAAGGACTCGGGCTTGGCGATACCGGCCAGGGCGGTCACCGCCTCGCCCCGAAGGCTGCTCAACGCGACCCGGCTGCCGTCGGCTGCGCGGGCGTGCTCCGCCAGCTGCCTGGTGGAGGTGAAGCCTTCAAAAGCTGCAGTTTGGCCCGTATGCAGCACCAGATCAATGCCTCGTTGGCGTGATGGGGCGGCTTGGCGCAGGCGCTGGGGCCAGGGCTCACGCAGCGGGCCCGCCGGCAGCAGCCAGCCATTGCCCACGCCACGCTCGTCAAACACGGCAATTTCAATGTCACGCTGCAAGGCATAGTGCTGAAGCCCGTCGTCGCACACGATCAAGGCGGTCGCCGGGTGCGCCGCCAGCAGGGCGCGGGCCGCGTCGATACGCCGGGGCGCCACAAACACCGGCGCGTCCGTTGCTTGCAGTATCAGCAGGGGCTCGTCGCCAGCCTCCAAAGCCGGCGTGCTGGCCAGGACTTCACGGCAGTCCTTGCCCGTCCGTCCATAGCCGCGCGACACCACGCCGACCTTCAGGCCCCGTGCCTGCAGGTGTTTGACGATGGCGATCACGACGGGGGTCTTGCCCGCGCCGCCTGCCACGACATTGCCAACGATCAAGAGCGGTACGCCGGCACTTGTGGACTTGAAAGCTCCCCAGCGGTACAGCCGGTGGCGCAGCGCGATCAGCAGGGCATAGACCTGCGCCACAGGCCAGAGCAGGCAGGCCATGAAGCCGCGTCGCAACCAGGCCTGCTGCAGAGCTTGCTTCAACCTAGAAACCGCAGTTGGACGCGCCCGAGTGGGCCGTCATGGGGTGGGCTGGCAAGGCAAGGCGGGAGCCCCCACGCTTGTCGCTTCGCGTACTGCGCTGCCCCCCGAGGGGGTTGTGCTTGCTCGGGGGCGGCCCTTCGCTGCGCACGACGCTGCGGGCTAATGCCCGCAAGGAGGAGCAACGCCGCCAGCGCGCGCCAGGGCGGCTCAATCGGGTGCGTAGCGCTGTCACCCCAAAGGTGAACTCGTGCGTGAGCGAATAAGTGTGTGTTCATGCAGCCCTGCCAGCGGAATATGAGCGGTCAACTGCGGTTTCTAGGTTCAAGGCTTGCCCAAATGCGCCAGGCGCGGCTTAGCGGGCTCCGGCTTGCGCCGAGCTTTGCGTGGCAAAGGTGATTTGCGTCAGGCCGCTGCGCCGGGCGGCCTCCATCACGGTGATCACGGCCTGGTGCGTGGCGCTGGCATCGGCGCTGATGATGATGACGCTGTCCTTGCCGGCCTTGGCCGCCTCCAGCAGGGCAGTGCCCAGCACGTCAATGCTGCGGCCATTGACCACGCTCTTGTTGACCATGTAGCGGCCGTCGCTGCTGACCGCGACGATGACCTCTTTGGGGTAGTCGCGCTGCTGCTCGGCGTCTGCCACGGGCAGCTTGACCTGCAGCTCGGTGAACTTGCTGTAGGTGGTGGACAGCATCAGGAAGATCAGCACCACCAGCAGCACGTCAATGAAGGGGATCAGGTTGATTTCGGGCTCATCGCGCGCGTTGGGGCGAAAGTTCATGATGGGTACTCTAGTGAGGCAGCGTGCTACAGGCCGTAGCAAGCATGGGGGTCATTGAACGCAGTGAAGGGCCGCCTCGGGCAAGTTCAGCCCGCTCGGGGGGCATCCTTCGATACCTCAGGACGAACGGGGGTGTGGCAAGTGCGAGGGCCGTCGTGCGCCGCGAAGGGCCGCCCCGAGCAAGCACAGCCCCCTCGGGGGGCAGCGCAGTACACGAAGTGACAAGCGTGGGGGCCATATTCACTTGCGCAGAGTATTAAGGTGCCGCACAAAACGCTCGGAGGCCAGCTCCATGGTCAGCAGGTAGGCGTCCACCTGGGCCCGGAAGTAGCGCCAGAAAATCAGCGAAGGGATCGCCACAATCAGGCCAAACGCGGTGTTGTACAGCGCAATTGAAATACCCTGCGCGAGCTGGGCCGGGTTGCCGCCCGCTGCATGGCTGACACCGCCGCTGCCGGCCTGCGAGCCAAAAATCTCGATCATCCCGATGACCGTGCCCAGCAAACCCAGTAGTGGGGCGGCTGAGGCAATCGTGGCCAGGGCTGCAAGGTAGCGCTCCAGTTTGTGGGCGGCCTGGCGGCCTGCGCCTTCCAGGATGGAGCGCAAATCGTCTTCACTGATGCGCGGGTTGGTATTGAGGGCCCGAAACCCGCTGGCCAGCACCTCGCCGAGCACGGAGTTTTGCTCGAGCTGGCTGACCACATCAGGGCTGGGGACGGCGCCGCGCGACACCGTGATGGCTTCGTCAATCAGTTTGGGAGGGGCAATTTTGGGGGTTTTAAGGCTGGTAAAACGCTCGATAACCAGCGCAAGCGCCAGGACGGAGCAGGCAATCAAAGGCCAAATAGGCCAGCCTGCGGCTTGTATGATCGAAAACAAGGCAAATCTCCACGCTGATAATTTGTCTGGATTATGGCTTACGCGGTTGCACTTCCCGCACCATCGCCACACCGGCGGCGCAATGTTTTCCTGCAGGGCGTCTGTAAGCGTTAATTCACAGAACCTGTGGATAACTTTGT
Source organism: Polaromonas sp. (assembly GCF_036676035.1). Classification (GTDB taxonomy): domain Bacteria; phylum Pseudomonadota; class Gammaproteobacteria; order Burkholderiales; family Burkholderiaceae_C; genus Polaromonas. Next base: position 35,503 of record NZ_JAKFDR010000113.1, read on the forward strand.
GATCAAGTAGTAGCTGGCAAGCCCCCAGGCCGCACCAAATGGTGGGTATGACAGAACGATGAAATTTTGAGCAGAATTTAGTTATTCAAAATCAATGAGTTACACGAGTCCATCACAGTACCTGCATCAAAGCACGGGTTTAGGCCATACAGGGCGGGCTTCTGTGGAGTATTACCCCCGCAAAATCAGGGGGTTTGGCCATGTTTGAGATGCCTGCCGACCCTGGGAAACCGCCCTTGACAGGGCAAGCGCCCAGAATCCGCGTCTGGCCTGTGGGCTCGCTGCTGCGGGCTATTGCCGACAGCCTGGAGGCCCGTTTCAACCCCGTGGCAGTGCAGGGTGAAATCACCGGCTTTTCCCGGGCGGCCAGCGGCCATTGCTATTTTTCCCTGAAAGACGAGCAGGGCCAGATCCGTTGCGCCATGTTCCGGCGCGCCGCCAGCCTGCTGGACTTTTCGCCGCGTGACGGACAGCTGGTCGAGTTGCGCGGCCGGCTGGGGGTTTACGAGCCACGGGGCGAGTTGCAGCTGGTGGTCGAGTCGATGCAGCAGGCCGGGCAGGGCAACCTGTTTGAGCAATTTTTAAAACTGAAGGCCCAACTCGAAGCCGAAGGCCTGTTTGAAGCGGGTCGCAAGCGGGCCTTGCCGCTGCTGCCGCGCGCGATCGGCGTGGTCACGTCACTGGGGGCTGCCGCCTTGCATGATGTGGTCACGGCCTTGCAGCGCCGCGTGCCGCATATTCCGGTGGTTCTCTATCCGGCCAGCGTGCAGGGCGCACAGGCGCCGGGTGAGCTGCGGGACGCGCTGCGCAAGGCCTATCAGCGCCAAGAGGTGGACGTGCTGCTGCTGGTGCGCGGCGGCGGCGCCATGGAAGATTTATGGGCCTTCAATGACGAGCAACTGGCCCGCACCATCGTGGACTCGCCCATGCCGGTGGTCAGCGGTGTGGGGCACGAAACGGATTTCACCATCGCCGATTTTTGCGCGGACGTGCGCGCACCCACGCCCACGGCGGCGGCCGAATTGTGCGCGCAGCCGCAAAACGTCTGGCTGGACGTGCTGGAGCGGGCTTTGTCGCGCCTGCAAAATGGGGTGGATCGGCAATTGCAGTCCCACAACCAGCGGCTGGACTGGGCGGCTTCCCGGGTCAGCCGGCCCTCGCACCTGGTGACGCGCCAGCAGGCGCTACTGGCCTCTCATGCGCAAAGCCTGCGGCATGCCATGCTATCGCTAGTGAGGCATGAGAAAACACGCCTGCAAGGACTGCAAACCGAGGTTCCGAGAAAAGTCGCAGATTGCATGCAGCGCAGCCAGCACCAGATCGAGCGTGCCCAACTGCGTCTTGAGCTGCTGGACCCCAGGCTGGTGTTAAAGCGCGGCTACGCCTGGGTGACAGATGACGAAGGCCATGCGTTGACGCGTGCACAAGACCTGGCCCTCGGTCAAAAGCTGCGCCTGCATTTGTCGCAAGGGCAGGCCGGCGTGACCGTGAGCGAGCTGGACCCTAACGAAAACTAGCGCCCACGCTTAACGGTTTCCTGATCGGATGTTTTGCCCTGGGACGGCCGAACGGCAAAAAGGTCGCCCTGGGCGACCCTTCTGGAGCGGCGAAGACCGGATTTACAGGCCGCCGTTTTGCTGCGCGACCATGCAAAACAGCATGGGGATCGAGAGCATGGTGTTGGCGCGGGAAGTCAGCATCGCCAGACGTGCTGCCTTGGTTTTTTCTTCGGCTTCCACTGTCACGATGCCAAGCGCTTTTTTCTGATTCGGCCAAATGATGAACCATACATTGAAGGCCATCACCAGTGCCAGCCACATGCCGATACCAATGGCGGTAAACGGCCGCTGCAGACCCAGGGCGGCCACGATGTAGCCGCTCATGATGGCCAGCAACAAGCCGGTCACAACGGTGGCCAGGGCGGCCCAGCGGAACCAGAACAGGGCGGTGGGTGCGATGACTTTGCTGATTGCCGGTTTTTGCTCATCCGGAATTTTCGGCATGGAAGGAATCTGCACAAAATTGAAATACCACAACAGGCCAATCCACAGCACGCCACTCAGAACATGCAGCCAGCGCATGAAAAAAGTCCACCAGGCATAGCTCGCTCCTACGCCTACATTGGCGCCAGTGGCCAGCACCAAAATGACGAGCAGTACGACACCGGCCAGCACGGTGCGGCCGAGAGACTGAAATATTGCACCCATTGTTGATTCCTTCTCCAAATGATGGTGCACCGATTATGAGAATCAATCAGGCTTATTGCAAGGCAATATCGATATATGTGGCGGCGGGGCTTGCATGGGGTTCGCGCTTGAACAGGCACAGCGCCACAAGAATTTAGCGATGCTTCTACAATGCGGCGCTGGCATGGCTCGAAAGATTCTTCGAGATGCCCTCAATCTAAAACCCTAACACGACATACGATGGAACATACCCTTCCCGCACTACCCTACGCGATTGACGCCCTGGCCCCGCACTACTCCAAGGAAACGCTGGAGTTCCACCACGGCAAGCACCACAACGCTTATGTGGTGAACCTCAACAACCTGCAAAAAGGCACCGAATTCGAGAGCAAGACGCTCGAGGAAATCATCAAGACCTCCAGCGGCGGCGTGTACAACAACGCAGCCCAGATCTGGAACCACACCTTTTTCTGGAACGGCATGAAGCCCAATGGTGGTGGACAGCCCTCCGGTGCCCTGGCCGATGCCATCACGCAAAAGTGGGGCAGCTATGCCTCCTTCAAGGAAGCCTTCGTGAAATCGGCCGTGGGCAACTTCGGCTCCGGCTGGACCTGGCTGGTCAAAAAGCCCGATGGCTCGGTGGACATCGTCAACACCGGCGCCGCCGGCACGCCGCTGACGACCGCCGACAAGGCGCTGCTGACCGTGGATGTGTGGGAGCATGCCTACTACATCGACTACCGCAACCTGCGTCCCAAGTTTGTCGAGACCTTCCTGTCCAATCTGGTGAACTGGGACTTTGCAGAAGCCAACTTCGCTTCTTGAGCCCGGATTGGTTCATCAAAAAAGCCGACTTGATGTCGGCTTTTTTTGTGCCTGATTGGTGCGCTGATTCTTCAGCTTTTCAGGTCAGCGGCTGACCTGGAACGGTGCGCCAGCCAGCTTGGTGCCGGCCTTGATGCCTTTTTTGGCAAACCAGCCCTTGTTCATTTCCAGCACGTAGCGCACCGGCTGGGCGGAGCAGTGCGAGTCGGTGGTTTGCGGCTGCATGTCCGCCATGTTGACGATGGTGCCGTCATCGGCCACAAACGCGGCGGTCAGGGGCAGCAGGGTGTTTTTCATCCAGAAGCACTGCTGGCCCGGCTGCTCGAACACAAACAGCATGCCTTCATGCTGCGGCATTTCCTTGCGGTACATCAGGCCCGTTTGCCGCTGCTCGGGCGTCAGGGCGACTTGCGTATCAATCTGGTACATCCCGGCGTACAGCTTGATGCGTTGCAGGTTTAATTGGGGCGCCTCTTGCGCGCCTGCGCCCAGAGGGCTCAGCCAGGCGCAAAAGGCCAGAACGGCTGCCAGGCGCCGGCAAATTGACATGAATGATGGGGACTTTAAAGACATGGCATCAGCACCAATTGGGGTTCAAGGTTGCAACTGAGGCTTCCAGCATAAACGACGCGCATAAAAAATGCCCGCACAGGGCGGGCATTCTGACCGAAGTCACCAGGAATTACTTCTTGGCTTCAGCTTTGGCAGCAGCAACGGCAGGCTTGGCTTCAGCTTTCACTTCAGCTTTAGCGGCAGTCTTTTCTGCTTTCTTGGCGGCAGCAGCTTCTTTCTTGGCAGCGGCGGCTTCAGCTTTTGCTTTTTTGGCAGCAGCGATTTTTTCTTTCTTGGCAGCGGCGGCAGCAGCTTTGTCTTCTTTGGCTTCAGCTTTGGCAGCAGGCTTGGCTTCGGCTTTCACTTCAGCTTTGGCAGCAGGAGCAGCAGGCGTTGCAGCAACGGCAGGCGTTGCAGGCTTGGCTGGGGTAGCAGGAGCAGCAGCTTGTGCGAAAGCACCAGCAGCGAAGAGACCAGCAACCAGAGCGGCGAGGATTTTGTTCATTTGGAATTTCCTTAATAACGTTATTGGAAAAATTACCCCAAAAATTTTGGAGGCCTCACCGTAACGAAGCCGGTTTGGAAACGGTTGACAGACTGGCTGTAAAAATTTTTGGAGTGGTTTTCCGTATAGAATTTAGGGGTTTTTACCTAAACTGCTGAAGTGGCGTTTTAGTTTTATGGATGCCGCCAGCGCTTACCGGAGACTCCTGTACATGTACCAGCACATCAAAGTGCCCGCCCAAGGCCAGAAAATCACTGTCAATGCCGACAATTCACTGAATGTGCCGGACGAGCCGATCATTCCTTTCATCGAAGGCGACGGCACGGGGGCGGACATTACGCCGGTGATGCTCAAGGTGGTGGATGCCGCGGTTGCCAAGGCTTACGGCGGCAAGAAAAAAATTCACTGGATGGAAGTTTTTGCCGGTGAAAAGTCGACCAAGGTCTATGGCCCCGACGTCTGGCTGCCCGAGGAAACCCTGCACGCCGTGCGTGACTATGTGGTGTCCATCAAAGGCCCGTTGACCACCCCGGTGGGTGGCGGCATTCGCAGCCTGAACGTGGCGCTGCGCCAGGAGCTTGACCTCTACGTCTGCCTGCGTCCCATTCAGTACTTTGCCGGTGTTCCTTCGCCTGTGAAAGAGCCGCAAAAAACCAATATGGTGATCTTTCGCGAGAACTCGGAAGACATCTATGCCGGTATCGAATTCGAGTCGGGCAGCGACAAGGCCAAAAAACTCATCAAGTTCCTGCAGGACGAGTTGGGTGTCAAGAAAATCCGTTTCCCGGGCACTTCCGGCATCGGCATCAAGCCGGTGTCCAGCGAAGGCACCGAGCGTCTGGTGCGCAAGGCCATCCAGTATGCGATCGACAACGACAAGCCCAGCGTGACGATTGTTCACAAGGGCAACATCATGAAGTTCACCGAAGGAGGCTTTCGCGATTGGGCTTACGCGCTGGCGCAAAAGGAATTCGGTGCCGAGTTGATCGACGGCGGCCCATGGTGCAAGTTCAAAAACCCGAAAACGGGCAAGGACATCATCGTCAAGGACAGCATTGCCGACGCCTTCCTGCAGCAGATTTTGCTGCGCCCCGCCGAGTACAGCGTGATCGCCACGCTCAACCTCAACGGTGACTACGTGTCCGACGCGCTGGCGGCCCAGGTTGGCGGCATTGGCATTGCCCCCGGCGCCAACTTGTCTGATACCGTGGCCATGTTTGAAGCCACCCACGGCACGGCGCCCAAGTACGCGGGCAAGGATTATGTGAACCCCGGTTCTGAAATCCTGTCGGCTGAAATGATGCTGCGCCACATGGGCTGGGCCAAGGCGGCGGACCTGATCATCAGTTCCATGGAGAAATCCATCGAATCCAAGAAAGTGACCTACGACTTTGCCCGTCTCATGGAGGGCGCAACCCAGGTGAGCTGCTCCGGCTTTGGCCAGGTCATGATCGACCACATGTAATTGCCGCAAGGCATCTTTTCCGTCGCCATTCTTCAGGGGATGGCGGGGTAGATGTTCAAAAAGCCGCCCGGGAGCTATCCCGCGGCGGTTTTTTCATGGGCGGTTAAAAGTCACGAAATCCGCTTGAATGTCGCGTTCCCGCCACCAATTTCCCTACCGGGCGCATTGAGCAACATCGATCGCTAGAATGAATTCCATGGCAAGCAAACCTCCCAAATCACCCGCGCCGCCGAAGACGCCAGTTTTCAAGCCTGACGACGCCAATGGCGGGGATTCAGTGGTGCTGGAGCGCCTGCCCCAAAAGGTCAAGCCGCCGCAGATGTACCAGGTGGTGCTGCTCAATGACGACTACACCCCCATGGAGTTTGTGGTGGTGGTGATTCAGGAGTTTTTCAACAAGGACCGTGAAACCGCCACCCAGATCATGCTGAAGATCCATCTGGATGGTAAAGGCGTTTGCGGCGTGTTTTCCAAGGATGTGGCGGCCACCAAGGTCGATCAGGTCACCGAAGCCGCCCGGAAAAACGGTCATCCGCTGCAATGTGTGAGCGAGCCTGTTGAATTATGAGAAATCCGGCCAATATTCTCTTCAACAGTTTTAATATGTAGGTAGCAAGCCGAAAGGAAAGTCAATGATTGCCCAGGAATTAGAAGTCAGCTTGCACATGGCCTTTGTGGAAGCGCGCCAGCAACGGCACGAGTTCATCACCGTGGAGCACCTGCTGCTGGCCCTGCTGGACAACCCCAGCGCGGCCGAGGTGCTGCGCGCCTGCTCGGCCAACATCGATGATTTGCGCAAGTCGCTGGCCAACTTCATCAAGGACAACACGCCGCAGGTGGCCGGCTCGGATGATGTGGACACACAACCCACGCTGGGCTTCCAGCGCGTGATCCAGCGCGCCATCATGCATGTGCAGTCCACCGGCAACGGCAAGAAGGAAGTCACCGGCGCCAACGTGCTGGTTGCCATTTTTGGCGAAAAGGATTCGCACGCCGTGTACTACCTGCACCAGCAGGGTGTGACGCGTCTGGATGTGGTGAATTTCATTGCCCACGGCATCAAGAAAAGCGATCCTCCCGAGCCTGCCAGGGCTGGCGAGAGCGCCGCCGAGAACGAAGAGGGCGGCGAGAAGAACGAAAAAGCCTCGCCGCTGGAGCAGTTCACCCAGAACCTGAACCAGCTGGCCAGGGACGGCAAGATTGACCCGCTGATTGGCCGCGAATACGAGGTCGAGCGCGTGATCCAGATCCTGTGCCGCCGCCGCAAAAACAACCCGCTGCTGGTGGGTGAGGCTGGCGTGGGAAAAACCGCGATTGCCGAAGGCCTGGCCTGGCGCATCACGCAAAAAGACGTGCCTGAAATCCTGGCCGAAGCACAGGTGTACTCGCTCGACATGGGGGCGCTGCTGGCCGGCACCAAGTACCGCGGCGATTTTGAGCAGCGTCTCAAAGGCGTGCTCAAGGCGCTCAAGGACAAGCCGAACGCCATTTTGTTCATCGACGAAATCCACACGCTGATTGGCGCGGGTGCGGCCTCGGGCGGCACGCTGGACGCATCCAACCTGCTGAAACCAGCCCTGAGTTCCGGCACGCTCAAGTGCATCGGCGCAACGACGTTTACCGAGTACCGCGGCATCTTCGAGAAAGACGCTGCGCTGTCGCGCCGATTCCAGAAGGTTGACGTGGTGGAGCCCACAGTGCAGGAAACCGTGGAGATTCTCAAGGGTCTGAAGTCGCGCTTTGAAGAGCACCACAGCGTCAAGTACGCCGTGGCTGCGCTGCAGGCCGCGGCCGAGCTGAGTGCCAAGTACATCAACGACCGCCATCTGCCCGACAAGGCGATCGACGTGATCGATGAGGCCGGTGCTGCCCAGCGCATCCTGCCGCCGAACAAGCGCAAGAAAACCATCAGCAAGACCGAGGTCGAGGAAATCGTGGCCAAGATCGCCCGCATTCCGTCGGCCAATGTGTCCAATGACGACCGCGGCAAGCTCAAGACGCTGGAGCGCGACCTCAAGAGCGTGGTGTTTGGCCAGGACAAGGCACTCGACGTGCTCGCCTCGGCCGTCAAGATGGCGCGCTCAGGCTTGGGCAAAGGCGACAAGCCGATTGGCTCCTTCCTGTTTTCGGGCCCCACCGGTGTGGGCAAAACCGAGGCAGCCAAGCAGCTGGCCTACATCATGGGCATCGAGCTGATCCGCTTCGACATGTCGGAGTACATGGAGCGCCATGCCGTGAGCCGCCTGATTGGCGCGCCTCCGGGTTATGTGGGCTTTGACCAGGGGGGATTGCTGACCGAGGCCATCACCAAGAAGCCGCATGCCGTGCTGCTGCTCGACGAGATCGAAAAAGCGCACCCGGACATCTTCAACGTGCTGCTACAGGTCATGGACCACGGCACGCTGACCGACAACAACGGGCGCAAGGCGGACTTTCGCAACGTCATCATCGTCATGACGACGAATGCAGGCGCCGAGACCATGAACAAGGCGACCATCGGCTTTACCAACCCGCGCGAGGCGGGCGACGAGATGGCGGACATCAAGCGCCTGTTCACGCCCGAGTTCCGCAACCGTCTGGACGCGGTGGTGAGCTTCAAGGCGCTGGACGAAACCGTCATTTTGCGCGTGGTCGACAAGTTTCTGTTGCAGCTGGAAACGCAGCTGGCCGAGAAGAAGGTGGAGGTCACCTTCACCGACGTCTTGCGCAAGTACCTGGGCAAGAAGGGGTTCGATCCGCTGATGGGTGCACGCCCGATGCAGCGCCTGATCCAGGACACGATCCGTCGTGCGCTGGCCGACGAACTGCTGTTCGGCCGCCTGATCGACGGTGGCCGCCTGACGGTGGACATGAAGGTGAGCACCGACGAGAAAGGGGTGGAAAGCGGCGAGGTGCTGCTCGACATCCAGCCGCTGCTCAGGAAAGAAGGCAAGGCCAAGCCCGAGGCGGAGGCCACCGAAACCAACTGATGGCTAATACTGCGCGAATTCTTTCAGCGTACACTAAAAAAGGCCGGTGGCATCATGCTATCGGCCTTTTTTCATGCGCTATAAATATAGTAGCTGCTTGCGCCCGAGTTCATTGGGCTGGAGGCTAATTCTTCTTTTGATCTCAACCCCCGCCGTGACCCGTCTTCGCCGTTTTCCGGGATTCACACCGACGCCGAATTGAACAAAGTGGGTTGATTTGCACCGCGCAGCCAAAACTGCTTAAATTTGACGCGCCATAAATGTAACAACGATGTTCGTGAAAAATGTTACGGTTATGCCAAAAAAATTGTTACATCCTACATAAAATAATTGTTTCGTAAAAGCATAGAGGTACAATCCCTACCTCAGATTGAGGCAGTTTAGAGTTGTAACTTCAAGCGATTTTTAGTTGTAACTTCAAGCGATTTGTGGTTGTAACTTCAGGTGATTTTAAGTTGTAACTCGCGTCCACGGAAACAGGACTATCCGCCAGTCTGAATCCCATCGGTCGCTCATGGGGGGTGACTGATAGGTCACTTAACTGGAGATGCATCATGGAAAAGCTTTTTTCTGCGACCCGTCGTTTCCTTCGTGACGAAGAGGGCGTGACGGCGATCGAGTATGGGCTGATTGCGGCGTTGATTGCGGTGGTGATCATTACCGCGGTTGCAGCGATCGGCACCCAACTGGATCTCACCTTTGACAACATCGCCGACTGCTTGACAACCCCGGCAACGTGCTAACTTGGGGGCAGGACTGGGCAATGACATGACTGGGCAATGACATGGCCTTCATCGGTGATGTCATTGTTCATTCTCCAAGAGGCCAGCGCTGCAATCCTGGGGGTCTGACATGGTGAAGCCACATTTCAGAACGAATCCTGAGCGTGTCAATCGCCATGGGCAACGTCAGCGTGGCGTCACCGCCATCGAGTATGCGTTGATCGCCACTTTGATCGCCATCGTCGCTTTGGTGAGTATGGCGGCTACCGGCGGTGCCAATGCCTTCAGTTGGTCAACTACGGCCGACAAGATTTCGACGGCAATTCAGACGGCCCTAGGCTTGTAGCGCTGTTCAGTCCCGAGCTTTTTGAAGCATGAGACACGCTCATGCTGGAGTGTGTCCTGAGAACTTGTAACACGCTGATTTGACGAGGCGCGCATCCACCCATCTCCAGATGGATGGACAACCAGTACAGATGCTTGCATGCTGCGACTGGCAGCTACGATCCCACAGGTTTTCGGCGAATCCGCCGACGGGAGGGAAAGTGATGCGACTCGACGTATCTTACGAGGGGTGGCAACTCTGGAGCCTCGTGGCTCTGGCGCTGATCGTTCTTACGGCAGTGCTCACGGATGTGCGCCAGCAGCGCATTCCCAATACCCTGATCCTGCTCGCTCTGTGTGCTGGCGTGCTGGTCAATGTGCTCGGGCCGGAAGCCGGCAAGCGCAGCGCCGGCCTGTTCACATACTACCCCGGCGCCCTTGGTCTCAAGGGGGCGCTGCTGGGGGCCCTGACCGGTCTGGCGGTCTTTCTGCCCTTCTACGTACTGCGCGCCATGGGCGCGGGTGATGTCAAGCTCATGGCCGGCGTCGGCAGCTTTGTCGGTCCGGCCACGCTGCTCAATGTGGCGCTGTGCGTGCTGCTGATGGGAGGCGTGCTGGCCGTGGTGCGCATGGTGTGGAAAGGCAGCTCCCGCAAGGTGCTGAGCAACGTGGGCACGGTGCTGTTGCTGCTGCTGCCGCCTTTCAACACCATGGGGCAACGGTTCGACCCGGCCACCCAGTCGGCCGACCGCATGCCTTACGCCCTGGCCGTTGCCGCCGGCCTGCTGGCCTATGGCGCCTGGATTTACAGCGGCCACCTGCCGTTGATCGGCTTATGAAAGGCCGGCCATGCAAGACACACTCACACACGCATCTTCGATGCTCAAGGTGGCAGCACCTGCCGACGCGGCGGCGGGGTCGGGCAATGACGTCTCAGGACTGCCGCTGGCGTTCTTGACCGACCTGACCTTGCGTCACTTTTCCCGGCTGGGCGAACTCAAACTGTACGAGGTGGCGCACCACCTGGGCATGGCTGCGTCGGCGGTGGACGGGCTGTTGCAGCACATGCGCGGCCTGCAGCTGCTGGAGGTGCCGCGCCGCGGTGCGTTCGAGGGAGACGTGAGCTATGCGCTGACCGACGCCGGCCAGCGCCTGGCCCGGCTGGCGTTCGAGAAGTGCCATTACGTGGGCCCCGCCCCGGTGACGGTGCCCGAGTACATGGCGCAGGTGCGCGGGCAGAGCCAAGGCCTCGTGCATCTGCGGGCTGAGCGTCTGCGGCAGGCCATGGGCGATCTGGTGCTGAGCCCGACCCTGCTGCCCACGCTGGGCGCCGCGCTGAACTCGGGCAGGGCCATTTACCTGTATGGCGACAGCGGCGTGGGCAAGACGGTACTGGCCGAGCACATGGTCAAAACGCTGGAAGGGCAGATCTGGGTGCCGCATGCCGTGTATGTGGACGGTGAGGTGATTCAGGTGTTCGACCCCATCGTGCACCGCCGCGTTCCGGTGGACGCACTGCCCGCGCGCGGCCTGGCGCGCCACCAGGTGGCGGACGGCCGCTGGGTGCGCGCCGAGCGCCCGGTGGTGATCGCCGGCGGCGAACTCACCCTGGAAACGCTGGACCTGACATACGACCCCTACACCCGTGTGCACGTGGCCCCACCGCAGATGAAGGCCAACAACGGCATTTTTGTGGTGGATGACCTGGGCCGCCAGCGCATGAGCCCGCACGAACTGATGAACCGATGGATCGTGCCACTGGACCGCCACGTGGACTACCTGCGCCTGCAAACCGGCGCCAAGTTTGCCGTGCCGTTTGATGTCCGGGTGGTGTTCTCGTCCAACCAGGCGCCAGGCCAACTGGTCGATGACTCCTTTGTCCGGCGCCTGGGCTACAAGATCCATTTGACGCCGATGGATGCCGTCAGCTACCGCATTGTGGTGGCGCAGGCCTGCGCGAAAGCCGGCGTGACGCCGGACGCCGCCGCCATCGACCACCTGGTGAACACGCTGCACCCGCACTACACGCAGCCTTATCTACCCTGCGTGCCATTTGACGTGATCAGCAAGATCGCTGACCGCGCCCGCTACCTGGAAGAGCCTGCCTGCATGACGCCAGAGCTGCTGGATTGGGCCTGGCACATGTATTTCGGTGCGACCGCGCCGATGAACTGAGGAGAAGAAAATGAAGAGCACACGCGCAATCATCATGCTGCTTCTGTCGGTGTTGGCCGGTATCGCGGCGGTCTTGCTGGCCGCCCGCTGGATGGGCCAACAGGCGGCAGGCAGCCAGACCCGGGTGCTGGTGGCCACCCGCGACCTGGAGTTGGGCCAGGCCATCACGCCCGTCATGCTGCAGGACATTGCCTGGCCCACCGGCACGCTGCCCAACGGCTCGTTCAGCGACCCCAAGAAGCTGGAAGGCCGCGTGGTGCGCAGCAGCATCTTCAAGGGTGAGCCGATCCTGCTTCCCAAGCTGGCGCCCGAAGGCACCAAGGCGGGACTCGACTCGGTGATCAAGGACGGGCGGCGCGCCATCACTGTGAAAGTGAACGAGGTGGTGGGCGTGGCGGGCTTTCTCGCACCGGGCAGCTTCGTGGATCTGCTGGTGAACATCAAGGAAGACCGCGAGAACTCGATTTCGAAGGTTGTTCTGGAGCGCATCATGGTGCTGGCCGTGGCGCAGGAGTCCAACCGAGCCGATGAAACCAAGCCGAAGGTGGTGAACGCCGTGACGCTGGAAGTCACCCCCGAACAGGCCGAGAAGATCGACCTGGCCCGCAACATCGGCACGCTGTCGCTCATGCTGCGCAATCAGGTCGACATGAAAGACAGCGCCACCGTCGGCGTGCGCCGCAACGACCTGTTGCTCGCCAAGGACGACAAGGCGTCGGCCTCGACCCAGGTGGCGGCGGCTCCCGCGCCAGTCAAGAAGGCCGCGCCGGTTCGCCGCGCGGCGCCCCGCTCCGTGGCCTCGTCGGACCAGGCCGGCGGCCGCGTGGAGGTGATTCGCGGCGTTCAAAAATCAATTTCTGACTTCTGAGGGAGCCATCATGAAAAACTCCATTCTGAATCCGCTGATGGCGCCCCTCGGGGTTGCCTTGACAAGCCTGCTGTTTGCCGCGCCACTTGGCGCCCAGGCGCCGGCCGCTGCCCCCGCAGTCACCAAGGGCGTGGCTAGCACCCGCGCCGTGGCACAGGCGCCGCAGGCCGCGGCCGACAGCCGCTCGGAGTTCACCACCGTGGGGCCGAGCATGGACCTGGTGATCGGCAAGTCCACCCTGATGCGGGTGCCCACCGCCGTGACGCGCATTTCGCTGGGCAACCCCAACGTGGCCGACGTGACGCTGATCAGCCCGACCGAGCTGTACATGCTGGGCAAGACGTATGGCTCCACCAATCTCATCATCTGGCGCAAGGGCGGCGGGGCCACGGCCATTGACGTGAACGTGAACATCGATTCGGCCCGCATGGAGCAAAAATTGCGCGAACTGATGCCCGATGAGAAAGACATCAGGGTGCGCCCGGCGGCGGATTCCGTCATCCTCACCGGCACGGTGTCCAGCGCGGTGAAAGCCAAGTACGCCGAAGATATTGCCAACGCCTTCGTGCGGGACGTGAACAAGAGCCTGGTGCTGCCCATTGCGGCGGGCGACGCCAAGGTGGAGGCCGGCACCAAAATGCAAGTCTCGCAGGGCGGCCAGGGTCAGGGGCAAGGCGGGTCGGCCAAGGTGGTCAACCTGCTGCAGATCGCCGAGGCCCAGCAGGTGATGCTGGAAGTGACCATTGCCGAGGTGTCCAAGACCCTGCTGGACAAGCTGGGCGCCAGCTTTACAGGCACGAGGCGCGAAGGCCACTGGACTTTCTCCCTCGGCGCCGGCCTGCTCAGCGGCGGCGCCGGCCTGCTCAGCGCGATCAGGAGCGCCAGCACGCGCTTCATCCTGGACGCCGAAAAGGATGACGGCCTGGTGAAGGTTCTGGCCGAGCCGAACATTGTGGCCATCAGCGGGCAGGAGGCCAGCTTCCTGGCGGGCGGCAAGATCTTCATTCCCGTGGCGCGCAGCAACCCCGCCACAGGTGCAGCCACCATCACGCTGGAAGAAAAGGAGTTCGGCGTGGGGCTGAAGTTCACACCCACGGTGCTCGAAGGGGGGCGCATCCATCTGAAGGTGGCGCCCGAAGTGTCGGAACTCTCGCAAACCGGCTCGCCCTTCACCACGGCAGGCGGTGTCACCACCGTGCTGCCCAGCTTCACCACCCGGCGCGTCCAGACCTCGGTGCAGCTGATGGACGGGCAGAGCCTGGCGATTGCCGGCCTGATCAAGAACAACGTCAAGGAAGCCGTGAAGCGCGTGCCCGGCCTGGGCGAGGTGCCGGTGCTGGGCGCGCTGTTTCGCAGCAGCGATTTCCAGAACGACCGGAGCGAGCTGATGTTCGTCATCACGCCGCGCCTGGTGAAACCGCTGGACCAAAACTACATGCTGCCCACCGACAACTACACGCCGCCCAGCCGCGAAGAGTTCTACTTCGGCAACAAGCTCGAAGGCTCGGGGCACCAAGAGGTGCCGGCCGACCAGCGCAAGGCCCCGGCCCCCGCCCCCGCCACCAGCGGCGGCATGGAAGTCAAATAAGGAGATCCATCATGTCACTCGCTCATCTTCTTTCTACCCGCCTGGCACAGACCCTGTCAGCGCTGGGCGGCGCGGCCCTGCTGGTGGGCTGCGTCAGCACCACCCCGGTGCTGGACGCAAAGTTTGGCGACGCGGTCAGGCAGGCGCGCAGGGCCCAGACGCTCAATCCCAACGCCTCGGCCAACCGCGATCCTGTGCTGGGCATCGACGGCAAGGCCGGCGCCGCCGCGCAGGAGCGCTACCAGGAGTCGTTCAAGACACCGCCGAAGACGTTTGAAGTCATCAACATCGGCGGGAGCCTCTCCAAAGACCAGTAAGGCCACCGACCCTGCCAAGGAGTGAGCACCATGAAGGGCTCCACCAACCTGAAACCCGCGCGCGGCCAGCGCCAGCGAGGCGCCATCGCCATCATGTTCGGACTCACCGTGGCCGTACTGATCGGCTTCGCCGGCCTGGCCATCGACCTGGGTCGCTTCTTCGTCATCAAGGCGGAGCTGCAAAATGCGATGGATGCCTGCGCGCTGGCGGCGGCATCGCAATTGCGGCCCGGGCAGAACAACCCCAACGCCTTGATCAAGGCCATCGCCTATGGCCGCGTGTTTTCCACCGGTGGCGTTGACGACCCGGCCACCGCCCCGCTGGAAGGCAATATCGCGGCCATCAAGAACAGGGCCAACTTTCAGAGTGCTGTGGTGGACATTGCGGCCGACCAGATCACGTTCTCCAACACCCTGGCCGGTCCTTACGAAACCAGCGCCAGTGCCAACTTCAACACGGCCGCCTTTGTCAAGTGCACCTACCCGCTGGCAGGCCTGCCCATCTTTTTCATGCGGGTGCTCAACCCCTTGCTGAGCACGCAAACGGTGACCGCCATGGCTGCGGCAACGCTGGCGCCTTCCTCCACGACATGTGCCATACCGGTGGCGGTCTGCCTGCAGCCGGGCAGCAGCGCTGCCACTAATTTTGGCCTGACGCCTGGCCAATGGTTGACGATCCCCGTCGGTCCGGGATCGCCCTATGGCACGGGCAATTTCGGCTGGATTGACTTCACTCCGCCGGGCGGCGGAGCCACCGAGCTCGCCGATTTGCTGACAGGAGCGGGCCAGTGTGCGTTGGAACTTGGGGATGCCGTGGGTCAGCCAGGTTCCATATCGTCCCTGGACGTGGCATGGAATTCGCGTTTTGGTCTGTACAAGCCGGGGGCTGGAAATCCGCAAGTGACCACGGCAGTACCTGACGTGACCGGCTACTCCTACGACACGACAACCTGGCCGGCCGGGGCGAATGCTTACGCCGGTGTTTCCGCCGGAGCCTTCAATTACCAGGACGCGAGTGTGAACAACCGTCCGTACCAATTCGTCCCGCCCAATCCGTACACCGCCTTAACCCAGGCCCAACACCAGAGCTTTGGCGGCACTCGCCGTGTGACGGTGGCGCCGGTGGTGGACTGCTCTGTCTGGAACCTCCCCCCACCCGGCGGCGCCAACCCCATCCTCGAAGGCTGGGCCTGCGTGCTGATGCTCAACCCCTTGTTCGACGGCGTCAATCCGAGCCTGGAGTTTCTCGGCTTGAGCACGAGCCCCAACAGCCTTTGCTCATCCATCGGCGAACCGGGCACCTTCGGTCCCCTGGTGCCGCAACTGGTGCAGTGAGGTCATCATGCAAGTGCTTAAACAAAAAGAGATGCAAAAAGGGGTGGCGGCCATTGAGATGGCGGTGGTGCTGATGCCGATGCTGCTGCTGTGCTTTGGTATCACCGAGCTGGGGCGTGCCCTCTACTATTACGACGGCCTGGCCAAGGCCACCCGCGGCGCGGCACGCTACCTGTCGCAGCAGAGTCTGGCCAGCCCGCCGCTCGGGGAAACCGCGGACTCCATCCGGCTGAAGGCCAGGTCACTGGCGCTGTGCGGCGCCAATGACTGTACGGGCCAGCCCGCGCTTGTCCCGGGCCTGAGCCTGGCGATGATTTCGGTTTGCGACCCGGTGGCCTGCCCGGCGACCCACAACAATGTGCCCACCGGGCAAGGCACGACCAACCTGGTCTCGGTCACAGTTGGCGCCAGTACGCCGTTCAATTTCGCCTCGCTCATTCCCTGGGCGGTCATGAGCATGGACTTCGGACCGATCAGCATCACCATGGCCTCCAGCACGAACTAAAGGAGATGACCATGCCCGCCAATCTTCAACATGTTCAAGCCCGCAGCCCGGGCCGGCGCACCGGGCCACGCACCCAGGCCGGCGCCGCGATTATCGAGTTTGCCCTGGTGGCCCTGCTTTTCTTCACCGTGTTGATAGGCATCATGGAATTCGGCCGCTGGCTCTTCACACTGAACGCCGCCAACGAGGCCACGCGCCTGGGGGCGCGGCTGGCCGTGGTGTGCAGCATCGCGGATGCCGGTTTCATCAAAAACCGCATGCACAACATAGCCGGTGGCGTGCCGGTGGCGAATATGGTGATTGACTACGTGCCGGCGGGCTGTGACGCCAGCACATGCAAGACCGTGACCGTAAGAATTAACGGGGCCACGTTCACCCCGCTGATCCCCTTCATGGGCACGGCGCTGCCGATTCCCGATTTCCCCACCAGCCTGCCGCGTGAGCTGATGAACAGCGCCGGCAACCCTGTGTGTCCCACCTCCTGACCCACCACCCATGACCCTTACCTGACAAGCGAAAACGCCATGACCACCCGAGTTACCTTCATCTGCAGCAGCAAAAAGGTGTGTGACGAATTGCTCGCACAGGCACCGGGCATGCCGGGTGTGGAGTTCACGGCCCACGTCGGCTCGGCGCGCACGCTGCTGGCGGTTCTTCAAAAAGAGTGGGCCGATGTGGTGCTGCTGGATTTTCCGGTGGCTGACGAGCAGGCGCTGGAACAGATCGAGGCTGCCACGCTGCAGGTATCGGGCACGCCGGTGCTGCTGGTCAGCCCTGATCTGTCGTTGCCCTTCCTCAAGAGTGCCATGCGCGCCGGTGTGCGCGACGTCCTGCCGGCGCCGGTCACCGTGGACACGGTGCAGCGGGCCGTGGACTATGTGCAGGAGAGTAAGTCCATCTCCTCGCGTTTTCCGGGCGCCGGCAGCATGGTGCTGGCGTTCGTGCCGGTGAAGGGTGGCGCTGGGGCCACATTCCTTGCCACGAACCTGGCCGAGGCCCTGGCCGAGCTGGACAAGCGGGTGCTGGTGATTGACTTGAACCTCTATTTTGGCGACGCGGCGCTGTATGTCGCGAACCGCAAGCCGACCGCCAGTGTGGTGGACATGGTGCTGCAGGCGCGCCGGCTGGACGCCACGCTGCTGGCGTCGAGCGTGCTGCGCACGCAGGGCGGTGTACATATCCTGCCCGCACCGGATTTGCCCGGCCAGCTTGACGCGGTGACGCCGGACGCGCTGGAAGCCCTCATTTTGCTGGCCCGCATGGAATACGACTTCGTGATGCTGGACATGAGCCGCACACTGAATCCGATGGCCGTGAAGGCGCTGGATTTGGCGGACCGGATCTACATGGCCGTGCAGTTGTCGCTGCCGGCGATTCAGGGGCTCAAGCGCCTGTCAACGGTGTTCCAGGGGCTGGGTTATGCCAGCAAGCTCAGCGTGGTGGTGAACCGTCTCGACAAGGGCGGCGCGATTCGCCTGGAAGAGCTGGTGTACGCGGCAAATATGCCGGTCAAGCGCACGCTGCCCAACAGCGAGGCAGCTGTGGCCGCGTCGGTGAACCAGGGCGTGCCGCTGATCCGGCTGGCCCCGCGCGATCTGGTGGCGAGGGCGCTGCAGGAATGGGCGCGAGAGCTTTCCCCGGTGATGACGAAACCGGGCAAACACTGGTTCAAGGTGTTGTCCCACCAGTCCGGCATGACCTTGTTTGAATCAATAACCCTTTCCAGGAGTAACGCATCATGAGCTTCATGAACTTGAGACCACAATTGCAGGAGGACAGCTCGTTCGGGTCCGACTTGAGGAAAGGACTGAACGGCGCCATGCCTGCTGCCATGTCCGGCGAATACCACGCCTTGAAGGAAACACTGCACAACCAGCTGCTGGGCCGCATCGACCTGGAAGTCATGGGGGCGATGAAGCCCGAGCGTCTGCGCAAGGAGCTGGGCCAGCTGGTGGAGCGGCTGCTGCAGGAGAACGGCACGGCGCTGAACGCCATGGAACGCCGGCATATCGTCCAGGACATTCAGGACGAGGTGATGGGCCTGGGGCCGCTGGAGGCGCTGCTGGCCGACCCGACGGTGTCGGACATTCTGGTCAATGGCCCGACGCAGGTGTATGTGGAGCGGTACGGCAAGCTGGAGAAGACGAGCATCACTTTCTCCGACGATGAGCACCTGATGAAGATCATCGACAAGATCGTCTCCAGGGTGGGGCGGCGGGTCGATGAATCGAGCCCGATGGTGGACGCACGGCTGCCGGACGGTTCGCGCGTGAACGCGATCATTGCGCCGCTGGCGCTGGACGGGCCGCTGCTGTCGATCCGCCGCTTTGCCGTGGTGCCACTGAAGATGGACGACCTGATAGCCAAACGCTCGCTCACGCCGGCACTGGCAAAGCTGCTGTCGGCCATGGTGCGGGCCAAGGTCAACGTGCTGATCTCGGGCGGCACGGGCACCGGCAAGACGACGCTGCTGAACGTGCTGTCCAGTTCGATCCCGCCCGACGAGCGCATCGTGACGATAGAGGACGCGGCCGAACTGCAATTGCAGCAGCCGCATGTGGTGCGGCTGGAAACGCGGCCGCCAAACATCGAAGACAAGGGCGAGGTGAGCCAGCGGGCGTTGATGCGCAACAGCCTGCGGATGCGGCCGGACCGCATCATTCTGGGCGAGGTGCGCGGCGCCGAGGTACTGGACATGCTGCAGGCCATGAACACGGGTCATGAAGGCTCCATGGCGACGGTGCACGCCAACTCGCCGCGCGACGCGCTGACCCGCCTGGAAAACATGGCGGGCTATGGCGGCGCGGTCATTCCGCAGGAGGCGATGCGCCAGCAGGTCAGCTCGGCCATCGATGCGGTGATCCAGATCGCCCGCCTGAACGACGGTAGCCGCAAGCTGATCAGCCTGCAGGAGATCACGGGCATGGAGGGGGACATCATCACCATGCAGGAAATCTATCACTTCAAACAGACCGGCATCGATGCGGACGGCACGGTGAAGGGACACTTCCGGGCGTTGGGGGTGCGCCCGAAATTCATGGACCGTCTGAAGGCCTACGGCCTGAGCGTGGCGGACGACACGTTCGACCCCTCCTTAATTTACGAGTAGCATCATGAACCCCGTTTTTTCACTCTTTGTGATCCTCGCCTTCCTTGCGGTGGTGCTGCTGCTCGAAGGCTCCTTTGTCTACTGGAACGACAGCAAGAGTCCGGAGGTGCGCCGGGTGGAGCAGCGGCTGCGTGCGATTTCGGCGGGTGGTCATGAGGCGGGCGAATCGCAGCTGCTCAAGCAGCGGGTGATGAGCCACTCGCCCGTGCTGCAGAAGCTGCTGCTGAAGATGCCGCGCGCCCACCAGTTGGACCGCCTGCTGGAGCAATCGGGCACTGGCAGCACGGTGATGCACCTGATCACCGTATCCCTGCTGTGCGGCCTGGGGGTGTTGATGGTGGGCTTGCTGCTGCGCTGGCCGTGGCCGCTGACGGTGCTCGCGGCGGCAGCGCTGACGGCGGCTCCGGGCATGCGGCTGCTGTACAAGCGCGAGAAGCGGCTGCAGATGATAGAGGCGCAGCTGCCCGACGCGATGGACCTGATCAGCCGGGCGCTGCGGGCGGGCCATGCCTTCCCGTCGGCATTGGCGATGGTGGGGAACGAGGCGCCGGAGCCGATTGCCGGTGAGTTCAAGATCACGTCCGACGAGATCGGGTTCGGCATTTCCGTTGACAACGCACTGAACAACCTGACGGCCCGGGTGGTGAGCGCCGACATGCGCTACTTCGTGATGGCGGTGATCATCCAACGCGAAACCGGCGGCAACCTGGCCGAGCTGCTTGACAAGCTCGCCGAACTGGTGCGCGAGCGGTTCAAGCTGTTTGCCAAGGTGCGCGTGCTGGCGGCCGAAGGCAAGCTGTCGGCACGGATTCTGACCGTGCTGCCGTTTTGCCTGGCCGCGGCGATCCAGTTCCTCAACCCGAAATACCTGTCCGTGCTGTTCACCGATCCGATGGGCATTCGCCTCGTGATCGCCGTGCTGACGCTGATGGTGATCGGGATTTTTGCGATGTGGCGGATCGTCAAAATTCGCGTTTAAGGAGGTCCCATGGACATGCAATTCATCATTCTTGCGCTGGTGTTTCTGTCCGTGACCGGGGTGGCTCTGGGGGTGGCGAGATGGCTGAGCCGGCGCGAGGTCGTCGAGCAGCGGCTGAGCCAGCTGGACGAGGGCGAGACCGAAAAGAGCATCACGGGCACCAGCGAGTGGCTGGCCAAGGTGGTCAAGGTGGTGGGCCCGATGGCCAAACTGTCTGCGCCCAAGGAGGGTTGGGAGGCCTCCAGCCTGCGGGTGCGATTCATGCAGGCCGGACTGCGCGAAGCCAGCTGGCCGGTCATTTTCTTTGCTGCCAAGACGGTGCTGGCGCTGCTGCTGCCCGGCTTGTTCGTGGTGTTCCAGGGCATCACTTTGGGGGGGGCGTTGACGCTGAACACCAATGTGCTGATCCTGCTGCTGCTGGCGTCCATCGGCTACTACCTGCCGAACATGGTGCTGACCAATCTCATGCGCCGCCGTCAGCGCGAACTGACGGAAGCCCTGCCGGACGCGCTGGACCTGATGCTGGTGTGCGTGGAGGCGGGCCTGGGACTGGACGCGGCGATGAACCGCGCGGCCAGCGAGATCGGCCTGCGCAGCCAGGCATTGGCCGACGAGCTGAACCTGGTGGCGCTGGAGCTGCGGATGGGCGTGAAGCGCGAGCGTGCGCTGCGCAATTTTGCGTTGCGCAGCGGGGTGGACGATATTTCGTCCTTCGTGGCGATGCTGGTGCAGTCCGACCGGTTTGGCACCAACGTGGCCGACGCACTGCGCATTCAGGCCGAGACCATGCGCACCCACAGGCGGCTGCGCGCCGAGGAGATGGCGGCAAAAATTCCGCTGAAACTGCTGTTTCCGTTGATTTTCTTTATCTTTCCTTCGTTGATGCTGGTGCTGATGGGCCCCGCCATGATCAGCATTTACCGCACGCTGCTGCCCATGTTGGGTGGTTCTCGCTAACCCAGTGGTGAACCTTGTATCGGGAGAAAACGCCATGAACCTTATATTCAACACAGTCGCAACCGTGTCGGTGTTGGGCACTCTGATGGCCTGCGCCCAGATGGCCAGGTCGCCGACTGCCAGCTCCGTGACGGGCGCGAAGTGGCAGACCTCGAAGAATGGCGTGCCGGTGCGTATAGCCGGGGCGCCGGTCTTGCCCTCCGATGCGTTTCCGGTGGAGGCGATTTACGCGCAGGGCCGGGCGGTGCATGGCCTTGGCCAATTGGAGCAGGCGAGCGTGCACTACGAGCAGGTGCTGCGGATGGAGCCCCGGCATGTGGGCGCGCTCAATGCGCTGGGCGTGATTCATGCGCAGGAGGGGCGCACGGGCACGGCATTGGACCTGTTTGCCCGCGCCATCGCGCTGGCGCCCGAGGCCGCGTACTTGTACAACAACGCCGGCTACGCCTTGCTGCGTGCCGACCTGCTGGACGAGGCCGGGCTTGCGCTTGCGCGCGCTCAGCAACTGAGCCCCGAGAACACGCAGACGCAGCAAAACCTGGCCTTGCTGGCGCAGGCGAGGCAGCAGGCTGCCGCAACGCAAGCTGTGGCCGAAACTCCGGCCGTGCCAGCGGACATCGGGCAGGTGCTCCCTCCCGGCGCCCGCCTGGTGACCGTGGCGCCCCAGATCTATGAGTTGCAGGCGAGCACGTCGCGGCAGGGGCAGGCGGTGCAGCAGGCGAAAGCAGTCCAGGCAATCCAACCGGGCCAAACGCTTCAGGCTGCGGCCCAGACAGCGCCGCCCGCTCAACGTCAGCCGGCTGGCGAGAAACCCAGCGCGAAAGGGGTGACCGTGGCGAGTGCGGCCCCCCTGCAGCCGGTGGCAGCCGTGCAGCAAACGCCGTTACCAACCGGGGCGGGGGCCGGGGCTTTGCGCGATACGCTGCGTGGCGTTCGGCTCGAGGTGTCCAACGGCGTGGGCATCACCAACCTGGCCCGTCGCACGGCGGGCCGGCTGGCGAGCACCGGGGTCATCACCGCGCGGCTGACCAATGCCCGGCCATACCGCCAGATAAAAACCGATATCCAGTTCGGGACCGGACAGGATGCGCTTGCGAAAGCGCTCCAGACACGATTGCCGTTTGCCGCCACCACGACAGCCACCGCCCAGCTGTCCGGTGGCGTGCAGTTGCGGCTGGTGCTCGGCCATGACCTGAAGGGTCGGGCCGTCGCCGCGTGGCTGGAGGGTAGTGACGCGCAGGCAGCCATCCTGTCCGCCGACGCGATTTCCGCCGCGACCGGGGAGGGCGGTTGGAGGTGGGGCTGAACGCGGATTTTTCAGCGCAGCCCCAAAAGGCCGGTAGCATCACGCTATCGGCCTTTTTTTATGCGCTATAAATACAGTAGCTGCTTGCGCCCGGATTCATTGGGCAGGAGGCTATTCTTCTCTTAAAAAAACGTTCAAATCCAAGCCATGGCACCCCACACCTTTCTCTGGCACGACTACGAAACCTTTGGCCTCAACCCGCGCCGCGACCGGCCTGCGCAGTTTGCCGGGATTCGCACCGACGCCGAGCTGAACGAAGTGGGCGAGCCCTTGATGCTGTACTGCAAGCCCGCCAACGACTATTTGCCCGACCCGGCGTCGTGCCTGGTCACCGGCATCACGCCGCAGCTGTGCCTGGAGCGCGGCATGGCCGAGCACGCGTTTGCCGCACAGATTGAGCAGGCGCTGGCCGAGCCCGGCACCATAGGCGTGGGCTACAACACCATACGCTTTGACGACGAGGTGACGCGCTTCATGTTCTGGCGCAACCTGATCGACCCGTACGCACGCGAGTGGCAGAACGACTGCGGCCGCTGGGATTTGCTGGACGTGGTGCGCATGGCCTATGCGCTGCGGCCGGGCGGCATCAATTGGCCGGCCAAGGAAGACGGCAAGCCCAGCTTCAAGCTCGAAGACCTGGCGCGTGCCAACGGCCTGCTGCACGAAGCCGCGCACGATGCGCTGTCTGACGTGCGCGCCACCATTGCCCTGGCGCGGCTGATTCGCACAGCCCAGCCCAGGCTCTTCGACTTTGCCTTAAGCCTGCACAAAAAAGACCGCGTGGCGGCCGAGCTGGGTTTGCCCGCCAGCCCCCAGACGGCGCGGCCGTTTCTGCATGTATCCGGCATGTTCGCGCCCGAGCACGGCTGCCTGGCCGTGATGTTTCCGCTGGCCACGCACCCCACCAACAAGAACGAACTACTGGCCTGGGACCTGGCCCACGACCCGAGCGAGCTGCCGCTGCTGGACGTGGCCACGCTGCGCCAGCGCCTGTTCACCAAGTCAGCCGATCTGCCCGAAGGCGTGAGCCGCCTGCCGCTCAAGTCCGTGCACCTCAACAAGTCGCCCATGGTGGCGCGCAAGCTGCAAACGCTCACGCCCGAGATGGCGGCGAAGTGGGGTGTGGATATGCAAGCCGCGCTGCGCCACGCCGAAATCGCCGCTGGCCTGCCCGACATGAGCGCGATCTGGCCCGAGGTTTTTCAGCGCCCGAAAGAAGCGGCGCCGGATGTGGACGAGGACCTGTACGGCGGCTTTATCGGCAATGGGGATCGCCGGCGCCTGAACCAGTTGCGCGAACTGTCCGCCGCCGAACTGGCGCACACCCGCACAGGCTTTGACGACGACCGGCTGGAAGAGCTGCTGTTTCGCTACCGCGCCCGTAATTTTGTTGAAACCCTGAACCCGGAAGAGCTCGAACGCTGGGAGGCGCATCGAGTTGCGCGCTTGCTCGAAGGCGAGGGCGGGGCGCGCAACGTAGATGCGCTGTTTGCCGAGATCGACACGCTTTCAGAAACGGCCGACGAGCGTGGCCAGGCGATTCTGAGTGCACTGTACGACTACGCCGAGGCGATTGCGCCGGAACTGTAGCCTGCGCTGGTTTGTCGCAATTGATGGCCGGACTCGGGTTCAGCCCTCACCCCAGCCCTCTCCCAGGGGGAGAGGGTGTAATTCGCACAACACCATACAACCAAGCCCTATAACCAACTTTTTTGCAAGAGTTGCAAGAGTTGCAAGAGTTGCAAGAGTTGCAAGAGTTGAAGAGTGCCCCTTCTTGCTCCTTCTCCCTCTGGGAGAAGGCTGGGATGAGGGCCGTTCCCGCTTCGGTATTTGTCTTCCCCCAATCAGCACCCTGTTTCTTTGGGGTCAAATAGACCTTTGGCCCAATGAATATATAGGTAAGTTGCTATTAAAGTAATAGCGTCATTCAGGCGCAACCCGCCAGGGCGCATGTTTCTCCATCACGCTTTGATAAAGGGTGCTCGCCTCAAACCCCGCCAGCCAGGCCTGCAGCCGCGGCCAGGGCTGCGCTGCGAACCACGCCTTGTCTGTGTGGGCAAACTGCCGCACAAAGGGCAGCAGGGCCATGTCCGCCAGGCTGGCGTTAGGGCCAAACAGCCATCCATCGCTCAACATGCGCTCCATCCCGCTCAGCCAGCGTGCGCCGTCAGCGCGGTGCGCTTGTGCAAAGCTTTGCGCGTCGCCGGCCGACTCTTGCGGGTAACGGTTGGGGTATTTGTAGCGGTCCAGGTGCTGCTTGAATTCATCATCGTTCTGGCTGATCAGCGCCTGCATGTCCGCCATGGAACCGTGTTGAGGTACGAGCCAATGCTCTGGGTCGTTTTGCCCCAGTGCCCACAGCATGATGTCCAGGCTTTCATCAATCACTTGCCCGTCCGGCAAGACCAGCACCGGCACCGTCCCCTTGGGCGAAGCGGCCAGCATTTCGGGCGGTTTGTCGCGCAACGTGACTTCGCGCAATTCGCAGCGCTGGCCGCTGACGGCCAGCGCCAGCCGTGCGCGCATGGCGTAGGGGCAGCGGCGAAAGGAATACAGGACAGGCAGGCTTGGTGTCATCCGGGCCACCACTTCATGTGACACGGGGCCTTCAGGTAGAGCCCGGCTGGCGCACGCCAATATGAGCTTGCTGGCGCGCTTGGGCCAGTTCAACCTGGCGCTGGCGCTCGCGGTAGCCGCGTTTTTGTTCTTTGGTGGTGCGGTCGTGGCAGCGCGCGCAACTCACGCCCAGCTCGTACAGCGGCGACTGGCGGTCTTGGTCGCTCAGTGGGTCGCGGCAAGAGCGGCACAGCGTGAAGTCGCCGGGCTTGAGGCCATGGCCGACCGAGACGCGTTCGTCAAAGACAAAGCATTCGCCTTCCCAACTGCTTTGCGCCTGCGGTACGGTTTCCAGGTATTTGAGGATGCCGCCTTCGAGGTGGTAAACCTCGTCAAAGCCTTTGCTGCGCATCAGCGCCGTCGACTTTTCGCAGCGTATGCCGCCGGTGCAGAACATGGCGACGCGGGGCTTTTTGCCGTCGGTGGTGGCGAGCTTGCCGCCTTCGGCCATTTGCTGCTCTACCCAGCCCGGCAGCTCTGAAAAGCTGTGGGTGGCGGGGTTGATGGCGCCCTTGAAGGTGCCGATGGAGACTTCGTAATCGTTGCGTGTGTCGATCAGCACGACGTTGGGGTCTGCGATCAGCTGGTTCCAGTCTTGCGGCTTGACGTACTGGCCGGCCATGAGGGCCGGATGCACCTCGGGCACACCCATGGTCACGATCTCGCGTTTGAGGCGGACCTTCATCCGGTAAAACGGCAGGTGGTCTGCCCAGGCCTCCTTGTGCTC
Organism: Polaromonas sp.; assembly: GCF_036676035.1. Lineage (GTDB taxonomy): Bacteria > Pseudomonadota > Gammaproteobacteria > Burkholderiales > Burkholderiaceae_C > Polaromonas. The sequence goes on from NZ_JAKFDR010000113.1 coordinate 61,533, forward strand.
CAGCGCCGCCAGGCGCGCATCGCTGCGCAAATACGCCAGCACCGCACGCACGCCATCTTCCGGGCCGGCAATCGTGCCGTTGATGCCTTCAGGTGCCAGCAGCAGCGTGCCCTTGACGCCATGGGCCTCGCAAAAGGCCAGCAGCGGCGGCTGGAGCTCGGCGAAGTCGGGGAGTTCGACGAATTTGTAGAGGGCGGCAGTCAGGAAGGTCATGGCTTGGTGGTTCGCCTGTGAGGCGGATAAGCGGCGTGGCTGATTTGCTATTAAATTGATAGCTGTCTGCGCTCATCCTGCATGGGCGGAAGGCCTATTTTATCCAAATATCAGCACCGTATCGCCGGCTGCTATGTCAAACCGTCTTGCCGCGAAGGGCTATCATGTTTCTCCCTCTTTGCACCCTGAAAGCCCCCCATGACCAGCCTCCCGCCCAATGACAAACGCATCAAGGTCGCCGTGATGGGCGCGGGCGCCGTGGGCTGCTATTTCGGCGGCATGCTGGCGCGCGCCGGGCACGAGGTGGTGCTGATCGCCCGGCCCCAGCATGTAGAGGCCATAGCACGCGACGGCCTGCGCATGGAAACCACGACCTTTGACGAACACGTGCGCCTGGCCGCCAGCACCGAGCCCAGCGCCGTGCAGGGCGCCAAGCTCGTCCTCTTCTGCGTCAAATCCACCGACACCGAATCGGCCGGCGCCCAGATACGGCCGCACCTGCCGGCCGACGCCCTGGTGCTGTGCCTGCAAAACGGCGTGGACAACGCCGACCGGCTGCGCGCGGTGCTCCCCGAAATCGCGGTGGCCGCCGCCGTGGTGTACGTCGCCACCGAGATGGCCGGCCCCGGTCACCTCAAACACCATGGACGCGGCGACCTGGTGATCGAGCCTTCCAGCGCCAGCGAGGCCGTGGCGCAAGCCCTGATCGCCGTCGGCGTGCCCACCGAGGTCTCCAACAATGTGCGCGGCGCGCTGTGGGCCAAGCTCATCCTCAACTGCGCCTACAACGCCGTCTCGGCCATCGCCCAGCTGCCGTATGGCAAGACGGTGCAGGGCGAGGGCGTGAAAGACGTGATGCGCGACGTGGTGGCCGAATGCCTGGCCGTGGCCCAGGCCGAAGGCGTGCAGGTGGCGGGCGACGTGCATGCGGCCGTGGACAAGCTCGCCGGCAGCATGCCCAATCAGTACGCATCCACCGCCCAAGACCTGGCGCGCGGCAAGCGAACTGAGATCGATTACCTCAATGGCTTGATCGTGCGGCGCGGGGAGGCGCTTGGGGTTGCCACGCCGGCGAACCGGGTGTTGTGGGCGTTGGTGAAGTTGATGGAAGCCAAGCACGCTTAGGGCTGAGTCCTCGCGCACCCCCGAAAAAGAGGGCCAAGCGCTGTTCGCTTCAACGCTCCGGGTTGCCCAGCAGTTGTGAGATCGCCCGCCAGTGCTGCGGCTCGACCGGTGTGATCGACAGCCGGTTGCCCTTGCGCAGCACCACCAGGTCTTGAAGCGCCTCATCGGCGCGCAATTCGGGCAGGGTGAGGTTGCGCGTCTTGCGCAGCACCTGCACATCCACCAGCAGCCAGCGCGGTTCCTCGGGTTTTGACTTGGCGTCGTAGTAAGGCGACTTCGGGTCAAACTGCGTCGGGTCAGGGTAGGGCGTAGACGCCACCTGTGCAATGCCGACGATGCCCGGCTCGGCACAACTGGAGTGGTAAAACAGCACGCCGTCGCCAACCCGCATCCCATCGCGCATGAAGTTGCGCGCCTGGTAGTTGCGCACGCCGACCCAAGGCACCGTGGCGTTGGGGGCCGCCAGCGCGTCGTCCACCGAGCATTCTTCGGGTTCGGATTTCATGAGCCAGTAGCTTGTCATGGGGTTTGCCTTGTTGGGTAATTTTGGGAAGGAGTTGAGCTTAGCGGCTGGCTTTCTCGCCGGGAAGATGCCGATCTATTTGGCGGTCGCGTTTGCCAGCCAGTTTTCCAGCGAAGTCGTGCCGATCCGCACATGGGCGCCGGGCGTCAAGGACTTGTCACCGAGGCGCGTTCCAAAATACAGCGCGTCGTCATCCTTTACGACTTCCCGCGGGTCCTTGCTGGCTTGCAAGGTGCGTCGCAGCAGCTCGTCGAGACGGAATGACTGGGCCCTGCGACTTCACAGGTGTCGTTGAGCGGTGCCTCGGTGGCAACCTTCGCAAGCGCGGCGGCGACGTCATCAGCCGCAATCGGCTGCAACCGAGCAGACGACGCACGCACCGTCTGGCCCTGGGTGCTCACATAGGCAATGGATGCCAGGAACTCGAAAAATTGGGTGGCCCGGACAATCGTGTACGGCACCGTGGAGCCCTTGATGATGGACACCTGGGCCACCTTGGCACGGAAGTAGCCGCTTTCGGGCACGCGCTCAGACCCCACAACCGACAGCGCCACATGATGGCGCACGCCCGCGGCGAGTTCGGCGGCGAGCAGATTCTGGGTCGACGATTTGAAAAAATTCATCACCGCTTCGTCTTCGAACGACGGTGAGTTCGTCACGTCAAACCACGACCTCAGCGCCGGCGAGCGCCTGAGAGAGTCCTTCTCCGGTCACCGCGTTGACGCCCGACGAGGGCGATGCCGCCACTACCTCATGCCCGGTCTGCCGAAGCAGGGCCGCAAGTTTCTTGCCGATGAGGCCGCTGCCTCCGATGATTACGATTTTCATATGAAGTCCTTCATTACATAGGGAGAATTAAAGACGGCGACAACCTGCAACCATCCATGCAAAACAAGACGTTTGACGATGGCCGGTTGTGACAACGCGGGGAAAATCTGCTGTCCCTATCGTTGAAGAAAACCATCATGCCTTGTATATATCACTTGGATCTCGTTCAGCGAGCGAGAAAGCGTCTTTGGTGGGCGCTCATTGGATGGGCTTTTCAAGCACCGGCATCTGCATGCTGATGGCCATGCGATTCCAGGCGTTGATCTGCGCAATCGTCCAGCAGAGCTCGACGATTTCCTGGTCACTGAACTGGCTCTTCAGTGCGTCGAAGTCGGCATCCCGGCTGCCGTGGTGCTCGACCAGCCTGGTCGTGGTTTCGGCCCAGTTCAGCGCGGCGCGCTCGCGCTTGCTGTACAGGCCGGTTTCGCGCCAGGTCGACAGGCTGTTGATGCGCTGCCAAGTCTCGCCATGCTTGCGCAGATCGCGTGCATGCATGTCCAGGCAGAAGGCGCAGCCATTGAGCTGGGACACGCGCGTCTGCACGAGTTCCATCAGGACAGGGCCGAGCGAAGACTTGGCGGTGGCGACGTTGACGCCGGCCATGGCTTGATAGGCCTTGGGAGAGATTTCGGTCCAGTGGAGGCGGGGTTCGTTCATGGTTTTACCTTTGAGTCATGGTTGGGATACACAGACTCAAGACGTTTGAGGGGGCTGACTTGTGACATTCAGATCGCGACCCAATGCTTTGGCGATGCGGGCGAGCTTGTCCGGGTTGCGCTGCGCGTGAATGCGCACGATGCGCTCCCCATCTGTTTCGAGCGATTGCGCCGACTCCAGGGCGCCATCGATGAAGCGCAGCAAGCCCCATTGACCGTTGAGCACAACCACTTCGAATCGCACCAGGTTGGGGTAGCGAAGGCTGGTGGCGAGATACAGCTGTGCGATGCGCTGCCCGCCCACCAGCGGTACTCCAAAGCTGGGCACCTTGCCGCCGCCATCGCCGATCAGCTGCGCGTCGTCAGCGAGCATGGTTTTGAGCGCGGCAAACTCGCCGCGCACGGCGGCATCAGCGAACCCCCGCAGCAACCGCAGTTGGGTTTCCCGAGCGACGGTGTACCGCGGCCGCTGGTCCTGTAACTGCACCTTGGCGCGGTGAACAAGTTGCCTGCAGGCGGGCTCGGTCTTGCCCAGGACCTCGGCCACTTCGCCATAGTCGGCATCAAACACCTCGCGCAGCAAATAGGCCGCACGGGCCTCGGGAGCAAGGCGCTCCAGCAGTGCGAGGAAGGCAACCGAGACGTCGTCGGCTCGCTCCAGTACCTGCTCCGGCGAGACTGGAGAATCGGAGAGCAGGGGCTCCGGCAGCCATGTGCCGACATAGTGCTCGCGCTGGATCTTGGCCGTGCGCAGTCTGTCAATGGCCAGGCGCGTGGTGACGGAAACGAGCCAGGCCTCCGTATTCTCCAGGTGATCCTGGTCAGCCTCGTGCCATCGCAGCCACGCATCCTGGACGACTTCTTCGGCTTCGGCCGAGGAGCCCAGCATGCGGTAGGCAATACCCTGCAAGCGAGGGCGGAGGCGGTTGAATGTGTCGGTGGCGTCGTTCATAGCTACCTAGACGTTTGACACCACCGTCTTGTGACAGTGACGCCATCTCAAGTGCGAGTCGAATAACCCCCCTCTTTTTACGCTCTCCTGCCGGTATGTGCAATGGCCGCATGGGTCCGCAATCTCGCGGCGCTGGCAGCGAACACAAGGTGCAGTCTTTTAAGACCAACGGCGAACGCATGGTGCGCATCCCTGCCAGTGCACCCCGACAAGCTCGCGCAGCCGGTTGCATCCTGAACTGCTGAAAAAACGTTTTTCTGAAAAAGTCGCTGAAATTTCAGCAGGCAGGGCAGTTTGTGTCACAAAACGGCACCGCCAGCCGTCTTGTAGGTATGTGAATCTCAATTCCGAGTCACTTAAACCCGAAGGAAACCTCATGAACGAAGCTCGACTCCCCTGGACCCAGATTGCCCCCAAGGCCTACCAGGCCATGGCTGCCGTCGGCGCCATCACCAGCCAATCCACGCTTGGCATGCCCCTCATCGAACTGGTGCAAAGCCGTGTGTCGCAAATCAACGGCTGCGCCTTTTGCGTCGATATGCATGTGCGCGATCTGCGCAAGCACGGGGAAACCTGGCAACGCATCAACAGCCTGTCGACCTGGCGCGAAGTCGGCTTTTACAGCGAGCGCGAGCGCGCCGCACTGGCCTGGGCCGAAACGCTGACCCAGCTCGCCGGCGAGCACGGCGACCACGATGCCGCCTTCGCGGCGCTGCAGGGCCAGTTCAACGAGCAGGAGATTGTCGACCTTACCTGGGCGGTCGCGCAGATCAACGCCTGGAACCGCATGGCGGTGGGCATGCGGCAACCGCCGTCTGGCAAGCCGCTGGAGTGACCGAAATCCTTTTAATCGCAACCGGTATCTGAAATTCACCCCCCGTCGGGAGCGGGCTCGCGTGCATGCGCGTGGGCCCGGTCTCGCCAACAAACTTAAAGAGTCAATCCATGAAAAAAATCTGCATCCCCCTGTTTCTGGCAGCAAGCGCGCTGTTCGCCCAGCCAGCCTTGGCCAGCGGCATCGACGGCGTCAGCGTCACGCCGCTCATGTCCAAAGACCTTTCCGACCTGCCCGGCAAGGAAGGCCTGGTCATCACCGTGGACTACGCCCCCGGCGCTGCCGACCCTGTACACCGCCACCGCGCACACGGTTTCATCTACGTGCTTGAAGGCTCCATCGTGATGCAGGTCAAGGGCGGAAAAGAAGTCACGCTGACACCGGGACAGACCTTTTATGAAGGCCCCAACGACATTCACACCGTGGGCCGCAATGCCAGCACCACCCAGCCCGCCAAGTTCCTGGTGGTGCTGATCAAAAAGAAGAAGGGTGAGGTCCTGGAACTCGTGAAGTGAGTTGAGCAGGGCCGGCAAGCCGGGCTGAAAAAAGCGGTACGGCTCCCTCACCTTGGTGTGCAAGAGACCCGGCGGCAGGTCAGGGTAGGGTGTGGACGCCACACCGACCCAGGGCACTGTGGCCTTGGGAACTGCCCGCGTATCGTCTACCGGGCATTCCTCGGGTCCGGATTTTTGGTCACCAAACCATGAGCCGCCTGGCGATCAAGGTAAATCCAGGACAACTACCTTGACGCGCGCCGACACCAAGCGGCGAGATCGACGCTTCTAAGCGCTTGCACAGACTAAAGAATATTAATTGGTCGCCGCAATCCATGAAGATATCTGATTCGTTCGCACCGAGAGAACTCCATACCACGCTTCGGCGACCTTCTTTGCCAGGCCGATGTCGATCAGTCCGGGATTCCAAACTATGCAGCTTTGCAACTCATAGGATAGCGCCGCCCTTTCCGACGGCGTCCTGAAAAGAAACACAACGCCATGAATGTAGCTACGCGGATGGGGATCGGGCTCCGGTTGCGGGTGGTACCGATCGACCCAACTCTTTTGGTCGGGACCGTGCTCGCGTAGTGGCTCCAAAGCTCCAACGACAGCCGGCCGGATGAAGGCGTGATCAAAGTGGCAACGTGCCATGTTGGCACCACCGACTGCATGCACGCAGTCGCACTCATCTATTGCGCCAAGCTGCAATTCAGATACGTCAACGCCCACTAGATTGATACAACCATCGACCACTATGGGATTGAATTTCGAGGGAGAGCTCTTGCCGAAGATGTCGCGCTGAATCCTGCCGACATCTTGTGTATCGTCAGCCTGACTAATTTGGAAGATTCCGCCACTGGCAAGCTGACTATGCACTGCCGTCTGGATCGCTTGTTGCTCTCCAAGAAGTTTGAGCTCCACATGAACTTTTCCCAACTCCGTATTCCAGCAGAAATCTATGTCTCCCTTACCGCCTTGTTTGGCACCGTACTCCAAGCTGATCTGTTTTTGCAAGAATGCGCGGGCGAAGTTGACTTCCAGCACACGACCTCTCAGGTCACCGGGGTTCTTTGCGCGAAGCAGTTGCTCTAAAAGCGGTTGGTATTGGCGATGCGCTTGCAGCTGGTTTAGTTTTTCCAGAAGCGGCTCAATGTATACCTCTGTGTTCACGCCTCCGCCGGACGCCTTGATGACTGCTTCGAGGGTGGCACGATCGATTGGCATGATGTAGTTGTTCATGATGCGTGATCTTGGAATCTGCTTCCGATTTTGACTGTAATTCTCAGCGATTCCTCGATCCCCGTCTTAGAGGTAGCAGCCGGCAGCGCATTGAGATGCTGGCGAGTCAATGGTTAGGCTTTGCCATGACTCCATCTTGCAAGAACGACTCAGCTCAGGCACGCGGGTCATACCGCGGCGCTTGGGTAGGCGTCGTGAGGAACCTTTTATCGATTTCGTTCAGCTTGCGTTCACCTACCTCTTTGTAAGCTTGTTCCATATCAACCAAGGAGCCTCTTCATGAAACGTTCTGCCATTCTTTGCCTGACCACGCTGCTGGCAGCGGGCGTCCAGGCCCAGACCTTCAACGACACTGCCCGCGTGCGCAATGTCGAACCGCGGTACGAGAACGTCTCCGTGCCGCACAACGAGTGCACCAGCCAGTGGGTGACCGAGCAGCAACCCGTGGCGGCGTCGCGCAATTACGGCGGGCTGGCGCTTGGCGGTGTGGCCGGCGCCTTGCTGGGCAACCAGGTCGGCAGGGGCCACGGCCGCGAAGCCGCCACCGCGGTCGGTGCCGTGGTCGGCGCGCTGGCCGGCGAGCACTTTGCCAACCAGAACGGCTGGGGTGGTGGCTACCAGCAGGCATCCCAGCCGCAGCAGCGCCAGGTGCAGAATTGCCACACCGTCAACGATGTGCAGACCCGCCTCACGGGCTACAAGGTCGAGTACGAGTACCGCGGTCAGGTCTACAGCACGGTGACCCGCGAGAACCCGGGCCGCACCTTGCCCGTGCGCGTCTCGGTGGCGCCGGTGGAGCCGGTGGGGCGCGAGTTCCACGGCGCACGCGAATACCAAGGCAGGCGCGATGACCGTGGCGATCGCGAGTACTATGGTGCTTACAACCGATGAACGCCCGATGAACGCATTTGCCAAACTGCTCTGCGCCACCTTGTTGGTGGCGTCCAACCTGGCCTGGGCCGACCTGAGCCGCGACGACGCGGCCGCGGTGGCCCAGCGGGCCAGTGGCGGCCGCGTGCTGTCCGTCGAAAAGTCCGAGTCTTCGGGCCAGCCGGTATGGCGCGTCAAGGTGGTCACGCCGGCTGGTGAGGTCCGCGTGATCCAGGTGGACGTCGCCACCGGCCAGGTCCGATAGTGTGGGCCGGCCTGCGGCAGCTTTAACCCATGCGCTTGTTACTGATCGAGGACGATGCCGCGCTGCGGCTCACACTGGCCCGCCAGCTGGAGGCCGATGGCTACCGGGTCGATCAGGCCAAGGACGGCGAAGAGGGCCTGTTCCTGGCGCGCGAGTACCCGGTCGACCTGGTCATCGTCGACCTGGGGCTGCCCAAGCTGAACGGGCTGACCATCGTGCAGCGCCTGCGCCAGGAGGGGCGTGCCCTACCCATCCTGATCCTTACCGCACGCGGCAGCTGGCAAGACAAGGTTGTGGGGCTGGAAGCCGGGGCCGACGACTACCTGGTCAAGCCTTTCGAATACCCGGAGCTGGCGGCGCGGCTCAAGGCCTTGCTGCGGCGCTCGCTCAAGACTGCCTCTGACGTGCTGACGCTCGGCCCCCTCAGCATCGACCTGTCGGCGCAGGCGGTGCGGCTCAATGGCGAGGTGCTGGAGCTCACGGCGTTCGAGTACCGCCTGCTCGAGTATCTGGTGCGCCAGCGCCCGGCCATCGTCACCAAGCAGGCGCTGTCGGACTACCTGTACCCGCACGGGGAAGACCGCGACAGCAACGTGCTGGAGGTGTTGGTGGGCCGGCTGCGGCGCAAGCTCGATCCGGACGGCAGCGTTGGCCCCATCGACACCGTGCGGGGGCGGGGCTACCGGTTCACCCTCGAATGAAGGCCGGCTACTCCATTCGTGCCCGCCTGCTTCTGGGGGCTGCGCTGGTGCTGTTGGCCTTCATGGCCGGCGCGGGGCTGGCGGTGCAGCGTGCCCATGAGGACAGTGTGCGCACCGTCCACTTCGGCCGGCTGCAGAGCACCATCTACCTGCTGCTGGCAGCTGCCGAACTTGATGCCGGCGGTGCGCTGGTGATGCCGCCCGAGTTTGCGGAGCCGCGCCTCTCGCTGCCGGGCTCCGGCCTGTACGCGGGTATCTACAACGTGTTGCGGGGGGATCAGTGGCAGTCGGCCTCGACCCTGGGTCTTCAGCCACCGTTTCGGCGCAGCCTGCAAGCCGGTCAATGGCGTAACGAGACGGTGGATGGGGCCGGCGGGTCCTTCCTGTCGGTCAGCTATGCCGTCACCTGGAAGGCCTCCGCGCGTGAGGCACCGCTGGTGCTCACGGTGCTGGAAGACCGCGCGGCCTTCGACGGCGAGGTCGGCGCCTTTACCCGCACCCTGTGGCTCTGGCTGGGCGGCGCCGCCGTGCTGTTGTTGCTGGCCCAGCTGTGGCTGTTGCGGTGGGGCCTGGCGCCGCTGCGGCACGTGGCCAGCGAGATCCGGCGTATCGAAGAGGGCGAGCAATCGCGCATCGAAGGCCGCTACCCCACCGAAATCTCGGGCCTCACGGACAACCTGAACACCCTGATCCAGCAGGAGCGCGAGCGCCAGGCCCGGCATCGCGACGCACTGAGCTTTCTGGCCCACAGCCTGAAGACTCCGCTGGCCGTGCTGCGCAGCAGCCTGGCCGAGCCGGCCCAACTGCCAGCAATGGTGGACCAGCAGGTGAGCCGCATGGACGACATCGTGCAGCACCAGCTGGGGCGCGCCATCGCCGGGGGCGCCGCGCGCTTTGCGCCGCCGCTTCTGGTGGCGCCTATCCTGGAGCGCATTCGCGACGCGCTGGCCAAGGTGTATGCCGGAAAGGCGTTGGACTTCAGCGTCGAGTGCCCGCCCGACCTGGCCTGGCGCATCGACGAGGGCGACTTGTTCGAGATGCTGGGCAACCTGCTGGACAACGCGGCCAAGTGGGCGCGCAGCCGCATCATGGTGCGGGTGTGGCGCGAAGCCGGGCGCTTGTGCATCCGCATCGAGGACGATGGCCCCGGGTTCGGTGACACCGAGTCCGCCTTGCGGCTCCACGTGCGGGGGGACGAGCGCGTGCCCGGGCACGGCGTTGGTCTGGCAGTGGTGAGCGACCTGGTGGCCAGCCACCAGGGGGAACTGAAGCTCACACGCGGCGCTATGGGCGGCGGGCGGGTCGACATCGTGTTGCCGGTGCCTTGAGAGGCATGCGCTTCAAGGTGAAAGCCCTCCAGCATGTAGTCGCAGCACACGCCGTACCAGGGGTCCATCACGCAGTCGTGGCCGAAGGCGACGTTGACGCCTGCGGCCAGACTTCTTCAAGGTAAAAATAGAATTCCATAGATTTACCTTGAAGTTCAATGTCTTCAAGGTAAAATTTACAAATCAATATTTACATTGAAGACGCGCGTGAATTCCTTTTATGAGCTGAACGAGCAGCAAAAACGGCAACTCATCGATGCCGAGATGCTTTTCTCCGCGCTGGAGCAGGCGGAGGCGGAGGCTATTCGCCACAGAGGCTCGATGTTCTGGCGGGAACAGGATGGCGGCCGCTACCTCATCTCGCTCTCGGCTCACTCACGGCAGCGGTCTCACGGGCCCGCTTCACCCGAGAACGAGTTGAAGTACGAGCGGTTCACTACAAGAAAGACCGAGGTCGAGGCCCGGCTAAAGACTCTGCGAGGGAAGGCGGAGGAATACAGGCGCATGAACAAGGCGCTGCGTGTGGGTAGAACGCCGGACATTCTGATCGAGGTGCTTAACGCGATGATGCGCTATGGGGTGTCCGAACACTTTCTTGTGGTGGGAACCCACGCACTGTTTGCCTACGAGACCGCCGCGGGCGTGCGCCTTCCGAGCGACGTGATGGCTACTCAGGACGCTGACCTGCTTTTCGACACCGCCAGGAAGGCGGCCTTTATGGAAGTGATGAAGGACCGCAAGATGTCATTCCTGGGCATCCTGAAGAAGGTCGACAAGACCTTCGAGCGTGATGAGCTTGACAACTCCACCGCGCGCAACGCCTCAGGCTACGAGATTGACCTCATCCGCCGCTTTCCGCCGGACCCGGAGGATACATCGGAGCACCCGCTTCAGCTGACGCCTGAAGAAGGCGACCTGTGGCCTGTTCGCGCCTCCATGGGGCAAAAGCTGTTGTCTGTGCCCCGCTTCGATCAGGTCGTGGTCGGCGTGAATGGGGCCATGGCGCGCATGCGCACTGTGCATCCACTGGACTTTGCCCGGATCAAGCGCCAGCTTTCCAAAGATATCAATCGCGAGCCCCTCAAGAAAGCCAAGGACCTGGCGCAGGCGGACATGGTGGAGACGCTGGTTCGGGAGTACCTGCCGCACCTGGCCAAAGATATGGCCAACGACTCTGCGGGCAGTGAAGCCACTATCGGGAAGGCATAAAGCTGGTTGCCGGTGATCGCTGCGGCAGCCGCAACTGCGCCGTGGCCGCTGGCGTTTCGGCCAGCAGCGTCCCCTTCTTCCACACCTTCAACCGATTCGCGCGCAGCCGAATCGCCTCGACCGCATCCCGTGCCTGCAGCAGCACAAAGCTCGTATAGCAGCCGGGCTCCAGCCCGTAACCCTGTGCTGGTGCATCACCTTCGCCGCGTTGACGCCTATCTCCGTCTGCTCATCGGTCATGTGGGTCATGCCTCTCCCTGGTTGTGCATGAACGGAGAAAGCATTTCTGTAGCTATCAATAGAGGAGCTATTGGCGGACGTGGATATTGGGCTGGAGGCCTATTTCGTCCCAAAAATCCGGTCACCCGCATCGCCCAGGCCGGGCAGGATGTAGCCGTGGTCGTTGAGCTGCCGGTCAATGGCGGCGGTGTAAATCGGCACGTCGGGGTGGGCTTTTTGCAGGGCGGCAATGCCTTCGGGGCAGGTCAGCAGGCAGACAAACTTGATGGACTTGGGCTTGAGTTTTTTGAGCCGGTCTACCGCTGCGATGGCGGAGTTGCCGGTGGCCAGCATGGGGTCGACCACAACGATGTCGCGCTCTTGCATTTCCTGCGGCATCTTGAAGAAGTACTCGACCGGCTGCAGGGTTTGCGGGTCGCGGTACAGGCCGATGTGGCCCACGCGGGCGCCGGGCACGACGTTGAGGAAGCCGTCCAGAAAGCCGTTGCCGGCGCGCAGTATGGACACCAGTACGACCTTTTTGCCGTCAATGATCTTGCCGGTCATGGTTTCCAGCGGGGTTTCGACTTCGATGTCCTGCAGTGGCATGTCGCGCGTGACCTCATAGGCCATCAGGCTGCTCAGCTCATTGAGCAGGGTGCGAAAGGTGTTGGTGGACGCATCTTTGCGGCGCATCAGGGTCAGCTTGTGCTGCACCAGTGGGTGGTCGATCAGGTGAACGTTGCTCATAAATGACTGACTTTCTTGTGTTTTAGGTTTTATTTGATGAAGGTTAGCGCCGTTTGCCGCCAAAAATGCTGCCCAGCACGCCGCGGATGATCTCACGCCCCACGGCCGAGCCCATGGTGCGCACGGCTGATTTGGCCATGCTTTGCGCCAGGCCTTCGTGCTTGCCGCCGCGCGGGCCGGTGCTGCCGAACAGCACATCGTTGAGGCCGCCCAGCAAGCCCCCAGAGCCCGATTCACCCGCCGCACCACCGTTCGGGGCTTTCGCGGCTTCAGACGCTGCTGCATCGGCCCGGCCCTTGATTTGCTCGTAAGCCGACTCGCGGTCCACGGTTTTTTCATACACCCCGGCGAGCGAGTCTTGCAGCAGCGCCTGCCGCTGCTGGGCGGTGATGGGGCCAATCTGGCTGCCGGGCGGCAATACATACACACGCTCGGTGATGCCGGGCCGGCCCTTGGCATCGAGAAAGCTCACCAGCGCCTCGCCCACGGCCAGTTCGGTAATCGCCGTCTCGATGTCCAGCCCCGGCTTTTGCCGCATGGTCTGGGCGGTGGCCTTGACGGCTTTCTGGTCGCGTGGCGTGTAGGCGCGCAACGCGTGCTGCACCCGGTTGCCGAGCTGGGCCAGCACCGAGTCCGGGATGTCCAGCGGGTTTTGCGTGACGAAATAAACGCCCACGCCCTTGGAGCGCACCAGGCGAACCACCAGCTCGATGCGTTCGAGCAGCACCTTGGGCGCCTCGTTGAACAGCAGGTGGGCTTCGTCAAAAAAGAACACCAGCTTGGGTTTGTCGGGGTCGCCGATCTCGGGCAGTTGCTCGAACAGCTCGGACAGCATCCAGAGCAGGAAGGTGGCGTACAGGCGCGGCGAGTTGAGCAGCTTGTCGGCTGCCAGGATGTTGATCACGCCCTGGCCGGCGCTGTCGGTCTGCATGAAGTCGCTGATATTGAGCATGGGCTCGCCGAAGAACTCTTCGCCGCCCTGGCTCTCGATCTGCAGCAGGCCGCGCTGGATGGCGCCCACGCTGGCGGCGCTGACATTGCCGTATTGGGTGGTGAACTCGCTGGCGTTGTCGCCCACATACTGCAGCATGGCGCGCAGGTCTTTGAGGTCCAGCAGCAGCATGCCGTTATCGTCGGCGATCTTGAACACCAGGTTGATGACGCCGGCCTGGGTTTCATTGAGGTTGAGCATGCGGCCCAGCAGCAGTGGCCCCATGTCGGACACCGTGGCGCGCACCGGATGGCCCTGTTCGCCGAACACATCCCACAGCGTGGCCGGGCAGGCCCGCGATTCGGGGTGCGCAATGCCGCGCTCTTTGAGGATGGCGGCCATTTTTTCGCCGATGCTGCCCGCCTGGCTGATGCCGGTCAGGTCGCCCTTGACGTCGGCCATGAAGACGGGCACCCCGATTTTCGAGAAGTTTTCGGCCAGGGTTTGCAGCGTGACGGTCTTGCCGGTGCCGGTGGCGCCGGTGATCAGGCCATGGCGGTTGGCCAGGCCGGGAAGGAGCTCGCATTGGGTCGATGCGTTCTTGGCAATCAGCAGCGGTTCGGCCATGGATGGTGTTCCTGAGGTGAAAAAGTAAAATGCTGGATGTAGATTAAATCAATTAATCCATCCAAACACTGAAGTAACTGAGGATTTAAGTCGTGGCCGGTCATAGTAAATGGGCGAATATTCAACACCGCAAGGGTCGCCAGGACGAAAAGCGCGGCAAGATCTGGACGCGGGTGATCCGCGAGATCATGGTGGCCGCACGCCTGGGTGGCGGTGACCTGGACACCAACCCGCGCCTGCGCCTGGCCGTGGACAAGGCCAAGGCGGCCAACATGCCCGCCGACACCGTCAAGCGCAATATCGACAAGGCCACGGGCAACCTGGAAGGCATGCACTTCGAGGAAATCCGTTACGAAGGCTATGGCATTGGCGGGGCGGCCATCATCGTCGACTGCATGACCGACAACCGGGTGCGCACCGTGGCCGAAGTTCGCCACGCGTTTTCCAAGCATGGCGGCAACATGGGCACCGAGGGCTCGGTGGCGTTCCAGTTCAAGCACTGCGGCCAGTTTGTGTTTGCACCGGGCACCAGCGAAGACAAGGTCATGGAAGTGGCCCTGGACGCCGGTGCCGATGATGTGATCACGCACGACGACGGCGCCATCGAAGTGCTGGCGCCGTATGCCGATTTTGAGCGGGTCAAGCATGCGCTGGAAGCGGCCGGGCTCAAGGCTGAGCTGGCCGAAGTCACCATGCGCCCGGAAAACACCATCGCGCTGACTGGTGAAGACGCGCAAAAAATGCAGAAACTGCTGGACGTGCTGGAAGACCTGGATGACACCCAGGACGTCTTTCACAACGCCGAGCTTCACTAAGGCCTCGGTTCACACTATTGGTCTACCTCAGTTATCCCCTCTTTTTAAAGATCAAACTCCAGTGAAAATTCTTGTCATCGGCGGCGGCGGCCGCGAACACGCGCTGGCCTGGAAGCTGGCGCAATCGCCCAAAGTCCAGGCTGTCTATGTGGCGCCTGGCAACGGGGGGACCGCGCTCGACGCCCGGCTTGAAAACATCAACATCACCGATATCAAGGCGCTGCGCGAATGGGCTGCTACTGAAAAGATAGCGTTGACGGTGGTCGGCCCGGAGCAGCCGCTGGCCGCCGGCGTGGTCGACGAGTTTCGCGCGCACGGCCTGCGGGTGTTTGGCCCGACCAGGGCCGCCGCACAGCTGGAGAGCTCAAAGGCCTTTTCCAAGGCTTTCATGAAGCGCCACGGCATTCCGACCGCCGAGTACGAAACCTTTACCGATGCGGCAGCCGCGCATGCCTATGTCGATGAAAAAGGCGCGCCCATCGTCATCAAGGCCGACGGCCTGGCTGCCGGCAAAGGCGTGGTGGTGGCCATGACGCTGCACGAAGCGCATGAGGCGATTGAGTTCATGCTGGCCACCAGCCCCGACCACAACGTGCTGGGTGTGAGCCACAACGAAGGCGCGGATGGAAAGGCTTTGCCGCGGGTTGTCATTGAGGAGTTTTTGCAGGGCGAGGAGGCCAGCTTCATCGTGCTGTGCGATGGCAAAAACGTCACGGCGCTGGCGACCAGCCAGGACCACAAGCGCCTGCTCGACGGCGACCAGGGGCCCAACACCGGTGGGATGGGGGCTTATTCGCCCGCGCCGGTGGTCACGCCCGAGGTTCACAACCGGGCCATGCGCGAAATCATCCTGCCAACCATCCGGGGCATGGAAAAAGACGGTATTCCGTTCACCGGCTTCCTGTATGCCGGCCTCATGATCGACGCCCAAGGCAAACCCAAAACGCTGGAATTCAACTGCCGCATGGGTGACCCCGAAACCCAGCCCATCATGATGCGGCTCAAATCCGACCTGTATGACGTGATGATGGCGGCCACCTCCGGCACGCTGGACCAGATCGAGCTGGAATGGGACCGGCGCCCCGCGCTGGGCGTGGTGATGGCAGCCCATGGCTATCCATTGAGCCCGCGCAAGGGCGATGCCATCACCGGTTTGCCCTTTTCGAGCGGGCAGGGCACGGACGACGCCATGGTGTTTCATGCGGGTACGGCACAGCAGGAGCGTGACGGCAAGAAAGCCGTTGTGACCTCGGGCGGGCGTGTGTTGTGTGTGACCGCATTGGCCGACACGGTCAAGGCCGCACAGCATCGCGCTTACGAGCTGGCGCAGGGCATTCATTTTGACGGTGCACAGTATCGCAAGGACATCGGACACCGGGCCGTTAAGTCCTGATGAGTATGGATTTGGCGCCGCTCCATGCGGTCCCCGCGCAACTGCCGGATGCCTTCGTGGCCAGAGCCGATACCATTGCCCCATGAGCATGCCTGATCTTTTAGCCGTCCGCAGCTTTCTGCTTGATTTGCAGCAGCGCATCACCAGCGCCATCGCCGGAGTCGATGGCCAGCCTTTCGTGGCCGACCATTGGCAAAAAGCACCGGGCGAGCCCCTGCAGGGCAGCGGCATCACCCAGATCCTGGAGCAGGGCCAGGTGTTTGAGCGGGCGGGCTGCGGCTTTTCGCAGGTGCGCGGCTCCAAGCTGCCGCCCTCGGCGACCCAGCACCGGCCCGAGCTGGCCGGCGCGCCGTTTGAGGCCATGGGCGTTTCACTGGTGTTTCACCCCCGCAACCCCTATGTGCCGACCGTGCACATGAACGTGCGCATGCTGGCTGCCACGCCCGCATCCGGCGAGCCGGTCTGCTGGTTTGGCGGGGGCATGGATTTGACGCCTTATTACGGCTTTGACGACGATGCCGTGCATTTCCACCAGACCTGCAAAGATGCCCTGGCCCCGTTTGGCGATGACAAGTACCCGCGCTTCAAGCAATGGTGCGACGAGTATTTCTACCTCAAGCACCGCGACGAGCAGCGGGGCATAGGCGGCATCTTTTTTGACGATTTCCAGGAACTGGGCTTTGAGCGCAGTTTTGCCATGATGAGCGCGGTGGCCAATGCATTTTTACCCGCCTACCTGCCCATCGTGGAGCGGCGCAAAGCCACGCCCTACGGTGAGCGCGAGCGCGATTTCCAGCTCTACCGCCGGGGCCGCTATGTGGAGTTCAACCTGGTCTGGGACCGCGGCACGCACTTCGGCCTGCAGTCGGGTGGGCGCACCGAGTCCATCCTGATGTCCATGCCGCCGCTGGCCAGCTGGTCCTACCAGCGGCCCATCCCGGCCGGATCGCCCGAAGAGCAGCTGTACAAAACATTTCTGGCCAGGCGGGACTGGGTGTGAATGCTTCGCCCCCCGTTCCAACGAAGCGCCTGGGCGTGTTTGGGGGGGCTTTTGACCCTCCGCACAACGCCCATCTGGCGCTGGCGCAGGCGGCTGTCCAGCAGCTCGGGCTCGATGCCCTGCATATTATTCCGACCGGGCAGGCCTGGCACAAGGCGAGGGCGCTGAGCGCTACCGAGCACCGGCTCGCCATGGCCCGGCTGGCTTTTGAAGGTTTGCCCAAGGTCGTGATCGATGAGCGGGAGCTTGAGCGGGCAGGCCCGAGCTTTACGATTGACACGCTGGAGGCGCTGCAGGCCGAAAATCCGGGAGTGCAGCTCTACCTGATCATAGGCGCGGACCAGTTTGTGGCGTTCAGGCAGTGGCACCGATGGCAGGACATCCTCAAGCTTGCTATAATTTGTATAGCTGGTCGCGCAAATTTCACGCCGGCTGAAGGTGATTTTTACCTTCAAGGTCAAGCTCATGGCAAAGGTGAAGGCAAGGCAAAGCAAGCCGTTTTGACCCTTGATTTACCGCTGATGCCCGTCAGCGCGACCCAAATACGCCAACTGATGGCCTCAGGCGCCATGACGGCCGTGGAAATAGCCCATTTGGTCCCGGAGCCGGTTGCGCGTTATATTTCACGTCACCGGCTTTACAGCCCCCGTTAACACCCCCTTATTGAAGCACACCACTGCATGACCAACACCACCGCCAGCATCGCTGCCAAAAAAGACGTCCAGAAACTACAGCGAGCCATCATCGATGGTCTGGAAGATGTGAAGGCGCAGGACATCCAGGTGTTCGACACCGAGCACATCACCTCGCTGTTTGAGCGCGTGATTCTGGCTTCGGGTACGTCCAACCGCCAGACCAAGGCGCTGGCGGCCAGTGTGCGCGATGCGGTGCGCGATGCGGGCTTTGCCAAGCCGCGCATCGAGGGCGAAGCCAATGGGGAGTGGATCATCGTGGACTGCGGCGCTGCCGTGGCGCACATCATGCAGCCCACCATTCGCCAGTACTACAACCTGGAAGAACTGTGGGGCGACAAGCCAATCAAGCTCAAGCTGGGAGCGCCCGCACCGCTGGTGAAGGCCGCTGCCGCCAAACCGGCAGGCAAGACGCCGGCCAAACCGGCGGCCAAAGCGGTCAAAGCGGCTGCCAAGCCTGGCGTCAAAGAGGCGAAAGCGCCGGCCAGGAAAGCCGCCGCAAAAACCGCGAAGGCCGCTGCGCCAGGCAGAGCGGCCCCCAAAACGACCCCCAAAGCTCCTGCCAAGGTCGCCGCAAAGAAGACTGCCAAAGCCGCAGCACCTGCAAGCGCAACTGCCAAAAAACCTGCTGCCAAAAAAGCCGCCCCTAAAAAGACGGTGGCTGCCAGGAAAACCGCTACCCGGAGAGCATGAGGCTGCAAATCGTAGCGGTGGGTCTGCGGGTTCCCGACTGGGCTCAAACGGCTTACGACGACTACGCCAAGCGCTTTCCGCCCGAACTGCGGGTTGAGCTGAAAGCGGTCAAAACCGAGCCTCGCGCCTCCAGGACGCTTGAAAACCTGCTGGCCGCCGAGCGCGTGCGCATTGAGGCCGTGATCCCCAAGGGCAGCCGCATCGTGGCGCTGGATGAGCGGGGCACGGCAGTCACCACTGTGGCCCTGGCCGACAAGCTTCAAGCCTGGCAGCTAGAGGGCGACGATGTGTCCATCGTCATCGGCGGTCCGGATGGACTCGATCCAGGCTTCAAGCAGGCGGCCCATGAGCGCCTGCGGCTGTCAGATCTCACCTTGCCGCACGCCATGGTGCGCGTCCTGCTGATAGAGCAGCTCTACCGTGCCTGGTCGGTCAATGCGGGCCATCCTTATCACCGGGAATGATGCCCCCACGGTTGCTCACTGCGTGTAGCGCCCTGCCCCCCGAGGGGGCCGCTGCGCCTGCGGTCCGGCAAAGCCGGTCCCGCGGCCCTGGCTGGGCTGAACTGGGGATGCGGCCCGCCTCGTGACCTGAAACATGACCGACTTCATCTACCTCGCCTCCCAAAGCCCGCGCCGCCGCCAGTTGCTGGAGCAGCTCGGGGTGCGCTATGAATTGCTGCTGCCCGAGGGTCATGAGGATTCGGAAGCGCTGGAGGCGGTGCACCACAACGAGAGCCCCTCGGCGTATGTCAAACGGGTGACCCTGCTCAAGCTCGATGCAGCCGTGGCACGCATGCAGCGCTTGAAGCTCAAACCCGCACCCGTGCTGTGTTCCGACACCACGGTTGCCAGGGGCCGCCAGATTTATGGCAAACCCGACGATGCGAAGGATGCCGCGCGCATGCTGCGCGAACTGGCGGGCAACACCCATCGCGTGCTGACGGCGGTGGCTGTGCAGCATGGGCCCCAACGGCTGGAGTTGCTGAACGTCTCGCGCGTGACGTTTGCCGCCATGACAGCTGCGCAGATCAGGGCGTATGTCGCTTCGGGCGAGCCCATGGGCAAGGCGGGCGCCTATGCCATTCAGGGCCGGGTGGCCATGCACATCAGCCATCTCAGCGGCAGTTATTCTGGCATCATGGGTCTGCCACTGCGGGAGACGGCGTTGCTGCTCCAGGCGGCCGGCCTGAAAATATAGCGCCCACCCCAAGAACGTGCCAACGAGACATGCAACAAGACATCCTGATTAACTGGTCGCCCCAGGAAACCCGTGTGGCGGTGGTGGAAAACGGCGCCGTGCAGGAACTGCACGTCGAACGCACACTGGAGCGCGGCCTGGTCGGCAATGTCTATCTGGGCAAGGTGGCCAGGGTGTTGCCGGGCATGCAATCGGCTTTCATCGACATCGGCCTGGACCGGGCGGCGTTTTTGCATGTAGCGGACTTGATGAGCAGCATCAACAGCCGCCATGCCGAGTCGGATGCGGCGCAGGCCGCCAATGGCACGGGAGCGCCGGCCGCAGCGGCGCCCCAGCCGATCGAGAAACAGCTGTTTGAAGGCCAGGCCGTGATGGTGCAGGTTCTGAAAGACCCGATTGGCACCAAAGGCGCCAGGCTCACGGCGCAAATCAGCATCGCGGGCCGCTTGCTGGTGTTTTTGCCGCAAGACAACCACATCGGCGTGTCGCAAAAAATCCCGCCCAGGCAGCGTGAAGACTTGCGCCAGCGCCTGCAAACCCTGACCTCCGATCAGGGCGGCGGTTTCATCCTGAGAACCAACGGCGAAGACGCGACCGATGCGGAGTTGGGTGAGGACATTGCTTACCTGCGCAAAACCTGGGCGCGCATCAAGGCGGCGGCGCAGCGCCTGCCGCCCACTTCCGTGCTGCACCAGGACCTGAGTTTGCTGCAGCGTGTGTTGCGTGACCTGGTCGGCGAGACGACGCAAGCCATCCGCATTGATTCGCGTGAACAGTTCGAGAGCCTCACGGCTTTCGCGGCGGAGTTCATGCCTGCCACGCTGCAAAAACTCCAGCTGCACAGCGGTGAAAGACCGATTTTCGACCTGTTCAACATCGACGAAGAGGTGGCCAAGGCGCTGGGCCGGCGTGTGGACTTGAAGTCGGGCGGCTACCTGATCATTGACCAGACCGAGGCCCTGACGACGGTGGACGTCAATACCGGCGGTTTTGTCGGCGCGCGCAATTTCGACGACACCATCTTCAAAACCAACCTGGAAGCCGCGCAGGCGATTGCCCGGCAGCTTCGCTTGCGCAATCTGGGCGGCATTGTGATTGTCGATTTCATCGACATGCTGCGCGAGAACCACCGCGACATGGTGCTGGCCGAGTTCCAGAAGCAGCTGGCGCGTGACCGCATCAAAACCACGGTCAACGGTTTTTCAGCACTGGGCTTGCTGGAAATGACACGCAAGCGCACCCGCGAATCGCTGGCGCACCAGCTGTGCGAGCCTTGCGATGCATGCAGCGGCAAGGGCGTGGTCAAAACGGCGCGCAGCGTCAGCTATGACATCCTGCGTGAAATCCTGCGTGAAGCCCGCCAGTTCAACCCCCGCGAATTCCGGGTGGTGGCATCGCCCAAGGTGATTGAGCTTTTCCTGGACGAAGAAAGCCAGCACCTGGCCGGTTTGAGCGACTTTATCGGCAAGCCCATTTCCCTGCAGTCCGAGGCGGCCATGTCCCAGGAGCAGTACGACATTGTCCTGCTGTGAGCCCTGCTGACTCTTCCATGCCCATGACACTGCGCACGGCCAACCGCCAGCCCATTCCGATATTGGTCTACCACCAGATCGACCAGGCGCCGCCCAAGGGCAGCCCTTTTCGCAGCCTTTATGTGTCGCCGGCATCGTTCGGGCGACAAATGGCGTTTCTCAAATTGCTGGGCTACCGGGGCCTGTCCATGAGCGGACTGGAGCCGTACTTGAACGGTGAGCGCAGCGGGAAAGTGGTGGGCATCACGTTTGATGATGGCTATCTGAACAATTTGACGCATGCCTTGCCGGTGCTCAGGCGGCACGGGTTTTCGGCCACCTGTTATGCGGTCAGCGGCTTGCTGGGCAAAACGAATGTGTGGGATGCAGACATTGGCATTGCGCAGACAGCGCTGATGGATGAAGCCCAGATTCGCGAGTGGGTCGCAGGCGGACAGGAGATTGGCTCGCACACCCGCAACCATGTGAACTTGCAGAAAATTCCGGACGAATTGTGCCGCTCGGAAATCAGCGCCGGCAAGACCGAGCTTGAACCCATCGTCAATGGCCCGGTCAAGCATTTTTGCTACCCTTACGGCCACTATGATCCACGGCACGTGGCCATGGCGGGAGAACAGGGCTTTGCAACGGCAACGACCACCCAGCGAAGCCGTTGCCATGCGCAAATGGACAAGCTGCAGCTGCCCCGCGTGCCGGTTCTGCGCTCCACCACCTTGCCGATGTTCTGGCTCAAAATTGCGACTGCTTACGAAGATCGCCGTTACGTCGCATGAACGCCACATGAACGCCGCATGACTTCCTCCGCTTCGCAAGGTACCGGGCAACAAGATGACCACGCGCGCCGGCTGCGGATCGCGGTATTCAACCGCATCTTTTCACCGACCGGTGGCGGCGCCGAGCGCTATTCGATTGCGTTGGTGGAGCAACTGGCACAGGCGCATGAGATTCATGTGTTCGCCCAGCAGATCGACCATGCCTGGCCCGGCGTCAACTATCACCTGATTTCGGCGCCGTTGCGCAAGCCGCGCTGGATCAATCAGCTGTGGTTTGCGACGGCCACCTGGTGGGCCACACGCCGCGGTTTTGACGTGGTGCATTCGCATGAGAACACCTGGCATGGTGAGGTGCAGACGGTTCACGTGTTGCCAGTCAAACACAATCTCTTTCATGGCCGTACGGGCTGGCGCCGGGCTCTGCGCTGGGTCAAGGTACTGACCAGCCCGCGTCTGCTGGTTTACTGCGTGCTTGAGCGCCTGCGCTATGCCGCCCAGACCGGGCGCCATGTGGTGGTCACTTCTGACAGTCTGAAAAAAATCATGGCGGTCACTTATCCGGTTTGTGCGGAGACGATGTCGGTCATCACACCCGGTATCGCCATACCTGTCACACCAACATCCGATGCCCGCAAACAGCAGGCCAGAGTCCAACTCGGTTTGCCGAAAGCAGCGCGCTGCCTGCTGTTTATTGGCAACGATTACCGTAAAAAAGGCCTGCCAGCCCTGCTCGAAGCGCTGCCGCAACTACCCGAGGATGTGGTGCTGGCGGTTGTGGGCAATCCCGCGCAAGTCAGTGCCTTCAAGAAGACGCTTGAGGGGACTGCCTGGGGTCAGCGCGTCTTTTTCCTCGGGGCCCTGCAGGATGTGAGTCCTGCTTACGAGGCGGCTGACTGCCTGGTGCATCCGACCCTGGAAGATACCTTCGCCATGGTGGTGTTGGAGGCCATGGCGCATGGGCTGCCAGTGATCGTCAGCAGCGAGCGGTATTGCGGCATCTCCGGCCTGCTGCGGCATGGCGTCAATGCGCTGATTCTTGACGAC
This sequence comes from Polaromonas sp., assembly GCF_036676035.1. Classification (GTDB taxonomy): domain Bacteria; phylum Pseudomonadota; class Gammaproteobacteria; order Burkholderiales; family Burkholderiaceae_C; genus Polaromonas. Next base: position 84,443 of record NZ_JAKFDR010000113.1, read on the forward strand.
CCCAAGAACGCCAAGGCATTGGCCGCATCTCTGAGCCGGCTGCTGGGTGATGGCGCGCTGCAGCGGCAACTCGGCGAGCAAGCCGAAGATTTTGCCCGCCAGCACCAATGGGAAACCATCGCGCGTGAGCAGGAGAAAGTTTATTTCTCAGCCGTGCAAGCCAAGAACAGGCTGCATGCCTGAAATCGCCTGAACCTGCCTGGAGGCCTCTGAAACTCAGGCAACCAGCTTGAAGTGCTTGCGGCTGAAGTCCAGCCCGGTCAAGGTTTCAAGCCGGCGCATGAAATGGTACTTGTTTTCTTTCGGCGTCGGCCGGTAGGACGGGTCAATGTGCAGTTCCTGTTCCGCGCCGGTTGCCAGCCAGTGCTGCACGGCCTGCGGGTGTGTGCCCGTAAACGGTGCCAGGGCTCGCGCATCAAACTTGCTGTAGTGGATTTGCGCGGCTGATGTCGCCCAGTATTTGCTCACCTGGTCGAGCTTTTTCTGCATGTCTTCATTGCGGCGTATCCAACCGTAATGAAAAATATGCGCATTGGCCAAGGCTGCACGCGGGTTTCGCCCTTTTTTGTGCTCGCTGGTGACGAGCCAGTACTGGCCGTCGGGGGCATAGCTGCGAATCGTGTTGCGGATCAGCCGGCATTCGCGGCGGTACCAGCCGGGGCTGATGGACACCCATTGCGGCGCCCCGTAAAAATGGTGGTAGTCAAAAACCAGCGCTTCCACCAGCGGATTGCCGTGATGGCGATCCACGCTCGCACGTATGGCTGCCAGCTCATCCTCATGCACGACCTCATCGCCTTCCAGGTAGAACGCCCAGTCGCCGGTACATGAGTATTGGGCGATCATTTTCTGCTGCGCGTAGACAAAGCCACGATCGGCCATGCGTTCGTTCCAGCGGGTTTCGATGATCCGTATTTTGGGGTCATCAATGGCCCGTACACGCGCCAGCGTGTCATCCGAGCCTTGCCCTACGGCAACTACAAACTCGTCGACCAGCGGCAACAGGGAGCGAATGGAAGCTTCAAACGGAAACCCGAGTTCAACGCCATTGCGTATGAACGTAAAACCACTGATGGAGGCCTTCATCTGACTGAACTTTCGCGCATAAATTTTCCTGGGTGCGGGGCGAGTATCAACGGTTTGCGCACGCCACGTTGAATTGAAGCTATGTATTTTGGAATCCAAGCCGGTAAAGATGAGCGTAGGCGCCATTTTTAGCCAGCAGCGTCTTGTGCGTGCCCGATTCAATTATCCGTCCGGAATCCATCATGATGATGCGGTCTGCATGCTGCACCGTGGACAGACGATGCGCAATCACCAGGGTGGTGCGGTTGCGCATGAGGCGTTGCAAAGCCTCCTGCACCGCGCGCTCGGACTCCGTGTCCAAGGCCGAGGTGGCCTCGTCCAGTATCAGTACAGGGGCATCTTTATAAAGGGCTCTGGCGATGGCGAGCCGCTGGCGTTGCCCACCCGATAGCTGGGTGGCGTTGTGCCCGGTCTGGCTGTCGATGCCTTGCGGCAGCTCCGCGACAAAGCGGTCCAGGTTGGCCGCTTTCAGGCATGACAACACCTTCTCCCGGTCGACGTCAAAGCCAAGGGCCACATTGACGGCCAGGGTGTCATTGAGCATGACGACGTGCTGGCTGACCAGCGCAAACTGGCGGCGCAATGCGTCCAGTTGCCAGTCGCGCACATCGTGTCCGTCCAGCTCGATGCGTCCTGAACTCTGCTCAACGAACCGGGGGAGCAGGTTCACCAGCGTGGTTTTTCCGGCGCCGGACGTGCCTACAAAAGCGACTGTTTCTCCGTGTTTGATCGACAGGCTGACGCCATCGAGGGCTGGGGCCGTTCCAGCGTTGTAGGCAACGCGAACATCCACGAAATTGATCTGCCCGTCCGCCCTGGTCTTGGAGAAATCTCCCCCGACTTCGTCCTCGATCGACTCCATCAAATCGAGGCCGCGTTCCAGCGCCGCCAAGCCGCGGGTAATGGGACCGGCCACTTCCGACAAGTGCTTGATGGGGGCCACCAGCATGAGCATGGCCGTGACAAAGGCGACAAATGAGCCAACCGAGGTGCCATCGGTCGCGCTTTGGAGCAGTGCGACCGAAATAACCGCGGACAGCGCCAATGCGGCCAGCATTTGCGTGGCGGGTGTCATGGCCGCTGAAGCCGCGGTGGATTTCATGGAGAGCCGCCGCAAGGCATCGCTGAGATGGGAAAACCGGCGTGCCTGCTCGGGTTGCGCGGCATGCAGGCGGATGTCGCGGTGGGCCAGAACATTTTCTTCCACCACATAAGCGAGCGAATCGGTGGCCGTCTGGCTTGCCTTGGTCAGCTTGTAGAGGCGGCGGGACAGGGCACGCATGACCAATGCAACCGCCGGAATCAGGAGGGCGACGATGAGCGTCAGTTTCCAGTTCAGGTACAGCAGGTAGCTTGACAGTGCCAGCAGGGTTAATGAATCCCGGGTCAGGCTCATCAACGAATTGACCAGCATGCTTGAGCCATTCTGGACTTCGTAGACCACCATATTGGCCAGCGAACTGGAGGACTGGCTGGCGAAAAGGTTCAGGCGCGCCGTCAGGGTCTTCTGGAACATGGCTTTGCGCAAATCAAGCAGGCCAAGGTTGGTGACTTTTGCCAGCGCTATTTGAGCTACAAAACCTGCAAATCCGCGCACGCCGAACAAAAGCAGCAAGGCCACAGGCACAACCCACAGATCAATGCCGCCTTTCTGAAACCCCTGGTCGAGCAACGGCTTTAACAAGGCGGGAACCAGTGGCTCGGTGGCCGAGGCAATGACGGTTGAGGCGACCGCAATCGCCCACCCGCTTTTTGACTGGCTGAAATAAGGCCAGATCCGGCGCAAGCGCTGGAGCATGGGCGGTTGCCCTGTTTTTGGCAAGCCGGAAGAAGGTGCCGTGTTTTTGATTGCAGTCAACTTCTGACCTCATTGGAAAACGGGAGTTGATCTGATTTTTTCACGGAATGAAACCCCAGCGCCATCAGCAAGCCCAGCGATACACAGAAGAAGTCGCCGATGGTCGCGTCATAAATGCTGGAATTGAACAGGCAGGAAATGGCAAGCGCCGCCAGCACAGACTGCGTTGCCCGTGCGTTGGCCGTGCTCATTTTCAGTGAATCCCTGTAGAGCGCCAAAAGTACATGGCAGAGCAATGCAATGCCGATGAGGCCAGCTTCAACCCCCCAGAGCAGGTATTCCTGGTGTGGATTTCGAACGCCCAGCGTACTGGCGGGGGCTCTGCCCCGATCAAGCCGTTTGTACTCTCCATGCCAGCTTCCAACGCCGGAGCCCGTCAAAGGGTGTTCAGCGATGGATTGAACTGAACGGTACCAATAGTTAAGGCGCTCGCCTGATGAGCTCACCATCTGGTTTGTTTTGGCATAGGCGCCAACCTCTTGAATGACGGCGTCCATCCGGTCGCGTACTTTCGAAGAGCTCACGACGAAAACCAGCAATAGCAGAAAAGGCGCCGCACCAGCGAGTAGCCGGTAAGGTTTTGGCAATTCCCACATGATGGCCAGCGATATCAAGGCAATGACCACCACGTGGCCCGTACGCCCCTGCATCACGAACAGAACATTTGCGAGGGCGGCAATCATCACAGCGATGGCCAGATAGCGGCCCGGCCGGCCTGGCGCCAAGTGCCGCAGATGCCAGCAGATGGCTGCCAGGATGCTGCTCATGATGGGTTGATCGAGGCGGCTGGAGAAAACCGCGTACTCGGCAAGCGCCATATTGGAGGTAGCCCAGGGCACTGGCAGTTTGAGCCACAACATCCACGAGCTTGCGAGCAGGAAAACTTGCAGGCCCACAAAAGTAGCCAGTGCAAAAAGGGCATCCTGTCGTGAGCGGATGAGGAAAAGCAGCAGCGGAATCAACAGCAGTTTGGCATGCTTGGCCCATGCCCCAAGCGCTTCATCCATAGTGGCCGCAGTCCATAGCATGGTCAATGCCAAACCGGCCAAGGCCATCAGCACGGCGCCAGGTGCGTGCATGGCGCTTAAATTGGCATGCGCAAAAGGCCGGCGGATTAGCCACAGCAGGCTGGCGAGTCCGGTCAAAAGCACAATGGCCTTTGAAATACTGATGATGGCGACCGGCAGGCCCACTGCAGCAGCGACAAAGCAGATAAAAACCAGCCGTGTACTGAGGGTGCTTGCCGGCAATGGCGCCATGGAAGAGAAGGAAGAGGGGACGTCTTCGAGTTGTTAGCCCTGCATTATCGTAGAACAACTGGTGACTATTTTTCGGGGCTTGTGGCTGCTATTGTGTGGAGAATCAAGGCAAGCGGTGACAATGGACTAAATTGTTGGTAAGCGGCCTCAAGAAAATCAGCCAAAAATTCAATACATGAGCTTATCCGTCGTCATCATCACAAAAAACGAAGCCTCAAACATAAAAGCATGCCTGGAGTCCGTCAGCTTTGCCGACGAATGGATCGTGCTGGACAGCGGCAGCAGCGATGACACCGTGCAGATAGCCCGTGCATTCGGCGCCAAGGTGACGACAACGCCGACATGGCCCGGGTTTGGGCCACAGAAAAACCTCGCGCTAGTGCAGGCTTCTGGTGACTGGGTGCTGTCGCTGGATGCCGATGAGCGGGTAACGCCTGAACTCGCAGCGCAGATCGCTGCAGCTTTGAAAAATCCAGGCAGCGTCGCGTTTGAATTGCCCCGGTTAACCCAGTTTTGCGGCCGCTGGATTCATCATTGCGGATGGACGCCTGACCATGTCTTGCGTCTTTTCAGGCGGGGGCAAGCGGCCTTCAGCGACGATCTGGTGCATGAGCGGGTTGTGCTGAAGGCGGGCGCCGTCTCGCGCCTGAGCGCGCCTCTTTTGCATTACAGCTACCCAACGCCTGCGCATTACTGGCGCAAGCTCGAGCAGTACAGCGTGGCCTGGGCCGAGCAATCCTATGCGCGGGGCCAGCGAAGCTCCATGCCAAGGGCGGTAACATCCGGTTTTGTGGCCTTTGTCCGAAGCTATTTCTTTCGCCTCGGAATCCTTGATGGCAGCATGGGGTTTGCGGTTTGCGCCATGCAGGCGCAAGCCGCTTTTGGCAAACATTTCACTTTGTACTGTTTACACCAGCAAGATGCATCCAAACAATCCTGACTCAGTTTTGCAGCGCCCGGTTTCCGGGCTTCCCAGCCGGCGCGCATTCATGGCCGGTGCTTCGGCAGCCGTTGCGGGCATGCACATGCCTTCGGCGCTGGCGCAGTTTCGTGTGGAGGTCTCGGGGGTTGGCCTGACGCAGGTCCCCATTGCGATTGCAACTTTCAGGGGCGATGAGCAAGCACCCCAAAAAATTGCGGCCATCGTGCGTGCCGATCTGGAACGCAGCGGCCAATTCCGCAGTGTTGATGCCAGCGGCAGCAGCCTTGATGAAACCTCCAGCCCTGATCTGTCCTTGTGGCGTCAGCGTGCCGCGGACTCGCTGGTCACCGGCAGCGTCACGCGGCTTGCCGATGGCCGCTACGACGTCCGTTGCGGCTTGTGGGACGTCGTGCGCGGGCAAGGCCTGGGTGGCCGGAGTTACCAGGTGAGTTCGGCCGATTTGCGGCAGGCGGCGCACCGGATCGCCGACTTTGTGTATGAAAAACTGACCGGTGAGAAGGGGGTCTTTGCAACACACCTTGCCTATGTCACCAAGGCTGGCCAGCGCTACAACCTCTGGGTGGCGGATTCCGACGGCGAGAATGCGCAATCGGCTTTGAGCAGCCCGGAGCCCATCATTTCACCGTCATGGTCGCCCAATGGAGCGCAACTGGCTTATGTGTCCTTTGAGTCGCGCAAGCCGGTCATTTATGCGCACGATGTGGCCAGCGGAAAAAGACGCCTGCTGGCGAACTTTCGTGGCTCCAACAGTGCACCGGCGTGGTCGCCGGACGGCAAGCAAGTGGTTGCCACCCTCAGCCGTGATGGCGGTTCCCAAATTTACGCCATCGATGCGGGCGGCGGCGAGCCCCGCAGGCTGACGCAGTCAAGCAGCATCGATACCGAGCCCGTCTTCTCTCCGGACGGGAAAAGCATCTACTTTGTCAGTGACCGGGGCGGCTCGCCCCAGATCTACCGCATGAGCCCCACGGGCGGAAATCCGGCCAGAGTGACCTTTACGGGCAGTTACAACATATCACCGGCCATCAGCCCGGATGGCCGCTGGCTGGCTTATGTTTCAAGGGTTGGGGGCGCCTTCAAGCTGCATGTGATGGAACTTGCCAGCGGGACGGCGACTCCCATCACGGAAACCAGTGCCGATGAAAGCCCCAGCTTTGCGCCCAACAGCCGTCTTATCGTTTACGCCACCCAGCAGCAGGGCAAGGAATCGCTCATGACCACAACGCTGGACGGCAAGATCAAGACCCGCCTGTCGGGCGCCAGCGGGGATATCCGGGAGCCTGATTGGAGGCCTTTCCAGCGCTAGCCGATGTTTCCTTGGCTGCAATCTTTTTTTGTTTTTTTAGCTTAGTAGAGGTAACCATGAAGCGTGTCCTTTTTTCACTCGTGTCCACCATCACCCTGTCTGCTGCACTGGTAGCTTGCGGCTCCAGCGTCAAGCTGGATGATGTTCCCGTTGAGGACCGGACTGCGACCAGCACTTCCGCCCAGAAGGATGGCGCCACAGGGCGCGGCGTTACGCCCGTCCAGGCTGGCGCGACCGATAGCGCAGCGGCCGGGCCCAGCGGAGCGGCGAAAGTCATTTACTTTGATTTCGACAGCTTCACCATCAAGCCGGAATTCCAGGGCGCCATCGAAGCGCATGCCAAGTACCTGACGGTCAACAAGGGCCGCAAGATAGCCATTGAAGGCCATGCCGATGAGCGTGGTGGCCGTGAATACAACCTGGCGCTGGGGCAAAAACGGTCCGAAGCTGTGCGCCGCTCACTCGGCCTGCTGGGGGTCGCCGATGGCCAGGTCGAAGCAGTCAGCTTTGGCGAGGAAAAGCCGGCTGCCCTCGGCTCTGACGAAGAGGCAATGGCCAAGAATCGTCGTGCTGAAATCAACTACCGTTAAGCTGGAGCTCTGACCGTGAGAATCTTTCGCACCGGACTGGTCGCCCTGACTTGCCTGTTCGCCCTGAACGCCAACGCGGCCTTGTTTGGGGATGACGAAGCCCGAAGAGCCATCCTCGATTTGCGGCAAAAAGTCGACGCTTCCCAGCAGGAGCTGAAAAAAGTTACCGATGAAAATGCGCAACTACGCCGCAGCCTGCTGGACCTGTCGAACCAGATTGAAGTATTGCGCGCTGAACTGGCAAAAATGCGTGGCCAGGAAGAGCAACTGGCCCGCGATGTGGCGGATGTGCAGCGGCGACAGAAAGACCTGAGCCAGGGCCTGGATGACAGGCTGCGAAAGTTCGAGCCTGAGAAAGTCTCCCTGGACGGCAAGGAATTTGTAGCCAGCCCCGAGGAGAAGCGTGATTTTGAGGCCGCCCTGGCTACTCTGCGCAAGGGCGAGTTTGCGGCAGCGCAGGGCGCTTTTACCGGCTTTATCAAACGTTTTCCGGACAGTGGCTACAAGCCGGCTTCCCTGTTTTGGCTGGGCAACGCCCAGTACGCCTTGCGCAGCTACAAGGAGGCCATGCTTAATTTTCGGGCCTTGATCGTTCTGGCACCCGATCACCTGCGCGCGCCCGAGGCCATGCTGTCCATCGCCAATTGCCAGCTCGAGCTCAAAGATGCCAAATCCGCGCGCAAAACCCTGGAAGATCTGGTGAAAACCTACCCCCAGTCTGAAGCCGCTTCAGTCGGCAAAGAGCGCCTGGCCAAGCTCAAGTAGGGCCTCTCTGCAGTTTTTCATTCCCCACTAAAATTGGGGGATGGAAACCCCCGCTCTCAACGCGCTCACCACCCAGGTTCTGTGGGCTGCCTTCATTCTTTCTATGCTGTTTGGCGCTATCGCGCAGCGTACGCATTTCTGCACCATGGGCGCCGTGAGCGACATTGTCACCATGGGCGACTGGACCCGCATGCGCATGTGGGGCATGGCCATTGGCGTGGCTATGCTTGGGTTTTTTGGCATGGCTGCAGCCGGGTTGATTGATCCGGCCAAAACGCTGTATGCCTCCAATCGTTTCATCTGGCTGTCGGCGCTCGTGGGAGGCGTTTTATTCGGCTTTGGCATGGTGCTGTCCTCAGGCTGCGGCAGCAAAACGCTGGTGCGCATTGGCGGCGGCAACCTGAAATCCCTGGTGGTGTTTGTCGTGATGGGCGTTGCCGCCTTTGCGACCCTCAAGGGCATCACCGCCGTGCTGCGTGTGGCCACGGTGGATCGGGTTGGCGTTGATTTTTCCGGGCCAGCTGCCTTGCCTAACTGGCTTGCCGGCATGTCAGGCCTGCAGCCTGCGATGGCCGGGCTGGCCCTGTCGCTGCTGATTGGCCTGGGTCTGATCGTCTGGGCTTTGAGTGGCCCGGATTTTCGCCGCTTTGACAATTTGCTGGCCGGCCTGGGTATTGGGGCTGTCATCGCGGCCATGTGGTGGGTGAGCGCAAAACTGGGCTATGTGCCCGAGCACCCGGAAACTTTGCAGGAAGCTTTTCTGGCCACCAACTCGGGCAGGTCCGAGGCCATGAGTTTTGTCTCCCCGGTCGCCTACACCCTGGACTGGCTCATGTTTTTCAGCGACAAGAGCAAGGCGCTTACCGTGGGCATCGTGTCGGTGTTCGGGGTGGTTGCCGGCTCGGCGGTGTATTCCCTGCTGTCGCGCAGCTTCCGCTGGGAAGGTTTTCGGGATGCAGAAGACACGGCCAACCATCTGGCCGGGGCCATGCTGATGGGCGTGGGCGGTGTCTGCGCCATGGGCTGCACGATAGGGCAAGGCCTGTCCGGCATCTCTACCCTGAGTGCCACCAGCATTGTGGCGCTCATGTCCATTTTGGCAGGCGCTGTCGCAGGCCTGAAGTACCAGTTGTGGCGACTGGAGCGCAGTCTCTAGTGCAAGCTTCATCACCCGTCTTGCCGTCGTTCGTGGCGGACACCGCAGCAGCCGACCTTGATCGCCGGTTTGGCGGGCTTGCGCGCCTTTATGGTGTGCCGGGTGCACAGCGGATCCGGGCCGCCCATGTGGTGGTGGTGGGCATAGGCGGCGTTGGCTCATGGGCAGCAGAAGCCCTGGCGCGCAGCGGCGTGGCGCAGCTGACGCTGGTCGATCTTGACCATGTCGCGGAATCCAACATCAACCGCCAGGTGCATGCGCTCGATGCGACCCTGGGGCAGGCCAAAGTGCAGGCCATGCGCGAGCGCATTGCGCAGATTCATCCCGATTGCCAGGTGCACTGTGTAGAAGAGTTTGTTGATGCTTCCAATTGGCCGGGCCTTCTCGGGCTCGATCCGGCCGCTGACATGAGCCAGCTGGCGGTGATTGACGCCTGTGACCAGGTCAGGGCCAAAACAGCCATGGCCGCGTGGGCCATCAAGCACAAGGTCAAATTTGTCAGCGTAGGCGCGGCAGGCGGCAAGCGCCACGCCCATCAGGTTGAAATTGAAGACCTGGCCATGACCACCCACGACCCCTTGCTGGCCCAGCTGCGCTACCGCCTGCGCAAAGAGCAGGGGGCGGCCCGCCAGGGAAAAATCGGTGTGGCCTGCGTGTTCAGCCGCGAGCCCGTGATGCCGCCGGATGCATCCTGTGCAATCGGGGAAGATGCGGTGGCGCAAAGCGACAATACGCTGAACTGCCACGGCTATGGTTCGGTCGTGAGCGTGACTTCAACCTTTGGTTTGTGCGCTGCTGGTTGGGTGTTGAATAAATTTGCGAAGTGACTTTGCCAAGACCCAAAAAATGACGCTATAATTTGAGGCTTCGCTGCACACCAAACAGCAAATAATTAAAACAGTGGGACGTTAGCTCAGTTGGTAGAGCAGCGGACTTTTAATCCGTTGGTCGCGTGTTCGAGCCACGCACGTCCTACCACTCATTCGAAGGACCTGGTCGCAAGACTAGGTCCTTTTTCTTTGGAAAATCAGGGCCTTGGCGCATAGCGCTCGGGCCTTTTTCTTTCCTCGGACTTAAAAATCGGACTTTGGTGCAAAAAGTGGTGCACTGACAAAGTTCAGACCATCCGTTTAGGCGCAAACGAATGGCAAGTATTTCGAAACGAGGCGACTGCTGGCGCACGCAGATCGCCCTCGCCACCGATATCTCAGCCCACCTAGTTTTCTACAATGCGCAGCTCCCCCCGGCGAACAACGAGAAATAAAACGAGCCCGCCGCTGATTATTTCAGGCCCTTAAAACCGGGATGCAGGAGGTTGCGCAGGCTATCCGCGTTCATCGAAAGCCAACGGTACTTTCTCGCCTTGTAATCGTGCTGGGAGGATACCTTTGTAGTGTCACTGCAATAGTTCGTCACCCTGAAATCACGCGTGTGTCCTCCGATTGAGCGAACCATTACATCGCCCGTCTTGGTGGTAAAGATCTTGATCTCCTGGTCATGCAAGAGAGCTCTTATCTCCGGCCGCGGATGATCGAAGTGATTGTCGTAATTGCTGCTACAAACAGCAATTTGAGGCTTTAATTCCTCAAGCAACTTCTTGCTCGTGAATCCGTTGTCCGCTCCATGATGGGCCAAGATCATGACATCGACTTCACGGCACAGCGTTTTGCATCGCCGAAGCATCGCGGCAATGTTCCTATCTTCCACGTCTCCAAGGCTAAGTACATTGAACGACCCGCCTCGGAAAAACTTGATGGTCGAATTGTCGTTCGAGTTGTCCCTCAGTTCTCGAGGATGGTAGAAAATGTCGCGGTAGCCAGGTCCCGCTGTGGGCTCCAGAGACCTGATATACGGCGGGTCGATTGCCTGAACATTGACGGCAATTTGCTTGGCAGCCCACTTCTGGCGGTACTGCGTGATGGCCCTCATGCAGTTCTCGGCAGAGGTAGTGTGCGGTACGTAGCCAGGATGCTCGATTTTTAACGGCGCGAGGTTCTTGAGGATCCACTCCAGCCCGGACTCGCTGCAATGGTCTTGGTCCCAACTGGTGATGTGCAAGACGTCGATTTTTTCCTTGCTACAAGCCGCCAGTTCCTCGAGTAAGCGCGGCTGATTCACATCGGTGATAACAGCTTCGATCAACGTGAAATGATTGCCGGCCAAGTAGGAAAACGATGAACCCGCCTGGCCCAATTGGTAGGCTCTAAATCGGGTCTGAACGGCCTTGAGCGTGCTAGACATGGCGCCTCACCGAATGAAGAGCGAGAACAGAGGTGACAAAACCGACCCCTTGGAGGCGTGCGCCAATGGCGGACAGAAGGTATTGCACGAGAAACAACAGGGCAGCACTACTGGCATGGGTGCTGTCGATCGCTCCGACAGCAAATGCTAGTCCGATAGCGGCCAGCAGAAGCAGTGACAGTGCTGCCAAATCGCGAAGTAATAGGAACTGGCGGTGGACCTGTTGAATTGACGGGTCGCTTTCAACCTTCTTGAATAAGCCGTACCACTTCGAATTTTGTTCCTTCGGGTCGGTAGGGAAGGCGCCCACGTTCTTCTTGAGCTTTGCCAAGTCGATGCGAGAATCCACCAGTGCATATTTGCTAAACGCACGATGCCCAGGCAGCACATCGTGCAGCCTCCAGAAGATCAGCACCGCCTTGAAAGACGAGGGCAGGAGCGGGTTGAGTAACAGGACCACCACGGGCGCGCACACCATGACGAGGGCACGCATCGCTAGCAGGCCAGTCATGTTTGCCGGCGTTGTCACCAGTGGCCACAAAGTAACTGCCAGCAATACGACCGCGTCAACGGCCACCACACCCCATAGGACGTGGTGGTTTTGCGCTTTCAACGCCTTTTGAGGCTGTGGCTGGATCACTTTGTTATCGGTTGGTTGGAATTGCCAGCAATTTGGGATGTTAAACAGGGTTTCAAGCCCGCCGTCAAAGCGATTGATAACCTATAGGCGCAATGGGACGTAAATTTTGATTCGCACGGTAAATTGTCTACTGCCGACGGCAGTGGCTTGCGGCTGCATAAAATTGTAGTTATAACGCGCAAACGGCCGTAACTGCAACATCAAGCTGAATGCGGCGGGCGAAAAGAACGTGAGGGGCAAGTGACTCAACTGGTATTGCGCTTGTTTGACGTCGAGCACGGCGCTTGTGCCATCATGGCTGCCCCGACGGGAGAACGCATCGCGATGGTAGATTCCGGCCACAACAGTAGTACCGGCTGGCGTCCCAGCACTTATATTCAAAATACGCTAGGGCGGAAACTCCTTGATTTCTTATTCGTTACCAATGCGGATCAAGATCATCTCAGCGATCTTGATGGTCTATGGGACGCAGGAGTAGAGCTAGGGGTACTCATCCGGAACCCTGGCCCATCGCCAGAAATATTGAGAAAAATCAAGGTCCAGCAGGGTGGTTTGACCAACGACATTGAACGATTCTTGGCGATACACAAGAGCTTCAATGTGCCGCCAGATCTGCCATTTAACAGTGCAATGGGCGGGGTCACATGCTCCACATTCCACAACTCCTATCCCGATTTCAAAGAGACAAATAACCTGAGCATGGCCGTTTTCATCAAGTACGGTCCTTTCAAGATATTGTTTCCTGGCGACCTTGAAGCGGCCGGATGGCGTAGGCTGCTAAACGTCCCAAGCTTCGTTCAGGAGCTTGCCGGAACCACAGTCCTTGTTGCCTCACACCATGGCCGATTGAATGGGTTTGCATCCGAGGTGTTTGATTACTTTGCACCACAGTGCGTCGTCATTTCTGACAAGCCGATCATTCACGCAACTCAGGAGATGGTGCCTGACTATCGCTCGGTTACCCAAGGCGGCGGGATTGCCGTGCTGAACCAAACCAGCAGGCGACAGGTCCTAACAACCCGGACGGATGGTGACATCATCTTCAAGGTGAATGCTGATGGGGTTTACACGATTGAAACGACGCGTAATGGACGATGAAGACGACAAAATTCGGTGCAATCTGGTAACGCTCAGCCAAAGCGTATCCTTGGGCCTGCATTGTGCGCAGCAGCCACTCCGAGATGAACACGCCATCGGCAACAGATACTTCCGACACGGGACGCCTGTTCCTGGCCCTGTGGCCGGACCAGCGCGTTCGCGGCGCCCTGGTCCACTACCGCGACGCATGGGCTTGGAGCCGGGGCGCGGCATTGGTGCGGCCGGACGCGCTTCATCTCACGGTCCAGTTCATCGGCGCGGTCCCCCGGGATCACTTGCCGCAGCTGCGGGCAGGGTTGGCCGTGCCTTTCGTGCCGTTTGACCTAAGCCTGGATGACCCTGAGCTGTGGCCCCGTGGCCTCGCGGTGCTGCGGCCCCATGCAACGCCCGCCGGCCTGCTCGCCTTGCACGAGGCGCTGGGCCAGGCGCTTGCGCAATGGGGTGTTGAGGCGGAGAAGCGGGCGTTTCGTCCTCACGTGACGTTCGCGCGTCGTGCCGCCGGGACGGTGCCTCCAGCGTCGATGCCGGCCATAGCCTGGCATGTCAGGGGCTATGCCCTGGTCGAGTCGATGCGCACGGCCTCGGGGGACTACCGGGTCATCCAGAGTTACGCCTGAACCCGAGCCCTGCGCTCGCGCGCTGTGTCGGGCGGGTGCGGTGGCGGCAACAGTCCGGCGGTCTGGGCTACCCGCACGCAGTCGCGGATATGCTCCTCGCCAAAATAGCGGATGGCTGCATAGCCCACGGCCGCTGAGATGGCCTGGCCCGCCAGGGGCACGAACTTGGCGGCCTGTTTGCTCGTCAGTCGCACACCTATAGTGCTCGCGGCCTTGATCACCAGGTCGCGGCTGATGAATTTTCCGATCAGCACCGAGCCCACCATGGCAACCGCTTTCTGGATTTGCTCGCGCTTATTGGGGGTCAGCCGGTCGAGCTGTTCGGGCGTCAAGCCAAACTCCGCGTTGATCTCGGGGATCAGGCGTGAAAGCAGGGCGGCATCTACCGCCCAGTCGAGTCCGGGCACGGGAACTGCACTGGCTACCGCGGCGACCATGGCACGCCGGTTGAGCAGTTTGCGGCTGCGCTTGACTGCGGCGACCAGTGCCGCATCGTCGGAGGCCATTTGCAGCGCTGTAGGCATGATGAGAGAGGTTTGGGAGCCGGGGGCCGGCCCTGATGCTTTCCTTTATACCGTAGCCGTGTCAAGTTGTTCGGTCAGCTCCAGCCAGCGCTCTTCCAGCGCGCCCAGTTCGTTGTCAATAGCTTTGAGGCGCTTGCCGGTCTGGGCTATTTCTGCCGGCGCGGTGGTGCTGGCCAGCCCGGTTTGCAGGCTGCCCTTCTCGGTGCTCAGGGCCTGCATCTGGTGGTCGATCTTTTCCAGTTCCTTGCGCAGCGGTTTGGTCATGTTGGACTGCTGCTGGCGGCGCTGCGCTTCATCTTTTTTGTTGGCTGGTTTTTTTGAGTCAAAAGTGGCTGTTGCCCCAGCAGAGCATGCGTCAGTAGCTATTGTTTTGGTAGCGTCCAACGCAGGGGCAGCGCTGCTGCCCGATTTTTTGGCTTCTTCGCGCTGGCGCTTGGCGTGGTCCAGCAAATACTTCTGGTAGTCGTCCAGATCGCCGTCAAACGGCGCAACGCCGCCTTGCGAGACCATCCAGAATTCGTCGCAGACGGCGCGCAGCAGTGCGCGGTCATGGCTGACCAGCATGACAGTGCCTTCAAACTCGTTGAGCGCCATCGACAGCGCTTCGCGCGTGGCCAGGTCCAGGTGGTTGGTCGGCTCATCGAGCAGCAGCAGGTTGGGGCGCTGCCAGACGATCATGCACAGCACCAGCCGGGCTTTTTCGCCGCCACTCATGCTGCCGACGGCCTGCTTGACCATGTCGCCGCCAAAGTTGAACATGCCCAGGAAGGCGCGCAGGTCCTGCTCGCGCGTGGCTTGGCCGCTGATCTTGCCTGCGGCGGTGACTTCTTTCACCAGGCGGATCATGTGCTCCAGCGGGTTGTCGGCCGGGCGCAGCACGTCCAGCTCCTGCTGGGCGAAGTAGCCGATGTTCAGGCCTTTGCCTTCGGTCATGTCGCCGCTAATGGGGGCGAGAGCCCGCGCCACGGTTTTGACCAGGGTCGACTTGCCTTGACCGTTGGCGCCCAGAATGCCGATGCGCTGGCCGGCCAGCACCGATTTGCTGACGTTTTGCACGATGACGGTGGGCGGCGTGCCTGCCGGCGAGCCTTCAGGGGGCGGGTAGCCGAAATAAGCGTTCTGCATGGCCAGCATGGGGTTGGGCAGGTTGGCCGGCTCCTTGAACTCGAAGGTGAAGTCGGCTTCGGCCAGCAGCGGCGCGATTTTTTCCATGCGGTCCAGCGCCTTGACGCGGCTTTGCGCCTGCTTGGCCTTGCTGGCCTTGGCCTTGAAGCGCGCAATGAACTTCTGCAGGTGGGCGATCTTGTCCTGCTGTTTGGCGTACGCCGTTTGCTGCAGCGCCATCTGCTCGGATCGCAAGTCTTCAAACTTGCTGTAGTTGCCGCCGTAGCGCGTGAGCTTGGCGCTTTCGATGTGCACGGTGACGTCGGTCACGGCATCGAGAAACTCACGGTCATGGCTGATGACCAGCATGGTGCCCTGGTAGCGCTTGAGCCAGGCTTCCAGCCAGACCAGGGCGTCCAGGTCCAGGTGATTGGTCGGTTCGTCGAGCAGCAACAAATCCGACGGGCACATCAGCGCGCGGGCCAGCTGCAGGCGCATGCGCCAGCCGCCGGAGAAACTGTTGACGGGGTTGTCCAGTTCGTTGACCTTGAAGCCCAGGCCCAGAATCAAAGCCTGCGCCCGCGCCTGCGCATCGTGTGCGCCACAGTCGTACAGCTCCATGTAGGCGTGGGCCATGCGGTCGCCGTCACCGCTGGCCTCCGCTGCTTCGACTTCAGCCTGCGCGGCCAGCAGCACCACATCGCCATCAATCACGTAGCTGGTGGCGCTCTGCTCGGTCTCCGGCATGTCCTGGGCGACCTGCGCCATGCGCCACTGCTGGGGAATAGCGTATTCGCCGCCATCTTCGTGCAGCGAGCCGTTGAGCATGGCAAACAGCGAGGACTTGCCTGCGCCATTGCGACCCACCAGGCCGATTTTTTCGCCCGGGTTGAGGGTGACAGACGCACTGTCGAGAATCACTTTGGCACCGCGACGCAGCACCACGTTTTTAAGGGTAATCATTTAACAGGCAGACTCAAGAAAATTATTCGGGCGGCGTGTTACGCCAGGATTCACGCCCATCGCCCAAGACGCAAGTCTCAAGCCAGTTGTTCGCGCGTGAGCAGCAGCACCTGCTCGTTGCCGGCGCTGGTTTCCAGCCAGAGGGGTTCCAGGTGGGGAAAGGCGCGCTCGAAATGGGCGCGCTCGTGACCAATTTCCAGCACCAACACAGCATTTTCGGTCATTTGCGCGGCTATGTTTAGAAAAAGGCTTCTTATGAAGTCCATGCCGTCCGTGCCGCCGGCTAGCGCCAGGGCCGGTTCTGCGCGAAATTCAGCGGGCAGGGCGGCCATGCTGCTGGCGTTAACATAGGGGGGGTTGCACAAAATCAGGTCATAGGGGCCCGGGCAGGCGGCCAGGCCGTCGGACTCGATCAGGGTGATGCGGTCTTGCAGATGGTGGCGGTCCACGTTGATGCGGGCCACCGCGAGCGCATCAGGGCTGATGTCCGCCGCGTCGACCGTGACATCGGGGTAGGTCATGGCTGCCAGCACCGCCAGGCTGCCGTTGCCGGTGCACAAATCCAGCACTCGGTGGGTGTCTTCGCTCAGCCAGTGGTCTATGCTGCCCACAAATTCCGGATGCACCAGCAGCTCGGCAATGAGCGAGCGCGGAATGATCACGCGTTCGTCCACATAAAACGGCACGCCCTGCAGCCAGGCCTCGTTCGTCAGGTAGGCGGCCGGCTTGCGGGTGCTGATGCGTGCTTCCAAAAGCATAGCTACCTGCGCTTGATCGGCGGGGGCTACAGGCCTGTTTGCCACTGAATCGAGGTCGTCCAGCGGCAAGCCCAGCTTCCACAGCACCAGCCAGGCCGCTTCGTCAAAGGCATTTTGCGTGCCCTGGCCAAAGCCGTCCGCGGCGGTGAGGCCGGCGGCTTCCAGCCGGGCGGCCATCTGCTCAATCAACTCAAGTACGGTCACGTCGGTCATGGGGCCGGGCGCAGGGTTGACGCAATGGGTTCAACGCCTGCCAGGCGCTCCAGCACGCCTTTGTAGATGTTTTTGAGGGGGTCGAGCGAGCTCACCGCGACACACTCGTTGATTTTGTGGATCGAGGCATTGATGGGGCCGAACTCAATCACCTGCGGGCAGACTTTGGCGATAAAGCGTCCGTCGCTGGTGCCGCCCGTGGTCGAGAGTTCGGTTTGCAGACCCGTTTGGGCCGCAATGGCGCCGCGCACCGCATCGACCAGCTGGCCCGGGGTGGTCAGAAAGGGCAGGCCGCCCAGCGTCCACTTCAGCTCGTAGTCCAGCTGGTGCTTGTCGAGCACCGCCTGCAGGCGCTGCTGCAGGCTTTCGGGGGTGGACTCGGTGCAAAACCGGAAGTTGAAATCCACCACCAGGTCGCCGGGAATGATGTTGGACGCGCCCGTGCCGCCGTGCACATTGGACACTTGCCAGCTGGTGGCCGGAAAAAACTCGTTGCCCTGGTCCCACTCCATGGCCACCAGCTCCGCCAGCGCGGGGGCGAACTGGTGGATCGGGTTTCTGGCCAGGTGCGGGTAGGCGATATGGCCCTGGATGCCTTTGACGGTGAGCTTGCCGCTCATGGTGCCTCGGCGTCCGTTTTTGATCATGTCGCCCAGCTGATTGACCGAGGTCGGTTCACCCACGATGCAATAGTCCAGCACCTCGCCGCGCGCCTTCAACTGGTTGCAGACGACCACGGTGCCGTCGGTGGCCGGGCCTTCCTCGTCGCTGGTGATCAAAAAGGCAATGGACAGGTTCGGCTTGGGGTGGGCCGCCAGAAACTCTTCGACAGCCACCACCATGGCGGCAATCGAGGTTTTCATGTCGGCCGCGCCGCGGCCGTAGAGCATGCCGTCGCGGTGGCTAGGCGTAAACGGCGGGCTGCTCCATTGGTCCAGCGGGCCGGTGGGCACCACGTCGGTATGGCCGGCAAACACAAAAGTCTTGGGGCCTGGTGCTGCCGGCAAAGCATTTTCTGCTATTGATTTAATAGCTGCTGGCGCAATAATTTCATGGGCTTGAGGGCTAAAACCTTTGAACTTGGCCCACAGGTTGGTGACGCGAAAGTGCTCAGGCCCGCTGACGATGGTTTCGCATTCGAAACCCAGGGGTGCGAGGCGGGCGGCCAAAATGGCCTGGCAGTTCGCATCATCGGGCGTGACGGAAGGGCGCGAAATCAGTTGCTCGGTCAGGTGCAGTGTTTTTGACATAGTTATTCAGGCCAGACAATTTTCCGCCGGGCCGCCCCAAGGAAAATTAGCCCCTGAGGGGCTGACGTCCGCGGCTCCAAGCCTGCCTGCGCAGGCTTGGACGGACGGAAGAGCAGCTGCGTCTCGCAGCGGCACGTCCAGCGAAGTACGCGAAGCGACAAGCGTGGGGGTCATGTTTTCAGTGCTTCACATCCAGCGTGATTTCGGTGAACGAGGGCTCGTCGTCATGGTCTTCCTGCGGTTCCTTGGCCTTGGCGGCCGCGGAAAAGTCGTTCTCAAGGCGCCACATCAGGTTGGTCGGCGAGTCGGCATACAAGATGCCTTCCTTGCGCGTGACGGTGCCGTCGACAATCAGCTTGGCGATGTCCTGCTCAAAGGTCTGCGAGCCTTCGGCCATGGATTTTTCCATGGCCTCCTTCACGCCCGAGAAGTCGCCTTTTTCGATCAGCTCGGACACCAGCTTGGTGTTGAGCATGACCTCGACCGCCGGCGTGCGGGAACCCGCCTGCGTGCGCAGCAGCCGCTGCGACACGATGGCCTTGAGGGCTGCCGCCAGGTCGCCCAGCATGGTCGGGCGCACTTCCACCGGGTAAAAGCTCAGGATGCGGTTGAGCGCCTGGTAGCTGTTGTTGGCGTGCATGGTGGCCAGGCACAGGTGGCCGGACTGGGCATAGGCAATGGCCGCCGACATGGTTTCGCGGTCGCGGATCTCGCCAATCAGGATCACGTCGGGCGCCTGGCGCAATGCGTTTTTCAGGGCCACCTGCAGTGATTGCGTGTCACTGCCCACCTCGCGCTGGTTGACCACGGACTTCTTGTTGGTGAACAAAAACTCGACCGGGTCTTCAATCGTCAGGATATGGCCCAGCGTGGTTTCGTTGCGGTGGTCCATCATGGCGGCCAGCGTGGTGCTCTTGCCGGCGCCGGTGGCGCCCACCATCAGCAGCAGGCCGCGCTTTTCCATGATCAGGTCGGCCAGGATGGGGGGCACGTTCAGGCTGTCCAGGGGCGGAATTTCGCTGGGGATGTAGCGAATCACCGCCGCGTAGGTGCTGCGCTGCCTGAAGCCGCTGATACGAAAGTTGCCCAGGTCTGCAATCGGCAGGGCCATGTTCAGCTCGCCCATTTCCTCGAGCTCTTCAATCCGCTCGGGCGGCAGCACCTCGGCCAGCAGGTTGCGCGGCGCGTCGGGCGGCAGTATCTGGTTGTTGATCGGGATCGCCTGGCCATTGATCTTGATCAGGGCCGGGGAGTGGGCTGACAGGTACACGTCAGAGGCTTTTTTATCAGCCATCAAACGCAGGATTCGTTCCATCGTGCTCATAGGTTTGGCCTCGGTCAAATCAATGTACTCCGTCAGTTTGGCTAGTCGTCGTTCGTCGTCTTGAATGGTCGGTAATTAACCAATCAGTCGCGCAGCAAGTCGTTCAGGCTGGTGGTGGCGCGTGTTTTGGCGTCCACCCGCTTGACGATCACCGCGCAGTACAGGCTGTACTTGCCGCCGGCCTTGGGCAAATTGCCTGACACCACGACGGAGCCGGCCGGAATGCGGCCGTACGTCACGGTGTCCGCCTCGCGGTCGTAAATCGGCGTGCTTTGGCCGATGTACACGCCCATGGAGAGGACCGAGTTTTCTTCGACGATCACGCCTTCAACCACTTCGGAGCGCGCGCCGATAAAGCAGTTGTCTTCAATGATGGTGGGGTTGGCCTGCATCGGCTCCAGCACGCCACCAATGCCCACGCCGCCGGACAGGTGCACGTTCTTGCCGATCTGGGCGCACGAGCCTACGGCGGCCCAGGTGTCCACCATCGTGCCTTCGTCCACATAAGCGCCAATGTTGACGTAGCTGGGCATCAAAATCGCACCCTTGGCGATGTAGCTGCCGCGGCGCGCCACGGCGGGCGGCACCACGCGCACGCCGGTGGCGCGCATTTCGTCTTCGCTCAGGTGCGAAAACTTGGTTTGCACCTTGTCAAAAAAGCCCAGCTCGCCGGCGCGCATCATTTCATTGTCTTTGAGGCGAAAACTCAGCAGCACGGCTTTTTTGATCCACTGGTGCGTCGTCCACTGGCCCACGCCTTGACGGGTGGCCACGCGCAGGTGGCCGTTGTTGAGCTGGGCAATGGTGTGCTCAACCGCATCCAGAACCTCTTGGGGCGCTGAGTTGGGCGACAGGTTGGCGCGGTCTTCCCAGGCAGTGTCGATGATGCTTTGCAGGTTGTCTTGAGTCATTTGAAGTGTTTTTTCAGTGAACTTTGGATTGAATGAATTGAACAATGCGCTCCGCGGCCTCGACGCATTCGGCGGTTTCCGCCACCAGCGCCATGCGGATTCGACCGGCGCCCGGATTGTGGCCCTGGGCTTCGCGGGCCAGGTAACTGCCCGGCAACACCACGACATTGTATTGAGCCAGCAGCTGGCGTGAAAACTCCGGGTCTGACCCCTTGAACACGGCCGGGATCTTTGCCCACAGGTAAAAGCCGGCATCCGGCAGGGCCACGTCCATCACCGCAGCCAGCAGGGGTGTGACTTTGGCAAATTTTTCGCGGTACAGGGCGCGGTTGGCAATGACATGCTGCTCGTCGTTCCAGGCGGCCATGCTGGCGGCCTGCACCACCGGGCTCATGGCGCTGCCGTGGTAGGTGCGGTAGAGCAAAAAGGGCTTGATCAGCGCCGCATCGCCGGCGACAAAGCCGCTGCGCAAACCGGGCACGTTGCTGCGCTTGGACAGGCTGGTCAGCGCGATCAGGTTTTTGAAATCATGCCGGCCCAGCTGGGCGGCGGCTTGCAAGCCACCCAGGGGCGCTTCATCGCGGAAGTAAATCTCGCTGTAGCACTCGTCGGAGGCGATCACAAAGCCGTATCGATCGCTCAAGCGGAAAAGCAGCTCCCATTCAGCCAGGGACATCACGGCGCCGGTGGGGTTGCCCGGCGAACAGACAAACAGCAGCTGCGTGTTGGCCCAGACGGCTTCGGGCACGCCGGCCCAGTCCGCCGCGAAATTGCGCGCCGGATCGCTGGGCACAAACCAGGTTTGCGCACCTGCCAGCAGCGCCGCGCCCTCATAGATTTGGTAGAAAGGGTTGGGGCAAATCACGGTAGCGCCGGGGCGGGTCGGGTCGATCACGGTTTGCGCCAGCGAAAACAGCGCCTCGCGCGAGCCGTTGACGGGCAATATCTGCGTTGCCGGGTCCAGGCTCAAACCGTAGCGGCGCTGCAGCCAGTTGGCCATGGTTTTGCGCAAGTGCGGCTCGCCCACCGTGCCCGGGTAGCTGGCCAGGCCCGACAAATTGGCGATCAAGGCGTCTTTGACCAGGGCCGGCGTGGCGTGCCGGGGTTCGCCCATGCCCAGACTGATGGGGCTAAACGCAGGATTGGGGGTGACGTCAGCGTGAAGTTGGCGCAGCCGCTCGAAGGGGTAGGGCTGCAGGCGGGTCAGCAATGGGTTCATCTGCGCATTATCGAGGATTGACCTGGCAGCGCCTCGTCACTTGGGTTTCAAGTCGCTGATGCGAATGCCTAGGGCCTGTTAACGCTATTTTTACAAGATGCGTTGCGAGCCAAAAAGGCCATGAGCAAGGCGCAAAACGCTGTCGGGGTAGGCCCCCGACAAGGCTTTGCAACGCCGCGCATGGCCTTTTTGATCGCAACCCGAAGGGAACGGGGTGAAAACAGCGCCACTCGGCGTTGCACTCCTAGCCCAGACGCCCGGTCTGGGTGTCGTCGCGCGCCTTGATTGGCGCTGTTTTCACCCCGTTCGCATTTGTAAAAATAGCGTTAACAGGCCCTAGTTGCCGGTTTTCAGGCGGACCGTCCTTGCAGGGCTGGAGATTGGCTATAAAAATAATAGCTAATTGCGCACATTACACGCGGGCTGATACCGGTTTTTACTCTTTATTCTTGGCTTTGGGCACCGTGGGGGCGGCAGAGGTCTTCGGCTGATCGCCCAGTATGGTTTTGACCGGGCAAACCTTGAAGGCCGGGCATTTTTTGCAGCCTACTGCAATGGCGATAGGGCAAATGATCATGGGGTGTCTCCTGGCGCTGTTTTAGGGCCAGTATGCGCCCGGAACCGGCCTGTCATGCACTTGTTAACAAAAGAAGACGGTTGTGGGGCTTGGGTAACATCACGCGCTGAGACGGCTCGGGTAACATCACGCGTTGACTATTGTGCTGCGCAGCGCTTGATGTGGCGCTGCCTTCTTGTTCAAGTGGAATGTAAAATTCCATACAAATCAACAAGTTAGAAGAAAAATTTACCCAGTTCAGGTTTGCCGTGCGTCTTAATTCCATCAAGCTATCAGGGTTCAAATCGTTCGCCGAACCGACCAACTTTGTGCTCCCGGGCCAACTCGTCGGCGTGGTGGGCCCCAACGGCTGTGGCAAGTCCAACATCATGGACGCCGTGCGCTGGGTTTTGGGCGAAAGCAAGGCCTCCGAGCTGCGCGGCGAGTCCATGCAGGACGTGATCTTCAACGGCACCAACATCCGCAAGCCGGCCAGCCGCTCCAGCGTGGAGCTGGTGTTTGACAACGCCGACCACCGCGCCGGCGGCCAGTGGGGCCAGTTTGCCGAGATTGCCGTCAAGCGTGTGCTGACGCGCGACGGAACGTCCAGCTACTACATCAACAACCAGCCGGTGCGCCGACGCGACGTGCAGGACGTGTTTCTGGGTACCGGCCTGGGCCCGCGCGCCTACGCCATCATCGGCCAGGGCACCATCAGCCGCATCATCGAATCCAAGCCCGAAGAGCTGCGCCTGTTCCTGGAAGAGGCCGCCGGTGTCTCCAAGTACAAGGAGCGCCGCCGCGAAACCGCCAACCGCCTGTCGGACACGCGCGAAAACCTGACCCGTGTCGATGACATCCTGCGCGAACTCAACGCCAACCTCGACAAGCTGGAAAAGCAGGCCGAAGTGGCTTTGCGCTACAACACGCTGCAGGCCGACAGCACGCTCAAGCAGCACCAGCTGTGGTTCCTCAAGCGCGCCGAGAGCGAGGCCGACCAGGCCAAGGTCAAGGCGGACGCTGAAAAAGCGGTGAACGACCTCGAAAGCCGTGTCGCCGACCTGCGCCACATCGAAGCCGACCTGGAAACCATTCGCCAGGCGCATTACGCGGCCGGCGACCAGGTCAACCAGGCTCAGGGCAAGCTGTATGAAGCCAGCGCCGAAGTCGGCCGGCTCGAAGCGGAAATCCGCTTCGTGGTCGATGGCCGCCAGCGCGTCGAGCAACGCCTGGCACAGCTCAAGGAGCAGACCGCGCAGTGGGCCACGCGCAAGGAAGACGCCGCGGCCGAGACCGAAAGCCTGGCCGCCCAGGCCGTGGAGGCTGAAGAAAAGGCCGAGCTGCTGGCCGCGCAAAGCGAAGACCACATCACCCAGCTGCCCGCCCTTGAGGACACCCTGCGCCAAGCCCAGTCCAAAGCCAACGAGCAGCGCACCGGCGTCGCGCAGGTGCAGCAGCAGATCCAGGTGCTGGCGGCCGACCAGCGCAACATCGAAGAGCAGACCCGCACGCTGGGCCTGCGCCTGGAACGCCTGACGGCAGACCGCAATGCGCTCAACGCACCCGATGAGGCGCGCCTGGCCAACCTGTCGGCCCAGTTCACCAGCGCGCAGGACGCGCAAACCGAAGCCGAAGCCCGCCTGCACGAGCTCACCGAGAGCGTGCCCCAGCTTGACGAAGACCGTCGCGCCAGGCAGCAGGCGGTCAACACCGAATCGGCCAAACAGGCGGATCTTTCGGCGCGCATGGAAGCGCTCAAGGCCCTGCAGGAGAAAGTCAAAACCGACGGCAAGCTCAAACCCTGGCTGGCCAAGCACGGGCTGGACAGCCTTCAAGGCCTGTGGAGCCGCATTCACATTGAGCAGGGCTGGGAAAATGCCCTCGAAGCGGCATTGCGCGAGCGCCTCGGCGCACTGGAAGTCAGCCGCCTGGACATGGTGCGTGGCTTTGCCGGCACCGATGGCCGCGATGCGCCGCCGGCCAAGCTGTCGTTCTACACGCCGCCCCATGCCGCAGCGCCTGCCAAAGCGGCATCTACTACAAACCTGAAGCCGCTGGCTGACCTGCTGCGCCTGGGCGATGCGGGCCAGGCTGCCTTGCTGGGCGACTGGCTGCACGGCTGCCACACCGCGCACAGCCTGGACGATGCCATGCTGGAGCGCGACAAGCTGCAAACCGGCGAGGCGATCTACGTCAAGAGCGGTCACACGGTCACGCAGCACAGCGTGAGTTTTTACGCGCAGGACTCCGAGCAGGCCGGCCTGCTGGCACGCGCACAGGAAATCGAGAACCTCGAAAAGCAGCTCAAGGCGCAGGCCCTGATCAGCGACGAAGCCAGGGGCGCCCTGATTCGCGCCGAAGCCGCCTATGCCGACGCCGCCCAGCGCCTGGCCACGGCCCGCCGCGAAACTGCCGAAGGCCAGAGCCGGGCGCATGAGCTGCAGGTGGAAGTGCTGCGCTTGACGCAGCTGGCCGAGCAGACCCGCGCACGCAGCGAGCAGATCCAGGCCGACATGGGCGAGATTGAGGCACAGCTTGACGAGCTGCAGGAGCGCAAGGTGACTGCCGAGGCCCGCTTTGAAGAGCTTGACATGCAGCTGGCCGACAGCCAGGAGCGCCATGCCCAGTTCGACGACCGGGTGATCGAAGCCGAGCGCAAGCTGGGTGAATCGCGCGAGCAGCAACGCGCGCTGGAGCGTCAGGCACAGGAGGCGCAGTTTGCGCTGCGCAGCCTGGCCTCGCGCCGTGACGAGCTGGCCCGCTCCATCGGCATTGCCGTCAGCCAAGCCGAATCGATTGCCAGCGAAGAGCAGCGCGCCCAGGAAGAGCTGTCGCGCCTGACCGATGCGGCAGCGCAGGCCGGCCTGCAAAACGCGCTGAGCCTCAAGCTCGAGCGTGAGACCGATCTGGGCGCCAAGCGCAGCCAGTATGACGACCTGACGGCCAAGCTGCGCGCCAGTGACGAACGCCGCCTGCAGCTCGAGCGTGAGCTTGACCCGCTGCGCCAGCGTATCACCGAGTTCCAGCTCAAGGAGCAGGCCGCGCGACTGGGTTTTGAGCAGTATGCGCAATTGCTGACCGATGCCCAGGCCGACCTGGAGGCGGTGCAGCAGTCGATTCAAACCGGCAACGTGCGCCTGACCGGCCTGCAAAGCGAGATTGATCGTCTGCACCGCGAAATCCAGTCACTGGGCGCGGTGAACCTGGCCGCGCTGGACGAACTGAGCGCCGCCCGCGAGCGCAAGCAGTTCCTCGATGCGCAATCGGCCGACCTGAACGAAGCCATGGCGACGCTGGAAGACGCGATCAAGAAGATCGACATGGAAACGCGAGACCTGCTGTCCAGCACCTTCGAAACCGTGAACGGACACTTCGGCAAGATGTTCCCCGAACTGTTTGGCGGCGGCAATGCCCGGCTGATGATGACTGGCGAAGAGATTCTCGACGCGGGTGTGCAGGTGATGGCCCAGCCGCCCGGCAAGAAAAACCAGACGATTCACCTGCTGTCCGGCGGTGAAAAAGCCCTGACGGCGATCGCCCTGGTGTTTGCGATTTTCCAGCTCAACCCGGCGCCGTTCTGCCTGCTTGACGAGGTGGATGCGCCGCTGGATGATGCCAACACCGAACGTTATGCCAAACTGGTGTCCAGCATGAGCAAAGAAACGCAGTTCCTCTTCATCAGTCACAACAAGATCGCCATGGAAATGGCCGAGCAGTTGATTGGCGTGACCATGCAGGAGCAGGGCGTCTCGCGCATCGTGGCGGTGGACATGGAGGCGGCGATCGGTTTTGCCGAAGCGGCCTGAACACAGACCAGCAGGCATGAGCGCCGCGCAGAACCGCTTCAAGCAAGCTACCGCAGCGCGCAGCGCGGAGGTTACCCAATGAGCACACTCCAGATCAGTTTGGCCGTTGCAGGGGGGTTGGTACTGGCCGGTGTGGTGGCGCACAGCGCCTGGACATCGCGCAAAAGCCTGCCCAAGCGCGCCACGCCCGAAGCCGCGCCGCTGATGCCTCAAGAGCCTGCTGCCCAAGAGGCCGCTTACGATCCGCTGCTGGACCGGCAGGAGCCGGGATTTGATACCGGCCCCGACTCCGATTCCGGCCTGGCGTCGCTCAGCAGCCTGACCACGCTCGAGAAAAAGCCCGGCCTGGATGCCCTGATTGACGTGATTGCACCCGTGGTGGTGGAGTCGGTCGTGTCGGGCGAAGCCGCATTGGCCGCCATGCCCAGCACGCGCCGTGCGGGCAGCAAGCCCTTTGCGGTCGAAGGCCTGAGTGTGGTGACGGGCGAATGGGAAACCCCCGCCCCGGGCCAGCGCTACAGCGCCTTTCAGGCCGGCGTGCAACTGGCCAACCGCACCGGTGCGCTCAACCAGATTGAATACTCCGAATTCGTCATGAAGGCGCAGGCCTTTGCCGATGCCCTGAGCGGTGAGCCGGAGTTTCCGGAGATGCTGGACGAGGTGGCCCGTGCCCGCGAGCTGGACCAGTTCGCCAGCGCGCATGACGCCCAGCTCAGCTTTACGCTGCGCGCCGTCAGCACCGCCTGGAGCCCCGGCTATGTGCAGCAAAGTGCGGCCCGGCTGGGTTTTGTTGCGGGGTCCATCCCCGGACGCATGGTGCTGCCCGCCGGCCAGTCGGGCCATGCGCCGATACTGGGGCTGGCCTTTGATACGCAGGCGGCCATGGCCGATGACCCTGAACAGACTGCGCTGCGCGAGTTGACCCTGTCGCTGGACGTCCCGCAGGTGCTGCGCGCCGAGCAGCCGTTTGCGCGCATGTGCGAAGCCGCGATGGCGCTGGCCGCCAGCATGGATGGTGTGATCATCGACGACAACGGCCAGCTGATCCGCCCGGAAGCCATGGAGGCGATTCATGCCGACCTGGAGCAGCTGTACGACACCCTGGACGGACGTGATCTGTCGGCCGGCTCGGCGCTGGGTCGCCGCCTGTTTTCCTGATTCTCCTGAGCGTTCCGCTCACTTCTGATTTTTTCCATGGTAACCAAAGACATGTTTGCGGAGCCTTCGCAGCAACCCGCATCCCCCGCCGGGCGCATGGCCGCCTTGCGTGCGGAACTTCACGCGCACGCTCACCGCTACTACGTGCTGGATGAACCGACCATTCCGGACAGCGAGTACGACAGGCTGTTCAGGGAACTGCAAGAGCTTGAACTGGCTCATCCCGAACTGCGGACGCCAGATTCGCCGACGCAGCGTGTGGGCGGCAAGCCGCTGGACCAGTTTGCCAGCGTGCGCCACAAGGTGCCCATGCTGAGCATTCGCACCGAGACGGACACCGAGGCCACCGGCGCTCAGAATTTCGACACGCGGGTGCGCAAGGAACTGGGTCTGGCGGAAGTCGACCCGCCGGTCGAATATGTTGCCGAACTCAAGTTTGACGGGCTGGCCATGAGCTTGCGCTATGAGCAAGGCGTGCTGGTGCAGGCCGCCACGCGCGGCGACGGCGAGGTTGGCGAAGACGTGACGCAGAACATCCGCACCATCAACCAGATCCCGCTGCGGTTGCCCGCTGATGCACCACCTGTCATTGAGATCCGGGGTGAGGTCTATATGCGCCGCGACGACTTTGAAGCACTGAACGAAAAGCAGCGCGAAAAGATCGCCCAGGGTGCCAAAGGCGAAAAAACCTTTGTCAACCCGCGCAATGCGGCTGCCGGTGCGGTGCGTCAATTGGACCCGGCAATTGCCGCCCAGCGGCCCTTGAGCTTCTTCGCTTACGGTCTGGGCGACATCACGCCAGCCGAGCAGGGCGGCCCCTCGTTCCTGACCCATTACGAGCTGCTCCAAACCCTGAAGTCATGGGGTTTTCCGGTTGCATCCCAGGTACAACGGGCGCTTGGCGCTCCTGAATTAATAGCGTACCACCAGGCCATCGGCCAACAGCGCGACCAGCTGCCCTTTGACATCGATGGGGTGGTTTACAAGGTCAACAACCTGGCTCTGCAAAAACAGCTGGGCTTTGTCACGCGCGAACCGCGCTGGGCTGTCGCGCACAAATACCCGGCGCAAGAGCAGCTGACGACCGTGCTGGCGATCGAAGTGCAGGTGGGCCGCACCGGCAAGCTCACGCCGGTGGCCAAGCTGGCGCCCGTGTTTGTGGGCGGCGTGACGGTGACCAATGCCACGCTGCACAACGAAGACGAAGCGCGCCGCAAGGATGTGCGCGTGGGTGACACCGTCATCGTGCGCCGCGCCGGCGATGTGATTCCCGAAGTGGTCAGCGTGCTGCCCGAAAAACGCCTGCCAGACGCACAGCAGTTCACCATGCCCCGCGAGTGTCCGGTGTGCGGCTCGGCGGCCGTGCGCGAAGAGGGTGAAGCCGATTACCGCTGCACCGGAGGGCTGTTTTGCAGCGCCCAGCGCAAGGAGGCGATCCTGCATTTTGCGCATCGCCGGGCGGTGGAGGTCGAAGGCCTGGGCGACAAACTGGTCGAGCAACTGGTGGATGCGAACGTGATCCGCACGCTGCCCGATCTTTACAAGCTGGGCCTGACGGCCCTCGCCAGCCTGGACCGCATGGCCGACAAGTCGGCCAACAACCTGCTGGAAGCACTGGAGAAATCCAAGCAGACCACCTTGCCGCGCTTCCTGTTCGGCCTCGGCATACGCCACGTGGGCGAGGCGACGGCCAAGGAGCTGGCGCGCCACTTTGGCAAGCTCGACGCCATCATGGATGCGACCGAGGAGCAGTTGCTCGAGGTCAGCGATGTGGGGCCCATCGTCGCCAAAAGCATACGCATGTTTTTTGACCAGCCGCACAACCGCGAGGTGGTCGAGCAGTTGCGCGCTTGCGGCGTTAGGTGGGAAGAGGGTGAACCTGCTGCGGTGGCGCCCAAACCGCTGGCCGGAAAAACGTTTGTCATCACCGGAACCTTGCCCACACTGAGCCGCGACGAGGCCAAAGATCGGGTCGAGGCCGCCGGCGGCAAAGTGGCGGGTTCTGTCAGCAAGAAGACGGACTTCGTGGTCGCCGGCGCCGAGGCGGGCAGCAAGCTTGCCAAGGCACTGGAGTTGGGGGTGGCCGTCATCGATGAGGCTGCTTTGATGGTTTTGCTTGAGGGAGGTGTTTGATGGCCGTGCATGAAATTCTCAAAATGGGCGACCCGCGCCTGCTGCGCGTGGCTCCACCCGTCACCCGGTTCGATACCGACGAACTGCATCTGCTCGTCTCCGACATGTTTGATACCATGCAGGCGGCTAATGGGGCTGGCCTGGCCGCGCCGCAGATTGGCGTGGATGTGCAATTGGTGATTTTTGGCAGCAACCAGGTCAATCCGCGCTACCCCGACGCGCCCGTGGTGCCACGCACGGTGCTGCTCAACCCGGTCATCACGCCCCTGGGACCCGAGGAGGAAGACGGCTGGGAAGGTTGCCTGTCAGTGCCCGGCCTGCGCGGTGTCGTGCCGCGTTTTGCGCGCATCCGCTATACCGGCTTTGACCAGTATGGCGACCCCATTGACCGGACGGTTGATGGCTTTCATGCCCGTGTGGTGCAGCATGAATGCGACCACCTGATGGGCGTGCTCTATCCGATGCGGATCAGGGACTTTAGCCAGTTTGGCTTTACCGAGGTGCTGTTCCCGGGGCTGGACGCGCCTGTCGAGGAGTAAAGGCGCGACAGGCGCACCAGGCGCCCAGGGCGTGCATGGGGGCTGTCTCGTTCCGTTTTATCAATAGGCCGTGCATGCATGGCGCAAGAACATGAATTTATTCGCCCGTATATTCCAGCAGGGCCAGATAGTCGGCGCGGTCGGCCTTGGCCCACTGCTTGACGCCTATGTCAGACAGAATGCCTGCAGACTGGCTGTTCATTGCCAGAAGTGATTCGGTGAGTTTGGCCACAAGCTCTGGCGGCGCTTTGGGTGACGCCAGCACCGACCAGTTGACCACCGGCTGCGTCTCTCCAATGATGCGCCCCCCACTATCCTTCCACTTTTTGGCAATAGTTGGATTGACCACGCCGGCCTCAGCGAAGCCGGCGTTGATCTGTGCGGCCACCGTATCCTGGAAGCGGGTGTGCGACATGTAGGGTTCGCGTATATTCATTCGGCGTACTTCGGCCTTCGCCAGAGCGGTGGTAGCGGAAAACTCGTCGGGCAGCAGCAACTTCCGGCCACCGAGTTGTGAAAAGGCCTGAATTGATGAATCCTTTGGAACAATAAATGCGGCCTTGTAGGGCTCTGGTCGGCGCACCAGTGGCTGGTAGCCGTGATCTCGCACCAGCTTGGACAACTGGTTGACCGATTTCCCAAAAATTAACAGCGGCTTTTTCTCCGACTGTGCTTGTTTCACGAAGCGCCGGATATCGATGATGGCGTCTACATACACCTGCTTGTTGCGGATTTGTGCGGCCATGTAGTCGGCCCAACTGCGGTAGCGCATGGCCAGCATGGAAATGCTGAGGTCGGCTGTCATGGCTTCGTTGACCAGCAGGTGCCACTGGTCTGCGCCGGGCTGCTGCGCCCGGGCCATCGGGGTGCTGCAAAGAGCGGCGGCTGTGACGCTGCGCAGGACAGTGCGCCGGCTGACGGAGGCATGGCAAAAGGGCTGGTTCATTTCATCACCTCTAAGCGTTTGGTTGAAGAAAATTCCTCGGGTGAACTCACACCAGTACGCCGCTCGGGTACCAGGCTGGCCGTCCGCTTGCCGGGGGCTTGCTTCTCCCAGGCTTGCGCGGCTTCCAGGGTCGCTTTGAAAGCGGTGGCGCTTTCAAGAAGCCATTTCTTGTTCTCGGGAGACAGGGCATAACTAAGCCGGAACTCATCCATCGGCATGCGGTCTTCCTTGACCGCCTTGATCAGGCGGTCGATCTCTCCGGCTGCATGAGCGGGTGTCGATAGCAGCACCAGGCGGCTCATCTTGTCCGGGTTGTTGGGCACGTGGCAGCTTGTGCATTGCGACTCGCGCATCTGCAGCGCCAGGTCGCGGTACTGACGGTCGATGGATTTGATGTAGGGGTTTTCGGGGCGGTAGATGCCGTCGAACAGGGTCACTGCTGGCTGCGTATTGCCCTTTTCGTCGGTCCACAGCCAGGGCCCTTCGTATTTGGCATGCTTGATGGGCTGCACCGGTAGCAACATCGGCGTCGACGCGCGGTCGGTGAACTGCGCTGCACGGATCTTGCCGGTTTCAGGATTTATCCACAGAATGAAAGCATTGGCGTTTTCATACATCGTCCATTTGCCTTCGTCATGCCAGAAAGGGTAGGGGAATTGCCCCGGTGCCAACCGGTTGCGAAAAGCCGCTTCCAGCTCGACCCGGAACATCTTCTCTTCTGGCACCCACTCCACGCTGTGGCGCCCATTGAACATGAAGAGAGGCGCGTACATGCTGGTCCAGATGTCCGGCGCGAACTGGGTCAGATTGGTCTGGCGCAGCGTGGCATTGGCCGTTTTGCTCTGCCGGCCCCACATCAGAAAGCTGGGCAGATGAGAACGCAGGGTGCTCGGCCCGAACAACCCTTTACGGCAAGTGTTGTAGGCCCCGGTATCCCCTGCAGATGCCAGAGGGCAATGCGAGGCCAGCTCCGCGGCGATATCTCGCGCCGTCTGCTGAACCGCAGGCGGTACGCCAGCCGGATCTGGCGATTGCAGGTTGGGCAGGGAGGCCGCTGCGGCGGCAAGCGCAAGCCCGCCGAGCAGGGCCGCCACAGCGGTTCGGATGCCGTGAGATTTGTAATGCGTTTCGAACATTCCCTTCACTCCTTCGTGTAGTCCAATAAATCGAGATAGTCCTTGCGCTCGGCCACAGCCCATGCCTTGACGCCGATGGCGGCGATGACCGTGGGCGCTTGGCTATTCATGCTGAGCAGTGCTTCGCGCAATTGCTGCACAACTTCTGCCGGCAGGCTGGGTCCTGCCAACACAGACCAGTTGACCACTGGCTGGGTTTCGGCCAGCAGGCGGCCGCCTTCTTCTACCCATTTGCGGGCCGTGGTCGGGTTGACCACACCCACCTGCGCCACACCGGCCTTCACCTGCTGGGACACAGCTTCCTGGTAGCGGATATGCACAACGGTCGCATTGACGTTTTGCCGGCGCAGCTCAGCCTTGGCCACGGCGCTGGTCGCTGCGTATTCGTCGGGCATGATGATTTTTGCGTTTGCCGCATCTGAAAGTTTCTTCATCGGTGAAGCCTTGTCGACGATGAACGCGGCCTTGTAGGGGTCAGCACGCCGCACCACTGGCTGATAGCCGTTATCCCGCACCAGCTTGGCCAACTGGTTGACCGACTTGCCAAACACCAGCTCTGGTTTGGACTGGCCTTGCGCCAGCGCCATAAAGCGCTTGATGTCTACAACGGGTTCCAGGCCGATGGACTTTCCCTTGAACTGCGTCTCCAGGAAGTCAGCCGTCGGGCGGTAGCGGCTCGTCAGCAGGAAGATATTGGTGTCACCCGTCACGGCCTCGTTAATGACCAGGCGCCATTGACTGTTGGGGGCTTTCTTGCTGGCGCCGGGGCTTTGGGCCCATGCCGGCACCGCTGGCAGCAGAGCGCCAACACCGAGTGAAAATAAGGTTCTACGGCCAAATGGGGTGAGCAGGCCGTGAGGGCGTGGCTCGCGGTCAGGGTATTTCATACTGGCTGGTTTCCTCGTCATGCGCCGGGGGGCACACGTAAGGGCACTCTAGGAGCGCGCCAGTACAAGCACAAACTCCTGCGATGCACCTCCCCCTGTCAGATCTAACAGGGTCACCAGCTGAAGGCTTCAAATGACGATACGGCCGCTAACACTGGAAATAACTTGATACTTGGGGTGGCGATGAAAGGTCGCGTTTTCGCGATGCTCGGATGTATTTGCGCCAAAGCGGGCTGCAGGAAAATATCCTGATCAACTGTCAGAAATTCATGTAACAAACGTACAGAAAAGGCAGTCTGTTGGATTGCCGCAACGGCATCAGGCGTTCAACGCCTCGAGCAACTCGGTTTCAATCGCGATCTGCGCCTTGTTGTGCTGCAGCTCCGGCCCGTCAATCAGGAAGGTGTCTTCCACGCGCTCGCCCAGCGTGGTGACTTTGGCCAGTTGCAGGTTGATGTGATGGCGGGCCAGCACCAGGGCGATGGAGTACAGCAGGCCGACCCGGTCGCTGGCGGACACGCTGAGCAGCCAGCGCTGGGCTTTTTCGTCGGGGCGCAAATCCACGCGCGGGGCGATCGGAAAGCTTTTCACGCGCCGCGAAACACGGCCTTTGCCCGGGGCCGGCAGCGGCCCGCGCTCTTCAATGGTGCGGTCCAGATCGGCTTCGACCATGGCGGCCAGTTCGCGGTAATGCTCGGTCAGCGTCGGACTCACCACCTGGAAGGTGTCGAGGGCGTAGCCGTTTTTGGCGGTATGCACCTTGGCGTCCAGGATGCTGAAGCCGGCGTGCTCAAAGTAACCGCAGATGCGTGCGAACAGGTCGGGCGCGTCGGGCGTGTAGACCAGCACCTGCATGCCTTCGCCGGCCGACGAGCGGCGTGCCCGCACAATGGCTTTGGTCCTGGATGCGAGCGGGGCATCGCCTTCTTTTTTTTCCACATGGCGCGACAGCTGGCGGGCGTGCCAGGCAATGTCGGCTGCTTCGTGGCGCATGAAGTAGCTCACATCGAGCGTGTCCCACAAGGCCTTGTGCGCCTCAAACGGTTCGGCATGCAGGGCCAGCGCGGTCAGGGCTTCACGCTTGCGGGCTTCCACCTCGGCGTGGGGGTCGGGCGCCCGGCCGCCCAGCACACGCAGGGTGTAGCGGTACAAGTCTTCAAGCAGCTTGCCTTTCCAGGCGTTCCAGACCTTGGGGCTGGTGCCGCGGATATCGGCCACGGTCAGCAGGTACAGGGCGGTCAGGTAGCGCTCGTTGCCCACGCGTTTGGCAAACGCGGCAATCACTTGCGGGTTGCTCAGGTCTTCTTTCTGGGCAATGCGGCTCATGCTCAGGTGCTCGCCCACCAGAAACTCCACCAGCTTGCTGTCTTCGGCGGCAATGCCGTGCTGGCGGCAGAACACGCGCACATCCCGGCAGCCCAGCTCGGAATGATCGCCGCCGCGGCCTTTGGCGATGTCGTGAAACAGCGCGGCGATATACAGGATCCAGGGCTTGTCCCAGCCGGCAGCGAGCTGCGAGCACATGGGGTATTCGTGCGAGTGCTCGGCCATGAAGAAGCGCCGCACATTGCGCAGCACCATCAGGATGTGCTGGTCCACGGTATAGACGTGAAACAGGTCGTGCTGCATCTGGCCGACGATCTTGCGGAAAACCCACAGGTAGCGCCCCAGCACCGAGGTCTGGTTCATCAGCCGCATGGCGTGCGTGATGCCTTCGGGTTGCTGAAGAATGCGCCGGAAGGTGTCGCGATTGACCGGGTCGCGGCGGAACTTGCCGTCCATCACGCCGCGGGCGTTGTACAGGGCCCGCAGGGTGCGGGCCGACAGCCCCTTGATGCCGACCGTGGTTTCGTAGAGCAGAAAGGTCTCAAGAATGGCGTGCGGTTCGCGCACGTACAGGTCGTCGCTGGCGACCTCCAGCATGCCGGCCTTGTCCGAAAACCGCTCGTTGATCAGGCGCGGCTCGTGGGTGCTGGGGTTGAGCCGTTCCTGGATATTGAGCAGCAGGATCTGGTTGAGCTGCGTCACGGCCTTGGCCGCCCAGTAGTAGCGCTTCATGAGCGCCTCGCTGGCGCGGCGCGGCAGTTTGGTGCCGTCTTCGGTCTGGGCCAAATAGCCGAATGACTCGGCCACGGCGGTTTGCAAATCAAACACCAGCCGGTCTTCGCGGCGCTGCGAAATGATGTGCAGGCGCGCCCGGATCAGGCTGAGCAAGGCTTCGTTGGCCTTGATCTGTCGTATTTCAAAGGCCGTCGCCAGCCCCGTACTGGCGAGGTCATCCCACGATTTGCCCAAACCGGCGGCACGGGCCACCCACAACACCACCTGCAGGTCGCGCAGGCCACCGGGCGATTCCTTGCAGTTGGGCTCCAGCGAATAAGGTGTGTCTTCAAACTTGTTGTGGCGTTGGCGCAGCTCCAGCGTTTTGGCCACAAAAAAGGCCTGGGGGTCCAGCACGGCATCGAGTTGCTGCTGCAGACGCAAAAAATGCTTCCTGGCACCGGCCACCAGGCGCGCCTCCAGCAGCGAGGTCTGCACCGTCACGTCTTTGCTGGCTTCCTCGACGCAATCGCCCACGCTGCGCACGCTGGAGCCTATTTCCAGTCCGCTGTCCCAGCAACTGCCAATAAAGTGCTCAATCCTGGTTTTCAGGCTGTCGCCGTTCGCTCCGGCGGCCTCCATGTCCGCGCCATCGGGCAGCAGCAGCAAGACATCGACGTCAGAGTGCGGGAACAGCTCGCCGCGGCCATAGCCCCCGACTGCAATCAGCGCGCAGTCTGCCGGAAAGCCGGCGCGCCGCCAGAGTTGCTGCAGGGTGCTGTCGGTGTGCCGGGCCAGCTTTTGCAGCAGGCTGTGAATGCCGCGTGTTGAGGCGCCGCTGCGGGCCACCGAGGCCAGCAGGGCGGTTTTGCCGCTGCGGTAATGCTCGCGCACCTGGCTCAGCCCGGACGCGGCCTGGGCTGAGCCGTTGTCAGGGGAAACAAGGGTCATGGGGGCGATTCGGCGCGCCGGCTGGTTGAACTCAGGCAGGAACGGATTCGGTGCCGGCGGGGCGGGCCTGGGCCGTCGCCTGGCGTGGCACAAAATCAGGCACGGGCGGGCTGCCGGCCGACAGGGTGAGCACCTCGTAGCCGGTTTCGGTGACCAGGATGGTGTGTTCCCATTGGGCGGACAGCGAGTGGTCGCGCGTCACGATGGTCCAGCCGTCTTTTTCAGGGCCGTCCTTGATGTCGCGCTTGCCGGCGTTGATCATGGGCTCGATCGTGAACGTCATGCCGGGCTTGAGTTCTTCCAGCGTGCCGGGGCGGCCATAGTGCAGGACTTGGGGCTCTTCATGAAAGCGCTTGCCAATGCCATGGCCGCAAAACTCGCGCACCACGGTAAAGCCCTGTTTTTCCGCAAAGGTCTGGATGGCAAAACCAATATCGCCCAGCCGCACGCCGGGTTTGACGCGCATGATGCCCTGCCACATCGCTTCGTAGGTGATGTGGCACAGCCGCTTGGCGGCAATGGAAGCTTCGCCAATGATGTACATGCGGCTGTTGTCGCCGAACCAGCCGTCCTTGGTGATGACGGTGACATCGATGTTCATGATGTCGCCCTTTTTCAGCGGCTTGTCATTCGGGATGCCGTGGCACACCACATGGTTCAGCGAGGTGCACAGCGACGCGGGGTAGGGCGGGTAGCCCGGCGGCTGGTAGCCCAGCGTGGCCGAGGTTGTGCCCTGCACGTTCACCATGTAGTCGTTGGCGAGCTTGTCGATTTCCCGGGTGGTGACGCCGGCCTTCACGAAGGGCGTGAGGTAATCCAGCACTTCGGAGGCCAGTCTGCCCGCCACGCGCATACCTTCCATGCCTGCTGCATCTTTGTAAGTAATACTCATGCCGCGATTATCCCACCAGGCCAGGCCGAAGTGCATGGCCCCGGCCCGACTGACAGAGTTTGCGAGAAGATGGGGGAGTCGCTGGTAAAATTACAGGTTAACGCGTACCCGGAAGCTTCAGGCTTGCAGGCGGTGTTAAACCCCCAAATCAGCCCATGGCTGTCCACCCACCACTACAAGGCCACCGCTACCGTGACCCTGCACCTGACGACTTTTGAGGGCGAGCCCCACGGGATCAGCGCCCTGAGCGATTTCCGCGTTCAGCAACTTCTTCCCCGCCTGCAAGCCATCCACGACAAGATCACGGGCATCAGCGCCCGTTTTGTGCACCTGGTGGCCTCCGATGCACCGCTGACTGATGCGGTCAAAACCCAGCTGGCGGCCTTGCTCACCTATGGCGAGCCTTGCGCCCAGCCCGCCGGCCCCAGCGACTCTGGCCAGCTGTTCATCGTGTCGCCGCGCTTTGGCACGGTGTCGCCCTGGGCCTCCAAAGCCACCGATATTGCCCACAACTGCGGGCTGGCCATCAAGCGCATCGAGCGCATCACCGAGTACCGGCTGACGCTCAAATCGGGTTTTTTTGGCAAAACCGCGCTGACGGATGCCCAACAGAGCCAAGTCGCTGCGCTGCTGCACGATCGCATGACGGAAAGCGTGATGTTTGACCGGGCGCAGGCCTTCAGCCTCTTTACCGAACTGCACGGTGCGCCGCTGCAAACCATTGACGTGCTGGCGGGCGGCAAAGCGGCGCTGGAGCGCGCCAACAGCGAATTCGGCCTGGCGCTGGCCGCTGACGAGATCGACTACCTCGTCAACGCCTTTACCCAGCTCAAGCGCAACCCGACCGACGTCGAGCTGATGATGTTTGCGCAGGCCAACAGCGAGCACTGCCGCCACAAAATCTTTAACGCCGACTTCACGATTGACGGCGTGCCGCAGGACAAAAGCCTGTTTGCCATGATCCGCAACACCGAGCAGCTGCATCCCCAGCACACGGTGGTGGCCTATTCGGACAACGCCTCGGTGATGGAGGGCTCCAAAGTCCAGCGTTTCTATGCCAAATCGACCTCCAGCCGGGAAGGAATGGGCGCAAGCAGCTATCAAACTTATAGCGCAACCGACGACGTGCTGATGCACGTGCTGATGAAGGTCGAGACGCACAACCACCCCACGGCGATTTCGCCGTTCCCCGGCGCCTCGACGGGCGCGGGTGGCGAGATCCGCGACGAAGGTGCAACCGGCCGCGGCTCCAAACCGAAGGCCGGTTTGACCGGGTTTACCGTGTCAAAGCTCTTTGACGGAGACTTCGGCAAACCCGAGCAGATCGCCAGCCCGCTGCAGATCATGCTGGAGGGCCCGCTGGGCGGCGCGGCCTTCAACAACGAGTTTGGCCGGCCCAACCTGGCCGGTTACTTCCGCGAGTACGAGCAGACCGTGGGCGGCCAGCGCTGGGGCTACCACAAGCCCATCATGATTGCCGGCGGTGTCGGCACCATAGCTGCCGAATTGACCAAAAAAATCCTTTTCCCGGCCGGCACGCTGCTGATCCAGCTGGGTGGCCCCGGCATGCGCATCGGCATGGGCGGCAGCGCGGCCAGCTCCATGGCCTCGGGCGCCAACGCGGCACAGCTCGACTTTGACTCGGTACAGCGCGGCAACCCCGAGATCGAGCGGCGCGCCCAGGAAGTCATCAACCAGTGCGCCCAGTTGGGCGCGGCAAACCCTATCCTGGCGATTCACGACGTGGGCGCCGGCGGCCTGTCCAATGCTTTCCCTGAGCTGGTCAACGACGCGGGGCGGGGCGCCCGCTTCGACCTGCGCGCCGTGCCGCTGGAGGAAAGCGGTTTGTCGCCCAAGGAAATCTGGAGCAATGAAAGCCAGGAACGCTATGTGATGGCGATTGCGCCCGAGTCGCTGCCGCAATTCAAGGCGTTCTGCGAGCGCGAGCGCTGCCCGTTTGCGGTGGTTGGGGTGGCGACTGAGGAGAGGCAACTCCTTGTATCCGACGACGCGCCCCTCACCCTAGCCCTCTCCCCAAAGGAGCGAGGGAGCAATACGCTAGTTTTGGCCACGGATGAATTACTCCCTCTCCCTCTGGGAGAGGGCAGGGGTGAGGGCGCGGCCGTGGACATGCCCATGAACGTGCTGCTGGGCAAGCCGCCCAAGATGCACCGCGACGTGACAAGCGTGACGCGTGCTGTCAAGCCGATAAATCTGACCGGTGTAGACCTGCAGAAAAGCTGCATAGCCGTGCTGAGCCACCCCACGGTGGCGTCCAAGCGCTTTCTGATCACCATTGGCGACCGCACGGTGGGCGGCCTCACGCACCGTGACCAGATGGTTGGCCCCTGGCAGGTGCCGGTGGCCGATTGCGCCGTGACGCTGGCCGATTACCTGGGCTTTGCCGGCGAAGCCATGAGCATGGGCGAGCGCACGCCGCTGGCCGCCGTGGGCTCGGGTGGGGCCGCCGCTTCGGGCCGCATGGCCGTGGCCGAGGCCATTACCAACCTGCTGGCGGCACCGATTGAGCTGCCGCGCGTGAAGCTCTCGGCCAACTGGATGGCCGCCTGCGGCGAGCCGGGGCAGGACGCCGCGCTGTACGAGACCGTCAAGGCCGTGGGCATGGAGCTGTGCCCGGCGCTGAGCGTGTCGATTCCGGTCGGCAAGGATTCGCTGTCCATGCGCACGGTCTGGACCGATGGCGCCGAAAGCAAAAAAGTCACCTCGCCGGTTTCGCTGATCGTCAGCGCGTTTGCCTCCTTGGCCGATGTGCGCGGCACGCTCACACCCCAGCTCAACAGGACGGAAGCCGACACCACGCTGATCCTGATCGACCTGGGCAAGGGCCAGAACCGCATGGGCGGCTCCATCCTGGCGCAAAGCCTGAATCTTGAAGACGGCGCGGTGCCCGATCTGGACGACCCGCAAGACCTGGTCAACGTGGTCAACGCCATCAATGAACTGCGCGCCCAGGGCCAGATCCTGGCCTACCACGACCGCAGCGACGGCGGCCTGTTTGCCAGCGCCTGCGAAATGGCGTTTGCCGGCCACGTGGGGGTATCGCTCAATGTGGACATGCTGCTGGTCGAGGGTGACGGCATTTCCGACAGCCGCATGGACACCGGCGACAGCAAAAACTGGGCAGCGCAAGTCGCGCCGCGCCGCGATGAGCTCACGCTCAAGGCGCTGTTCAATGAAGAATTGGGCGTGCTGATCCAGGTGCGCACCGAATCGCGCAACGACGTGATGCAGACCTTGCGCCAGCACGGCTTGTCGAAATTCAGCCACTTTGTCGGCACAACCCGGCCGGATCACGCCTCGCTCGACGTGGGCAAGGGTGAAGTCCAGGTCTGGCGTGACACCAAGGCAGTGTTCAGTGCCAAGCTGCAGGACTTGCACCAGGTCTGGGATTCGGTGAGCTGGAAAATTTGCCAGCAGCGCGACAACCCGCTGGGTGCTGACGCCGAGCATGCCGCAGCAGGTGAGCCTGCGGACCCGGGCCTGCATGTGGCGCTGACCTTCGAACCGGTGAAGGCGCCGGCCGCCCCCGCACTGAATCTGTCGCGACCCAAAGTGGCCGTGCTGCGCGAGCAGGGCGTCAACTCGCATGTGGAAATGGCCTATGTCTTTACCCAGGCTGGTTTTGATGCCTGCGACGTGCACATGACTGATCTGCAAACCGGCCGCGCCAGGCTGGCTGATTTCAAGGGCATCGTGGCCTGTGGCGGTTTCAGCTACGGCGACACGCTGGGTGCCGGCATTGGCTGGGCGCGCTCCATCACCTTCAATCCGGTGCTGGCCGACCAGTTCAAGGCCTTTTTTGCCCGGCCGGACACCTTCGGCCTGGGCGTGTGCAACGGCTGCCAGATGTTTGCCGAGCTGGCTGACATTATTCCCGGGGCTGGGGCCTGGCCGCGTTTCACCACCAACCGCAGCGAGCGCTTTGAGGCGCGCCTGAGCCAGGTCGAAGTGCTGGATTCACCGAGCCTGTTTTTCAAAGGCATGGCCGGCAGCCGCCTGCCGATCGCCGTGGCGCACGGCGAGGGCTACGCCAACTTTGCTTACCGGGGTGATGCATCCAAGGTTATTGCGGCGATGCGCTATACCGACAACCACGGCCAACCCACCGAGGTCTATCCGTTCAACCCCAACGGCAGCCCGGGCGGCCTGACGGCAGTGACCACGCTTGACGGCCGCTTCACCGCCCTGATGCCGCACCCCGAGCGCGTGTTCCGCAACATCCAGATGAGCTGGACGGATCAGGACCGCAGCGCACACAGCCCGTGGATGCAGCTGTGGCACAACGCAAGGAAGTGGGTGGGCTAGCTCGAACGCGGCGAAGGGCCGCCCCAAGCAAGTTCAGTCCCCTCGGGGGGCAGAGAGCTACACGCCAGTAGAGCGAACGTGGGGGCTAGTTTCCTATGACCTCGCTCGCACGAGACAGGCGCTTAAAACGCAGGCACCGCGGCGCAAGCCACGCCCCATCTCGTTTTGTGTAGTTTCCCGCTGCCTCATCAACAAGCTTATCCACATGAAGCAGGGACAACTTTTTGTCGCTGCAGCCAGGCAAGCACGCTCACCATCGGTAGCCATAAAAAAAAGCGCGGACATGTCGCGCTTTTTTTTGAGGGCTTCGCTGGGGCTCAGCGAAACTCGACAGGATGATTACTCGATTTTGGCCTTTTCACGCAGGCCTTGCTGGAAAGCGGCCAGCTTTTGCTGCTGCATTTGCTGGGCGATTTGTGGCTTGAGTTCTTCGAACGCAGGCAACTGGGCGGTACGAATGTCGTCGACACGGATGATGTGGTAGCCAAACTGGGTTTTGACCGGCGCATCAGTCATCTGGCCCTTGCCCAGCTTGGTCATGGCTTCGGCGAACTCGGCCACATAGCTGCTGGGGTTGGCCCAGTCCAGGTCGCCACCGTTGGCGCCGGAGCCGGGGTCTTTCGATGATTTCTTGGCGATGTCTTCAAATTTACCGCCTTTTTTCAGGCTGGCAATGATGGCCTTGGCTTCGTCTTCCTTGTTCACCAGAATGTGGCGGGCCTTGTATTCCTTGCCGCCGTTGGCTGCGGCAAATTTGTCGTACTCGGCTTTCAGGTCGGCGTCGGTGACCGGGTTTTTCTTCTGGAAGTCGGCAAACAACTCGCGGATCAGGATGGTCTGGCGGGCCAGTTCCATCTGGACCTTGAAGTCTTCGCTGGCAGACAGACCAAGCTTTTCAGCTTCCTGCATGAAGACTTCACGGGTAATGACTTCTTCACGCAGCTGGCCCTGCATTTCGGGCGTCACGGGGCGGCCGGTACGCGCGATTTGCTGTGCCAGGGAATCCAGACGGGCTTTGGGCACGGCCTTGCCGTTGACGATGGCCACGTTCTGGGCCCATGCGGCGCCGCCAAAGGTCATCAGGCCTGCGACCGCGGTTGCCAGTAAAAGTTGTTTCTTCATAAGTTTTTCCTTTGTAATCCTTGACGGGTGTTCGCAAGTAGCTATATTTTTAATAGCGAAAATCAGGCGTGTTTAAGGGTTGTCGACAATCTCGATGGCCAGGGCATGCAGCCCCTGGTCGATGAAATTTTGCATTGCATCATACACAAGCCGGTGGCGCGCCACGCGGCTTTTACCCTCAAACAGGGGGCTGGCAATGCGGATGCGAAAGTGAGTGCCAAAGCCTTCTTCATTGGCACCGGCATGACCGGCGTGAGCGGCGCTTTCATCGATCACTTCGAGCCGTGTCGGGCTCAAAAGGGTTTTGAGCTGCTGCTCAATCTGGGCAGCCCGCACCGGCACCGGGGCCGCGGCTGAATGAGTCATGGTGCTGAATCAGCTTTGAGGTATTTGCCCAGGTACAGCGCCTGCGCCACCACAAATGCCAGCATCAGCCCCAGGCCGCCAAACAGCTTGAAGTTGACCCAGGTGCTGGTCGAAAAGTTGTAGGCCACCCACAGGTTGATGATGCCCATGACCGAAAAAAAGGCGACCCAACTCCAGTTGACCGTGCGCCAGATGGCTTCGGGCAGCACCATCTGCGAGCCCATCAGCGCCTTGATGCCGTTCTTTTTGAAGAGTAGCTGGCCCAGCAGCAGGGCGCCGCCCATGACCCAGTAAAGCACGGTGGGCTTCCACTTGATGAAGGTTTCGCTGTGAAAGTAAATGGTGGCGCCGCCCAGCAGCGTGACCAGGCCCAGGCTGACCCACAGCATGGTGTCGATCTTGCGGCCATGGGCCAACAGCCAGAGGATTTGCAGCAGCGTGGCCACAATGACCACCACGGTGGCCAGCAGTACCGGGGCCTCTGACGGGCCCACCACACCGCCGGAAACCATGAAGCCCAGCCATTCGGTTGCGGTAACGGCGGCCCAGTCCCTTTGGCCTTCGGCGAATTTGAACATGCCGAAGAAAAGGGCAATCGGCAGGAAGTCGAACAAAAGTTTCATAACGTGATTATCGGGGTTGTTGGAGTGCGGCCGGAGAGCTATATGCAGTGAACGAACGTGGGGATGGTCTTTTCAAGTAGGGGCCGCGGGACTGGCTCTGCCAGACCGCAGGCGCAGCGGCCCCCTCGGGGGGCAGGGAGCTACACGCAGTGAGCGACCGTGGGGGCCACATTATTTTGGTTTGAAGTCAAGCGAAGCGGAATTCATGCAATAACGCAGACCGGTAGGCGTGGGGCCGTCTGGAAAAACATGGCCCAAGTGCGCGCCACAGCTGGCACACACGGTTTCGGTGCGCGTCATGCCGTGGCTGCGGTC
Source organism: Polaromonas sp. (assembly GCF_036676035.1). Taxonomy (GTDB): domain Bacteria; phylum Pseudomonadota; class Gammaproteobacteria; order Burkholderiales; family Burkholderiaceae_C; genus Polaromonas. The sequence goes on from NZ_JAKFDR010000113.1 coordinate 128,064, forward strand.
CACGATCTCTTCAATGGCGCCAGGCACCGCCAGCGAAAAGCTGGGCCAGCCGCAGCCGGCGTCGAACTTGGTGCCGGCATCAAACAGCTTGTTGCCGCAGCAGATGCAGTGGTAGCTTCCGTCGTCCCAGACCGCTTCGTATTTGCCGGTGAAGGGCCGTTCCGTGGCGGCATGGCGGGTCACCTCGAAAGCGCCGCGCTCGGCGCCTTTCTCTGCGAGCAGGGCTTTCCATTCGGCATCAGTCTTCTGGATTTTCACGGTCATGGCTCTACCTTTGGCGGCAACTATTGATCAAGAGAGCTTACGAACTGCAGCTGATCTCGATCGAGGCAGCCCAGTCGGGGGGAAAGTCGGCAAAGCTGTCATGCCCCGGATGTTCCTCAAATGGGGCCTGCAGCAGTGTCAGCAAGGTGTTGACCCCGGAAAAGTCTTTTAGTTTCGCGGCGCGTATGGCCTCTTCGCCCAGATGATTGCGCAGCACGAATTTCGGGTTGTTTTTGAGCATCAAATCTGCCCGCAGCCCTTGATCGACGTGCGCCAGGCGCTCTGAATAATGGAGCGCCCAGACGTCAAAGGACTCGCGGTCGAAAAACAGGTCGCGCACGGGCTCGTGGCCGCTTTGGGGCGTAAAACGGCACAGGCGGCGCCAGAAAATCGAATAATCCGCCTTGTTGCTGGCCAGCAGCTTGAAGGTGCTTTCAATCAGCTCCCTATCCTCGGGCTGCTCATCGGTCAGCCCCAGCTTGGCCCGCAGCCGGTCTTCCAGCGCCTGTGGAAACACGGTTTTGTAGGACTCCAGCGCCGCCAGCGCCTCGTCCTGCTCTGCAATCAGCGGCAGCAAGGCCTGGCCGAGGCAAAACAGGTTCCAGTAGGCGATGTTGGGCTGCTTGTTGTAGGCATAGCGGCCCTGGGGGTCGGAATGGTTGCAGATATGACCCGGCTCAAATGCGTCCAGGAACTGGAAGGGGCCGTAGTCAATGGTCAGGCCCAGAATGCTCATGTTGTCGGTGTTCATGACACCGTGGCAAAAGCCCACGGCCTGCCAGGCCGCCATCAGGTGCGCCGTGCGTTCACTCACCGCCTGCAGCAGTGCCGCATAGGGCTGGCTGGTCTCGCGGCAGGCCGGGTAGAACTGATCGATGACGTAGTCGGCCAGCGTTTTGAGCTGGGCATGCTGGTTGCTGTAGCTGAAGTGCTCAAAGTGGCCAAAACGGATGAAGCTGGGCGAGGTGCGCGTGACCACGGCGGCGGTCTCGATTTCTTCACGGCGCACCGGGGCATCAGAGCCGGTCACGCACAAGGCGCGGGTGGTGGGTATGCCCAGGCCGTGCATGGCTTCGGAGCACAAAAACTCGCGGATGGAGCTGCGCAGCACGGCCCGGCCATCGCCCATGCGCGAGTAGGGCGTGAGGCCTGCGCCCTTGAGCTGGACTTCCTGCGTGCCCGCTGGTGTCTGAAGGTCGCCCAGCATGATGGCCCGGCCGTCGCCCAACTGCCCGGCCCAAACGCCAAACTGGTGGCCGCTGTAGACACTGGCCAAGGGGCGGGAGCCTGCCGCTCCGCGGTTGCCGGTCAACACTTCCAGCGCGTCGGCTGATTCCAGCCAGCTGTCTTCCAGCCCCAGTTCACGGGCCAGCGCCCGGCTGCGGCCCACCCAGTAAGGTGAAGGCAGGGGGGTAGGCTGGAGCTCGGTATAAAAATCAGGCCCCAGCCGGGCAAAGCGGTTGACCCATTTCAGGGTTGAGGTCGCGGCAAGCGGCTCATCGATGGCAGCGTTCATGCCGCCATTGTCCTATGGCGGCGGCAGCCCCGTGCCGGTGGGGTTAAGCCTAGGAATTTTCCAACGGGCCGCCCCTAGGAAAATTAACCCCCTCGGGGGGCATCCTTCGACAAGCTCAGGACGATCGGGTATGAAGTGAACGTCCGCGGGGGGCTCTCCAACCCAGCAGGGGCCGTGGAACCGGCTTAGCCGGGCCGCAGGCGCAGCGGCCCCCTCGGGGGGGCAGAGAGCTACACGCAAGTGAGCGAACGTGGGGGCTTAAATTTCAGGCTGGGTGGCATAGGCCGCCAGCGCGCGTTCGTCCAGCATGGTCACGCGGCCAAACTCCAGTGACACCAGGCCTTGCTGCTCCATTGATTTGAGCGCCCGGTTCACCGTCTGCCGCGACAGGCCGGCCAGGTGCCCCAGTTCTTCCTGGGAGAGCACCAGCTTGCGCCGGCCCTGCCAGAACACGCGGCTCAGGTACAGCGCCACGCGCTGCTCGGGCGCGCGCAGGCGCCCGGCTTCGATGATGGTCATGGCCTGCCCGAGGCGCCGGTTCAGATGCGCCACCAGAAAGTGGTTGAAAGGCAGGCAATCGGCCAACAATTCGTCGAACTGGGCGCGTGGCAGGCACAGCAACACGGTGTCGCGCAATGCGATCACGTCGTAGCGGCGCGGCTCGGTCTTCAGTGTCGAGCCTTCGCCAAACCACTCGCCATCGGGTACACCCAGAAAAGCCGACACCCGTCCCTGGGACGAGCTGCTTTGCAGTTTGACCAGGCCCGACAGGACGGCGTACCAGCCTTTGACCTCTTCACCGGCGCGCAGCAGCACCTCGCCCTTGCTGGCCGCCTGGGTGAAAACGCGGTCGGCCACACGGGCCTGGGTTTCCTCGGGCAGTTGCCTGAACCAGGGCTGCATGTTGAGGAACTGGGTGGAAGGGCGGGAAATGTCGGGGAGCATGGGACGCATTTTCCGCCGGCTCGCTTCTCCAGGGGTAAATACTGGGAAGCTGCCTGTGTCACTGCCATTCAGGCAGTGGACGTACGGTCGGCCTCAAGGCGCTGGCGATACTGCCCCGGCGGCAAGCCAAACCAGCGCTTGCAGGCGCGAAAGAAGTTGCTTTGGTCGACAAAGCCAAGCATGTCGGCCACTTGGCCCAGCGAATGGCGTTCCTCTGTCAGGTATTTGCGGGCCAACTCGCTGCGGGCCTCGTCCAACAGCTGCTGGAATGAGGTGTTTTCGGCGTGCAGCCGCCGCTGCAGCGTGCGGTCCGTCAGGGCCAGGGCGCTGGCAATATCCTCGCGACGCGGCTCGCCTTGGTGCAGCCTGCGGATGATTTCCCCGCTGACCCGATAGCTGGTGCGGGTATTGCCCAAACTGGTCAGCCTTTCCTCGATCACACGCTCATGCAAGTCAAACATCAAAGGGTTGCGCGAAGGTATGGGCGCGTCCAGGTCTTCGGCGGCCAGCAGGATACGGGAGACCGGCTGGTCAAATCGCACGGGGCACTCGAACGCCATGCGGTAGGGGTGGATGTTGACCGGTTCTGGAAAAATGAACTCGGCGCCCAGTATGTGCACGTCGCGGCGCGTCAGCCAGCGGCACAAACTGAGCAGCGTCAACAGGCTGTACTCCTGCCGCTGCCTGGGCAGGTGCCGCGTGTTGCCAATGTGACCGAGTATCAGCCAGCAGTTCTCACGTTCGGGCAGCAGCTCGAGTGTCGTGCAATCCGAAATCAACGCCAGATAGCGCGAAGCGTTTCCCAGGGCGGTGCGCAGGTTGGGGCTGGAAAGCATCGCGTAGCCCACGATGTCAAAGTTGACGTATCTGGAAGCGAGCTCCGGGTTCAGGCCCAGGGCCGGGTTGCCCGACCACGCCACTGCCAGCGCCCATAGCTCGGAAATCTTTTCAACGTCAAAGCGCGCCTCCGCTTGGTCCAGCAGTTGGATGTCCAGCTTCGCAGCCCGGAACAGTTGCGCTACGTCTATGCCTTGCGAGGCGAACATGTCGGTCAATCCCTTGACCCAGGTGGATGAGCTTGTACGGTTCATATCAAAAATGGCGTGCCAAAGTCACTATTTCGGTCGTGTTCGGATAGCCATGAAACACCCCGCATTCCTTAGAATTTTTTCATTGCGGACCCGCCACACGATCCGGCGATTGGAAGTGATTTGGCCGGCGCGCGCAAGCTCACATTTACCCTTGACAGGAGACAAACAATGAATTCAAAAAGCAGGCTGTGGTCGATGCCGGGCGCGAACCAAGCTTCGGGCCTCTCCAATATTTTCGAGCGGCGCTGACGCAGGCCGGAACTTCGACCCAGTAAGAGCGGGAGGGCCTAGGGTAAACACCCGCGAAATGTCGATCAGGCGACATGTTTTGCCATGGGTCGCCGACGCCATCAGACTTCTGCACAACGATTCGAGCACGACACCCTTTCGGGTGATGGAGACAACTATGTGGAATAAACGGTTCTTGCTGGGCCTGCTCGGCCTCGCTGCAACGCTGGCCTGGAACGGGGTCCGTGCCGAAAGCGGCGTGACCGACAAGGAGATCGTGATTGGGCAGTCCTTGGGCCTGACCGGGCCATTGGCGCAGCTGGCACCCGACATCGTCAACGGCTCGAAGGCGTATTTTGATGCCGTGAACGAGAAGGGCGGCGTTTTCGGCCGCCGCATCCGCGTGGTGACGCTGGACGACGCCTACCAGCCGGCCAATACCGTCAAGACCGTGCGCCAGCTGATCGACGCGGATCAGGTGTTCGCCCTGTTCAATCTGACGGGCACCGCCAATGTGGCCGCGATACTGCCGGCGCTCGAGAGGGAAAAGTCGCCGGTGCCGCTGTTCGCGCCGTTCACCGGTGCGGACCTGATCCGGGTGCCACCGCTCAACCACGTGTTCAACATTCGCGCCAGTTACGCCGATGAAACTGAAAAAATGGTGCAGCACCTGAGCACCATCGGCGTGCAGCGCATCGGCGTGCTCTGGCTCAACAACGGCTTCGGCAAGGACGGGCTGGCCGGCGTGGAAAAGGCCATGCACAAACGCGCGCTCAAGCTGTACGCCAACGCAGCCATCCAGCCTGACGCCTCGGATGTGGACAAGGCCGTTGCGGCGCTGCATGACACGCGGCCCGAGGTCATCATCATGATCACCACAGGCGTGCCCACGGTCTCGTTCATCAAGGCCTACAACAAGGTTCGTAAGGGCATGCGCTTTTACACGCTGTCGGTCATGGGCACCCAGGCCACGCTGCGTGCGCTCGGGCCTGACGGCGTCGGCGTGGTCGTGACCTCGGTAGTGCCGTTTCCCTGGAGCCAGAGTCACCCGGTGGCCAAGGAGTACCGCGCCGCGATGCAAAAAGCCGGCCATGACAACCTTTCGTTCCTGGGCTTCGAAAGCTACATCAATGCCAGGGTGCTCGTCGAAGGGCTCAAGCGTGCAGGCAAGGATCTGACCCGCACGAGGTTCGTCAGCGCACTGGAAAACATGAAGCAGTTGAACCTTGGCGGCTTCGAAGTCGGCTTCGGCAAGGAGTCGAGGCAGGGCTCGCGTTTCGTCGAGCTTACCTACATCGGCTCCAATGAGAAGTTCACGAAGTAGCCGTCCCTTGGGCGAAACCCGATCTTTCCATTCCCTCTGCAAACCACTACGATCAAGGACCCGAAACAAATGCCTCATCAAGGAGTACCCATGCTGGGTTTGATGCAAAGCCAACCGCTGCTGATCTCGTCGCTGATCGAATTCGCCGAGCGCCACCATGGCGATGCCGAGATCGTCTCGCGCCGCGTGGAGGGCGACCTGCACCGCTACACCTATAAGGACGCGGCTGCCCGCGCCCGCCAGGTGGCCGGTGCGTTAGATGCCATGAAACTGCAGTTCAGCGACCGTGTTGCCACGCTGGCCTGGAACGGCTACCGGCATCTGGAGCTGTATTTCGGCGTCAGCGGCTCAGGCCGTGTGCTGCACACGCTCAATCCACGTCTGCACCCCGAGCAGATTGCCTGGATTGCGAACCACGCGGAAGACCAGGTGCTGTGCTTTGACATGAGTTTTTTGCCCATCGTCAAGGCGATCCACGGCAGTTGCACCACCATCAAGCAGTATGTCGCCTTGTGTGACGCCGACAAGCTGCCGGAGGGCAGCGGCATTCCGAACCTGGTGAGCTACGAGGCCTGGATCGCAGCGCAGTCCAGCGACTACGCCTGGCCGAGCTTTGACGAGAACTCGGCTTCGAGCATGTGCTACACCAGCGGCACCACGGGCAATCCCAAGGCCGCGCTGTACAGCCACCGCTCGACCATACTGCACGCCTACGCAGCGGCACTGCCCGATGTGATGTGCCTGAGCGCACGCGACTCGATTTTGCCGGTCGTGCCGATGTTCCACGTCAATGCCTGGGGCATTCCGTACTCGGCCGCGCTGACCGGCGCCAAGCTGGTGTTTCCCGGCCCGGGCCTGGACGGCAAATCCGTCTATGAATTGATCGAAGCGGAAAAGGTGACTTATGCCGCCGGCGTGCCCACCGTCTGGCAGATGATGCTGGGCCACATGAAGCCGGCCGGCCTGAAATTCTCAACGCTCAAGCGCACCGTCATCGGCGGCTCGGCCTGTCCGCCCGCGATGATCCATGCCTTCCAGGAAGACTACGGTGTCGAGGTGCTGCACGCCTGGGGCATGACGGAAATGTCGCCGCTGGGAACCTTGTGCACGCTGAAGAACAAGCACCTGTCGATGTCCAAGGAAGAGCAGATGAAGATACGCCTGAAGCAGGGCCGGGCCATCTATGGTGTGGACATGAAAATCGTTGGCGAAGACGGCAAGGAGATCGCCTGGGACGGCAAGGCCTACGGTGACCTGCATGTCAAAGGCCCATGGATCGTCGGTGAGTATTTCAAGGGCGAGGGCGGAAACCCCTTGGTTGACGGCTGGTTCCCCACCGGCGACGTGGCCACGATTGATCCCGACGGCTACATGCAAATTACCGACCGCAGCAAGGACGTGATCAAGTCCGGCGGCGAGTGGATCAGTTCCATCGACATCGAAAACATCGCCGTGGCGCATCCGGCCGTGGCCATGGCCGCCTGCATCGGTGTCAGGCATCCCAAATGGGACGAGAGGCCCATCATTGTTGTGGTGAAGAAGCCGGGCGCCGAGGTCACGCGTGCCGAACTGCTCAAGTTCTATGAGGGCAAGACGGCCAAATGGCAGATTCCCGATGATGCGGTGTTTGTCGATGCCATCCCGCTGGGCGCCACCGGCAAGATGCTCAAAACGCGGCTGCGGGAGATGCTGAAGGACTATGCGCTGCCTTCCGCCTGATTTTGGTGTGTTTCGGCCCGTGGAACTGATGTGTCACATGGGTGATAGAAAGGGCCTCGCTTAGGGGCAATCCCTGATCGCTGCACTGCACAAAACTTGTACTCTTATTTCGTTCTTGATTCCTAAGGAGACATACATGACATTTCCGATGAAACACCTCGCCATCGCCGCTATTTTTGCCTGCGCAGGCACCGCCTTCGCGCAGCAGGCCGCGCCCGCCAAGCCGGCTGCGCCTGCGGCGAAAACCGCGCCCGCGCCAGCCGCGCCTGCGATGGCCGCCGGCGTTCTCAAAGGGGAAACCGTCAAGATCGCCTTCATTGACCCGCTGTCGGGACCGTTCGCCAACGTCGGCCAGAATCAGCTCAAGAGCTGGCAGTTCGTGACTGAGCGCCTCAGCGGCGCGAAAAACCAGGCGGGCGTGAAATTCGAGGTGGTCGGCTTCGACAACAAGGGCTCACCGCAGGAAAGCCTGAACTCGCTCAAGGCAGCGATCGATCAGGGCTTTCGTTATGTCACACAAGGCAACGGCTCTGGCGCCGCATTGGCGATCTCCGACGCAGTCGCCAAGCACAACGAACGCAATCCCGGCAAGGAAGTCATTTACCTGAACTACGCTGCGGTCGATCCGGCGCTCACCAATGAAAAGTGCGACTACTGGCACTTCCGTCTGGACGCCGACACCAGCATGAAGATGGAGGCCTTGACCTCGTTCATGAAGGACCAGCCCAAAGTCAACAAGGTGTACCTGCTCAACCAGAACTACTCGCACGGCCAGCAGGTCGCCAAGTACTTCAAGGAAGGCATCGCGCGCAAGCGTCCCGACGTGAAGATCGTCGGTGAAGACCTGCACCCGATCGGCCAGGTCAAGGACTTCGCGCCCTACGTCGCCAAGATCAAGCAGTCGGGTGCCGACACCATCGTCACCGGCAACTGGGGCGCCGACCTGACGCTGTTCGTCAAGGCGCTGAACGACGCCGGCCTCAAGCTGCCGATGTACACCTACTACGCCCAGGTAACCGGCACGCCGACCGCGCTGGCCGCCGGCGGCGACAGCGAGGTTTACGTGATTGCCTACGGCCACGCCAACCACACCGGCGAACTCGGCGCCATGGCTGCTGACTTCAAGAAGAAATTCAACGACGATTACTACACCTTTGCCACGCTCAACGGCACCCTGCTGCTGGGGGAGGCCATGGCCAAGGCCAAGTCGAGCAACCCCGTGGCTGTGGCCAGAGCGCTGGAAGGCCTGAGCGTCAAGAGCTTTGCCGGTGACGTCACGCTGCGCGGCAGCGACCACCAGTTGCAGCAGTCCATGTTTGTGACCAAGTGGCAGAAGGCGGACAAGAAAAATCCGTACAGCGTGGAGAACACCGGCTACACCTTCGTGCAGGTCAAGCAGATGGACCCGTACGTGGCCAGCACGCCGACGAGCTGCCAGATGAAACGGCCCTCCGCCGGCTGAAACTGACAAGGAACAAGTCCGGGATAGCTATTCGCCGTCCCGGCTTTTTTCTATGCCGACGGGCTGCCCCACGCAAGTTCAGCCCCCTAGGGGGGCAGAGAGCTACATGCAGTGAGCGAACGTGAGAGCCGACAATTTTCCGCCGGGCCGCCCCAAGGAAAATTAGCCCCCTCGGGGGGCAGCGTAGTACGCGAAGCGACAAGCGTGGGGGCCTACTCCCGCTTGCGTTCCTGACGCAACGTCAATTCATACCAACGCAGGTACCGCATGGAGTTTTTTACCATTTCCCTGTTGAACGGGCTCAGCTACGGGCTGCTGCTGTTCATGCTGAGTTCCGGCCTCACGCTGATTTTCAGCATGATGGGCGTGCTCAATTTCGCGCATGCCAGCTTCTACATGCTGGGCGCCTATTTCGCCTTCAGCACCACCGAGTTGCTCGGTTTCTGGCCGGCGCTGCTTGTTGCTCCCTTGCTGGTGGGGGTGCTGGGCGCGGGCTTCGAGAAGTTCTGCCTGCGCCGTGTCCACAAGTTCGGCCATGTGCCCGAGCTGTTGATCACCTTTGGCCTGAGCTACATCATTGTTGAGCTGGTGCAACTGGTCTGGGGCCGCAGCTCGGTCGACTACCGGGTGCCGCCCGCACTGGATGGCCCGCTGTTCACGCTGTTCGGCACGCAGTTCCCGATGTACCGCGGCTTCATGATGCTGGTGGCCGTGTTCATGCTGATCGTGATCTGGCTGCTGCTCACGCGCACCCGCATCGGGCTGGTGATCCAGGCCGCGCTGACGCACCCGGAAACGGTGGAAGCGCTTGGCCACAACGTGCCACGGGTCTTCATGCTGGTGTTCGGCGGCGGCGCGGCACTGGCCGGCCTGGCCGGGGTGATTGGCGGCAACGCCTTTGTGACCGAACCGGGCATGGCGGCCACCGTGGGCTCGGTCATTTTCGTGGTGGTGGTGGTCGGGGGCATGGGCTCACTGCCGGGCGCCTTTGTCGCTTCATTGCTGATTGGCGTGATCCAGACCTTCGCGGTGGGGATTGACAGCTCGCTGCTCGGCGCTGCCTCGGCGGCCGGTGTGGCCATCACGCCGCAGACCTTTGGCTACGCGCTGTGGAAACTCAAAATCAGCCAGATCGCACCGATCATGCCCTACCTGTTCCTGGTGCTGATCCTGATCTTCCGGCCCAAGGGCCTCATGGGCACGAGGGAGGGATGAGCATGAGCGTTACGCAGAACCACTTCCAGCAAGCTCGCGGCCCCTTGGGAGGCAATGCCGCCGCCATGGCGGCAAACGTGGGGGCCGCAGAACGCAGCGCCGGGCCGCCCCAAGCAAGTTCAGTCCCCTCGGGGGGCAGCGCATTACACGAAGTGAAAAGCGTGGGGGCACTAGTGAAAAGCAACTACTACCAATTCAAACCTTTCAATCTCGGTCGCTGGATCGTCTGGGGTCTGTTTGCACTGCTGCTGCTCGCGGCGCCCCTGCTGTTCACCAGCAGCCTGAGCCACACCATGCTGTCGCAAATGGGCGTCGCGATCATCGTCTGCCTGAGCTACAACATGTTGCTGGGGCAGGGCGGCATGCTCAGCTTCGGCCACGCGGTTTATTCGGGCTTGGGCTCCTTCCTCGCCATTCACGCGCTCAACCTGATCGTCAAGGGCCACTGGCCCATCCCGGTCAGCCTGGTGCCTATCGTGGGCGGCTTGGCCGCGGCGCTGTTTGCGGTCTTGCTGGGTTACGTGACCACCAAGAAAGCGTCGACGACCTTCGCGATGATCACCTTGGGCATCGGCGAACTGGTGGCGGCCATGTCGCTGATGTTTCCGGAATTTTTTGGCGGTGAAGGCGGCATCAGCAGCAACCGGGTGGCCGGCAGCGCGCCGCTGGGGGTTACCTTTGGCCCGCAGATCCAGCTGTATTACCTGATCGCGTTCTACACCTTTGTGTGCACGGGGCTGATGTTCGCGTTCACGCGCACACCCTTGGGCCGCATGCTCAACGCGGTCCGCGACAACCCCGAGCGGGTGGCGTTCGTCGGCTACGACACGCAGAGAGTGCGCTACATCGCCTTCATCATCGCGGGCTTCTTTGCCGGCATTTCCGGCGGGCTCGCAGCGCTCAACTTCGAGATCGTGACGTCCGAAGTGGTCGGGGCAGCGCGCTCCGGGGCCTACCTGCTGTTTGTTTTCCTCGGTGGCGCCACTTTCTTCTTCGGCCCCATCATCGGCGCCATCCTGATGGTGCTGGCTTTTGTGCTGTTGTCCGAATTCACCCAGGCCTGGCTGCTGTACCTGGGTTTGATCTTCCTGTTCATGGTGATGTATGCCCCCGGCGGGATTGCCAGCCTGATCATGATGAACCTGCGGGTGGCCACCTTTGGCAAGCTCAGGCAGCTCTGGGTCAGCTACCTGGCGCTGGCCGTCACGGCGCTGATCGTGCTCATAGGCGCAGCGGCCATGATCGAGATGATTTACCACTTGCAACTCAATGCGGCGCTCGGCAACGAACTGCGCTTCATGGGCGCCACGCTCAATGCCAAGGGCTTGAACAGCTGGTTCGGCGCCGGCTTGGTAATGCTGACCGGGCTGGGCCTGTTCGAGGTATCGCGCCGCCAGTTCGTGAAGGAATGGGGCGAGATCCAGGAATTCATCGAGAAAGAAATCAAGCGGAGGGAAGCGCTATGAGCGCAGTACAAAACCACACAAGCGTGGGGGCTGGCGAACGCAGCGAAGGGCCGCCCCGAGCAAGTTCAGCCCCCTCGGGGGGCAGCGCAGCACACGAAGTGGCAAGCGTGGGGGCTAGTTACGCACTTGAGCTGAAAGACTTGCGCAAGAGCTTTGGCAAGACCGAAATCATCCGTGGAGTGCACCTGGCCGTGAATGCCGGCGAGCGGATCGGCATCATCGGTCCCAACGGCGCCGGTAAATCGACCTTGTTCAATCTCATCAGCGGGCGTTTTGAGCCCAGCAGCGGGGAGGTGCTGCTCAATGGGCATCGCATCGACGGCAAAAAGCCGTTCGAGATCAATCGCCTGGGCCTGTCACGCAGCTTCCAGATCACCAACATCTTCCCCAAGCTCAGCGTGTTCGAAAACCTGCGCTGCGGTGTGCTCTGGAGTCTGGGCTACAAGTACAGCTTTTGGAAGTTCCTGGCCGACCTGGACGACGCCAACGACCGGGCCGAGGAATTGATGCAAATGATCAAGCTCGACAAGAAGCGTGATGTGCTGGCGATCAACCTGACCTACGCCGAGCAGCGCGCGTTGGAAATCGGCATCACCATCGCTGGCGGCGCTGGCGTCATTTTGCTGGACGAGCCCACTGCCGGCATGAGCAGGTCGGAGACCAAGCGTTTTATCAACCTGATCAAGGAAGTCACCGTGGGCAAGACCCTGCTGACCGTGGAGCATGACATGGGCGTGGTGTTCGGCCTGGCTGACAAGATTGCGGTGGTGGTGTACGGCGAGGTCATCGCCTTCGATGTGCCTGACGCGGTGCGCGCCAACCAGCGCGTGCAGGAGGCTTACCTCGGATCTTCAGTGGCCGACCAGCAGGCAGGGGGTCATTGATATGAGCCCCCACGTTTGCGGCTACGCCGCTTCACTGCCCCCCGAGAGGGGCCTAGGCTGCCTAGGCGCGGCCCGTCGGAGCCTTACATGTTGAAAATCGAAAACCTCCACGCCTTCTACGGCAAGAGCCATGTGCTGCATGGCGTGCACTTCGAGGTGAACCCCGGCGAAATCGTCGCCCTGCTGGGGCGCAACGGCTCGGGCCGCTCGACCACGGCCAAGGCCATCATGGGCATGGTGGACTGCCAGGGTTCGCTGCACTGGAAGGGCCAGGAGATCATGGGCAAAAAAGCCTATGAAATTGCCCATATGGGGCTGGGCTACGTGCCCGAGAACCGCGACATCTTCCCCAAGCTCACGGTGCACCAGAACCTGCTGCTCGGCCAAAAAGGCTCGGGCAAAGGCAGCCGCTGGTCGTTCGACGACATGTACCAGATGTTCCCGCGCCTGAAAGAGCGCCAGCACACCGAAGCCGGCGTGCTTTCGGGCGGCGAGCAGCAAATGCTCACGCTGTGCCGTACGCTGATGGGTGACCCGGACCTGATCATCATCGACGAGCCGACCGAAGGGCTGGCGCCAAAAATTGTCGAGCTGGTCGGGCAGTACCTTCAAACACTGAAGGCCAAGGGCATCTCGGTGCTGCTGATTGAACAAAAGCTGACCATTGCCATGGCGATTTCCGACCGGGCCCTGGTCATGGGGCATGGCAGCATTGTGTTTCAAGGCACGCCGGACAGCCTGCGTGCCGACGCCTACACCCGCAAGGAGTGGCTGGAGGTGTAGGTAGCTGCAACCCCGGATGCAACCCCGGACTTGGTCCGGGGCCGGTTGGCAGTGGGGCGCTTGTCACGGCAGAGACAAACTGGGCTTGCACAGTAGTCCAAGCCCTCTACAATGAGAAAACGAACGGTCGTACTATTTTGCTTTGACTTGTTTCAGCAGCCTGCAACGGGCTGTGCCGACCAACGGAAAACGTAACTCAAGGAAAGAGAAATCCACATGACAGCGCAATACCAAGTCCACGGCACCGTCGCGGTAATCACCCTGGAGAACCCACCCGTCAATGGTCTGGGCCATGCCACGCGTCTGGGCATCACCGACGGCCTGCAAAAAGCCAATGCCGATGCGGCGGTCAAATCCATTGTCATCACCGGCGCCGGCAAGGCGTTTTCCGGCGGCGCGGACATCAAGGAATTTGGCACCCCCAAAGCCCTGTTCGAGCCCAATTTGCTGAGCGTCATCCAGACCGTCGAAAACTCTGCCAAGCCGGTGGTGGCGGCCATTCACTCGGTCTGCATGGGCGGTGGCCTGGAATTGGCACTGGGCTGCCACTACCGCATTGCGGCCCCGGGCTGCAGCGTGGCGCTGCCTGAAGTCAAGCTGGGCCTGTTGCCCGGCGCCGGCGGCACCCAACGCCTGCCGCGCGCACTGGGCGTGGAACCCGCGCTGAACATGATCGTGAGCGGTGAGCCCGTCAAGAGTGAGCTGCTGGCCCAGTTGCCCGGACAAAAGCTGTTTGACAAAATGGCCGCCGCGCCCGAGTCGCTGGCCGAAGAAGCCCTGGTCTTTGCCCGCTCGGTGGCCGACGCCCGCCCGCTGCCCCTGGTGCGCGACCTGAAGGCCAAGCACCCCAATGGGGATGCCTACTTCCAGTTCGCGCGCAACATGGTCAAGGGCATGTCGAAAAACTTCCCGGCCCCACTCAAATGCGTGGACGCGGTGGAAGCCGCCACCAAGAAGAAGTTTGAAGACGGCATGCTGTTTGAGCGCGAGCTCTTCATCAACCTGATGTGGACCACTGAAAGCCGCGCACTGCGCCACATTTTCATGGCCGAGCGTGCCGCCTCCAAAATTCCGGATGTGCCGGAAGACACCCCCAAACGCGAGATCAAGTCGATTGCCGTGATTGGCGCCGGCACCATGGGCGGCGGCATCGCCATGAACTTCCTCAATGCGGGCATTCCGGTCAAGATGCTGGAAATGAAGCAGGAAGCGTTGGACCGCGGCATTGCCACCATCCGCAAAAACTACGAGGCGCAGGTCAAAAAGGGCAAACTCAAGCAGGACAAGTACGAGCAGCGCATGAGCCTTTTGACGACCACGCTGAGCTACGACGACCTCAAGGACGCCGACATGGTGATCGAGGCCGTGTTTGAAGAGATGGGCGTCAAGGAAAAAGTCTTCAAGGAACTCGACCGCGTGATGAAGCCCGGTGCCATTTTGGCGTCCAACACCTCCACGCTGGACATGAACCAGATCGCCAGCTTCACCCGCCGCCCGCAAGACGTGATCGGCACCCACTTTTTCAGCCCGGCCAACGTGATGAAGCTGCTCGAAGTGGTGCGCGCCGAGAAAACCGCCAAGGATGTGCTGGCGACCGTCATGGCGCTGGGCAAGAAGATCAAGAAGACTTCCGTTGTCTCGGGCGTGTGCGACGGCTTTATCGGCAACCGCATGATCGAACAGTACAGCCGCCAGGCCGGCTTTTTGCTGGAAGAGGGCGCAACGCCGGCCCAGGTCGACAAGGCGGTTGAGAAGTTCGGCTTTGCCATGGGCCCGTTCCGCATGGGCGACCTGGCCGGCAACGACATTGGCTGGGCCATCCGCAAGCGCCGCTACCAGGAAAAGCCGAACATGAAATACAGCAAGACCGCCGACCTGCTGTGTGAAATGGGCCGCTACGGCCAGAAGACCGGCGCCGGCTGGTACGACTATGTGCCCGGCAAGCGCGATGCGATTCCTTCGCAGCTGGTGGAGGGCATGATCGAGAAACACCGTGTCGACTTGGGGCTCACGCCGCGCAAGATTTCCGACGAAGAAATCGTTCAGCGCCTGGTTTACTCGCTGGTCAATGAAGCCGCCCACATCCTGGAAGAAGGCATTGCCTCCAAGGCCAGCGATATCGACATGGTTTACCTGACCGGTTATGGCTTCCCGATCCACCGCGGCGGCCCCATGCTGTATGCCGACCAGATGGGTCTGTTCAACGTGGTGCAGAGCATGAACCGCTTTGCGCAGAACCCGCTGGACGATGCCAGGTTCTGGCAACCCGCACCGCTGCTGGCCAAGCTGGCCGCCGAAGGCAAGACATTCAACCAATCCACGTAACAGATTCCGGAGCCGAACATGACATCAGCTGTAATCGTTTCTACCGCCCGTACGCCCCTGGCCAAAAGCTGGAAGGGCTCTTTCAACATGACGCACGGCGCCACCCTGGGCGGCCACGCCGTGCAGCACGCGATCCAGCGCGCCGGCATTGAAGCCGCCGAGGTCGATGACGTGATCATGGGCTGCGCCACGCCCGAAGGCGCGACGGGCGCCAACATTGCGCGCCAGATTGCGCTGCGCGCCGGCTGCCCGATCACCACCTCCGGCGTCACGGTCAACCGCTTTTGCTCATCGGGCCTGCAAGCCATTGCCCTGGGAGCCCAGCGCGTGATCGCCGGCGAAGCCGACATCTACGTCGCCGGCGGCGTGGAGAGCATTTCCTGCGTTCAGCAGGAGATGAACACCCACATGATGCGTGAAGACTGGCTGGCCAAAAACAAGCCCGAGATTTACTGGAACATGCTGCAGACCGCCGAGCAGGTTGCCAAGCGCTACAGCATTTCCCGTGACCGCATGGACGAATACGGCGCTCTCAGCCAGCAAAAAGCCACTGCGGCACTCGCCGCCGGCCTGTTCGAGGCCGAGATTGCGCCAATTACCGTGACGGCCGGCGTGGCCGACCCCGTGATGGGCCTGACCACCAAGCAGGTCACCGTCAGCAAGGACGAGGGTATTCGCGAAGGCACGACCAAGGAAGGCATCAGCGGCATCAAACCGGCCATTCCCGGCGGCGTGATTGCCGCAGGCAACGCCAGCCAGTTCTCGGACGGCGGTGGCGCTTGTGTGGTCATGGACGAAAAAGTGGCCGAGAAAAAAGGCTTGAAACCGCTGGGCCGTTTTCTCGGGTTTGCCGTCGCGGGCTGCGAGCCTGACGAAATGGGCATTGGCCCGGTGTTCGCCATTCCCAAAGTGCTGGCGCGTCTGGGCCTGAAGGTCAGCGACATTGACCTGTGGGAACTCAACGAAGCGTTTGCCGTGCAGGTGCTGTACTGCGCCGACAAACTGGGCATTCCCATGGACAAACTCAACGTCAATGGCGGTGCCATCGCCGTGGGCCACCCCTACGGCGTGACGGGCCAGCGCCTGACGGGCCACGCCCTGATCGAAGGCAAGCGCCGCGGCGCCAAGCGCGTTTGCGTGACCATGTGCATTGGCGGCGGCATGGGCGCGGCCGGCATTTTCGAAGTCCTTTAAGTAACGATGCTCATGCGTTCTGCGGGACGGTGGCTGACTATGTGCATCGCTGCGGCTGCCATGCCGGTGGCGCACGCGGACCCGTTAGAAGAAAGCATGAGTGCCTGTCGTTGGGGCCTTTATGACTCCAACATCACTGAATTTCGCAAATCGCGAGCCCGGTTACCCACCGGCATTGAGGTTAAGGCTGAGTGCAAGAAAAATGGCCCAACTTATCTTGTCAGGACTGAAAAGAAAACCTTGGTCATTCAGGATGGCTGGATAGAAGGTGACAACTCGACGGCACACTTTTTCGCGAAAGAGCAGCCGTCGTCAAGGTATTGGATATTCAGTTACCAAGGATACGAATGGAGTGGCCTCATGTTCATCAATAGAAGAACAGGGGCAATGACCGATACCCCGGGCAATAGCTGCGAAGCCCCCGTCTTCAATTCCTCTGGCAATCGGGCAGTCCTTCGTTGTTACCCTGAGTACGGAAGTGGCGAAAGCGAGCTGTATTACATCAATCTTGGGAGCAAACTGGCTTTATCGAGATTGCACCGCTATCCGCCTGGAGGGGGCCTAACGGTGAGCTGGCAGCGTGAAGGAGAGGTAACTATTCAATTCGCCACGCAGACGGGGAAAATTGCAGTTCGGAAATACCGCATTCCTAAATTGATGAACTAGCAAGGGAACAAAAATGGCACTCCGAGACACCTTGGCGTTTCTGCGCTACCAGTGGGTTGAGTGCAGTTTTCGTTTTTTAAATCCTCTAGGCTCCCTTTACTCTTGGCAATGCTATGAATGAAGCCCTGCTCCTTCAGAAAGGGCAGGCGTTTCTTGCCCTGCAGCCTTTCAGCATGCTGATTGGTGCCGAGCTGCATGCGCTGTCTCCGGGGCGTTGCGAGCTGCATGTTCCGGTGGCCGAAAAAATCCTTCAGCAAAACGGGTTCGTGCACGGCGGAGTGGTCAGCTATGCGGCCGACAACGCGCTCACCTACGCAGGTGGCACGGTGCTCGATTGGGCGGTGGTTACCTCGGAATTCAAGATCAATTACGTCAGGCCGGCCATTGGCGAGAGGCTGATTGCGCGTGCCCAGGCCGTGTATGCTGGCAAATCGCAAGCGGTTTGCCGCTGCGACGTGTTTGTGCTGGTGAACGGCGAAGAAAAGCTCTGCGCCGTGGCCCAGGGCACGGTTGCAAGGCTTCCCACGAATGTGCCTGCCCAAGACACCCCGAAATAATGCCAGTGCTGGAGATCGCATCACACCATGAGCCTCAGGCCTACCCTTGATTTTTTGCTGTACCAGTGGCTGGGCGCCGAGTCGCTGAACCAGCGCGCGCGTTTTGCCGACCATTCACGCGAGACCTTTGACGCGGTGCTCGACACCTGCGAGCGCATCGCCCGCGAAAAGTACGCCCCGTTCAACCGCACGGTAGACACGCAGGAGCCGCATTTCGACGGCGAGAAAGTCATCCTGCCCCAGGCCACGCATGAGGCGCACAAGGCGTTTGCCGAGTCCGGCATGCTCAGCGCCGCACAGGACTATGCCATGGGCGGCATGCAGCTGCCCTACACGGTAGAGGCCGCGGCCAATGCCTTTTTTGCCATGGCCTCGGTCAGCATCGGTTCGGGCATGCTGACGACCGGCAATGCCAACTTGCTGATGGTGCACGGCACCGACGCCCAGAAGGACGTGTTCGCAAAAAACGAATTTTCGGGGCGCTTTTCGGGCACCATGTGCCTGTCGGAGCCGCAGGCCGGCTCGTCGCTCAGCGACGTCATGACCCGGGCCGTGCCGGACGGCGCTGATTTCGAAGCCGACCCGCTGGGCCCGCGTTACCGCCTCAAAGGCAACAAGATGTGGATTTCGGCGGGCGAGCATGAGCTGACCGAAAACATCATCCACCTGGTGCTGGCCAAGATTCCCGGGCCCGACGGCAAACTGATCCCGGGCACGCGGGGCATTTCGCTGTTCATCGTGCCGAAATGGCTGGTCAACCTGGAAAGCCCTCACCCCGGCCCTCTCCCAGGGGGAGAGGGAGGAGACGGCAGCGCGACCGTGAAGGTCACGCTGGGCCCCAGGAATGACGTGGCGCTGGCGGGCTTGAACCACAAGCTCGGCTGGCGCGGCACCACCAACACGCTGCTCAATTTCGGCGAAGGCAAATACCCGGTGAATGGCAAGGCGGGCGCCGTGGGTTATCTGGTGGGCAAGCCGCATGAAGGCCTGCGCTGCATGTTCCACATGATGAACGAGGCGCGCATTGGCGTGGGCACGGCGGCCACCATGCTGGGCATGGCCGGTTATTACGCCTCGCTGGATTACGCCAAAAACCGTCCGCAGGGCCGCCCGCTCGGCCCCGATGGCAAAGACCCGGCGCAGCCGCCCATCCGCATCATTGAGCACGCCGACATCAAACGCATGCTGCTGGCGCAAAAATCTTACTGCGAAGGTGCGCTGGCACTCGAACTCTATTGCGCGCGGCTGGTCGACGAGCAGCGCACCGGCGACGCAAAGGCGGCCGACGACGCACGCCTGCTGCTGGAGGTGCTGACGCCGATTGCCAAGAGCTGGCCCAGCGAATGGTGCCTGGAGGCCAACTCGCTGGCGATCCAGATCCATGGCGGCTACGGCTATACGCGCGATTTCCCGGTCGAGCAGTACTGGCGCGACAACCGCCTGAACATGATTCATGAAGGCACGCACGGCATCCAGGCCATGGACCTGCTGGGCCGCAAGGTTCTGATGGAAGAGGGCAAGGGGCTGCGGCTGCTGGCACAGCGCATCAGCGCGACGATTGAGCGTGCCATCCAGCTGCCCGAACTCGCTGCGCACGCCAGCGCGCTGGACAAGGTCTTGCACCACGTGGGCGCGGCCACCAAGGCCGCCTGGGCCACCGGCAACCCGACCGATGCGCTGGCCAATGCCGTGCCCTACATGCAGGGTTTTGGCCATACCGTCCTGGCCTGGATCTGGCTGGATGTGGCCTGCGCCGCCCTGAAAGAAGACGCTACAAAATCAATAGCTGCCACCGCAGGTAAACTGGGGGCCATGCAGTATTTTTATCATTACGAATTGCCCAAGATCAATGCCTGGCTCAAGGTGGTTGAAACCCGCGACCTGACTTGCGCCAGCTTGCCTGAAGAGGCGTTTTAATGGCTTTTTTCAAACCATCATCCGGCACCGTCTCCAACAAATTCGTGGCGCGCCTGCAGGCCCTCATCTGGGTCCTGATTTATGGCGGCTTGCTGACGCTCATCCTGGGCCTGTCGGTGCAGCGCACCGATGAAGCTCTGGGCTGGCCCCTGGTGGTGGGCGGCGCTCTGGTCGCTGCGCTTGGATTTGTCCTGATCTATGTACGCTCAAGAATGAAGGTCGAGCCATGATCCAAGCACCCATATCACGCCGGAGACACTCAGGTTTAAAGTCGCCGTTGCAAAATCAGGGCTTGAATGCGCTGATGAAGCGCCAGTGCATGGATCATCAAATTTAAGGAAACCCTCATGACTCGCACCATTTCGCAACTGTTCGACCTCAAAGGGAAAACCGCACTCGTGACCGGTGGCTCGCGCGGCCTGGGCCTGCAGCTGGCGCAGGCCCTGGGTGAAGCCGGCGCCAAAATCATGCTGAGCTCGCGCAAGGCCGAAGACCTGCAGGAATCCGTGGCCGAGCTGAAAGCGGCAGGCATTGATGCCGACTGGATTGCCGCCGACTGCTCCAAGGAAGCGGATATTCGTGCGCTGGCCGACGAAGCCATCAAGCGGCTGGGCCATGTCGATATCCTGGTGAACAACGCCGGCGCGGCCTGGGGCGCCCCGGCCGAAGACCACCCGGTGGAAGCCTGGGACAAGGTGATGAACCTCAACATCCGCGGCTACTTCATCCTCTCGCAGCACATCGCCAAACACAGCATGATTCCGCGCCAGTCCGGCCGCATCATCAACATTGCCTCCATCGCCGGCCTCGGCGGCAACCCGCCCGAGATGACCACGGTGGCCTACAACACCTCCAAGGGCGCCGTCGTCAACTTCACCCGCGCGCTGGGCTGCGAATGGGGCAAGTACAACATCACCGTCAACGCCATCTGCCCCGGCTTCTTCCCGAGCAAGATGACGCAGGGCACGCTCAAGACCCTTGGCGAAGAAAAACTCGCCGCCCACGCCCCGCTGCGCCGTCTGGGCGATGACGAGGACCTCAAAGGCCTGTGCGTGCTGTACGCATCTGACGCGGGCAAGCACATCACCGGCCAGTGGCTGGCAGTGGACGGTGGTGTATCTGTGGTCACCGGCGGATGAGCTGGGAGCCCGTGATGAACTTCGGCGCCGAGATTCCCTTCGTCACCCACCTTGGCTTTGAACTGGAACTGTTTGAAGGCGGGGCGTCTGCCATTGGCTACACGCCCCAGCCCGAGCACCTCAACTCCTTTGCCGTGACGCACGGCGGTGCCTGCATGACGCTGCTCGATGTGACCATGGCGGTGGCCGCGCGCAGTGTGCAAAAAGACATGGGGGTGGTCACCATCGAGATGAAAACCAGCTTTATGCAGCCCGCACCGGGCAATGGCGGCAAGCTCACCGGCAAGGGCCGGCTCATGCACCGCACGGCCACGCTGGCCTTTACCGAAGCCACGCTGTATGACGCCCAGGGACGTGCCTGCGCGCACTCGACCGGCACCTTCAAATACGTCAAGCGGCTTCCCACCGGGGTGAAAAGCGCCAATGCCCTGAACGCGCCCTTGAACCCGATTTCGACCGACTGAGCGCATCTTTCAAGTCATTTGAGGCTCTGGCCCTTGTTGAATGTGCGCCGACAGCTATCAAATCAATAGCGGATTTCCGCTGATCATCAGGAGAGCCACATGCCCCGCAACCAACAAATCATTCTGGATAACCGCCCCCAGGGCGAAGCCACGGCCAGCAATTTCAAGCTGCTCAGCAGCGACACCCCGGCGCTGGCCGAGGGCCAGGTGCTGGTGCGCCACCACTACCTGAGCCTGGACCCCTACATGCGCGGCCGCATGAACGACGCCAAGAGTTATGCGGCGCCGCAGCCGCTGGGCCAGGTGATGCAGGGCGGCACGGCCGGCGAAGTGGTGGAAAGCCGCTCGCCCAAGTTCCAGGTCGGTGACAAGGTGGTGGGCATGGGCGGCTGGCAGGAATACAGCGTGGTCAATGTCGAGCCGCCCGGCGCCTTGCGCAAGGTCGACACCACGCACGTGCCGCTGAGCCACTACCTCGGCGCGGTCGGCATGCCGGGCGTCACGGCCTGGTATGGCCTGGTCAAAATCATCGAACCCCATCCCGGCCAGACCCTGGTGGTCAGCGCGGCCACCGGCGCAGTCGGCAGCGCGTTTGGCGTGCTGGCCAAGGTGCGCGGCTGCCGCGCAGTCGGCATTGCCGGCGGGCCGGACAAATGCAAGTACGCGGTCGAAGAGCTGGGCTTTGACGCCTGCATCGACTACAAGCAGCACAAGGACGCAGCGTCGCTGTCCAAGGCACTCAAGGAAGCCTGCCCCGACGGCATCGACGGTTACTTCGAGAACGTGGGCGGCATGGTGCTGGACGCGGTGCTGCCGTGCATGAACGATTTTGGCCACATCGCGCTGTGCGGCATGATTGCCGGCTACGACGGTCAGCCGTTGCCGCTGGCCTACCCGGCGCTGATCCTGACCAACCGCCTCAAGGTACAAGGCTTCATCGTCAGCGAACACATGGAAGTCTGGCCGCAGGCGCTGCAGGAACTGGGCACCCTGGTCGCCACCGGCAAGCTGCGGCCGCGTGAATCGGTGGCGCAGGGCATTGCCGCCGCACCGGAAGCCTTTCTCGGCCTGCTGAAAGGCAAGAACTTCGGCAAGCAACTGGTTAAACTGGTCTGAGCCATAGCAGGAGGCCGCCATGGACCTTACCCATGAAGTCTTCAACCAGCCCGCGCCGCTGGCCGGCTACAACCTGTTCGAAACCAACCGGCCGCTGCGCGATGCGCTGAAGTTCAACGCGCCCCAGCTCGACACGGCCGAACTCGTCGCGCTAGGTACTGTGCTCGGCAGCGCGGACATGCAAACCCACGCGCGGCTGGCCAATGTGCACACGCCGCAGTTGCACAGCCACGACCGCTTTGGCCGGCGTGTGGATCAAGTGGAGTTTCATCCCAGTTATCACGTGCTCATGAAGCTTGCGATCGAGGCCGGCCTGCACGGCACGCCTTGGGGAAGCCCTCACCCTAACCCTCTCCCAAGGGGAGAGGGAACAGATCATCCTCTCCCAAGCGGAGAGGGGACTGCCGCAGGCGAAATATCTTTACTCCCTCTCCCGCTGGGAGAGGGCAGGGGTGAGGGCTCTTCCCCGCATACGCTGCGCGCGGCAGGCTTCATGCTGTTCACCGAGCTCGAACCGTCGACGCTTTGCCCGATCTCCATGACCTATGCCGTCACGCCCGCGCTGCGCAGCAACGCTGCCATCTACGCCGACTGGGGCCCCAAGCTCATGAGCCGCGCCTACGACCCGGCACTGAAACTCTGGCGCGACAAACCGGGCCTGACCATGGGCATGGGCATGACCGAGAAGCAGGGCGGCTCCGATGTGCGGGCCAACACCACCCAAGCCGTGGCGGACGGCAGCGACGCCTGGGGCCAGCGCTACCGCCTCACGGGCCACAAATGGTTTGTCTCGGCGCCCATGTGCGACGCCTTCCTGGTGCTCGCGCAGACGCCGGCGGGCCTGACCTGCTTCTTCCTGCCGCGCGTTTTGCCCGACGGCAGCCTGAACGCCATCCGCATCCAGCGCCTCAAGGACAAGCTCGGCAACAAGGCCAATGCCAGCTCCGAAGTCGAGTTCCATCAGGCGACGGCTTGGCTGGTCGGCGACGAGGGCCGCGGCGTTTCGCAAATCCTGGAGATGGGCACGATGACGCGCCTGGACTGCGCTCTGGGCACCAGCGGCCTGATGCGCCAGGCGCTCGCCATTGCGCTGAACCACACCTCGCAGCGCCAGGCCTTCGGCAAGCGCCTGATAGCGCAGCCGCTGATGCGCAATGTGCTGGCCGACCTGGCGCTGGAGTCCGAAGCGGCGACTGCGCTGGCGATACGCCTGGCCCGTGCCTTCGACAAAACCGGCGATGCGCAGGAAGCCGTGATGGCGCGGCTGCTCACGCCCATCGCCAAGTTCTGGATCTGCAAGCGCGGCAGCCATTTCGCGCAAGAGGCCATGGAATGCCTGGGCGGCAACGGCTATGTGGAAGAGGGCGGCGAGGGCATCATGGCCCGCATCTACCGTGAGATGCCGGTCAACTCGATCTGGGAGGGCGCGGGCAACATCATGGCGCTGGACCTGCTGCGTGCCTTGCGCACGGCCGATGTGGTTGCGGCGCTGGCTCAGGAGCTGTCGCCTGCCAAGGGTGCACATCCCGCACTGGACCGGCTGGCCGCCGCGCTGCCGGCCCGTGTCGAAGACATGGCCACCGAAGTCGAAGCCCGCCGCCTGGCGCAGGACGTGGCGCTGGCCGTGCAGGCCGCCTTGCTGCACCAGAGCGCACCGGCGGCCGTGTTCAGCGCCTTTTGCGATTCGCGCCTGGCCGGAAACTGGGGCCAGGCCTTCGGCACGCTGGGCGCAGGCACCGATTTCGACAGCATCATTGCCAGGGCTATGCCCCATTAAAAAGAAAGAGACAGAAAGAAACACCTATGGCTGACCTGATTCTTCACCACTACCCAACCTCGCCGTTTGCCGAGAAAATCCGCCTGATCCTGGGCTACAAAAACCTGAGCTGGAAGTCGGTCATCATCCCGATGATCATGCCCAAACCCGATATGGTGGCGCTGACGGGCGGCTACCGCAAAACACCGGTGCTGCAGATCGGCGCCGACATTTACTGCGACACGGCGCTGATTTGCGACGTGCTGGAGCACCTCCAGCCCACGCCCTCGCTGTACCCCGCCCCCGGCAAAGGCCTGGAGCGCACGCTGGCGCACTGGGCCGACACCACGCTGTTCTGGACCGCCATGGCTTTCAACCTGCAGCCCAAGGGCGTGGCCCAGATGTTCGGCGACCTGCCGCCCGAGGCGGCGAGGGCGTTTGGCGAAGACCGCAAAGCCATGGGCGCCGGCATGGTGCGGCTGCGTCCGGCCGATGCGGCGGCCGCCTACCGGTCTTACCTGCGCCGCCTGTCCGACATGCTGCACGGCCGGCCGTTTTTGCTGGGCGATGCACCCACCGTCGCCGACTTTGCGGCCTACCACCCGCTGTGGTTCACGCGGGTGCGCACCTCGGTGCTGGCCGACATCCTGGACAACGTGCCCGACGTGCTCAACTGGATGGACAGCATGGCTGCCATCGGGCATGGCAGCATGGAGCAATTCAATTCCACCGACGCCATTGCGATCGCCGCGGCCTCCACCCCCGCCGACCTGCATGACGATATCTTCCAGGACGAGCACGGCATCCCGCTGGGCAGTCGCGTCAGCATCAGCGGCGAAAGCTTTGGCCCCGAACCGTCGGAAGGCGAGCTGATTGCCGCCACCCGCATGCACTACACGCTGCGCCGCACCGACCCGCGCGCCGGCACGGTGCATGTGCACTTTCCGCGTATTGGCTATTGCCTGAAGGCAGCAGCGCAAGCATGAGCGACATCACGTGGCGGTTTGTTCCCTTTGATGCGCTGACAACCCGGGAGCTTTACGGCGTGCTGCAGCTTCGTAGCGAGGTGTTTGTAATCGAGCAGGCCTGCATCTTTCAGGACATGGATGGCACCGATGCACAAGCCATGCATTTGCTGGGCACGGTAGCGGGCCGGCTGGTGGCCTACGCCCGCTGCTTTGCGGCCGGCGTGAAATATGCAGAGGCCAGCATAGGCCGCGTGGTCACCCATGCCAGCGTGCGAGGCACAGGAGCGGGCCATCTCTTGATACGCGAAGCCATCCAGCGCACCGCGGGGCATTGGGGCTCGCAGCCCATCAGGATTGGTGCGCAGGCCCGGCTCGAAAGCTTTTACCAGCAGCATGGATTCACCGATATGGGCAAGCCCTATGTCGAAGACGGCATTGACCACATCGAAATGCTGCGCCCCGCTTAATTTTTGGAGACATGGATGATCACGAATTTCAAAGGCAAGACAGCCGTTCTGACCGGCGCAGGTTCCGGCTTCGGCCTCGAATGCGCCCGCATCGGCGCCAGGCTGGGCATGAACCTGGTGCTGGTCGATGTGCAGCAGGACGCGCTGGACCAGGCCAGCGCGGAAATCCAGGCCACCGGCGTGCCGGTGCTGTCATTCAAGCTCGATGTGTCCAACGCGGCGCAGATGGAGGCCATGGGCCAGGCTGTATTCGAGCGCTTTGGTGCGCCGCATTTTGTCTTCAACAACGCCGGCGTCGGCTCCGGCGGCCTGATCTGGGAAAACACCGTCAAGGACTGGGAGTGGGTGCTGGGCGTCAATGTGATGGGGGTGGTGCACGGCGTGCGCATCTTCACGCCCATGATGCTGGTGGCTGCCGCCAAAGACCCCGCCTGGCAGGGCCACATCGTCAACACCGCCAGCATGGCCGGCCTGGTAAACCCGCCCAACATGGGGGTTTACAACGTCAGCAAGCACGCCGTGGTCTCCTTGAGCGAAACCCTGTACCAGGACCTGGCGCTGGTGACCAACCAGATTGGCGCCTCGGTGCTGTGCCCGTTTTTTGTCGCCACCGGCATCGGCCAGAGCCACCGCAACCGCCCGGCCGAACTGGCCACCTGCAAACCCACCAAAAGCCAGCTCATCCAGCAGGCCATGACCGGCAAGGCCGTGGGTTCCGGCAAGGTCACGGCCGCCGATGTGGCGCAGCTGGTGTTTGACGCCATCGCCAGCAACCAGTTCTACATCTACAGCCACCCCAAGGCCATCCACTCGGTGCAGACCCGGCTCGAAGACGTGCTGCAGGCCCGCAACCCGACCGACCCGTTTGCCGACAAGCCGGAAATTGGGCAGCAGCTCAAGCAGGCTTTGCGCGCGGCTTGAGGTGTTTGGCGCGCAGTTGCAGGTCGGTTTTTACTCAGCAGTCCGTAGTGAAGGCGACGCCGCCCATGCTGTCATTCTGAGCAACGCGAAGAATCTTGCCAGCATACCGAGATCCTTCGCTGCGCTCAGGATGACAAGGTATGTCGCACTACTTTCGGGCTGCTGAGTCATAGGAAAGCGGCCTGTAGCCAGTGCAGAATATGCGCAGGCAGCTATCAATTTAATAGCTAATTTTCAGACTGATTTTTTACCCGGCTTCTTGAGCTTGCGCGCCACTTCAATCGACTCCATTGCCAGGGCCACCAGCGTTGACGGGTCTTCGAGCAGCTCCCCGGGCACCTGGAAGTACTTTTTAACCTCGACCCGGCCTTTTTTGGTGTTGTAGCCAAAGCAGGGGCTGCCCATCTTCTCGTACCGGGCGCGCGTGCTGGCATCCACCACGAAGTAAAGCGAATTGCCCATGAGCATGGCGAACTGGGTCGAGTCGGCGCTCAGGCCCATGCCGCCAAAGAAGCGGCCGCAAGCCAGGTTCTTGATGGGCGCCAACTGTTCCATCACGAAGTCGACGTAAGCGGGGCTGCTGCTGGTCATGCTCAGTGGCGCAGCGCGATGGTGAGGAATGCCGCTGCCACCAGCGACGCGGCGGTCCGGGCGTGGTTCCAGGCCGTCCAGCTACTCACGTAGCCGGCCCACAGGCTGGCACTGTCGGGGCTGGCCGGCACAACCCGGGCCAGTGCTTCGTTTCTGGGCACGTTGAAGACAATCGTCACCAGCAGGCAGCCGACGAGGTAAAGCAAGCTGCCAGTGAACAGGTAAATGGCACCCGCCTCGTGCCAGCGCAGCAGCGAAGCGATCAAAGCCAGGACGCACAACACGGCCGTCCCCATGAAAGCCGCCATGAACCACGGATTCAGCACGGCGACGTTGATGGACTGCATGGCGGCCATGCCCTCGCCAGCGGGAAGGCGAGAGAGGGCCTTCATCACAAAGGCCGAAAAGGCAAAGAAAATCCCGGCCACCAGCCCGCAGCCGAGTGCGGCGACAAACGTCAGGGTGAAGAGCCATTGGTCAAGAGTTATCACAAAGCCTCCTGCAAACTACCGCGAGCATTGAAAATAAGCCGATGCCGGAGGCGGTCGACTCTTGACTGATGGGTTAACCGTATTACTTGATACGTTGGAAGAATGCAAGTTTGGCTGAGCCTTCTTCAATCTTCTCCAAGTAGGAGAGGCAAGCCGGGGCGAATGGACCGGCACCCCATTTGGCGCACAATTCAGCCGCCCGAGACTGGCTGGTAGCAAAAACAACATCGACATAGGTGTCGTCCATCCCCTTTAGCAACGTATGACCCAAAAACCCTTCTTCGGTTGAGTAGAGGCCTTCGACCATTTTGTCTACGGCCGCGAATAACTCGGATTCAGAAACACCGTGCTTGAGTTTGAACGTCGAAAACTCCATGCCGCCAAAGGCAGGGATGTCTGAAAGTGATTTGAGTTTCATGATTTCTTCTTGATTGGTAAGAGTTCGCTGAGACTACCATCCCCTACTGACACCGTCATGTCAGGGGTGATCTCGGTTTCGGTGCAAATCGTAGCGCTTTGAACATAGGGCAAACCCTCGGAGATCAGTCTGAGGTACTCACAAGAATTCGAAGCCGCGTGCCAGAAATCAAAGGGATCGTCCTTTCGTGCATTGGTACGCTTTTGCTGAACGCGTCACTCCCGAGCCGGCGCCGCGAAAGCAGCGCCCATCTGCCTCGCTCGCTTGACCTCATCGCCGTGCAAGTAAATTGACGCCGTCGAAATCGAGGCATGTCGCAGGTTGTCCCGCACGGTCGTCAGTCTCAGGTCCACCATCATGGCGGCGTAGGCCTGGATCGCCAACAGCTCCAGTGCCTGCGCCGCGCTGTGCACCATGTCGGCGTCAAAGCTCCCCTTGTCGAGCATCATGCCGATCAGCTGCGCGGTCTGGGAGGCGTGTGGCCTGCCGTGATGGTGCCTGTGCTTGCCACGACAGACTTGATGGGTTGCCATTCGGGCAGCTCAAAAAAGAAGGTCGTCCCGGCGCCGACCTCGGAACTCAAGCCCATGCGGCCGCCCATGCGTTCAATGATGGCTTGTGAAATGCTCAGACCCAGGCCGGTGTCCCCTTTTTTTGGCGTATCCGACGAGTCGGCCTGCAAGAACTTCTGGAAGATGCGCTCGCGAAACTCCTGCGGGATGCCCGAACCATGGTCATTGACCTCGACGCGCACCCGTCCATCGGCTCGCAGTAGCCTGACCTGAACGGGTGTCTGCAGCGGTGAAAACTTCACGGCATTGGACAGCAGGTTGGTAATGACCTGCGTGAGGCGGTCACTGTCGACGTTGACCACCACCGCGTCAGCCGGCGCATCGAGTGCCAGCTTGACGTTGTGCAGGCCTGCAAAGCCTTCATTGGCCGCCAGGGCCTGCGCCAGCAGGGGCTGCAGTTCCACCGGCTGCAACTCAAAACGCATCTTGCCGGACTCGATTTTTTCAATGTCAAGAATGTCGTTGATGAGCCTGATGAGGCGTTCGCAGTTAATGCTGGCAATACCGGCAAGATTCTTGGCCACGGCCGGGAGTTCTCCGGCAACGCCGCCGGTAAGCAGGCTCAGCGAGCCGCGGATGGAGGTGAGCGGCGTGCGCAGCTCGTGGCTGACGGTCGAGAAAAACTCGCTCTTCATGCGGTCAATGCGCTTGAACTCCGTCACGTCGTTGCCTAGCGAGAAAAAGCCAACCACCTTGCCTTCATCCTTGTCTTCGCCGTAGCACGGAAAGTACTTCATGACGTAGTCGCGCAGCTGCCCATTCGCATTTTTCTGCACGCGGTCATACTGCACCGCGTAACCCGACAAGGCTTCTTCGACCTTGCTGCGCACCTTTTCGTAAAGCTCATCGCCCATCATCTCGCGCAGGGTCCGGCCGTGGATCTGCTCGTACTTCAGGCCAAAGTCCTCTTCGTAGGCCAGGTTGTGAAACTGAAAGCGCTGTTCCGAGTCGATGTAGGCAATCAAGGCCGGCACGGTGTTCGTGATCTTGCGCAACTGCGATTCGCTGGCATGCAAGGCCTTGGTGCGATCCTGCACGGCCTCTTCCAGGCTGTTCATCTGCAACGCCGCTTGCCGCGCCAGTTCCCATTTGACGGTCAGCGTCCTGGCCAGCTGGCCGATCTCGATTATGTCGAACGGCTTCTTGAGAATCAGCAGGCGGTCCCGCACGTCCAGCCGCGCCAGCACTTCCTCCCAGGAGTAGTCGGAGTAGGCCGTGCAGATCACGATCTGCACCAGCGGGTCGATGCGCCAGAGCCGCTCTACCGTTTCCACACCGTCCCAGCCCGGGGGCATGCGCATGTCCACGAAGGCCATGGCATAAGGATGGCCGGCCTGAACGGCGGCCTCGACCTTGGCCACCCCGTCGAGCCCCTGGTAGGCCGAGTCCAGTTCGAAGCCGTAGCAGGCGGGCGAGGAAGGCGGCGCGACCTGGCCAAACACGGCTGCCTCAGCGTCGTCCAGTTCGCTCGAAGCCGGCGTGGCCGTGAGAATCTTGTGAAAGGCCTCATGGATAGAGGGCATGTCGTCAATCAGCAAAATACGCTGGTTCTGAAGCGGGTTCATGGC
>NZ_JAKFDR010000114.1:0-150750 GCF_036676035.1 Polaromonas sp.
TGTACTGCGCTGGACGAGTCGCCGCCAGAGGCGACGGCTCTTCAGCCCGTCCAAGCCCGCGCAGGCGGGCTTGGAGCCGCGGGCCTCAGCCCCGAGGGGGCTGTGCTTGCTTGGGGCGGCCCTTCGCTGCGCACGGCGGCCTCTCTATAGAATGCACCCATGAGTATTGATGCCGCCAACTTTGACGCCGGCCAGGCGCTGGCCCTGGCCAAAAAAACCTTTGAGATAGAGGCCGCCGCCGTGCTGGGGCTGGCCGGCCGTGTCGGCCCGGAGTTTGCCCGGGTGGTGCAGGCCATACTGGCCTGTCGCGGCCGGGTGGTCGTCATGGGCATGGGCAAAAGCGGCCATATCGGCCGCAAGATTGCCGCCACACTGGCCTCCACCGGCACGCCCGCCATGTTTGTGCACCCGGCCGAGGCCAGCCACGGCGACCTGGGCATGATCAAGGCGGTGGACGTGGTGCTGGCGATCTCCAACAGCGGCGAAAGCGAAGAGCTCAACGCCATCCTGCCCGTGCTGCGGCGCCTGGGCGTGCCGCTGATGGCGATCACCGGCGGCGCCCAGTCCACGCTGGCCCAGTATGCCGACATCACGCTCGACAGCAGCGTGGCGCAGGAAGCCTGTCCGCTGAACCTGGCGCCCACGGCCAGCACCATGGCCCAACTGGCCATGGGCGATGCGCTGGCGGTCGCCCTGCTCGATGCACGCGGTTTCAAGGAAGAGGACTTTGCCCGCTCGCACCCCGGCGGTGCGCTGGGCCGCAAGCTGCTGACCCATGTCAGCGATGTGATGCGCAGCGGCGACGCGATTCCGCAGGTGAGCCCCGGGACCAGCTTCACCGACCTCATGCGCGAGATGAGCGCCAAGGGCCTGGGCGCGTCGGCCGTGGTCGATGACGCCTGCCGCGTGCTGGGCATTTTCACCGACGGCGATTTGCGCCGCCTGATCGAAAAAGGCGTCGACCTGCGCGCCAGCAAGGCCGGCGATGTGATGCACCCGAATCCGCACACCCTGCGCGCCGGTGCGCTGGCCGTGGAGGCGGTGGCGCTGATGGAGCAGCAGCGCATCACCAGCGTGCTGGTGGTCGATGAGGCAGGCGTGCTGTGCGGCGCGCTCAACACCAACGATCTGATGCGGGCAAAAGTAATTTAATGGCCCCCACGCTTTTCACTTCGTGTAATGCGCTGGACGAGTCGCCGCCAGAGGCGACGGCTCTTCAGCCCGTCCAAGCCCGCGCAGGCGGGCTTGGAGCCGCGGGCCTCAGCCCCGAGGGGGCTGAACTTGGCTTGGGCGGCCCTTCGCGGCGTTCGCCTCCCACGCTCGGCACTGGTGTGTCCTCGCTGCCCCCCGAGGGGGCTAATTTTCCTAGGGGCGGCCCGTCGGAAAATTGCGCATCTTCGCTGAATGCTTCCCCAGGCTCTCCCGCGCTGAACTTTGCGCCGGAGTTGCTGCTGCGCGCCCAGCCGGTCAAGGTCGTCTTCTTCGATGTCGACGGCGTGCTGACCGATGGTGGCCTGTATTTTGGCGAGTACACGCCGGGCGATGCCCGGACCACGCAGCCTCTGGATGCGGCCGCGGCCGGCGAAACCCTCAAGCGCTTCAATGTGCTCGATGGCCATGGCCTGAAGCTGCTGCAAAAGGCCGGCATCACGCCGGCCGTGATCACCGGGCGCGACAGCCAGGTGCTGCGGGCCCGGCTCAAGGCGCTGGGCATTGTCCATGCGCACTTTGGCACCGAAGACAAGCGCCCGGCGGCTGAAATCACGCTGAAGGCGCTGGGGCTGGACTGGAGCCAGGCCGCCGCCATGGGCGACGACTGGCCGGACCTGCCGGTCATGCGCCGCGTGGCGCTGAGCTGCGCGCCGGCCAACGCCCACCTCGAAGTGCGGGCCGTGGCGCATTGCGTGACGCAGGCCCGCGGCGGCCATGGCGCAGTGCGCGAGCTGTGCGACCTGCTGCTGGTGGCCAGCGGCCACTATGCCCGCCTGCTGCAGGAGTACCTGCAATGACCGGTGCAGCCTCCGCCGGCGCGGTGTTGCAGGACGCGTGGGCGCGGGCCCTGCGCTTGTGGGACCGCCTGGCCATGTACCTGCCGCTGGTGCTCATGGGCGCGCTGGCGCTGGGCACGTACTGGCTGGTCCGCAACACCCCGATATTCAGCACCCCCGAGGTGGCGGCCGAGGCGACCCACGAACTGGACTACTTCATGCGCCGCTTCACCGTGAAAAATTTCGACGACGCCGGCCGGCTGAAAAGCGAGATCGCCGGAACCGAGGCCCGCCATTACCCCGATACCGACACGCTGGAAATCGACCAGGCCCGCATTCGCAGCATCAGTGCACAAGGCAAGCTGACCACCTCGACCGCCAACCGCGCGCTGAGCAATGCCGACGGCTCGGAGGTGCAATTGATGGGCAACGCGGTGGTGGTGCGCGAAGCGAGCCGCGACGCCAGCGGCAAGGAAACGCCCCGGCTGGAGTTCCGGGGCGAGTTTTTGCACGCCTTCCTGGACGAGGAACGTGTCCAGTCGCACAAGCCGGTGCTCTTGATACGCGGCAGCGACCAGTTCACCGGCGACAACTTTGCCTATGACAACCTCGAACGGGTGGCCGACCTCAAGGGGCGCGTCAAGGGCTACCTGGTGCCCAGGGCCGCCGGCAAGGCCACTGCGCCGCCGCCCGCGCGCTAGCGAGCCGGGCCGCAGATCCGCATGTCCCCACTCGTTTTCATCACCGGCGCCTCCAGCGGCATCGGCCAGGCGCTGGCCCTGCGCTTTCACCAGGCGGGCTACCGGCTGGCGCTGGTGGCGCGTCGCACTGCGGAGATCGAATCATGGGCCAGTGCCCACAACATCAGCGCCGGCCGCTATCGAATTTATAGCGCCGATGTGTCCATCGCGGACAGCATCGTGGCCGCCGGGCGTGCCTGCATCGCCGCCCAAGGCGTGCCTGACGTGGTGATTGCCAACGCCGGCATCAGCATGGGGGTGGACACCGCCATGCGTGAAGACCTTGACGTGATGCGGCAAACCTTTGCCACCAACAACCTGGGCATGGCGGCCACCTTTCATCCCTTTGTGACGGCGATGACGCAGCGCGGCTCGGGCGCGCTGGTGGGCATTGGCAGTGTGGCCGGCATACGCGGCCTGCCGGGGCACGGCGCCTACTGCGCCAGCAAGGCGGCGGTCATCAGCTACTGCGAGAGCTTGCGAGGCGAGCTCAAACCCAGTGGCGTCAAGGTCGTCACCCTCTGTCCAGGCTATATCGACACGCCGCTGACGCGGCAAAACCGCTATTCAATGCATTTCCTGATGCGGCCCGAGGCCTTTGCCGAGCGGGCCTTTGCGGCGATTGCGGCGGGCGCCAGCTACCGCGTGATTCCGTGGCAGATGGGCGTGGTGGCCAAACTGCTGCGCCTGCTGCCCAATGCCCTGTTTGACAAGCTGCTGTCGGGCCGCCCGCGCAAGCACCGCCAAAACCAGATCTGATCTTTGGGAGCCCCATGTGCACAGGCATGGGTGCTGCAAAAACAATAGCTGTCAGCGTCTTCTCCACAAGGGCCGGAAAGCAAAAAGGCTTCAAAACCTGGGTCTTGAAGCCTTTTAAGCTTTGAAGGCAAACTCCAGCCGGGGCTGGAGTCGCTGGCCCTTAACTATTCGTTATGGGCCAGCAGCTTGGGGTGTAAGGGCTTAGTAGCCGCCGCGACCACCGCCGCCACCGCCACCACTGCGGCCACCGCCGCCGTAGGGGCTGCGGAAACCGCCGTCGCTGCCGCCGCCACCACCGTAGCCGCCGCCACTGCGGCCACCACCACCGTAGCCGCCACCACCGCCGCCGCCACCAAAGCCGCCGCCGCTACGCGGAGGGCGGGCTTCCATGGGGCGGGCTTCGTTCACGACCACGCTGCGGCCGCCCAAAGGCTGGCCGTTCATGCCATTGATGGCTGCTTGCGCTTCCGCATCGCTGCCCATTTCCACAAAGCCAAAGCCTTTGGAGCGACCCGTGTCGCGTTCCATCATGACTTTAGCGCTGGTGACAGCGCCGAATTGGCTGAAAGATTGTTGCAAGTCTTCGTCGCGCACCGAGTAAGGCAGGTTGCCGACGTAAAGTTTGTTGCCCATGAAGGGACTCCTCTAAAACACAAAAACAAAAGCGATGGGGTCCCGAAAGCACAACAAATCTTTAAACGTACCGCTGTAGCGCGCGAAACTGACCGATCACCTAACTTGTGCGGATGCTGCCATCCACACCCTACGCATTATGCGCCAGATACGATAAAAGCATGCAACTATCGTTATTACCAATGCGGCCGGCCGATGCGGCAAAACTGCTTTTAAAGCCGCGCCAGCCCTCACTTTGCGGGCGCCTGGGGTGCCGGCAATGCCACCAGGAACCGGGGAAATCATCGTGAAATCCCGCCTGTTGCCAGGGCAGACCAAGCCCTGATGGGTGCCAAGAGGGTTTCTTCAGATGGTTTTCATGGAGCCTTAAAGTTTGATTTGGTCGATAAAAACCAGATAGTCAGCGCACACATACGCAGTGATGCTAACGGTCTTGAGGCAAGGCCCGAGCGCTGAGCTTCAAGGCCTTGCCACAGCGGGCCGCCTGTCAGCGCTTGCGCAGTGCAGGCCGTCGCCGGCGCCTTGTCAGGCAAGGCAAATATTTACATAAATATTTTCAAGCGCACTGGCTGGCGCATCAAAAAGCAGAGCAAGCAAGCCCCGATTCAAGGGCATTTGGCTAAAAACTGGGGCTTGGCAGGTGCTCGCCTTGGCCGAATCACGGCCCATCGTCAGAATAATGGCGCCAGCGTGCCATGGCTGCGCGTATGGTCAGCACCTGGTTTTCAAAATTGGGGCAGGCCTTGCAAGCCAGCAGATGCAGCTTCAGGGCGACGCGATCGGGCAGGCTCAGCGCGCGGTCTTCGCGCGCGATCAGCAGTGCGACAGCCTGCCGGCAGGTGCGTCTTAGCAAAGTGATGTTCGGTTTCACGCCAAAAGAGCCGATGGGTTATGGGTTTAGGTGCTGTGTTTGCCAAACCAGTGAATGTTCAGGCATTCCTGCAGACGCAAACGGGCGCGGTGCAGCTGGACATAAAGATTGGTCGGGGTCAGGGCCAATTCCTTACACACGTCTTCAGACGACAACTCCAGCCACTCACGCATCAAAAACACCCGGCCCAGCGCGGGCGGCAGGCGTTCCACACAAGCGTCCAGCACCTGGAAAAACTGGCTTTGCTGCAAGGTCTTGTCGGGGTCGCCCCAATCGTTGGGAGGGCTGGCAAAGTGGCCGTCGGCCGTGAAGGCCAGCCGATCCAGCTCATCGCCCTCGTCGTCCATCCCGAGGTCGGGCGTGGCCACTTCACGGGCATGGCTGCGGATCAGGTCAACCACCTTGTGCTTGAGAATGCCGATCAGCCAAGTCTTGAGCTGGGAGCGGTTGCCAAAGCTTTGCGGTTTGGACAGCGCCGCCAGCAAGGTTTCCGACACCGCATCTTCCGCCCAGCTGTCGTTGCGCAGCTGCAGGCGCGCAAAGCGTAGCAGGTAGGCACGGTGTTCGGCGATCTGGTGTTCTAGGGCCATGGCGCTAAGGGGTTTTAAGCGCGCATCATCGCACACGCGCTGGCGAAATGCTGAAAAAACAAGGGTTGCGGCAGCGCCGACAGTTGGCAAAATGTTCAGCCGGCTTGTAAGAAGCGGCCGTTTGGCCAGACTAAGCTTTAACCAGCACCGCGGCATGAGGCGCGGGCTGGTTAACATCCAACCTCAACTTTCAGGAGCATCCAAATGAACCAACAAGCCATGATCGCCGCGGCGGCGGCCTCCCTGCTGTCCACCCTGCTGGTCGCCACGCCCGCCCTCGCGCAGGAAAAGGGCAAGGAAAAATGCTACGGCGTGGCCCTGGCAGGCCAGAACGACTGCGCCAGTTTCTCGGGCCTGCACTCCTGCGCCGGCCAGACCAAGGCCAGCAATGACATTGCCGACTGGAAATACGTGGCCAAGGGCACTTGCGCCGGCATGAAAGGGCTGACTGCCGCCCAGGCCAAGGAAAAAATCGAGATGATGAAAAAAGACGCAGGCAAGAAGGGCTGACCGGAGCCTCCCATGGCAGGCATAGGCTGGCGTCATCCGCACTACGGCGAGCTGCTGGAGCGGGCCGCGGGCCCGCAACGGCCGGCGCTGGACTTTATCGAAGTCCACGCCGAGAACTTCTTTGCCGAAGGCGGCGCGGCGCTGGCCGTGCTGGCCCAGGGCCGCGCGCAGTATCCGGTGAGCCTGCACGGCGTGGGCCTGGCTTTGGGTTCGGCCGCCGGCGTCGATGCCTGGCATCTGGAGCAACTGGCGCGCCTGGTGCAGCGCATAGAACCGCTGCGCGTGAGCGACCATGCCTGCTTTGCCCGCGCGCCTCTCGGCGCTTATGGCGGTCAGACCGTCCACGCCGCCGACCTGCTGCCCATTCCCTTTCACAGCGAGGCGCTGGACGTGCTGGCCGCCAATGTGCAGCGCGTGCAGGACCGGCTCAAGCGTGCGATTGCGGTGGAAAACCTCTCGGCCTACATCGCCTGGAACAACAGCGAGATGGCCGAACCCGAATTCCTCGTCGCCCTGGCCAGTCGCACCGGCTGCGGCCTGCTGGTGGACGTGAACAACATCTATGTGAATGCGCTCAATGCACGCTTGCAGGACGCGGCCGTCGATCCGCTGGCCCAGTGCCGCGACTGGCTGGACGCGATTCCCGCCGCGGCCGTGGCCGAAATCCACCTTGCCGGCCACAAGGACTGCGGCGACATCGTGATTGACGACCATGGCAGCCGCGTGATCGCGCCGGTCTGGGCCCTGTACCGCCATGCGCTGGCACGCTTCGGCCCCGTGCCCACGCTGATCGAGTGGGACACCGAACTGCCCGCGCTGGACGTGCTGCTGGACGAGGCGGCCCAGGCCGACCGCATCGCGAGCGAGCTGGCCGAACCGGAGGTGGCGACATGAGCGCTCTCGCATTACAGCAGCAGACCCTGTTACAGGCGCTGTTCGGTGCACCGCAGGAAGCTAGCAAATTGATAGCTCCTCATGCCCATGGAGCCTGGGCTAGAGGCCTAAAAGCCTATCAAAGCAACGGCCATGCGCTGGCTCAGCGCAGCCTGCAGGCGACTTACCCGGTGCTGGCCCAGCTGCTGGGCGAAGAAAGTTTCGAGGCCCTGGCCTGCGCGCTGTGGCATGCCCAGCCGCCGCCGCGCGGCGATCTGGCGCTGTGGGGCGAGACCCTGCCGGCCTTCGTGGCAGTCAGCGCGCAGCTGGCCGACGAACCCTATCTGGCCGATGTGGCGCGCGTGGAATGGGCGCTGCACCGTGCGGCCAGCGCGGCCGACGCCCAGCCCGAGCTCGCCACGCTGGCGCTGATGACGGCGCACGAGCCCGCGCAGCTGGCTCTGCGGCTGGCGCCCGGCACGGCCGTGGTCGACAGTTTTTACCCGGTGGCCAGCATCGTCACGGCGCACCTGGAGGGCCAGCCCACGCTCGAGGAAGCCGGCCAGCGCCTGCGCGCCGGCCTGGGCGAGGCCGCGCTGGTCTGGCGCCAGGGCTTCAAGCCGCGCGTGCGCGCCGCGCAGCCGGGCGAGGCGGCTTTCGTGGCGGCGCTGCTAGACCCCCACGCTCGACACTGCGTGTCCTCGCTGCCCCCCGAGGGGGCGCAACCCGCCTTGGGGCGGCCCGGCGGCGGCTGGAGCGGGGGCTCGCTGGCGACAGCGCTGGAGCGAGCCGGCCCGCTCGACTTCCCATCCTGGCTGGCGCAGGCGGTGCATAGCGGCCTGTTGCTGGCCGTCACCGCGAATGGAGGCACATCATGAACACCCTGCTGCAACGCGCACTGGACCTCTGGTGCGCCCTCACCCGCGCGCTGGACCGCCTGCAGCCGCCAGCAGCCCTGGCCGCCCGGCTCTACATCGCCCAGGTCTTCTTCCTCTCGGGGCTGACCAAGACCCGCGACTGGGAGACCACGCTGGCCCTGTTTACCGATGAATACCATGTGCCCCTGCTGCCGCCGGCGCTGGCAGCGGCCATGGGCACCACGGGCGAGCTGGGGCTGTCCGTGCTGCTGGTGCTGGGCCTGGGCGGGCGCTTTGCCGCGCTGGGCCTCTCCGTGGTGAACGTGGTGGCCGTCATCAGCCTGAGCGAGATCGCGCCGGCGGCCTTGCAGCAGCATGTGTTTTGGGGTGCGCTGCTGGCGGGCCTGGCGATTTACGGCAGCGGCTCCTGGTCGCTGGACCGGTTCATCGCGCCGCGTCTGCTGAAGCACCAGTCCGGCACCAGGCTTTAAGGAAAAACGCCTCTAGCCCTTATTGGATGGGCGCAATTAGCTATTAAAAGCATAGCTACCCATTGATGCAATGAATCGGCAGATCGCCGGCCCTGACTAGCTATCGCCCACGGGTTGAACTGGCCATAATGAGGCGCAACAGGAGCGCACGCATGGCTGGCTACTCTGGCACACCTTTGGCGAACAGGCTCGCAATCATGGCATGCAGCACGGTGCTGCTGGCGGCGGGCCTGCTGGGCTGCAGCGAGTCACCGCGCCCCGACCTGAAACGGCTCTACCAGCTCAGTACCACCGACGCCGAAGCAGCGCCGGTCATCCTGATCCCCGGCGCCTTTGGCACCCGCCTGCGCGACCGGGTCAGCGGCGAAGAAATCTGGCCGGGGCCGTGGTGGCGCATTCTGTTTTCGTCCTACCCGGAGTTGGCCCTTGACATCGATCCGGCCACCAATGCGCCACGGCCTTCGCCGCTGGAGGCCTCGGGCATTGCCGAGCAGGCGCTGCGGCGCGATTTTTACCGCCCGATTCTGCAAACGCTGACGCAGTTTGGCGGCTACGCGCGGGCTCAGCCCGGCACCCCGGCGCGCAAGGGCGAGCGACGCTACTACGTGCTGTCCTACGACTGGCGGCAAGACACCTTGCACAGCGTGCGGGAGCTGGACCGCCTGATCGAGGCCGTGCGCCGTGACTACGCCGACCCGGCCCTGCGCGTCGATGTGGTGGCGCACAGCATGGGCGGCCTGATCGCGCGCTACTACCTGCGCTTTGGCACCCGCGATGTGCTGGACGGCACACCCCAGCAGGTGAGCATGGCCGGGGCCCAGCGGGTGCGCAAGCTGGTGTTGCTGGGCACGCCCAATCTGGGATCGGTCAGCTCATTGCACGCTTTCATCGGTGGCGAAAAGGTCATCTGGGGCCGTATTTCGCCGCGCACCCTGGCCACCTTTGCCAGCGGCTACCAGCTGTTTCCGCACCCGCTCAACAACTGGCTGGTGGATATCGCGGGCCAGCCGCGCCACGACGACTTGTTCGACGCCAAAACCTGGCAGCGCATGGCCTGGTCGGTTTATGAGCCCAGCCTGGCTGGCGCGGCCGACGCGCCGGTGCGGCAGCGCTACTTCGTTTACCAGCTGGAGCGTGCACGGCGTTTGGCCTGGATGTTGTCCGTGGCCGAACCGGTGTCGCCGGTGCGCTACGTGCTCTTTGGCGGTGGCTGCCATCTGACGCCGGCACGGTTGCTGGTGGAGCAAATCAATGGACGTGACACGGTGCGACTCACGCCATCAGAGATTGCAGCGCCACGGCCCGGTGTGCCCTACGACGAGCTGATGATAGAGCCCGGCGATGGCCGCGTCACCAAACCGTCCCTGCTGGCGCGCGAGACGCTGGACCCCGGCGCGCCGCAGAACGAGGACAGTTTTCTGCCGGTGGCTTATGCCTTCTTCCTGTGCGAGGACCACGCCTTGCTGACCAGCAACATCAACTTTCAGGACAACCTGCTCAACGTGCTGCTGTCACGCCAGCCGTCTCCCGAGGGCAAATAGTGGACTCATGTCGTGCCCTGTTGCACGCCAAGGCCGGTGTTCCTACCAGGTCGCTTCGCGCTCAGATGTGGCGCTGATTTTGTGGACCGACAGGTCGGCGCCGTCAAATTCTTCTTCCTGGCTCAGGCGCAGCCCCATGCTTGCCTTGAGCGCACCATAAACGACAAAGCCCGCCAGCAGTGCCCAGACCACGCCCATGGCACTGCCGATCAGCTGTGCGCCAAAACTTACACCACCCAGGCCGCCCAGCGCCTGGCTGCCAAAAATGCCAGCCGCGATACCGCCCCAAGCGCCGCACAAGCCATGCAGCGGCCAGACGCCCAGCACGTCGTCAATCTTCCATTTGTTTTGCGTCAGCGTGAACATCACGACAAACACGCCCCCGGCCACGCCGCCGGTGACCAGCGCGCCCAGCGGATGCATCAGGTCAGAGCCGGCGCACACGGCCACCAGACCGGCCAGCGGCCCGTTGTGTACAAAGCCGGGGTCGTTTTTGCCAAAGACCAGCGCTGCCAGCGTGCCGCCGACCATGGCCATCAGCGAGTTGACGGCGACCAGGCCGGAAATCTTGTCTATGGTCTGGGCGCTCATGACATTGAAGCCAAACCAGCCGACCGTCAAAATCCAGGCGCCCAGCGCAAGGAACGGGATGTTGGAGGGCGGGTGGGCCGCTATCACTTCCCGCCCTGCGCCATCCTTGCGGTAGCGATTGCTGCGGGCGCCCAGCAGGATCACGGCCGGCAAGGCCAGCCAGCCGCCCACCGCATGCACCACGATGGAGCCGGCAAAGTCATGGAATTCGGCGCCGGTCAGCGATTTGATCCAGCCCTGCACGCCAAAATGCTGGTTCCAGACAATACCCTCAAAGAAAGGGTAGACAAAGCCGACGATGACCGCTGTTGCAATCAGTTGTGGGTAAAAACGGGCGCGTTCGGCAATACCGCCCGAAATAATCGCCGGAATGGCGGCCGCAAAGGTCAGCAAAAAGAAGAACTTGACCAACTCGTAGCCGTTTTTGGCGGCCAGCTGCTCGGCGCCGACAAAAAAGCTGGTGCCATAGGCCACGCCGTAGCCGACCACAAAATAGACCACGGTGGAGACCGAGAAGTCCACCAGAATCTTGACCAGGGCATTGACCTGGTTCTTTTTGCGGACCGTGCCCAGCTCCAGAAAGGCAAAACCGGCGTGCATGGCCAGCACCATGATGCCGCCCAGCAGAATGAACAAGGCGTCCGAGCCCTGTTTTAGTGCTTCCATAGATTCCCTCTTGAATGAAATGTTGTCTTTTGGTGCGTTTTTTGACTGATTTTGAAAATCGCACCAAATACAAGCAATAAATGCGCCAAAAAGTGGCGGCAGGCGGTTTCTCCATCAAGCTTGCGCGCGAAACGCACTTGATAACGGTGGGTATAACTTTTGAGCAAGCCAGGACTTATCCACAGAAAACACTGGCAAACCAAAGTTGTTCATGTTGGGCAGGGGACTTGGCTGGACACTAAACACAAGGTTAAACAATGGTCAAGTGCTTGATTAATAAGGGAAAAATAAGGATATGCACAGAAAGCGACGGTCCTTATTACTACTACTAATTTAAATAAGAAGATTAAAGATAAATACGGAAGAAAGCCTCGCCGCCAAAAAATCTGCCCAGGATCGCGTGACGGCCTTGCCGGGCGAAGCCCAAACGCCGGCGCTTACAATGCGTGCTGTCATTGGGGAGTAGCCAGCCTTTCACGCGTTGAAAGGGGCTTGCGTCAACAGACTTGTCTCGCATGGACATGGCGCAAGCGGTCTTCGGATCACGCGAGACCTTTGACTGCACAGCCTTCCGCTTCAGGCCGGGGATGCCGTGCAGTCATGGGTTTTGTTCCGGCCGGAGTCTTTTCATGCAAGCTTTCCTCGTCTCCACCGGCATCGTTGCCCTCGCCGAAATGGGCGACAAAACGCAACTTCTCGCGCTGGTGCTGGCCGCACGGTTTCGCAAACCCTGGCCCATCGTCCTCGGCATCCTGGTTGCCACCATGGCCAACCACGCCATGGCCGGTGCGCTCGGCGCCTGGGTCACCACCTTCATCGGCCCGCAGGTTTTGCGCTGGATTTTGGGGGCCTCTTTCATCGCCATGGCGTTGTGGATGCTGACTCCTGACAAGCTCGATAGCGACGCTGAGAAGCCGCCGCCCCGTTTTGGCGTGTTCGGCACCACGGTTGCGGTGTTTTTTCTCGCGGAAATGGGTGACAAAACCCAGATTGCCACCGTCATGCTGGCCGCGCAGTATGAAGCCTATGCGGGCGTGGTGGCCGGCACCACCCTGGGCATGATGCTGGCCAATGCGCCGGTGGTGTGGCTGGGTGAGCGGGTCACGCGCCTGCTGCCGCTGCGCGTGGTGCACAGCGTTTCGGCGCTGATTTTTGCCGGGCTGGGTGTCACTGCGTTGCTGCTCAAAGCAGCCTGAGTCAGGAATCTCGGGCCAAGTTGCTATACTTGGCACAGCGCCGATTTGCTCAGCTTGCGGGCGCTTAAAAAGTACAGCTAAAGACGACGCCATGGACCCGGACTCGCTTTAGCGAAGCCGGGTTTTTGTTTTTCTACAGGTGATTTTTTGACTTTAGTCGCAACACCCTTGACCATGCATTTCGCGCAGGCCCTGCCGCTGCAAAGTGGCGCGTCCATCCGTGCCTACGACCTGAGTTACGAGACCTACGGCACGCTCAATGCCGACAAGTCCAATGCGGTGCTGATCTGCCACGCGTTGAATGCCTCCCACCATGTGGCGGGCGTCTACCTGGACGAACGCGGCACGGCCATTAACAAATCCGAAGGCTGGTGGGACACCATGATTGGCCCCGGCAAACCGGTGGACACCGAGCAGTTTTTCGTCATCGGTGTCAACAACCTGGGCTCCTGCTTTGGCTCGACCGGGCCGATGCAGATCAACCCGGACAGCGGTGAAATCTATGGCGCCGACTTTCCCGTGGTCACGGTGCAGGACTGGGTCAATGCGCAGGCGCGCCTGCTGGATGCGCTGGGCATCCAGACGCTGGCCGCGGTGATGGGCGGCAGCCTGGGCGGCATGCAGGCCCTGAGCTGGACCTTGCAGTACCCGGACCGGGTGCGGCACGCCGTGGTGGTGGCCAGCGCGCCCAACCTGACGGCCGAAAACATTGCTTTCAACGAGGTGGCGCGCCGCGCCATCGTGACCGACCCCGATTTTCACGGCGGCCATTTTTACCGCCACGGCGTGCTGCCCAAGCGCGGCCTGCGCATCGCCCGCATGATTGGCCACATCACCTACCTCAGTGACGACGTGATGAATGAAAAGTTTGGCCGCAAGCTCAGAAGCCTGGTGGCGGCCGATGGCACGGTGAGCAACGACGACGATATCCGCTATACCACCCAAGAGGTCGAATTCCAGATCGAAAGCTACCTGCGCTACCAGGGCGACAAGTTCAGCGAGTACTTCGATGCCAACACCTATTTGCTGATCACCCGCGCGCTCGATTACTTTGACCCGGCCAAGGACTTTGGCGGCGACCTGACCCGCGCGCTGGCGGTGGCCCGCGCCAAATTCCTGCTGGTGAGCTTTAGCACCGACTGGCGGTTTTCTCCCGCGCGCAGCCGCGAGATCGTCAAGGCCCTGCTCGACAACCAGCACGATGTGAGCTACGCCGAGATCGATGCGCCGCACGGTCATGATGCCTTTTTGCTCGATGACCCCCGCTATCTGGGCGTGGTGCGCTCCTATTTTAAGAGCAAGGTGGCCGCATGAACCAGTCTGTTGAAATTAACGCACAGCCCTCGGCGGCTCTGCTGTCCATCGCCCGGCTGGTGCCGCCCGGCTCGCGCGTGCTCGATCTGGGTTGCGGCACCGGCGAGCTGCTGGCCCACCTGATCCGCGAGCGCGGCTGCTCGGGCTATGGCATCGAGATCAACGATGCCAATGTGCAGGCTTGCGTGGCGCGCGGCGTCAACGTGATCCAGCTCAACCTCGACGAGGGGCTGAGCATGTTTGGCGATGACTCGTTCGACGTGGTGCTGCAGATCGATACGCTGCAGCACCTGCGCAATGCCGAAATCATGCTGCGCGAAACCGCCCGCGTCGGGCGCATCGGCGTGGTGGCTTTCCCCAACTTCGCCCACTGGCCGAACCGCCTGGCCGTGCTGCGCGGGCGCATGCCGGTGACCAAGGTGCTGCCCTACCAGTGGTACGACACCCCCAATATCCGTGTCGGCACGCTGCAGGACTTTGAAGCGCTGGCGCTGCAAAACCAGCTGCAGATCCTGGACTCGTTTGGCCTGCAGGATGGCCGGGAGATCCGCTTCTGGCCGAATGCCCGTGCCAGCCGCGCGGTCTTCAAGTTCCGCCGCGCTTGATGCCGTCATTCGGGCTGGCGCCGCGAAGGGCCGCCCCGAGCAAGCACAGCCCCCGAGGGGCTGACGTCCGCGGCTCCAAGCCTGCCTGCGCAGGCTTGGACGGACGGAAGAGCCGC
This sequence comes from Polaromonas sp., assembly GCF_036676035.1. GTDB lineage: Bacteria > Pseudomonadota > Gammaproteobacteria > Burkholderiales > Burkholderiaceae_C > Polaromonas. The sequence goes on from NZ_JAKFDR010000114.1 coordinate 14,342, forward strand.
TGCGTCTGGCAGCGGCACGTCCAGCGCATTACACGAAGTGAAAAGCGTGGGGGCAGGGGATGGCGGACCGTCGGCGCTGGTGCTACTATTCGGGCATCGGGATTTCAGCCTCCCGACTCTTCACAGATAGACGGTGTCCCGTCCAAGCGCTGGCAATTGACTTGGAGTATTTTCCGTGGACACCTCTTTCATTCCTGTTTCTTCTCTTCCGCTTTCTATTTCACCGCAAGAGCTCGCCGTCCGCATGGGCCGCGCGGATGCCCCGTTGCTGCTCGATGTGCGACGCGAGGCCAAATTCCTTGAAAGTCGGCACCTGCTGGCTGGCGCGCGACGTTGCGCACCCGAAGACGTGGCGGCCTTTGCGGTCTCACAGCCGCCTTGCGAGGTGGTTGTTTACTGTGTCTATGGCCACAATGTCAGCGCCGATGCCGTGGCCATACTGCGTGCGGCGGGCTGGAACGCACGCGCGCTGGCCGGTGGCATAGCGGGTGGCGAAGACGGCGTGGATACACCGCAAGACATCGCGCAGTGGCGTGCGCATCGCCTGCCCACCGTGCTCAAGCGGCCCGATTGGGGCGTCACCGGTGAGCAGGCTTCGCGCTGGATCACGCGCGAACGCCCCAAGATCGACCGCATCGCCTGCCCCTGGTTGATACGCCGTTTTATCGATCCGCGTGCGGAGTTTTTCTATGTGCCCACGGCCAAGGTGTTTGAAGAGGCAGCGCGTCTGGGAGCGGTGGCTTACGACATTCCGGGCGCGCCGGTCTCGCACGAGGGCGAGCTGTGCAGCTTTGACACCCTGCTGCGGGCGTTTGAGTTGAGCGATCCGGCATTGGGGGCGCTGGCTGGCATTGTGCGCGGCGCAGACACCGACAGGCTGGAACTGGCGCCGCAATCCGCCGGCTTGCTGGCCTTGTCGCTGGGCTTGTCGCGCCTGCATGAGGACGACCACGCCATGCTGCAGGCGGCTCTTCCGCTGTATGACGCGCTGTATGCCTGGTGCCGGGACGTGCAGGCCGAGACGCACAGCTGGAAGCCCGAGACCATGCAAGTGAAAGGGTACGCAGCGTGAGCGATAGCCCTCAAACCGTCCTCGCCCCTTCTGTGGTGAGCTTTGCGCAGGCGTTCAGGTTCTGGCTCAAGCTGGGCTTCATCAGCTTCGGCGGGCCCGCCGGGCAAATTGCCATCATGCACCGCGAACTGGTGGAGCAAAAACGCTGGATCTCGGAAAAACGCTTTCTGCATGCGCTGAACTACTGCATGCTGCTGCCCGGACCCGAGGCGCAGCAGCTGGCCACCTACATTGGCTGGCTGATGCACCGCACCTGGGGTGGCGTGGTGGCGGGCGCCCTGTTTGTGCTGCCCTCGCTGTTCATTCTGATCGCGCTGAGCTGGATCTACGTGGCCTTTGGCGACGTGGCGCTGGTTGCCGGTCTGTTCTACGGCATCAAGCCGGCGGTGGCGGCGATTGTCTTGCAGGCAGTTCACCGGATAGGCGGCAAGTCATTGAAAAATCCGGCCAAAGCCCCCATTCCCTGGGCGGTGGCAGCTATCAGTTTCATAGCAATTGCGGCGCTGCACGTGCCCTTTCCGTGGGTTGTTTTGGGTGCGGCGCTGACCGGCTGGCTGTGCGCGAAGTTCGCGCCCGGGCAGTTTGCCGCCGGGGGCGCGCACGGGACGGCGCAGGCGGCGCACAGCCCGGCGCTGATCGACGACCACACCCCCACACCCGAGCATGCACGCTTCAAGAAATCGCGGCTGGCCACGGTGCTGGCGATTGGCGCCGTTCTTTGGCTGGCCCCAATGGGCGTGCTGCTGGCCGCGCAGGGCTGGAACGGTACGCTCACGCAAATGGGCTGGTTCTTCACCAAGGCGGCGTTGCTGACTTTCGGCGGAGCCTACGCGGTGCTGCCCTATGTTTACCAGGGGGCGGTGGAGCAGTTCCAGTGGCTCACCGGTCCACAGATGATCGACGGCCTGGCGCTGGGCGAAACCACGCCCGGCCCGCTGATCATGGTGGTGGCCTTTGTCGGTTTCGTGGGCGGCTGGGCCAAGCAGGTGCTGGGGCCCGAGGCGCTGTTCCTTGGCGCGGCGCTGGCGGCCACGGTGGTGACCTGGTTCACCTTCCTGCCTTCGTTTCTGTTCATCCTGGCCGGCGGGCCGTTGGTGGAGTCAACCCACGGGAAGCTGCATTTCACGGCGCCGCTGGCCGCCATCACCGCCGCGGTGGTCGGGGTCATTGCCAGTCTTGCTCTGTTTTTCATAGCGCATATCGCTTTCAAAACGGGGGCTGCAGCCGGTTTTCTTTCCAATGTGGAGTGGCCCGCGCTGGCCATCATGGTGGCGGCAGGCGTCGCGCTGCTGCGTTACAAGGTGGGGGTGATTCCGGTGATTGCGGGCTGCGCGCTGGTTGGCTTGGCGCTGCGGCTGTCGGCTTGGGCTTGAGCCAGGAGTTTGCCCGGCCGGTGGGTTAAAGTTGTATGATAAATTTCGATTTCATATGACTCGCCACTTCAAGTCCATCACGCCCGGCGCCCATCTCTCGGACCGGGTTGCCGATACGCTCGCCGCAGAGATTCGCGCGGGCCGCCTCACGGTGGGCGACAAGCTGCCGACCGAAGCCGTGCTAGGCGAGCAGTTTTCGGTCAGCCGCACGGTGGTCAGGGAGGCGGTTTCGCGGCTGAAGTCGCTCGGGCTTGTTGACTCGAGGCAGGGCAGCGGCGTGTACGTGAAGGACGCGGGCTTTTCGCCGCTGAACTTCGACGCCCGCTACGCGGTGTCCAAGCAGGCGGTGATCCAGATGGTCGAAGTGCGACGGGCGCTGGAAGCCGAGGTCGCCGCACTCGCCGCCCAGCGGCGCACGCAGGCCGACGTCAAGCGCATTCGCCAGGCTATCGCCGCGCTGGAAAAGGCCGTGCACGCCGGCGGCGACGGTGTGAACGAGGACGTCAAGTTTCACCGCGCCATCGCCGAGGCGGCTCGCAATCCCTTCCTCATCGGCACGCTCGAGTACCTGGGCCAGTTTCTGCAAGGGGCCACGCGCGTCACCCGGGCCAACGAAGCGCGGCGCGCCGACTTCGCCAAGCAGGTGGCCGACGAGCACGAACAGATTTCCCAGGCGATCGAGGCCGGCGACGTCGCCGCGGCGCGGCGATCGGCGGCGCGCCACATGGACAATGCCATCAAGCGCATCGAGCAGGCCGACCCGGCCTTCTGGCCCGAGGAGGGCGTACAGCTGGCGCGCCCGCTGGTCACGGGCCTGCGTCCCAGCGCCTGAAGCGCGCCAGGCGCCCGCCGCCGCCATCGGGGAAAACCCCGAGAGGGATGGTTCCGTAAATTTGTATGATAACCATACGAATTTAGACAACGGAAGCGGTTTGCGAAACGCTGCCAACGACAGGCGAGGCCATGAAAAAAATCAGCCCGCTGATCCTGGCCGCCAAAGCAGCCACCTGGCGCAAGGCAATGGCCTTCGCCAACATCAAAACGGATTGAGAACCAATGAACAAGACCAACGTGGGTGTCATCGGCCTGGGCGCGATGGGCCGGGGCATCGCCCAGACTTTGAGGAGCGCCGGCTATGCGGTGCATGTGTGCGATGTCCGTGCGCAGGCGGTGCAAGACTTCGTGGCCGAAGGCGGCGTGGCCTGCAGCAGCCCGGCGCAGTTGGCCGCGGCCTGTGAGGTCGTGGTTTCGGTGGTGGTCAACGCCGCCCAAACGGAAAACGTGTTGTATGGCGAGCAGGGCGCCGCGTCCGCCATGAAGCCGGGCAGCGTGTTCGTGATGTGCTCGACCGTCGATCCCCATTGGTCGATCGCGACGGAGGCGCGGCTTCACGAGCTCGGCATTCATTACGTGGACGCCCCGATTTCCGGCGGCGCGGCCAAGGCCGCGGCCGGCCAGATGACCGTCATGAGTTCAGGCCGGCCCGCCGCGTATGAACGGGCCGGCGACGTGCTCGACGCCATGGCCGGCAAGGTTTATCGCCTGGGCGACTGCGCAGGCGCGGGCAGCAAGGTCAAGGTCATCAACCAGCTGCTGGCCGGCGTGCACATCGCCGCCGCGGCCGAAGCCATGGCCCTGGGGCTGCGTGAAGGCGTGGACTCGCAGGCGCTGTACGAAGTGATCACCAACAGTGCCGGCAACAGCTGGATGTTCGAGAACCGCATGGCCCACGTGCTGGCCGGCGACTACACGCCGCTGTCGGCGGTGGACATCTTCGTCAAGGACCTGGGGCTGGTGCTCGACATGGCACGCGCCAGCAAATTTCCTTTACCCTTGTCGTCCACCGCGCACCAGATGTTCATGCAGGCGTCCACCGCAGGCTTCGCGCGTGAGGACGACAGCGCGGTGATCAAGATTTTCCCGGGCGTCGAGCTGCCGCCACCCAGGCGCTGAGCGAACGTCCATTTTTTTAACCACAGGAGACATTCACCATGAAGATCAAAACCTTGGCCGCCGGGCTGGCCGCCGCCGCACTGTGCGCCGCGCAGGCGCAAACCGTTGTGAAAATCGGCTACGCCACCACGGCGACGTCGCACTATGGCGTGGGCACCAACGCCTTTTGCGAAGAGATCGACAAGGGCTCCCAGGGCCGCTACAAGTGCCAGCAGTTTCCCAGCGGCGCGCTCGGCGGCGAACGCGAAATGGTCGAGGCGGTGCAGTTGGGCACGCTGGACCTGGTGAACACCTCCACCGGCCCCGTGGGCAACTTCGTGCCCGAGGTCAAGGTCGTGGACATCCCCTTCCTGTTTCGCGACTACGAGCATGCACGCAAGGTGCTCGACGGCCCGATCGGGCAGGATCTGCTCACCAAGTTCCCGGCCAAGGGGCTGGTGGCCCTGGCCTGGACCGAAAACGGCTTTCGCCACATGACCAACAACAAGCGGGCCATCGTGAAGCCGACCGATGCGGCCGGCCTGAAGATGCGCACCATGGAGAACAAGGTGCACATGGAGGGCTACCGCGCCTTCGGCATCCAGCCCACGCCCATGGCCTTCCCCGAGGTGTTCGGCGCACTGCAGCAAGGCACGGTGGACGGCCAGGAGAACCCGATTCCCGTGATCCTGGCTTCCAAGTTCGTGCAGGTCCAAAAGCACCTGTCGCTGACAGGCCACGTCTATTCCCCGGCCCTGATCATCACCTCGCCGCGCCTGATGGCCAAGCTGAACGAGGCTGACAAGAAGGTGTTCTACGAAGCGGCGAAGAAGGCCGCCGTGGCGCAGCGCAGGAAAGTGAACGAAGACGAGGCCAACGGCATCGCCCAGCTGGAAAAGGACGGCATGAGCGTGGTCAAGTCGGTGGACGGCCAGAGCTTCCGTGACGCGCTCAAACCCGCTTATGCAAGCTATGCCAAGGAATTCGGCGCCGACAACATCCGCCGCATCCAGGACTTCAAGTAAAGCAGGCCAGTGCCGCGCGCCATGAAAACCTTCGAACACTACTTCCTTGCAAGCAACCGCTGGCTGCTGATCGTGACGCTGGCGGTGATGGCTGTCATCATCTTCGCCAACGTCGCGCTGCGCTACCTCACCAGCCAGTCCATCGAATGGGCCGAGGAAGTGGCGCGCCACCTGATGATCTGGCTTACCTTCCTGGGCTGCGGCCCGGTGCTGCGCTACGGCGGCCACATTGCCGTCGAGAACCTGCAGGACGCGCTGCCGCCCCGGGCGGCGGTGGCGCTGCGCGCAGCCATTGCCTTGCTGCTGCTGGGCTTTTTCATCTTCTTCATCTGGTTCGGCATGGACTACATGGAGCGCACCCAGTACCAGCAGACGCCCGCCACCCAGATCTCGTTTGCCTGGATTTATGCCGCCTTGCCCGTGGGCGCAGCGCTGATGCTGATCCACTGGCTGCTGATGGCGCGCGGCTACATCCTGCGCCGTGAATTCGCCGCCGACGCCCATTTTGACGCCAACGCGAGTGCTTCACTATGAGCGCCGCGCAGAACCGCTTCAAGCAAGCTCGCGCCCCCTCGGGGGGCAGTGCAGCCGCCCCGGCGGCAAACGTGGGGGCCTTATGAGCGCCAGCGCTGTTCTCCTTATTACCGCCTGCATCTACCTGGCCGTCGGCGTGCCGGTGGCCTTCGCGCTGGGCCTGTCCACGGTCACGGCCCTGCTGCTCACGGCCCAGTTCCCGATGCTGGTGATGCTGAAGGAAACCTTCACCGGCATCGACAGCTTTCCGCTGATGGCCGTGCCGTTTTTCATCCTGGCGGCCGAGCTCATGAGCGGCGGCTCGCTCACCGATGTGCTGCTGCGCTTCGCCGGCCAGTTCGTCGGCCACCGGCGCGGCGGGCTGGGCTACACCAACGTGGTGTCGCTGACCTTCTTTTCGGGGATCTCCGGCTCGGCGCTGGCCGATGCGGCCGGCCCCGGCTCGATGCTGATCAAGATGATGGACAAGGCCGGCTACGACCGCTCCTACGCGGCGGCGCTGACGGCCTCCACCGCCATCGTGGGCCCCATCATCCCGCCGTCCATCATCATGATCATCTATGCGCTGGCGGACGACAACGTCTCGGTCGGGGCGCTTTTCGTGGCCGGGCTGGTGCCCGGCCTGCTGATCGCCGCGGCCATGTGCGTGGTGAACTGGCATGTCTCCAAGCGTCGCAACTACCGCGGCGATGGCGAGCATCCGTCGATGAGCGAGATCCTGCGCACCACCTGGAAGGCGCTGCCGGCCATCCTGCTGCCGGTGGTGATCCTGGGCGGCATGCGCGCCGGCTGGTTCACGCCGACCGAGGCTTCGGTGGTGGCGGTGTTCTACGCCCTGCTCTGCGGCAAGTACGTGTACCGCACGCTCGAATGGAAGGCCGTGCCCGACATCCTGGCGCGCTCGGCGCTGCTCACCGCCTCGGTGCTGATCATCATCGCCATGTCGGCCTCGTTCGCCTGGGTGCTCACCATCGAGGGCATGCCGCAGCTGGTGGCCAACTGGATCGCCGACATGCACCTGGGCGTGTGGGGCTTCCTGATCGTGGCCAACATCTTCCTGCTGCTGTTCGGCATCTTCATCGAGCCGCTGCCCGGCGTCATGGTGCTGGTGCCCATCCTCGCGCCGGTGGCGGCCAAGCTCGGGGTCGACCCGATCCACTTTGCAATGATCGTGATCTACAACCTGACGCTCGGGATGATCACGCCGCCGGTGGGCGGGCTGCTGTTCGTCACCTCCAACGTCTCGCGTGTGCCGCTGGCGGACTTGACGCGCGAACTCAAGCCTTTTCTCTGGGCGCATGGCGTGGTGTTGATGATCCTGACCTTCGTGCCGGCCGTCAGCAACTGGCTGCCCCATGCCCTGGGCTTCAAGTAGCCGATGCCGGCTTTGCTTTGCATGAAAGACAACCATCCCATGAACATCCTGATCACCGGCGGCTGCGGCTTTCTCGGCGCGCGGCTGGCGCGCACCCTGCTGGCCCAAGGCACGCTGTCGCTTGCGGGCGCGGCTGCCCAGCCCATCACGCGCATCACGCTGGCCGACCGCGTGCCGCCGCCCGACGACCTGGCCCAGGACCCGCGCATTGCCTTCGCCGGCGGCGACCTCAATGAGCAGCTGGAAAAGGGGCAACTGCCCCTTGCCGGCACCGCGCTGATCTTTCACCTGGCCGCGGCCGTCAGCGGCGAATGCGAGGCCGATTTCGACCTGGGCATGCGCAGCAATCTGGACGCCACGCGCGCACTGCTCGAAGGCTGTCGCGCGCTCGGCACCAAGCCGGTGCTGGTGTTTTCGAGCTCGGTCGCGGTGTTCGGCAATTCGCCCGAGCAGCCGCTGCCGGCCGTGATCGAAGACACGACCCTGCCCACACCGCAGGGCAGCTACGGCGTGCAGAAATTCATGGGCGAGCAGCTGGTGGCCGATTACACGCGCAAGGGCTTTGTGCAGGGCCGCAGCGTGCGGCTGATGACGGTGTCGGTGCGCCCGGGCCGGCCCAACGGCGCGGCGTCGAGCTTCCTGAGCGGCATGATCCGCGAGCCGCTCGCGGGCGTGCGGGCCACGGTGCCGGTGCCGCCGGATACGGCGGTGGCGCTGTCCTCGCCGGCCAACACGGTGCGCGGCCTGCTGCGCGCCGCCCAGGCGAGCGGCGCCGAATGGGGCGCCCGCACGGCCGTCAACCTGCCGGCGCTGACCACCACGGTGCGCGAGATGGCCGCGGCGCTGGAGCGCGTGGCCGGGCCCGCCGCCACGGCGCTGCTTGACTGGGACATCGACGAAGGCATCAAGGCCATCGTCGGCAGTTGGCCCAGCCGGGTCGAAACGGCGCGTGCCCAGGCGATCGGCCTGCAGGCCGACACCGGGTTCGAAGCCGTGATCCGCGACTATGTGCGTGAAAACCCGGGCGCCGTGAAGCTGGCGCTGCAACCAGGGCTGCAACAAGAATTGTGATGAGCAAGATTCTTCTCGGCTGCATCGCCGACGACTTCACCGGCGCCACCGACCTGGCCAACAACCTGGTGCGCAGCGGGATGCGCGTGGTGCAGGCCATTGGCATCCCATCGCAACCCATCGCTGCCGATGCCGACGCTGTGGTCATCGCGCTGAAGTCGCGCACCATCGCGAAAGCCGAAGCGGTGGAGCAGTCGCTGGCCGCGCTGCGCTGGCTGCAGGACCAGGGTGCGCAGCAAATCTACTTCAAGTACTGCTCCACCTTCGACAGCACACCGGCCGGCAATATCGGCCCGGTGACCGAGGCCTTGATGGACGCGCTGGCGAACGTGGAAGGTGGGGACTTCACGATCGCCACGCCGGCCTTTCCCGACAACCAGCGCAGCGTGTTCAAGGGCCACCTGTTCGTGGGCGAGACGCTGCTCAGCGAGAGCGGCATGCAGAACCATCCGCTCACGCCGATGACCGACGCCAACCTGGTGCGCGTGCTGCAGGCGCAATGCGAGCGCAAGGTGGGCCTGATCGATTACCGCGTCGTGGCCCAGGGCGAGGCCGCGATCCGCTCGCGCATAGCCCAGCTGCGCGGCGAGGGCGTGGGCCTTGCCGTTGTCGATGCACTCTCCAACGACGACCTGCTGCGGCTGGGCCCGGCGCTCAAGGGCATGCCGCTGGTGACGGCCGGCTCGGGGGTGGCGATCGGCCTGCCGTCCAACTTCGGCATCGCGCCGTCCTCCCATGCCAGCGAGCTGCCGGCCGCCACGGGCCTGCAGGCCGTGGTGTCGGGCAGCTGCTCGCTGGCCACCAACCGCCAGGTGCTGGCCTTCATCAAGGCCGGGCGCCCGGCGCTGGGCATAGACCCCTTGCGCATCGCGGCCGGCGTAGACGTTGCCGCCGAAGCGCTGGCCTGGGCCGAGCCGCTGATTCAGAAAGGTCCGGTGCTGGTCTATTCCACGGCGGACTCGAACGCGGTGAAGTCGGTGCAAGGCCGCCTGGGCGTCGAGGAAGCCGGCGCCATGGTCGAGCGCACCGTCGCGGCGATTGCGCGCGGCCTGGTGCAGCGCGGTGTGCGCCAGTTGGTGGTGGCCGGCGGTGAGACCTCGGGCGCCTGCGTGCAGGCGCTGAACATCACGCAAATGAAGATCGGCCCGCAAATCGATCCCGGCGTGCCCTGGTGCCATGCGTCGTCCGAAGCGGCTGCCGGAGAAGGTGTGCACATCACCTTGAAGTCGGGCAACTTCGGCAGCGACGACTTCTTCACCCAAGCCTTCACAATGCTGCAATGACTGAAAACCAGGCCCGCGAAGAAATCTGCCGCATCGGCCAAAGCCTGTTCGAGCGCGGCTATGTGCACGCCACGGCCGGCAACATCAGCGTGCGGCTGGACGATGGTTTCCTGATCACCCCCACCGATGCCTGTCTGGGCTTTCTCGACCCGGCCAAACTGGCGCGGCTGGACGCCAGCGCCAAACAGTTCAGCGGCGAACCTGCTAGCAAAACCATAGCGCTTCACGCAGGTATTTATCGGGCTGCGGCCCGATTTGATGCACAGACAAGCTGCGTGATCCACACCCACAGCACGCACTGCGTGGGCTTGAGCCTGCAGGCCGCGGGTGCCGAGCTGCTGCCGCAGGCTGACAAACAGCGGGAGTTGTTGCCCGCTGTGACGCCTTATTTCGTGATGAAGGTTGGCCATGTGCCGCTGATTCCCTATCACCGCCCCGGCGACCCGCAGGCGGCGGCCTTGGTGGCGCAAACCATAGTCCGCTATGGCGAACAAGGCGCACCGATCCGCGCCGTGATGCTGGAGCGCCTGGGTCCCAACGTCTGGCACCAGACGCCGGCCGCGGCCATGGCCACCCTCGAAGAACTTGAAGAAACCGCCAGGCTCTGCTTGCTGGCCCACCCGAAACCCGAGCCGCTGACTGAAACCCAAATCGACGAACTGCGCCAGACCTTTGGCGCGCGCTGGTGAAAACACAATGCCTCAATTTGCCGCCAACCTCTCCATGCTCTACCCCGAGCTGGACTTCCTCGACCGCTTCGAAGCCGCCGCCAAGGACGGTTTCAAGGGCGTGGAGTACCTGTTTCCCTACGCCTGCGACCAGCAGGAACTCGCTGCGCGCCTGAAAGCCCACGGCCTGCAGCAGGTGCTGTTCAACGCCCCGCCGGGCGACTGGGACCAAGGCGAGCGCGGCCTGGCCTGCCTGCCGGGGCGCGAGGCCGAGTTCCGCGAAGGCATGGCCAAGGCGCTGGCCTACGCCGCCGCGCTGAGATGCCCGCGCGTCCATGTCATGGCCGGCCTCGTGCCCGCCGGCGTGGAGCGCGATGCGGTGCGCCCGACCTATGTGAGCAACCTGCGCTGGGCTGCGGCCGAGGCCGCGAAGCAGAACGTGGACTTGCTGATCGAGCCGATCAACACCCGCGACATCCCGCGCTTCTTCCTGAACCGGCAGGACCATGCGCATGAACTGATCGCCGAGATCGGCGCGCCCAACGTCAAGGTGCAGTTCGACCTCTACCACTGCCAGATCGTCGAGGGCGATGTGGCGATGAAGATCCGCCAGTACCTGCCCACCGGCCGCGTCGGCCATTTTCAGATCGCCGGCGTGCCCGAGCGGCACGAGCCCGACGTGGGCGAGATGAACTACCCCTACCTGTTCAAGCTGATCGACGAGGTCGCCCGGCAATGCGGCTGGACCGGCTGGGTCGGCTGCGAATACCGGCCCGCGCGCGGCGCGCAGCCCGGCGGCACCTCGGCGGGCTTGGGCTGGTTGAAGCCCTGGCGCTGATTTGGGTGGACTCTGGCGGGCGCTCGTCTCGGGCTTCATTCCCCTGTCATCAATGAGCTGCCGCATGGATTCCCGCCTTCGCGGGAATGACGGGGGGTTTGGAGCGCCCCGATAGAATCGCGCTATCTTTTTCACTACCGGTAGCGCCCGTGTCAGACCGTTTAGCCGCCCTGCTCCAATACTTCATCCCCAAGCTGGCGCTCACGGCGTTTGCAGGCTATGTGGCCGGGCGTGAGCGCGGCTGGGTCACCACTGAAATCATTCGCCGCTTTGTCGCCAGGTACCAGGTCAACATGGACGAGGCGCTTGAGAGCGACATCGCCCACTACGCCACCTTCAATGACTTTTTCACCCGCGCCCTGAAACCCGGTGCGCGGCCCTTGGCGGCGGCCGACCTGATTTGCCCGGTGGACGGTGCCATCAGCCAGTTTGGTGCGATTGAGCACGACCAGATTTTTCAGGCCAAGGGCCATAGTTATTCCACGACTGCGCTGGTCGGCGGTGATGCGGCGCTGGCGGCGCAGTACCAGGACGGCAGCTTTGCCACGCTCTACCTGAGCCCCAAGGACTACCACCGCGTCCACATGCCTTGCGACGGGCGCCTGACGCGCATGATCCATGTGCCGGGCGAGCTGTTTTCAGTCAATCCGCGCACGGCGCGCGGCGTGCCCGGCCTGTTTGCGCGCAACGAACGCGTGGTCTGCGTGTTTGAGTCCGCGCGCGGCCCGTTTGTCCTGATTCTGGTGGGCGCCACGGTGGTCGGCAGCATGGCCACCGTGTGGCACGGCGTGGTCAACCCGCCGCGCGTGAAGGACATGCGCGACTGGCGCTACCAGGATGCCCAGGATGCACCCGTGACCCTGAAGCGGGGCGAGGAAATGGGGCGCTTCCTGCTCGGCTCCACCGTGGTGATGCTGTTCCCCAAGGGGCCCTTGCAGTTCAACCCCGCCTGGGCGCCCGGGCGGGAGATACGGCTCGGCGAAGCCATGGCCAGCTATAGCGCTGTGACCTGACCCGCGCGGCCGTGGGCGGTGGCGCAGCGCCTGTTACAAGGGTACAGTACGCGGTGATAGAAAAAACCAGGACGGGCCGCGTCGCGCCTGTGCCTGCCCAACTGCCGGAGTCCCTCATGAACGCCCCCTTGCACCGCGAAATTCCCGCCAGCATCCTCAATGCCGCCCAGGCCCTCTCGGAAGTCACCGCCAAGTGGGACGGCGATATCGTCAGGCAGCTCACCGACTACATTGCCGTGCCGGCCAAGTCGCCCATGTTCGAGAAAGACTGGGCCCAGCTGGGCTATCTGGAGCGCGTGCTGCGCACCGCAGCGGACTGGGTCAAGGCGCAAAACGTGGCGGGACTGACGCTGGAGATCATCCAGCTGCCGGGCCGCACGCCGGTGCTGTTTTTTGAAGTGCCGGCCTCCTCAGGCGCGACGGAGGGCGCAACGCCGGCCAGCAGCACGCAAACTGTGCTGATGTACGGCCACCTCGACAAGCAGCCCGAGTTCAACGGCTGGCGCAATGACCTGGGCCCCTGGACCCCCAAATACGAAGACGGCAAGCTCTATGGCCGCGGCAGTGCCGACGACGGTTATGCGGTGTACGCCAGCATCGCCGCGATCCAGGCCCTCAAGAGCCAGAACGTGGCGTACCCGCGCATCGTCGGCCTGATTGAAACCTGCGAGGAAAGCGGCTCCTACGACCTGCTGCCCTATGTCGACGCCTTGCGCAGCCGGCTCGGCGACGTGGCGCTGGTGGTGTGCCTGGACTCGGGCGCCGGCAACTACGACCAGCTGTGGCTGACCACCAGCCTGCGCGGCAATGCGGCCGGCGTACTGAAGGTTGAAATTCTCACCGAGGGTGTGCACTCGGGCGACGCCAGCGGGCTGGTGCCCTCGAGCTTTCGCATCATGCGCCAGGTGCTGGACCGGCTGGAGGACAGCAAGACCGGGCGCCTGCTGCCGCAAAGCTTTCACTGCGAGATTCCGGCCGAACGGCTGGCGCAGGCGCAGGCCACCGCGCAAATCCTGGGCGACGAGATTTACAAGCGCTTTCCGTGGGCGCACTACGACTGCGAAGGCGCGGGCTCTTTTGCGCTGCCGACCACCACCGACCCGGTGGAGGCGCTGCTTAACCGCACCTGGCGACCGACGCTGAGCGTGACCGGGGCCGAGGGCTTCCCGGCGCTCAAGGATGCCGGCAATGTGCTGCGGCCCTACACCGCCTTCAAGCTGTCGCTGCGCTTTCCGCCGCTGGTTGACGCGGCCCAGGCGGTGCAGGAGCTCAAAACCCTGCTCGAAGACAACGCGCCCTACCAGGCCAGGGTCACCTTCGACGGCGTCAGCGGCTCCACCGGCTGGAATGCACCCAGCACCGCCCCGTGGTTTGAAAAAGCCCTCAACGACGCCTCGCAGGCCTGCTACGGCGCGCCCTGCGGCACCATTGGCCAGGGCGGCACGATTCCGCTGATGAGCATGCTCAGCAAGGGTTTCCCCAAAGCGCAAATGATGGTGTGCGGCGTGCTGGGCCCCAAGAGCAATGCCCATGGGCCCAACGAGTTTTTGAACGTGCCTTACGCCAAAAAACTTACCGCTGCCGTGGCGCATGTGATGGCCAGCCTGCCCGGCTGATCCCAGGATTCCGCCCTTTTTCAATCTCACCGCCCGAATTCATGAACGCTACGGTCCTGGCCCCCTTCACCGCTCGCGATGGCGAGAACCTGGCCATGTACGAGTGGCCGATTGATACCTGGGAAGAGCACGGCGCACCGCCGCCGCGCGGTGTGGTGCTGATTGTTCACGGCCTGGGCGAGCACGCCAGCCGCTACGAGCATATAGCCCGCCAGCTGCTCGACTGGGGCTTTGCCGTGCGCGCCTACGACCAGCGCGGCCATGGCGAATCGGGCGGCACGCGCGGCGCCCTGCCCAGCGACGCGGCCTTGCTCGACGATCTGGCGGAAGTAGTCGATGACACGCGCCTGCGCTGCGCGCGCCTGCCGCAGGTGGACCCGGCGAAACCCCTGCCCTTCATCCTGCTGGGGCACAGCATGGGCGGCCTGGTGGCGAGCCGTTTCGTGGCGCTGAACATGCGGCCGGTGGACGGGCTGGTGATGTCCTCGCCGGCGCTGGATGCGGGGCTTAATCCGCTGCAAAAACTGCTGGTCGCGACGCTGCCCCACATCGCGCCCAATCTGTGCGTCAACAACGGGCTCGACGCCCGCTATTTGTCGCACAAGGCGCAAGTGGTTGAAAAATACCTGGCCGACCCGCTGGTGCACAGCAAAATCTCGTCGCGGCTGGCCCGCTTTATCGCCACCGGCGGCCCGGCCACGGTGGCCGCGGCCGCTCACTGGCGCACGCCCACACTGCTGATTTATGCGGGTGCCGACAAACTCGTCAACCCCGCTGGCAGCCGCGCTTTTGCGCAGGCCGTGGCCCGCTCGGCGAGCGTCAAACCCGGGACCGTGACCACCAGGTGCTTTGACGCGCTGTACCACGAGATCTTCAACGAGGTCGACGCGACGCCCGTGTTTGCCACGCTCAAGGCCTGGCTGGATGCGCGCTTCTAGTTTTGAAGTAAAAGAAGGCCGTTACCCGGCGTGTATTGTGCGCCGACAGCTGTTTACTCAGCAGTCCGAAAGTAGTGTGCGACATACTTTGTCATCCTGAGCGCAGCGAAGGATCTCGGCATGCTGGCCAAGATTCTTCGCGTTGCTCAGAATGACAGCATGGGTGGCGTCGCCTTCGTGACGGACTGCTGAGTAAGTGACGGTCAAACGTTCTGCGGCCTGCGTTGCCCCATGGCAAACCAGCCCAACGCCAGAGCGGTCAGGCCCAAAGGCAGCAGCGCGCCCAGGTTGAGCAGTGCCCAGCCCTGCGTGGTGACCAGCACGCCCGAGGCCAGTGAGGACAGGGCCAGCACGGCGAACACGCAGAAGTTCAAGGCGCCCTGTGCCCGGTCTTTTTCTTCCGGGCGGTAGGCGGTCAGCGCCAGCGTGGTGCTGCCGGTGAACAGGAAGTTCCAGCCCAGGCCCAGCAAAAACAGCGCCAGCAGAAACTGGTGCAGGTCCACGCCCGACAAGGCAATGAGCACGCACAGCACATTGAGCGCCAGGCCGACGGCCATGATCGTCAGGGCTCCCCACTTCTTGATCAGATGCCCGGTGAAAAAACCCGGTGCAAACATGCCGATCACATGCCACTCCAGCACCAGTGCCGTATCCGAAAACGACAGCCCGCAGACCTGCATGGCAATCGGCGTGGCCGCCATCAGCAGATTCATCACGCCAAAGCCCAGCGCGCCCGCGGCGGCGGCCACCAGGAACACGGGCTGGCGCATGATCTCGGCCAACGGCCGGCTTTCATGCGCCCCCACGCTCGTCACTTCGTGTACTTCGCTGGACGTGCCGCTGCGAGACGCAGCGGCCCTTCCGCCCGACCAAGCCTGCGCAGGCAGGCTTGGAGCCGCGGGCGTCAGCCCCGAGAGGGCTGGCCTTGCTTGGGGCGGCCCGGCGCGGCGGCCGTGGCCACCGCCGGATTCGGCCGGCGGAAAATGGATGAATGCCAGCAAGCCCATGGACAGCAGCGCCACGGCGCTGAGGGCCAGGTAGGCGCCGGCAAACGGCACGTCGGTCAGGCTGCGGGTGTGCGCGGCCAGGTTCGGGCCGGCGACCGCGCCGATCAGGCCGCCGGCCATCACCAGCGAGACCGCTTTTTCACGAAATGCCGGCGCGGCCAGCTCGGCCGCCGCAAAACGGTACAGCTGTGCATTGGCGTTGTAATAGCCGGCCACCACCGTGGCGGCCACCAGCAGCCAGAAGTTTTTGCCGTAGGCCGCATAGGCGCACAGCCATGCCGAGGCGCAGGCCACAGCCAAGCCCAGCTGAAACGAGATTTTGCGCCCGAAGCGGCTCTGGGTTCTGGCCACCAGAGCGGTCGACAGCGCGCCACCCACCACATAAGCCATGATGGGCAGCGTGGCCATCCAGCCCAGCGGCGCCAGGCTCAGGCCCACCAGCCCATTGATGGCGATGAAGGTGACGTTGTTGGTGAGAAACAAGCCCTGGCAGATGGCCAGGAGCCAGAGGTTACGGTTCATGAAGCTTTGAATGGTCGCGGGATTTAGCCGGCGACCAGCCCGCCCGCTTTGACATCTCGACGCATGGCGCCCAGCACATCTTACGTGAGCGCGGTGACGCTCAAGCGTTGCTCACCGGTTGACAGCCGCTCAGGGCGGGGTCAGGACCAGCAGGGACAAGCCGGCCAGCGGGGCGGTTTCGGCGCGCAGCACGCGCGGGCCCAGCGTGACGGGCGCAAAGCCGCCCGCCATGGCAGCGTCTTCTTCCGCCGCCGACAGGCCGCCTTCCGGGCCGCTGAGAAAGGTCACCGGGCCGGCGGCGGGGTGGGCAGGCAGAAGCTGTGCCAGCGGCTGGGTGCCTGGCCGCAGGGACAGCAGCAGCCGGGTGGCGGCGGGGCTCTCAGGCTGAAGGGCGGCGGCCCACTGCGCGAAGGCAAGCGCTTCATGAATCACCGGCACGCGGTTGCGGCCGCACTGCTCGCAGGCGGCAATCGCCACGCCGCGCCAGTGCGCGAGTTTTTTGGCGGCCCGCTCGCCCGTCAGGCGCAGCACGGAGCGCTCGGCCATCAGGGGCTGGATGCTGGCCACGCCCAGTTCGGTGGCTTTTTCCACCAGCCAGTCCATGCGTTCGTTGGCCGGCATGCCCAGCACCAGGTGCACCGCACGGCCGGCCTCGCGCGCGGTGGCGCTGTAGGCCCCGACCAGGACCTGCACCTCGCTGCGGCCCATGCGCTCAATCGTGGCTTCAAACTCGCCTTCGGTGCTGTCATCGCCCAGGCCCTGGCCCCCCAGCCCGTTGAACAGCGTGATGCGCTCGCCCGGCTGCAGGCGCAGCACCTGCACATGGCGCGCCGCGTGGGCGGGCAGGCTCACGGAGGCACCCGGGTGCAGCGGCAGGTCGGCGTAGAAGCGGGCGGGCATGGGTTTGAAGGGGCGGGCCGTTGTTTTTGCTATTGATTTAATAGCTGATTGTGCGGGCGTTGCATGGGCTGGAGCCCTATTTGGCTTAAAAAGTGTAGCCGACCCGGGTTTCGTCGCCTTCGATCTGGTCGAGCAGCACCATCAGCGGCCCGAGCTGGCGGTAGCGCGCGGCGGTGCTGCGGGCGTATTTGATGAAGCGCGGCGTGTCGGCCAGGTACTTGGGTTTGCCGTCGCGCAGCGTCAGGCGCGCAAAAATGCCCAGCACCTTGAGGTGGCGCTGCAGCCCCATCCACTCGACTGCGCGGTAAAACTCGCCAAAGTCATCACCGACCGGCAAGCCCACCTGGCGCGCCTTCTGCCAGTAGCGCACGGTGACGTCGAGCACGAAATCTTCTTCCCAGCTCAAAAAGGCGTCGCGCATCAGGCTGGCAATGTCGTAGGTGATGGGGCCGTAGACCGCATCTTGAAAGTCCAGGATTCCCAAGGCCCCCACGCTTGTCGCTTCGCGTACGGCGCTGGACGTGCCACTGCGAGACGCAGCGGCCCTTCCGTCCGTCCCAGCCTGCGCAGGCAGGCTTGGAGCCGCGGACGTCAGCCCCTCAGGGGCTAATTTTCCTAGGGGCGGCCCGTCGGAAAATTGCGCCACCATCAAGTTCCTCGGCATGAAGTCGCGATGCACGTAGACCCGCGCGCCGCCCAGGGACTGCAGGTTGCTGGCCTTGATCTGGGTAAACAGCGCCTCGAGCTTGCCGTGCAGCACGGTGTCGCCGGCCAGGCCGCGGTGCTGGTTCACGTACCAGTCGGGAAACAGCGCCAGTTCGCGCGACAGCAGGGCGTCGTCATAGGGCGGCAGCACATCCGGCCTGGAGGCCAGCTGCCAGGTGATCAGCGCCTCCACCGCGTCCATGTACAGATCGTGGCAGGCCTGGGCGTTGGTGGCGGTGGCCAGGGCCCCGGCCGGTGGGTTGATCACATCGAGCAGGGTCTGGTGGCCCAGGTCGCTGAGCAGCATGAAGCCCTGCGCTTCGTCCCAGGCCAGCACACGCGGCGCGTTCAGGCCGGCGTCGGCCATCAGGGCCGCCACTTTCACAAAGGGCTTGCAGTCTTCCTGCGCCGGTGGCGCATCCATGATGATGCGGCTTGAATCACCGGCCGCCGTGTCGACCCTGAAATAGCGCCTAAAGCTGGCATCGGCCGAGGCCAGCCGGACGGTTTCGGGCTGCAGCGCGTGCGTGAGGGCGGTGGCGTCCAGCCAGCGGGCAAAAGCGCTGGCGCGGGCGGGGTCGGCCCAGGCGATGGTGGCATTGGTCATGGTGGCGGGCGTCTGCCTGCGGCAAAGGCTTCAGGCCGCGGGCTGGTGGGGTGGGTGGTCATGGATAATCAGGCCTGATTTTACAAACGGGTTTATCTCATACCAACGATGCGCCGTGCATCCCGCTCGCTTTTTCTTCTTTCCCCGGTAAGCCACGCCGTGTTCAGTCTGGTGTCCTGCGCCGCGCTGGGGCTGGGGTATGGCGGGTCGGCACACGGGCAGCCCCTGCCCTCCGAGTTGAACACCCCAGCCGCCGGGCCGGCCGGCAACGGCCCGGTCAGGCTCAAGGGCTCGGCCATGCTGGCCGAGCAGCCGCCCAGCGGGCCCGGCAACGAGCTGCCGACCTTTGTCTTTGGCGACCGGATCTCGGGCCGCCCCAACCTGGAAACCATCATTGACGGCAACGCCGAGCTGCGCCGCGGCGCGACGTCGATACGCGCCGACCGGCTGGAGTATTACCAGCCCACAGATACGGTCAAGACCCGCGGCAATGTGCGCATCAACAATGCCGGCAACCGGTTCCGCGGCCCCGAGCTGGAGATCAAGCTCGACACCTTCGAGGGCTTTTTCAGCCAGCCCGAGTACCAGTTTCTGGTCAATGGCGGCCATGGCCGGGCCGACCGCGTCGACTTCCTTGACGACAAGCACCTGGTTGCGCGCAATGCCACGTTCACCACCTGCGAGCGTGGCAACGAGGCCAGCTGGGAGCCGGCCTGGGTGATGCGGGCCCGGAGCATCAAGTTCGATCTGGAAGAGGAAACCGGCGAAGCCACCGGAGCGGTGCTGCGCTTCAAGAATGTGCCGATCCTGGCCTTCCCCACCATGAGCTTTCCGCTCAGCGACAAGCGCAAATCCGGGGTGCTGCCGCCGACCTTCGATCTGGACAGCACCAGCGGCACCCTGGTCACGGTGCCGTATTACTTTGACATCGCGCCCAACCGGGACGCCACGTTGTCACCGACTTTCATGAGCAAGCGCGGCGTTGATCTGGGTGCGGAGTTCCGCTATCTGGAGCGGGACTACAAGGGCGAGCTGCGCACCAGCCTGATGCCCGGCGACCGGCTGCGCGACCGCAACCGCTGGACCTATGCCTTGCAGCACAGCGGCACCTATAACACCGGGTTGTCCAGAATTGGCAATGTCGGTTTCAACCTCAACCTGAACCGGGCCAGTGACAACAACTACTGGCGGGATTTTCCCCGCAGCAGCAGCTCGCTGACCCAGCGCCTGCTGGCCAATGACGGCAGTGTGAGCTGGAGCCAGGGCTTTTTCTCGACCTCGGCGCGGGCGCTCAAGTGGCAGACGCTGCAGGATGTGAGCTCCCCCATCACGCCGCCCTACGACCGTCTGCCCCAGCTCACGGCGAGCTACACCCGCGTCAATGCACCGCTGGCCGGCTTGGCGAATCTGGGCGGGTTCGACTGGTCGCTGGACGGGGATTACACGCGCTTTTCCTCCGTCAGCCGCCTGACGGGCCAGCCCAACGCCGACCGGGCCTTTGCCCGCGCGCAGATCAGCCGTCCCTGGATCACGCCGGGCTGGTACATCACGCCCAAGCTGCAGCTGCATGCCGCCAGCTACCAGTTTGATGCACCGCTGGCCAATGGCAGCCGGTCGGCGTCGCGTGCCGTGCCGACCTTCAGCCTGGACAGCGGTTTGCAGTTTGAGCGCGACACCCGCTTTTTCGGCCGCAATTTCACCCAGACGCTGGAGCCGCGGGCTTTTTACGTGCGCACGCCCTACCGCGACCAGAGCCTGCTGCCCAACTACGACTCGGGCGCCAACGACTTCAATTTCGCCACGGTGTTCACCGAAAACGCCTTTGTCGGCAACGACCGCATTTCGGACGCCAACCTGCTCACGCTGGGCCTGACCTCACGCCTGCTCGATCCGGCGACCGGCGCCGAAGCCGTGCGCCTGGGCGTGGCGCAGCGCCTGCGGTTCTCCGACCAGCGGGTCACCCTGCCGGGCGGGCAGCCGGTGGTGGACCGCTTCAGCGATGTGCTGTTCGGCGCGTCGCTGAACTGGGTGCCGCAATGGTCGTTTGACGGCACCACCCAGTACAACCCCAAAACCGGCCAGTCGGAGCGCACCACGCTGGGCGCGCGCTACAGCCCCAGCAATTACCGTGTGATCAGCGCCGCCCTTCGCCGCCAGCGCAACGTCAGCCAGCAGTTCGATGTCGGCTGGCAATGGCCCATCAACGACTTGTGGGGCGACAAAGGCCAGGACCTGGGCGCCGGGCGCGGCCAGGGCGGTGGCCGCTGGTACAGCGTGGGCCGCTTGAACTACAGCGTGCCCGACAAAAAGCTGGTTGATGCCGTGATCGGCTTTGAGTACGATGGCTGTTGCTGGATTGGCCGGGTCGTGATGCAGCGCTCCCAGAGCAGCACCGCCACGGCCAACACCCGCATTTTGTTCCAGCTGGAATTCGTCGGTTTTTCCCGCCTGGGTGCGAACCCCCTGCAAACCCTGAAATCAAACATTCCGCGCTACCAGTTCCTGCGCGACAAAACCGATCCGCCTAGCCGTTTCACCACTTATGACTAACTATCCCTTCTTCGCCCGTCTTTTTCCGGGTCGCCAGATCACCCTGGCTTTGCTGCTGGCCTTGCCCGCCGCGCTGGCGCAGGCCCAGGGCCTCAAGCCGGCCGGCCAGCTGGGCCCGTTGCGCCAGCCGGAACTGCCCGCCAGCAATGCCGCAGTGGCCGGACTCGGCAAGGGCGTACAGCGCCAGGCGGATTTCATTGTGGCCGTGGTCAACTCGGAGCCCGTGACCAACAACGAAGTGCGTCTGCGGCTGATCCGTGCCGAGCAGCAGCTGACCCAGCAAGGCGTGCCCTTGCCGTCCCGCCAGGAATTGGCGCGGGACGTGCTGGAACGCCTGATCAACGACCGGGCACAACTGCAGCAGGCCCGCGCCTCGGGCGTGCGGGTGGATGACAATGCGGTTGACGAGGCGGTGGCGACGGTGGCCCGGCAAAACCAGGTGTCCATTGCCGAACTGCGCCGCCGTCTCGCGGCCGATGGCATTGCCTACAGCCGGTTTCTGTCAACCTTGCGTGATGAGCTCATGCTGGTCCGTGTGCGGGAGCGCGAGGTCGAGCAGCGGGTGCGCGTGAGCGAGCAGGACATCGACGAGTTTTTGCGCGAGCAGGAAGGCCAAGCCGGATCGGCCGCGCCGGAAATCAACCTGGCCCAGATTCTGGTGGCCGTTCCTGAAAATGCCAGCCCGGCACAAATCACGGCGCTGCAGGCCAAGGCGCAGGCGGCGCTGGAGCGTGCCCGCGCGGGCGCCGACTTTGCCGCACTGGCCCGTGAGGTTTCCGAGGCGCCCGACCGCGCGGTCGGCGGACAGCTGGGCCTGCGCAGCGCAGACCGCTATCCGGCGCTGTTCGTGGAAGCCACCCAGAATCTGCAGGCCGGTGGGCTGGCCGGGCCGGTTCGCAGCGGCGCCGGCTTTCATGTGCTCAAGGTGATTGAAAAGAAACAGGGCGGCGCGCCGGGCGCCAACATCGTGCAGACCCGGGCCCGCCATATTTTGCTTCGGCCCAGCGCCCAGTTGAGCGAAGCCCAGGCCCAGGCGCGCCTGGCCGACTTCAAGAAACGCCTGGCTGCCGGCCAGGCCGACTTTGCCGCTCTGGCCCGCGAGAACAGCCAGGACGGCTCGGCCCAGGAGGGCGGCGACCTGGGCTGGGCCAACCCCGGCATGTTTGTGCCCGAGTTTGAGCAGGTCCTGAACACCCTGGCGCCCGGCCAGGTTTCCGACCCGCTGGTCTCGCGTTTTGGCGTGCACCTGATCCAGGTGATGGAGCGGCGCCAGGCCCAGCTGTCGCAACGCGAACAGCGCGAGGTCGCACGCAGCCTCGTGCGCGAGAAAAAACTCGACGAGGCCTATGTCGTCTGGGCGCAGGAAGTGCGCGGCCGCGCTTATGTGGAATACCGCGAGCCGCCGCAGTGAATGTAGCCCCCACGCTTGTCACTGCGTGTACTGCGCTGCCCCCCGAGGGGGCCGCTGCGCCTGCGGTCTGGCAAAGCCAGTCCCGCGGCCCCTGCTGGGATGAAGAGCCCCCACGCTCGCTCACTGCGTGTAGCTCTCGAGGCCTTGCAGGCCGCGGCTCGCCAGAAAATTGCTTGAACCTGTCGGAGAGCGGCCCCAACTTTGGCGGGCGCAACTGATCGTGAAACATATCCCGCGCAAGCGCTTTGGTCAGCATTTTCTGATTGACCAGGGCATCATTGAGGGCATTGTGCAGGCGATTGCACCTCGGGCAGGTCAAGCCGTGGTGGAGATCGGCCCGGGACTGGCGGCCCTGACCCAGCCCCTGGTCGAGCGGTTGGGGCACTTGACAGTGATCGAGCTGGATCGCGATCTGGCGCAGCAGCTGCGCGGGCACCCGCAATTGACGGTGGTCGAGTCCGATGTGCTGAAGGTGGACTTTGTGGCGTTGGCAGGCGTAGGGGCGCAAAAACTGCGCGTCGTTGGCAACCTGCCCTACAACATCTCCACGCCGATTCTGTTTCATCTGCTCGATGCCGTCGATGTGATCGAAGACCAGCATTTCATGCTGCAAAAGGAAGTGATAGACCGCATGGTGGCGTCGCCCGCCACCAGCGACTATGGCCGGCTCAGCGTGATGCTGCAATGGCGCTACGCCATGGAGAACGTGCTGTTTGTGCCGCCGCAAAGCTTTGACCCGCCGCCGCGGGTCGACAGCGCCGTGGTGCGCATGGTGCCGCATGCGCAGCCGGCCCCGGTCGATTCGATGCTCCTGAGCGAAATTGTGCGGGTGGCCTTCAGCCAGCGCCGCAAGCTGTTGCGCCACACGCTGGGCCGGTGGCTGGAAGCGCGCCAATGGTCTGGCGTCTTCGATTTGCAGCGGCGTGCCGAGGAGGTGCCGGTTGACGATTACCTGGCACTCGCGCTGAAACTGGGCTGAACCGGCGTGCCGTGGCCCTGCTCAGTGAGCCATTGCACGAAGGCCTGCGCCACTGGCGAGGGCCGCATGGCCGGCGAGCTTGCGAGCACCACGCGCTGTGGCGTGACCGCTTCCTGCAAGGGGCGGCATGCAATCGGCAGGCCGTCGTAGCTGTGATCCCCGGCGGGCCGGGTGCAGGACAGTGCGACGCCATAGCCATGCGCGACCAGGCCGCGCTGCATTTCGAAGCTCTGGGTGTACTGGTGCCGCTGCGGGTGCAGGTCGTGGGCCCAGAATAGCGAGAGGAAGTACTCTCGCGTTTGCGCAATGTCTTCGAGGATCAGGTTCTCCTGCGCGAGCTGCGACAGGCTGACCTGCGGCTGCGCCGCCAATGGATGGGCTGGCGGCAGCAGGGCGTAGGGACGCAGCTCGGCCAAGGCCCAGCGTGTGGTGCGGGCATCGAAACCCAGATCATAGGTGAGCGCCAGCTCCGCCTTTCCAGCATTCAGGCTGCGTTGGACCGTGGCCAGGTCCGCCTCAAACAGCGTGACGGACACGTCCGGGTGCCGGGCCCGGAAGCCGGCCAGCAAGCGCGGCACATAGTAGGGCCCCAGGTCCTGAAAACAGCTGAGCGAGAGCTGGCCCGACAGGCCTGCCACAGGGCCTTCATCCGCAATGCCGGCGGCCAGCGCCAGGATGTCGCGGGCCCGGCCCAGTAGCCGATGTCCGGTCGGGGTCAGGGCCAGGCCGCGGCTGACCTGGCGTCGAAACAGGGGCTCGCCCAGGGTCTGCTCAAGCTGCGCAATGGCCAGGGAGACCGAGGGCTGCGACACATGGCGCGCCCGCGCTGCGGCGCTGATGCTGCCGTGCTCGGCGGCGGCAATGAAGTACTCGAGCTGGCGAAAGGAAAAAGCAATCATGAGTTTTATCTATATTGAATCATAAGAAATATATGCTTTTCCTATTTTCTTGGGCCACGGATACTTGCTTCCACAACGTTCGACAACGCCTCTGAACGAAAAAAGGAACGCTCCATGGAGATCAAGCCATCCGACATCGAAACCTACCAGCGCGACGGTGCGCTGGTGCTGCGCGGCGCCTTCACCGACTGGGTGGACCGCCTGCGCGAGGGCTTCGAGCAAAACCTCGCGCAGCCCGGCCCGTTTGCCATTGAAAACGTGGGCGCCGGCGAAGGCGGCCGTTTTTTCGAGGACTACTGCAACTGGCAGCGCATCGCGCCATTTGGCGAGTTCATCCGGCAGTCGCCGGCGGCGGCCATTGCCGGGCAAATCATGCAGGCGCGCCAGGTCCAGGTGTTTCATGAGCACATCCTGGTCAAGGAGCCGGGCACGAGCAAGCCCACGCCCTGGCACCAAGACCTGCCCTACTACTGTGTGGACGGCTTGCAGACCGCGAGCTACTGGATTCCGCTCGACCCGGTCACCCAGGCCAACACGCTGCGTGTGGTGCTGGGTTCGCACCGCTGGCCCAAGCTGGTGCGCCCCAAGCGCTGGGCCAGCAACGAGAATTTTTATGCCGGTGACGACGCCTTCATGGAAATGCCCGATGTCGAGGACGGCAGCCACGCCATCCTGGTCCCCGAACTCGCGCCGGGCGATGCGGTGGTGTTCGACTTTCGCACCGTGCATGGGGCCGCGGGCAACACCGGCACCAGCCGGCGGCGGGCCTTTTCGGCACGCTTTTTGGGCGAAGATGTGCGCTACCTTGAGCGGCCCGGCCGCACCTCGCCGCCGTTTCCGGGGATTGGCCTGAGCACCGGCCAGCCCATGCGCCAAGACTGGTTCCCGGTGGTCTGGCGTGCCTAAAGCCTGCACCACAACCGGGTTGCGGGTGGCAGCCGCATAAAAAAAGCCCGTCATGTGACGGGCTTTTTTGAGCAAGTGCGCTGCGTTTACGCCGCTGCGAGCCAGTAACCCGCGTTGAACGGACTGCTCATGCGCAGGGCTAGCGGCGACACGTCTACCAGTTTGTCGGTAGGCATGGGCTCTTCACCTTCTGCAACTGCTTGCTGGGCCTCATTCGCCCGATCCCCTTGGCCAATGTCTGGGGAGCGGGCTACAGAAAAGAATAGAAACATCTGAACTGGATCTTTCGATCCGCCCAGTAGTCCGCGGCATCCCTGAAGATGTCGAGCAGCTGCTCGCGTGCTTCTTTGTCAAACTTGGCGTTGGCCGGAATCTGCTCCAGCACAACGATAAAACCGGGCTGCGGGCCGGATTTGTGCACCAAATCCGTCATGCAGTCGTACAAGGCATCAAAGTTTTTGCCAAAGTGGGCCGGGAAGGTGTACTGCGCCGCAATCATGTCCAGCACATCCTGCTTGCTCTGGGCGTTGCCCAGGTTGGCGTACAGGAAATGCTGGCCCAGCTGCGTGGCGGCCTCCTGCAAATCCTGCACGCGGAACGCGCGTATGGATTGCACGATATTGGGTCTCACAGTACGAAGTGACATGTCCATCTCCGCGTCTCTTTCTTAAGTCAACATCTCAAAATTGACAATCACAGTTCAAGTTATTGAACGATTTTGCGAAAACTCGCATAGTGATCGTCGGTGTAATAACAGGCATCCGGCGCGGCAGGCTTGAGGCCACCGCACACGATGCGCCGGGCTCCCCGGCTGCGCTCACCGGGCGTTTTGACGGTGTATTCGCGGTAGTAGCCGCGATTATTGGCGGGGAGAATTCGCTCCCGATTGCCAAACACCGTGCCATCCTTGTCATACCTGAACGGCCCACCCTGGTAAATCAGCGTCAACATGTCGCGCCCTTGCGCGGGCAATTGGGTGCTTGCAATCGTGTCAAGCTGGGCCGCCGCAGCGGGGCCCTTGGCTTGCACCAGGCTGGGGTTTAACCCGGTTAAGCCGGCTGATATGGCTAGCAACGCGATCGCGCCAGCCAGACGCCAAGCCCCCCACCCCTTGCGCAACATGAAAACGCCTTTCTTGAACCCGGGTCGACCTTCTGGTTAACCCTTAAATTTCAAGTCGGCTAGTGTGACGCATGTGGCCGAAAAACGCAAGTATTTGCTGAAAAACTAAGCAGAAATAGCAGGGCTTAGAGGGCTTGCAAGGCGCTAGTAAGCTAGCACTAGCTATCTGAAATGACCTTATCGTGCGGCGTTGGCATCGGCGACCGTGAGGGCCGTCATGTTGACAATCCGGCGCACCGTGGTGCTGGCTGTCAGGATGTGCACCGGTTTGCTGGCGCCCAGCAACACCGGGCCAATGGCGATATTGCCGCCGGCCGCCGCTTTGAGCAGGTTGTAGGCAATATTGGCGGCATCGATGTTGGGCAGGACCAGCAAATTGGCTTCGCCCGCCAGCATGCTGTGCGGCATGACGCTGGCGCGGCCTTCAGCGTCCAGCGCCACGTCGCCGTGCATTTCGCCATCGACTTCCAGCCAGGGCGCTTTTTCACGCAGCAGCGCCAGGGTGTGGCGCATTTTCAGCGCGCTGGGCTGGTTGGAGGAGCCAAAGTTGGAGTGCGACAGCAGGGCGGCTTTGGGCTTGATGCCAAAGCGCATCATTTCCTCGGCGGCCATGGTGGTGATTTCGACCAGCTGCTCGGCCGTCGGGTCGTAGTTGACGTGGGTGTCCACCAGGAAAATCTGGCGGCCCGGCAGCAGCAGCCCGTTCATGCAGGCGTAGGTGTTGACGCCGGCGCGCTTGCCAATGACATCGTCCAGGTAGTTCAGGTGGATGGCGGTGGTGCCCCAGGTGCCGCAGATCAGGCCATCGACGTCGCCCTTGTGCAGCAGCATGCCGCCAATCAGCGTCAGGCGGCGGCGCATTTCAATCTTGGCCATTTGCACTGTGACGCCCTTGCGCTCCATCATGCGGTGGTAGGTCTGCCAGAAGTCGCGGTAGCGGTGGTCCTGCTCGACGTTGACCACGTCGTAATCGAGCTCTTCCTTGAGGCGCAGGCCGAATTTCTCGATGCGCTGGGCAATGATGGCGGGCCGGCCGATCAGGGTCGGGCGGGCCAGGCACTCGTCAACCACGATCTGGCAGGCGCGCAGCACGCGTTCTTCCTCGCCCTCGGCGTAGGCCACGCGCTTTTTGGCGGCTTTTTTGGCGGCCGCAAAAATCGGCTTCATCGTGGTGCCCGAGGCATAGACGAAGCTCTGGAGTTTTTCGCGGTAGGCATCCAGGTCTGGAATAGGCCGCAGGGCCACGCCGCTGTCGGCCGCGGCCTGGGCCACGGCCGGCGCAATCTTCATCATCAGGCGCGGATCGAACGGCTTGGGGATCAGGTAGTCCGGTCCAAACGCGAGTTTTTCACCGACGTAGGCGGCGGCCACGACCTCGCTCTGCTCGGCCTGCGCCAGCTCGGCGATGGCATGCACGGCCGCAATTTCCATCTCGATGGTGATGGTGGAGGCGCCCGCGTCCAGCGCCCCGCGGAAGATATAGGGGAAGCACAGGACGTTGTTGACCTGGTTCGGGTAATCGGTGCGGCCGGTCGCCATGATGGCGTCGTCGCGCACGGATTTCACGTCTTCTGGCGTGATCTCCGGATTGGGGTTGGCAAGGGCCAGGATGATGGGCTTGGCCGCCATCTTCTTGACCATCTCCTTTTTGAGCACGCCGCCGGCCGAAAGGCCCAGGAAGATGTCGGCGCCTTCGATGATTTCACTCAGGGTGCGGGCCGAAGTTTTTTGGGCAAACTGGATCTTGTCTTCATCCATCAGCTCGGTGCGGCCTTCATAGACCACGCCGGCCAGGTCGGTCACGTAAATGTTCTCGCGCGGAATGCCGAGTTTCACCAGCAGTCCCAGGCAGGCCAGTGCTGCCGCGCCGGCGCCCGAGGTCACGAGCTTGATCTTTTTGGGGTCCTTGCCCACCACCTTCAGGCCGTTGAGGATGGCCGCGCCGACCACGATGGCCGTGCCGTGCTGATCGTCGTGGAAGACCGGGATCTTCATGCGCTCGCGCAGCTTGCGCTCGACATAAAAGCAGTCGGGCGCCTTGATGTCTTCCAGGTTGATGCCGCCAAAGGTCGGCTCCAGCGAGGCAATGATGTCAACCAGCTTGTCGAGGTTGTCTTTCTCGTTGATCTCTATGTCGAACACGTCGATACCGGCGAATTTCTTGAACAGCACGCCCTTGCCTTCCATCACCGGCTTGGAGGCCAGCGGGCCGATGTCGCCCAGGCCCAGCACGGCCGTGCCGTTGGTGATCACCGCGACCAGGTTGCCGCGGCTGGTGTATTTGAAGGCCGCATTCGGGTCCTTGACGATTTCCTCACAGGGAGCTGCCACGCCGGGGGAATAGGCCAGGGCCAGATCGCGCTGGTTGATAAGTTGCTTGGTCGCTGCAATGGCGATTTTGCCGGGCGTTGGAAACTCGTGGTATTCCAGGGCCTGGCGGCGCAGCTCGTCGCGTTTTTCCTGGCTCTTGTCGAGGGGGGGCGTGGGCATCAACAGGTCTCCTGCGGTAAACGGCCAGCATGACCGTCAATTTTTTGTAAGGTCAGCGATTGTAGGCCGTTCAAGGGGAAAACCCTAGTAAGTGAATCTACTCAAACAGGTGCGTCGCTTTTGACTTTTTTGCAAAGATTGGCAGGGGGTTTGGAAGGTGTCCGCCAGCAAGCCTTCTTTTGAGCTCAATAAGGGCAGTTTTGGCGGCTATTGACGATTTTTCGGTGCCCAAGCTTAGAGCGCCACCTGTTTGGACTGCGCCAGGCGCTGCGAGGTCTGTGCGCCTGAAAGTACAAAGCCGCGTTGCCGGCCGGCATCGTCCAGCCATTGCCACAGGCCGGCCTCGGGGGCCAGCCACTGGCCGGTGCTGCCGGGCGGCGGCGGTGCGATCACCAGCGGCAGGGCCGGCGTCTTGACGGACACCGGCATCAGCGGGAAGGTCAACTCGGCCGGCTGGCCGGCCAGCGTGGCAGCCAGTACCTTGGCGCTGCTCATGATGGGCATCACAAAGGGCAGCGTGGCGCCATGGTGGTATTGAGTGCAGTCGCCCAGGGCATGGACGGCGGGCGCGCTGGTCTGCAGTCGGGCATTGACCACGATGCCCCGCTCCACGGCCAGGCCGGCGGCTTTGGCCAGCACGGTATCTGCTCTCAATCCGATAGCGCTCAAAACCCTGTCGGCGCGGACCAGCTGGCCATTTGACAAGGAAATGTCGAGTGCGCCCATATCGGAGCGGCCGGCATTGACGGCGCGCACGGTGCTGCCGAAGTGAAACGCTACGTCCAGCTGCGCCAGCGCCTCGCGCAGTTGCGCGCTGGCGGCTTCGGGCAACAGGGCGGCCAGCGGGCGGCTGCCCGGATCGACCAAACTGACGCGGTAGCCGGCGCTGGCCAGATCGTTGGCAAACTCGCAGCCAATCAGCCCGGCGCCCATGATGAGCACGTGCGGGCGGCGGCCATCCACGTGGTCATTGACGGCCTGAAGCTGGTCATGGAAGGTGCTGAAGTCCTCCAGCGAGTTGACGCTCAGGACCTGGTCGGCCGCGTCGCCTTCGACTGGCACGCGGATGGGCTGGGCGCCGGTGGCCAGCACCAGCTGGCTGTAGGCGATGACGCCTGCAGACGTGGTGACGGTTTTTGCAGCCGTATCAAGCGTCTGCACGCGGGTTTGCGGCAGCAGCGTGACGCCCAGGGTTTCCGCCATCCTGGCCGCCGGCGTGTTGACCAGTTGGGCCGGGCGCTTGCCCTGCGCAAAGGCGTTGGACAGCGAAGGCTTGGCGTAGAAGTCGCCGCTGTCGGCCGTGACCAGCACCACCGGGGTCTGGGTGTCGAGCTTGCGGAACTCGCGCACCGTGGTCCAACCGGCCAGACCGGCGCCAATGACGACCAAGGGCTGCGTCATGCCACTACTCCGGTGGATGCGCTGGCCGCAGCGGCGGGCCGGCTGCCCCAGCGCTGCCAGGCCTTTTCGTGGAAGAAGAAGGCAACCGCCTGCACCGTGGGTTCGAGCAGGCTCAGCGTGATGGCCAGCAGGAAGTTGCCCGTGACCGCATAGGCCACCAGCGCCGCCACCGTGACGTGAACCACGTAATAGCTGGCGGTTTTTTGAAGAGTGGGCAAATTGCTGCGGACAAGCTGGGCCATGGTCTGACTCCTCGGGGGTAGTGACAAGAAGGGGGGCGGGGTTGTGGCAGGTTTAAATCTCGACCACTTCAAAGTCGGCCTTGGCCACGCCGCAATCGGGGCAGGCCCAGCTTTCCGGCACATCGGCCCAGCGGGTGCCGGCGGCAATGCCGTCTTCGGGGCGGCCCGCCGCTTCGTCATACACAAAGCCACAAACAATGCAGAGATAGGTTTTCATGGGGTTTCCTTCGGTTTTATAAGTAAAAAGAGGTGAATGCCGGCGTCAAATATGCGTAAATAGCTATCAAAACAATAGCGAAAGACCGAGCGGCCGGGTTGCCTGCCGCTCCGCTGTCCATGAGTCGGGGCCATGGCGCACACCTTACAGCGTGCGTCTGTGTTCGCCTGTGTTGTCAGGCCGCAGCCACGACTTGGTCGAGCTGGGCCTGGTAGTGTTTGGCGTGGCGCTCTTCCACTTTGGCCAGCGCCGCAAAACGCTTCTGGGCTTTTTCCAGTGTGGCCCTGAACTGCGCGGCATGCACTTTGGATTCTTCAATCTGCTCGTCCATCTCGGCAACCGCTGCTGCGTTGCCCTCGGCTTCGGCGGTGGCGCGAAAGCCCGGGTACATCTCGGTGTACTCGTAGGTTTCGCCGTCAATCGCGATTTGCAGCGTCTTGGCGGGCGTCATGGTCGCTTTGGGGTAGAGCAGATCCAGGTGACCAAAGGCGTGCATGACCTCCTGGTCGGCGGTTTCTTCAAACGTGCGCGCCGTCGCCTCATCCCCGGCTTCGCGGGCCAGCTTGGCGAAATAGCGGTACTTGATGTGGGCCATGGATTCGCCGGCAAAAGCCGCTTCCAGGTTGGCCAGGGTCTTGATTTCGGGGCGTTTCGTCGTGCTCATCGGGACTCCTTTTATGAATAGCTAAAAATTATCAGAACGTAGGAAATGATATTTATTGACTATTGAGTTGGCCAATTGGTTTTGGCTAATTGATTGATAGTTGCTATCGACGGCTGGCGTGAGTCCTTGCGTGGTGGGCGCTGAACAAGACCCATGCGCGCTTGCAAAATGAGTCTTTATGGAGCAAAATGCGCCATAAAGGAGTCAATCATGACCACCCCCAGCAACTTTGCTTCCGTCAAACTTCCCGCCAGCCTGGTGCAACAAGCGCGCGAGGCCGCCCAACCCCTGCGGCGCTCGGCTGCCGGCCAGATCGAGTACTGGGCCACCCTGGGCCGGGTGGTCGAGCATTCCGGTTTGACGGTGCAGGAGGCGCAGACGGCGATTGAGGTTTATGAGGCGGCTGCGCGCAAGGCGCGGCCCAGCACCCAAACGAACGATGGGCAGGCCGATGAGCTGATTGCGCGTTTCATGGCCGTAGAGGCTGATGGAAGCCTCGCGCAGCGAGTGCGCGACGTGATTCTTGATAACCGCAGCAAGGCACGCAAGGCATCTGCCTGACATGGGGCAGGCCACGCCATTGCGTTCACGGCGGCGCAAGGCCAAACCGGTCTTCTACTTGCTGGCAGGTCCCAATGGCGCCGGTAAGTCAACCTTGTACAAGGCGCTCGTGCAGGCCGGCACCATCCCTGTCAGTGCCGAATTCGTCAACGCCGACCTGCATGAGGCTGCCAACTTGCAGCACATTGCCGATCCGCAGGACAGATCAGAACACGCGCGACAGTGGGCAGATGCGCGGCGTGCCGAACTGCTCAGGGCCGGCAAGTCGTTTGTCAGCGAAACGGTGTTCTCCCATGAATCCAAACTCGCGCTGATGGAAGAGGCTCAAAAGCAGGGGTTCTTCGTCATGCTTCTCGTCGTGTGTCTGGACGATCCGCAGCGTCTGCTGGCACGCGTGGCCGGTCGTGTCGCCGAAGGCGGGCATGCCGTCCCGCCCGACCGAATACTCGCCCGCTACCCTCGCACCCTGGCCAATCTCGCAGTGGCCGTGCGTCTGGCCGATCTTGCCATTCTGTACGACTCGCAGGACGTGACGCCGGGAACGCATACTGCGGTGGCCATCTGCAAGCGTGAATGGACTCAGGAGAAAGTCAGCCCACTGCCGAAATGGGCACAAAGGGTGATGCGTGGCCCGGGGATGGGTTGATTGCGGTCTCGGCTTTATGCGCGGAGCGGTTAGTCATCATCTCCTCTTTGACCGCAATGCAGCGAGACCAGACACTCGGGTTCTTAGGGACTGGTTCATCCAAACAAACCCGTCGGCCGGCGGTCGGCGCCTTTGTCGATTTCAATATACCTGTCAATTTTCTCCACTCGATGAGGTAAGCTCTTGAAAAGTATGAGGAATTTCATAGAGCTCTAGCGCCGTTATTTTGCAGGTCGCCATGTTATTCCACCGTTGTGCGGGATACATCAAAGTTAAGCCCAGCTAAATTCAACACTTAGAGATCAGCGCCATGAGAAACCTTCGCGCATCCGCCGTAAAGTGGACATGGGCTATCGGCATGTCTTTGTCAGTTTGCACATCGGCTGTGCTCGCACAAGCACAACCGTCTGAGCTTGGCTCAGACGAACTCATGAAAAGGATTGTTGAACTAGGCGGCAACGTCGAGAAGCGAAGCATGTTCGAAAGCTACATGCAGGAACTGATGACGCGTGCAAAAGCCCGGCAACCTTCCGCCATGTTCAACTTCGGTTGGTATCGCTACCAACTTTGTGGCTCCATGAAGCAGCAGGGTACTGATGTCAGTAATGCGCCTATGTGCGTGCAAGCGCTGGATGACTTAAAAGCCGTTGCAGAGAATCCGAAGATCAGCATTTTGTTCATCGCGCCAGCTTCTATGAGCATGCTGGGAGAAATGTGCCGCGATGGCATCGGCACAAAACCTTCTCGGTATCTAGCCGCCGACTGGTTTGTCAAATCAGCGAAGCAAAGGAATGCAAACGGCGATCGAGAGGGGGCCATTCGCGCAATGGAAGATGCCCTCAATGCCGTCCCCGAGCATCCAGCCGCTATGGAACTCCGCGCAACGCTGTTGCAGTAGGAGAGCTTCTTGACGAGATTTGCACATGAGTACCCTCGGCCTAACATTGCGTAGCACGCGGGCGGGCATGCTGCGCATTGCCGCCGATGAACTTGGGCGTTAGCCCCAACAAGCCATGACGCAAGTCGAGATGACAGAGCTGCTTCATTTCTTGGGCACATTCAGCCTTGGCGCTGTAGTCGCCGGTGTAATTGGATTCCTGCTTATGAAGTCATTTGTGCCTTCTTATCTGAAGCAGAAGGCAGAAAATCTCGCCACGCGAGAAGACATCGGAAAAATCACACATGAAATCGAAGGGGTTCGTGCTGAATACGCAGCGATGCTGGAGGCATTGAAAGGAAGACAGCAGCTACGAATCGCAGCCCTTGATAGGCGCTTACAGGCCCACCAAGAGGCATACCAGCTTTGGCGCGAGATTAACGGCGCATTGGGACGGCCTGAGCTGCAAGAGGTCGCGGGTAAATGCAGCAAATGGTGGGGCGACAATTGCCTCTACTTAGAACCAGAAGCTAGAGCTGCGTTTCTTGCTGCCTTCGTTGGCGCGCGCGATCTTGATTGGTATAGAAGCAACCAGGATGCTGCTGACCTCGTCTCAAAGGTCCAGCGAGAAATTAACGATGCCGGTGGAGTCATCGAAAAGTGTGTAGCGCTACCAAACTTGCGAGAAATGGAAGTTGCGCAAAAAAGGGGCTAACAACAGGTTGCAGCCGACAGCACCGTCTTCGGCGGGTCTGCGGCTGAACTTGGGCGTTGAACGACCGCATCCAGTCTTCTGCGGTCGGTTAACGCAATCCCTATAGCGTCTGTAAATTGACCTCCAGCACCCCTCACCCCGCATCAGCGCCTCAATTTCATCAGCCTTCACCGGCACGCCGCGCGTCATCAGCTCACAGCCTTTGGCGAGTCGCACGTAAAGGCCGGGCTCGACGGGGGTCACCATACCGGGCTTCAAAACACGGCGCGGCTTTTTATGACGTCGCCCGGCAGCGGCTTGTTTTCAGCTATGACGCGAATGCAGCAATGCGTACACGTCATCTCGTGTGCTGACCGCAAGGATGGTGACGCATCGCTTTGCATCGTTGACGTGATACGCCAGTCGAAATTGCGGCGTCGTGATCTTGATCTTGTAGACGTCTTGCAGGCCGTGCAAAGCATCTTTGGCGACGCGCGGGTTTATCAACCGCTCATTCTGGAGTTTCTGCCTGAAGCGCCGTTTAACGGTTTCATCCAGCTTGGCCCACTCCCGTTCGGCGTCGGGGTGGATGGCAAGCTCATAGCTCATTCAGCGTGATCTTGCGTGCCTTGCCGAGCGACGCCATGCGGTCACGGGCCTTGTCGGAAATGACCCGATCAGCCAATTGATCCATGATGCGGGCCATCAGCGCTGGCGAAACAATGTAGCCGGCCGGCCGGTTGTGGTTGAGAACGACAACCGCCTCGTCGCCCGCCTGTTCGAAGGCGCGGGCGGGCGCTTCGCGCAGATCGGAAATGCCGATGCTGTGAAGGGAAAGAATGGAGTCCATGGTCTGATTTTAACAGAATTTCGACGAAATTTCGTCGAAATATGGGGTGTGGTGACCCGATCACCCCCGCATCAAGGCCTCAATCTCATCGGCCTTCACCGGCACCCCACGCGTCATCAGCTCGTAGCCCTTGGCCGTGACCAGCGCGTCGTCTTCAATCCGGATGCCGATGTTCCAGAACTCCTTGGGCACGTTTTTGGCCGGGCGCACGTAAATGCCGGGCTCGATCGTCAGCACCATGCCGGGCCGCAGGATGCGGGCGGGCTTGCGCATCACGCTCTGGCCCAGCGCGTCTTTTTCTTCGCGCGGCTTGCTACCGGGCTCGGTGTAATCGCCGCAGTCGTGCACGTCCATGCCCATCCAGTGGCCGGTGCGGTGCATGTAGAACTGGCGGTAGGCGCCCGACTCGAGCACGTCGTCGACCTTGCCGTGTTTGGCCTTGGGCAGCAGGCCGGTGTCGAGCATGCCCTGGGCCAGCACGCGGGTGGCCGCGTCGTGCGGGTCGGTAAAGCGCTTGCCGGGCCGCGTCGCCTTGACGGCGGCGTCTTGCGCGGCCAGCACGAGGTCGTACAGCGTGCGTTGCGCCGGGGTGAACTGGCCGTCCGCAGGGAAGGTGCGGGTGATGTCGCTGGCATAGCCGTCGAGCTCGCAGCCCGCGTCAATCAGGCAGAGTTCACCCGGCTTCAGTTCGGCGTGGCCCGCACGGTAGTGCAGCACGCAGGCATTGGCGCCGGCGGCCACGATGCTGCCGTAGGCGGGCGCCTGCGAGCCGTGGCGGCGAAATTCGTGCAGCAGCTCGGCTTCGAGGTGGTATTCGCGCAGGCCGCCTTTGACGCCCTGGCGCAGCAGGGCGGCCGAGGCCTGCATCGCGCGCACATGGGCAGCTGCAGAAATCTTGCCGGCGCGCCGCAGGATGGCGACTTCGTGGCTGTCCTTGAACAGCCGCATTTCGTCGAGCAGCCGGCACAGGTCGTGCTGGCTTTGCGGGCACTCGGCGCCAAAACGCACGCGGGCGCGGATTTGGCCCAGCCAGCCGTCCATGCGTTCCTGCAGCCCGGCATGGGTGGCAAACGGCCACCAGACCGCTTTCTGGCTGGTCAGCAAGGTCGGCAGCTGCTCATCGAGCGCGTCCACGCTGAAGGCGGCGTCCACGCCCAGCTCTGCCGGGGCCGCTTTGGGTCCGAGCCGAAAGCCGTCCCAGATCTCGCGCTCCAGGTCCTTGGGGCGGCAAAACAGGGTGCTGCGGCCACTGGCCTCAATCACCAGCCAGCTGCCCGGCTCGCTGAAACCGGTCAGGTAGTAAAAGTAGCTGTCATGCCGGTAGGGGAAGTCGCTGTCGCGGTTGCGCGGCACCTCGGGGGCGGTGGGCAGCAGGGCGACGCCGCCGCCGGCGGCTTTGAGGGCGCGTGCAATCGCGGCGCGGCGTTTCTGGTAAATCGTGGTGGTCATGGTGGGGTCAAGACTTTCGGTGTGTTTGATTCAATTCTTCCAGCCGTTCGGGCGTGCCTACGTCGGCCCACGGCCCTGAATATAGCGCCGCGCTGACCTGGCCCATTTGCATGGCCTGGCGCAGCAGCGGTGCCAGCGCCGCTTTCTGGCCGGCGGGCGTGTTTTTAAACAGCGCCGGGCGGTATAGGCCCAGCGTGCTGTAGGTGAACTGTTCACGGGCCTGCGAAAGTGCCAGGCCGTCGGCCGAGATGCCGAAGTCGCCCTGGGGGTGGTGCGGCGGATTGGGCACCAGGTAAAGGTGGGCCAATGCATCCGACGCGGCGAACCGTGCGGCAACGGCGGGCGAAAACTCAAACCCGGGCATGTAGACATCGCCCGCCATCAGCCAGAACGGCGCATCGGCCAGCAGCGGCAAGGCGGTGGCAATGCCGCCGGCGGTTTCCAGCGCGCCGCCAAAGCGCGCGCCTTCGTGCGAGTAGCGGATGCGCAGGCCCCAGGCGCGGCCATCGCCGAGCGCGGCGGGAAACTGCTCCTCCAGCCAGGCGGTGTTGATCACCACGTCGGTCACCCCGGCGCGTGCCAGGTCTTCAAGATGCCAGACGATCAGTGGTTTGCCCTGCACGGTGAGCAAGGGCTTGGGGCAGCGGTCGGTCAGCGGTCGCATGCGTTCACCGCGGCCGGCGGCCAGAATCAGGGCTTGGGTTGTCATACAGGCTGTGATTATGGCTTTTTTAAAAGCCAAATCGGGCCTCAGCCGCCGGTACAACTGCGCAAACAGCTATTGAATCCATAGCAAAAATGCGGCGGAACCCATGAACGGCAAATGGACGGGGCCGGCCGCAAGGTTATTATCTTGCGACAACTGACAACTCACCTGGACGGGAGCACAGCATGGCCTTAATGGACTTCATCAAGAAACAGTTCATCGACATCATCCAGTGGACCGAGAGCGACGACGGCACACTGGCCTGGCGCTTCCCGATGCGCGATATGGAGATCCAGTACAGCGCTTCGCTCACGGTGCGCGAGTCGCAGATGGCGGTGTTCGTCAACGAAGGCAAGGTGGCCGACGTCTTCGGCCCCGGCATGCACAAGCTGACGACGCAGACCATTCCGGTGCTGACCTACCTGAAGAACTGGGACAAGCTGTTCGAGTCACCCTTCAAGAGCGATGTGTACTTCTTCAGCACACGCCAGCAGATCGACCAGAAATGGGGCACGCCGCAGCCCATCACCATTCGCGACAAGGACTTCGGCGCGGTGCGCCTGCGCGCCTTTGGCAACTACAGCTTTCGCGTCGCCGACCCCAAGCTGTTTTACACCGAAATCTCGGGCACCCGCGACAGCTACGGCGTGGCTGAGCTTGACGGCCAGCTGCGCGGCCTGATCCTGCAGCACCTGTCGGACGCCATCGCCTCCAGCGGCATCCCCTTCCTGGATCTGGCGGCCAACCAGATGGAATTTGCCAAGGCGCTGTCGACCGAGCTCACGCCGGCGTTTGCGGCCGTCGGCCTCCAGGTCGAAGGCATGACGGTGCAAAACGTCTCGCTGCCCGAAGACCTGCAGAAAATCCTCGACCAGAAAATCGGCATGGGCATGGTCGGCAACGACATGGGCAAGTTCATGCAATACCAGACGGCACAGGCCATTCCCGAAATGGCCAAGGGCGCGGCCGGTGGTGGCGGCAGCGGCATCGCCGGCGACGCCATGGGCCTGGGCGCCGGCATTGCCATGGGCCAGGTGCTCGCGCAAAACCTGCAACAGGGCCTGCAAAGTGGCGCGGCCGCCAGTGCGGCGCAGGCCGCTGCGGCAGCGGCTGCCACCGTGAAGCCCGGCGATGTGATGGCCACGCTGGAAAAGCTGGGCGAGCTCAAGGCCAAGGGCATCCTGACGCAGGAAGAGTTTGACGCCAAGAAGGCGGAACTGCTCAAGAAGCTGGTTTGAACCTTTCCCGTTCGGCCTGAACCTGTCGAAGGCTTCGACAAGCTCAGCCTGAACGGGGGTGTTGCACGACGTGGCGAACCCTTCCCCCCAACGCGCCTACCGCGCCCCCTGCCCTGGCTGCGGCGCGCCGGTTGAATTCCGCAGCGCGCAGTCCACGCACGCGGTGTGCGGCTACTGCCAGAGCACCGTGATGCGCGACGGCGACACGCTGTCGCGCATCGGCAAGATGGCCGAGGTCTTCCATGACTTCAGTCCGCTGCAGCTGCTGGCTTCGGGCGTCTTCCAGAAGCGCCCTTTCACCCTGGTGGGCCGCCTGCAGTACAAATATGGCAAGGGCACCTGGACCGAGTGGCATGCCTTGTTCGACGACGGCAGCACGGCCTTTCTCAGCGAAGACAACGGCGCCTACGTGTTCACCGTGCCGACCAGCCTGCAGCGCGAGGTTCCGGCAGCGGCGCAGTTCCGCGTCGGAGTCACCACCGCCATCAACGCCAAGCCCTTCAGCGTTGCGTCCAACGAGCAGGTGTCGCTGCTGTCGGCGCAGGGCGAGCTGCCCCGCCTGCCGGCGCTGGGCGTGCCTTTTGCCATGGTGGAGTTGCGCAGCACCGAAGGCGAGGTGCTGAGCATTGACTATGGCCCGGCCCTGGCAGGGGCCGCGCCGGCCTTGTCGCTGGGCCGCGCGGTGCTGCTGGATGACCTCCAGCTCACCGGCCTGCGCGATGAGTCGGCCAAGGAAGAAAAAGGCCGGCAGTTCAGCTGCCCCAACTGCGGCGCGCAGGTCGAGGTCAGCCTGGCCACCAGCAAAAGCATCACCTGCAAAGCCTGCAACAGCCTCATTGATCTGTCGCAAGGCCTGGGCGCCGGGCTCAAGCACGCCATCCAGCACGAGCCCGTCAGCCCCCTGATTGCGCTGGGCAGCACCGGCCAGTTGCAGGGCGTGGCCTGGCAGGTCGTCGGCTTTCAGCACCGCATGGGGCATGAGCCCGGCGACAGCGACGAACACTTCGGCTGGGACGAGTACCTCCTGTACAACCGCAAGCGCGGCTTCGCCTTTCTGGTCGATGCCGAGGATGGCTGGAGCATGGTCAAGCCCACGACCGGCGCGCCCACGCTGAAGACCGGCGAGCAAAGCGCCAGCTACCTGGGCGCGAGCTACCAGCTGCAAAGCAGCTACCATGCAGAAACCAACTACGTGGCGGGCGAGTTTTACTGGCGCGTGGAGCGCGGTGAAAAAACCTTCAACCGCGACTTCGCCAGCGGCAAGTCGCTGCTGTCCCAGGAGGAAGCGGCCAGCGAAGTGACCTGGTCCAGCGGCAGCAGGCTCGAAGGCGATGCCGTGGCCAAAGCCTTCAAGCTGGACGGCAAAGAGGCGCTGTTCAAGCGGGCGGATGCCCAGCCCCTGAGCAGTGCGTCGGGCATGGGTTGCGTCACCGTGATGGTTGTGATCGTGCTGATTCTGGTCTTCCTCCTTCTGATCGGCCGCTGTTCCCGCTGCGATCCGAATGTGGAAAACTGTTCATCGTCGGGCAGCCGCACCTCGGGCGGCTCCTATGGTGGTTTCTCCGGTGGCGGAGGGCACAAGTGAAACCAGTGACGCAAATAACGCAAATAACGCAAGCAAGGCACCGATCGGTATCAACGTTTTTTTCTGGAGATCATCATGGGACTTGAATGGCTCAAACCCGCCGCTTTCCTCGGCTCCATCCTGTTCGCGCTGATAGGCGTGGCCGTGTTCTGGCTGAGTTTTGTCATCATCGACAAGATCACGCCCTACAAGCTCTGGGAAGAGCTGGTTGAAAAACAGAACATGGCGCTTGGCCTGGTGGTGGCGGCCATGAGCTTGGGCATCTCCATCATAGTAGCCGCCGCCATCCACGGTTAGAGCTACTGCGCGGGCCGGGGGCTGCGTTGGTCCGGTGCGCGGAATCCTCACGTACCCGAAGGTACGCTCCGGTTCCTGTGCTCCGTCCGCCTTGCCCGCGGCCCGCTCGCTACGCCCTAATATCGCTTTGACTTCCCAGGACTCCTCACCACCCCGCCCGCTCGAAGTCGCGCTGCTCGCCAGCGTCTTCGTGGTGGCGGCCTGCGGCCTGCTTTACGAGCTGGCGGCGGGGGCCATCGCGTCCTACCTGCTGGGCGACTCGGTGCTGCAGTTTTCCACCATCATCGGCACCTACCTGTTTGCCATGGGCGCCGGCTCCTGGCTGTCGCGGTTTTTCGAGCGCCAGTTGCCCGCCCACTTCTTGCGCATAGAACTGCTGGTGGCCCTGGTGGGTGGTGCGCTACCAGCTATTCTTTTTATAGCAAATGCCTACGCGCCGGGGGCTTTCCGGTTTCTGCTGTACGCGCTGGTGCTGGCGGTCGGCACGCTGGTCGGGCTGGAGATTCCGCTGGTCATGCGCATTCTCAAGCGCAATGTGGCCCTCAAGGAGCTGGTCTCACAGGTGCTCACCTTCGACTACCTGGGCGCGCTGGCGGTGTCGCTGGCTTTTCCGCTGGTGCTGGTGCCGCAGCTGGGCCTGATTCGCACCGGCCTGCTGTTTGGGCTGATGAACGCCGCCGTTGCCCTGTGGGCGCTCTGGCTGTTTCGCCATGAGTTGCGGCAATGGCGCGCGCACGCCGTGGCCTGTGGGCTGACGCTGGGCGCGCTGGCGGCCGGCTTGGCGGCGGCGGACCAGATCACCACGCTGGCCGAAGATCATTTTTACCAGGACCGCATTGTTTTTACGGCCAGCACGCCCTACCAGCGCATTGTGGTGACCAGCGGCAAAACCGGGCACCGGCTGTTCCTCAACGGCAACCTGCAGTTTGCCGAGCGTGACGAATACCGCTACCACGAGGCCCTGGTGCACCCGGTCATGAGCGCCCATGGCGCGCCCAAAAAAGTGGCGGTGCTTGGTGGCGGCGACGGCATGGCGGTGCGCGAGGTGCTCAAATACGCCAGCGTGGAAAGCGTGACCCTGGTCGAGCTCGACCCGGCGATGACGACGCTGTTTTCCCGGCAAGAAGCCTTGACCCGGCTCAATGGCGACGCCCTGAAGTCGCCCAGGCTGACCATCGTCAACGCCGATGCCTTCCAGTGGCTGGACCGCAGCACCGACACCTTCGACGTGGTGATTGTTGACTTCCCCGACCCCACCAATTTTGCTATCGGCAAGCTCTACACCAACTCGTTTTATGCCCTGCTCGACCGGCATCTGGCCGCCAGCGGCTATGCCGTGATCCAGACCACGTCGCCGCTGGTGGCGCGCAAGAGTTTCTGGACGGTGGTGGGCACCATCGAGTCGGTGGGGCTGCAGACCGCGCCCTACCACGCCAATGTGCCGAGCTTTGGCGAGTGGGGTTTTGTGGTGGCCAGCCGCCGGCCTTTCAAACAGGCCGGCATGCTGCCCCCGGATCTTCAATTCCTTAACCTTCAAACCCTGCCCGCGCTGTTTGATTTTCCGCAAGACATGGCGCGCGTCCCTGCCGAGGTGAACCGCCTGTCCAACCAGGCGCTGGTGCATACCTACGAGCAGGAATGGGGCAAGGTGACACATTGATGAGGGATTCGGGTTTCAGCTCCCTGTCCCTCTTCTTCTCCCTCTGGGAGAGGGTTGGGTGAGGGCCGGCAGCATCACCATTGCTGGCAGCCCCCATCCCAGCCTTCCCCCAAAGGGTGAAGGTGCAACACCGTGAAGCGGCGTGACTTTTTGGCGGCCTCTGCTCTGCCCATGGGCCTGGCCGGCTGCGACAAGCCGCTTCACATCGAAGGCGGTTTTGTCGGAGTGAGCCACCAGCGCGGCCATGCGCTGCGTGACAAGACCGGCTGGCCGGCGCCTTCAAAAACCCGCCGCACCCGCGTGCTGATTGCCGGCGGTGGGGTCGCCGGCCTGGCGGCGGCGCGTGCGCTGCGCCTGCGCGGCATCCACGACTTCACCCTGCTCGAGCTGGAAGACACGGCGGGCGGCAACAGCCGGGGTGGCCAGGTCCATGGCATCCCCTGTCCGCTGGGCGCCCACTACCTGCCGGTGCCCGGCGATGATGCCCCGGAGGTGCAGGACTTGCTGGAAGAGCTGGGCCTGCGCCAGCGCGTGGCGGGCCGCTGGAGCTACGACGAGCGTCACCTGTGCCACAGTCCGCAGGAGCGCCTGTTTTTCAAGGGGCAGTGGCAGGAAGGCCTGCTGCCGCTGCAGGGTGTCGGCCCGCAAGCGCTGGCGGCGTACCAGCGCTTTGCCCAACGGGTTCAGGACCTTGCGCGCGCCGGCCGATTCACCATTCCCGTATCAAAAATGCCCCTGCTCCCCGTGCACAGGGCGCTGGACGCTATCACTTTTGAAGCATGGCTGGGCCAAAACCAGCTGCTGGAGCCGCACCTACGCTGGTACCTGGACTATTGCTGCCGCGACGACTACGGCGCCGGCATCGCCACGGTGTCGGCTTGGGCCGGCATTCACTACTTCGCCAGCCGCCACGGTTTTCATCCACCCGGTGTTGAGCTGGGCGAGCGTGTCGAGCGCGAGTCCGCCGTGCTGGCCTGGCCGCAAGGCAATGCCTGGTTGACGCAGCGCCTGGCCGCCCCGCTGGGCGAGCGGCTGCTGGCCGGCCGGGTGGTGATGCGCGTGGCGGCTGGCAAACACGGCGTGGAGATTGATGCCTTCGATGCGGCGACCCAAAGCCTTGAGCGCTGGCAGGCCGACCATTGCATCCTGGCCTTGCCGCTGTTTGTGGCCGCGCGGGTGCTGGAAAACCCGCCGCCCGCCCTGCGCGAGGCCGCGGCCCGCCTGTGTTACGCGCCCTGGCTGGTGGCCAATATCCACATCAAGGCCGCGCTGCACGACCGGCCCGGCGCAGCGCCGAGCTGGGACAACGTGATGTATGACGAGCGGGCCACGGCCCAGGGGCTGGGTTATGTAGACGCCATGCACCAGAGCCTGCGGACTGTGCCCGGCGCGACCGTGCTGACTTGTTACCGCGCCTTTGGCCTGGACCCGGCACAACGCCAAAGCCTGTATGAGCAGCCCTGGACGCATTGGCGCGATGCCGTGCTCGAAGAGCTGTCGGTGCCGCACCCCGATTTGCGTGCCAAGGCCACGCGCATGGACATCATGCGCTACGGCCATGCCATGAGCACCCCGGTGCCCGGTATTCGCAGCAG
Source organism: Polaromonas sp. (assembly GCF_036676035.1). GTDB lineage: Bacteria > Pseudomonadota > Gammaproteobacteria > Burkholderiales > Burkholderiaceae_C > Polaromonas. The sequence continues at coordinate 57,860 of NZ_JAKFDR010000114.1, forward strand.
TGCGGCGCTGGCGGCGCTGCAAGGCGCGCAGCCGGCCCCCTGGCAGCGCCTGCATTTCGCACACAGCGACCTGTCGGGCTATTCGGTCTTTGAGGAGGCGTTTACCCAGGGCCACCTGCGCGCCATGGCGCTGGGCTGATCAAGCCGCGTACGCCTCGCCGCTCATTGGCTTATTCACGATTCATTACCCCGGTCCAGCGAGCGCTGCTCGGTCCACTCGGGCGCAAAGCGGTCCACTAGCGCCTGCATCAAGCCGCGCGCCTTGGCCGAGTGGTCGCCGCTGAAATTGCAGACATACACGTCCAGCGTCACGGCTTTTTGCTCGGGCCAGGTGTGCACGCACAGGTGCGACTCGGCCAGCAGCACGGTGGCCGTGATGCCCCCCGGGCCATGCTCTGTGGCGGGGAAGGTGTGAAACAGCTTGTTGACCGGCTGCAGGCCGACGGCGTGCACGGCCCGGACGCACCAGTCGCCCAGTTGCGCAGCATCGGTCAGCCAGGCCGCTTCGCAGCGGCAGTCATGGAGATCGGCTGTGAGGTGCAGGCCTTGCATAAGGGAGGACTTTAAAACACTTTCAAACATCTGCGGGGCCAAAGCCCAGCCTATCCCCAAAACGCTCCCAACCATCCCCAAACTCCCCCAAACCCGGGGGAAACCCGCACCCCCGGTAAAATAGCGGATTAAGCCTCTTTTTTCCCCTTATTTCCCAGAACTTCCCGGAGCTTTGCCTGATGGCCACTACTGAATTAATGGCGAATGCGATCCGCGCGCTCGCAATGGACGCTGTACAACAAGCCAATTCGGGCCACCCCGGCGCCCCCATGGGCATGGCCGACATGGCCGTGGCACTGTGGGGCCGGCACCTCAAGCACAGCCCGCACAACCCCCAATGGTTTGACCGCGACCGCTTTGTGCTGTCCAACGGCCACGGCTCCATGCTGATTTACGCCCTGCTGCACCTGACCGGCTACAAGCTGCCGATGAGCGAGCTGAAAAACTTCCGCCAGCTGCACAGCAAAACCCCGGGCCACCCGGAGTTTGGCTACACCCCCGGCGTGGAAACCACCACCGGCCCGCTGGGCCAGGGCCTGACTAACGCGGTCGGCATGGCGCTGGCAGAAAAGCTGCTGGCCAAAGAGTTCAACCGCGAAGGCCATGACGTCGTCGACCACCACACCTATGTGTTCATGGGCGACGGCTGCCTGATGGAAGGCATCAGCCACGAAGCCGCAGCCCTCGCCGGCGCCTGGAAGCTGGGCAAGCTGATTGCCCTGTACGACGACAACGGCATCTCGATCGACGGCCAGGTCGCGCCCTGGTTCATCGACAACACGCCGCTGCGCTTCGCCGCCTACGGCTGGAACGTGATTGGCCCCCTCGACGGCCACGACGCAGAAGCCGTGTCAAACGCCATTCTTGAGGCGAAAAAGAGCACCGACAAGCCCACGCTGATCGTCTGCAAGACCCACATCGGCAAAGGCTCGCCGAACCGCGCCAACACCGCCAAGGCCCATGGCGAGCCGCTGGGCGCCGAAGAGATCAAGCTCACGCGCGACGAACTGAACTGGCCGCACATCCCGTTCGAGATTCCCAAAGAGACCTACGACGCCTGGGACGCCAAGGCCGCCGGCCTCGCCGCAGAGACGGCCTGGGACGTGAAATTTGCCGCCTACAAAACCGCCCATCCAGAACTGGCCGCGGAATTCACACGCCGCATGAAGGGCGAACTGCCCAAGCGCTTTTCGCAGCTGGCTGTTGATACGGTAATCGGCGCGCACACCCGGACCGAAACCGTGGCCTCGCGCAAGGCCTCGCAAATTGCCCTCGAAGCCTTCACCGCCGGCCTGCCCGAGATGCTGGGCGGCTCCGCCGACCTGACCGGCTCCAACCTCACCAACACCAAGTCAACGCCCAGCCTGCGCTTCGACCTGAACGGCGACGTGGTGCAGACCGAGGCAGCCAACGGCAGCCAGATCGGCGGGCGCCACATCAACTACGGCGTGCGCGAGTTCGGCATGGCCGCCATCATGAACGGCATTGCGCTGCATGGCGGTTTCATCCCCTACGGTGGCACCTTCCTGACCTTCAGCGACTACAGCCGCAACGCCATCCGCATGGCCGCGCTGATGAAGATACGCGTGGTGCATGTGTTCACGCACGACTCCATCGGCCTGGGCGAAGACGGCCCGACGCACCAGTCGATCGAGCACGCCGCCAGCCTGCGCCTGATCCCCAACCTGGACGTCTGGCGCCCCGCCGACACGGCCGAAACGGCGGTGGCCTGGGCCGTGGCGCTGCAAAACAAAAACAAGCCGACGGCCTTGCTGCTCAGCCGCCAAAACCTGCCTTACGCGCCCAAGAGCGACCTCGGCGAAGTCAGCAAAGGCGCTTACGTGCTGGCCGAGCCCGCCGAGGTGGGCCTGAACAAAAAAGCCCAGGCCGTGATCATCGCCACCGGCTCCGAAGTGCAGCTGGCGCTCAAGGCGCAGGAACTGCTTGCTGCCAAAAAGATAGCTGTTCGCGTAGTTTCCATGCCGAGCAACACCACTTTTGACAAACAGGATGCAGCCTACAAAACCGAGGTGCTGCCCGCCGGCATTCCGCGCATCGCGGTCGAGATGGGTGTGACCGACGGCTGGTGGAAATACGGCTGCGCCGCCGTGGTGGGCATAGACACCTACGGCGAGTCCGCGCCCGCCCCCGCGCTGTTCAAGCACTTCGGTTTCACGCCGGAGAACGTGGCCGAGACGGTGCAGGCCGTGCTGTCCAAGGGCGTGTCATCCCGGGCTTGACCCGGGATCCATGCAGCGAATGAGGCGGCATCACCTTTTACCACCATGGATTGCGGATCAAGTCCGCAATGACATCACTACAGATTCATCATTCAGGAGCAAAAGCAAATGACTATCAAGATTGGCATTAACGGCTTCGGCCGCATCGGACGCAACGTGCTTCGCGCAGCCGTGCAAAACTTCAGCGACATCGAAATCGTCGGCATCAACGACCTGCTCGAGCCCGACTACCTCGCCTACATGCTGCAGTACGACTCGGTGCATGGCCGTTTCAAGGGCGATGTCGCGGTCGAGGGTGGCGCCCTCTTCGTCAACGGCAAAAAAATCCGCCTCACGCAAGAGCGCGACCCCGCCAACCTGAAGTGGAACGAAGTCGGCGCTGATGTCGTGATCGAGTCCACCGGCCTGTTCCTGGACAAGGCCTCCGCAGAGAAGCACCTGACGGCCGGCGCCAAAAAAGTCATCATCTCGGCCCCGTCCAAAGATGACACCCCCATGTTTGTCTACGGCGTCAACGACAAGACCTACGCCGGCCAGGTCATCGTCTCCAATGCCTCCTGCACCACCAACGCCCTGGCGCCCGTGGCCAAGGTGCTCAACGACAAGTGGGGCATCAAGCGCGGCCTGATGACCACCGTGCACGCCGCCACCGCCACGCAAAAAACCGTGGACGGCCCCAGCAACAAAGACTGGCGCGGCGGCCGCGGCATTCTGGAAAACATCATCCCCTCCAGCACCGGCGCCGCCAAGGCCGTGGGCGTGGTGATTCCCGAGCTCAACAAAAAACTCACCGGCATGTCCTTCCGCGTGCCCACGTCGGATGTGTCGGTGGTTGACCTGACGGTTGAGCTCGACAAGGAAGCCAGCTACAAAGAGATCTGCGCCGAGATGAAGGCGCAAAGCCAGGGCGCGCTCAAGGGCGTGCTGGGCTACACCGAAGACAAGGTCGTTGCCACCGACTTCCGCGGCGACGCCCGCACCTCCATCTTCGACGCCGACGCCGGCATCGCGCTGGATGGCACCTTCGTGAAGATCGTGGCCTGGTACGACAACGAGTGGGGCTACTCGAACAAGTGCCTGGAGATGGTGCGGGTGGTGGCGAAGTAATTCGCTGCCGGCTTCAACAAGAAACGCGCCTTCGGGCGCGTTTTTTTATAGGGTCGGCGTTTGGGCGATGCCACCTCATGGCTCGCTGCTCTCGCTGCTGTTGTCTTGTGAGTCGGTGCGGCTTTCACCGGGCGGGCGTTGCCGGGGGGCGAAGGGAGCGTGAAGTAAAACGTAGCGCCTTCGCCAACTTTGGCGTCGGCCCAGACCCGGCCGCCGTGCCGGCCGACAATCCGGCTCACGGTGACCAGCCCCGCACCGGTTCCGGGAAACTCATGGTCCGCGTGGAGCCGCTGGAAGGTGCCGAACAGCTTGCCGGCGTAAGCCATGTCGAAGCCGCTGCCGTTGTCTCGCACGAAGAACACCGCTTTGCCGTCGGCGCCGCCCAGCCTGCCGACCTCGATCTCGGTATGGGTCCGCAGGGACGTGAACTTCCATGCGTTGCCCAGCAGGTGCTGCATCGCGATCCGGATCAAGCGCTTGTCGCCGTGGACCCGCAAGTCATCTTCAATGGTGACGGACGCTTCGCGCGGCGGAGAAACGCTGCGGTATTCGCCCATGAGCCGGCGCGAGATGGCGCTCAGATCGACCGGCTCCATGTGCAGCTCGGCACGCGATATCTGAGTCAGGGACAACAGGTCTTCGATCAGTTGCGCCCCCACCACGGCACTGGCCTGAATTCTGGACAGGTAATGCTGCACTTTCTTGCTGGCATGGCCGCCCAGTTCCTTGGCCAGGAGATTGCTGAACGCATTCATGGTGCTCAGCGGCGCGCGCAGATCATGCGATACGGCGTACGCAAATGCCTCGAGCTCCTTGTTGGATTGGCGCAGGGCTGTTTCGGTCTCCGTGAGATCCTGCACGGTCTCTTCCAGACTGCCCATATGCAGCGTCGCTTGCCGCGTCCGCTCCCATTTGGCGGTCAGCGCCCTGGCCAGCTGGCTGACCTCGATCATGTCGAACGGCTTCTTGACGATGAGCAGGCGGTCCTGCGCGTTCAGCCGCGCCTGCACATCCTCCCAGGGGTAGTCGGAGTAGGCCGTGCAGATCACGACCTGCACCTGCGGGTCGATGCGCCAAAGCCGCTCTATCGTCTCCACGCCGTCCCAGCCCGGGGGCATGCGCATGTCCACAAAGGCCATGGCATAGGGATGGCCGGCCTGAACAGCGGCTTCGACCTTGGCCACGCCTTCCTGCCCCTGGTAGGCCGAGTCCAGTTCGAAGCCGTCACCGGACGACGGTGCGGCCTGGCCAAACAGGGCCGCTTCGACCTCGTCCAGATCGCGCGCCGCCGGCCTGGCCGCGAGGATCTTGCGGAAGTCCTCATGGATTGAAGGCATGTCGTCGACCAGCAAAATGTGCCGGTTCTGCTGCGTGTGATTTAGCTGCGTGCTCATGGTTCGGCCTGTGCTGTATCGATCGGGAGTTCCAGCGTGAAAGTTGCGCCCTTGCCGGGGCCGTCGCTGTGGGCCGTGAGGGTGCCGCCCATCTGCCTGGCCGCCAGCGCGCAGCTGTGCAGGCCGAAGCCGTGGCCTGCCTTGCGGGTGGTGAATCCGTGCGAGAAGATCCGCGTCAGGTTCTCCTGCGTGATGCCTTCGCCCTCATCCTTGACGGATACCCGCAAACTGGAGCTGCCGACCATGTCCACACGCAGCGTGAGCTGGTGCGATCCGCCCGCCATGTTCGCCATGGCGTTCTTGGCGTTGCTGATCAGGTTCACCAGGATCTGCAGCACGCGCGCCCGGTCGAGCCGCACCACCGGCACCTGCGCAAACTCCTTGACCACGGTCACCTGATGGCGCGCGAGCGCTCCGCCGTTCATTTGCAGGGCATCCTCCGCCAGGTCGCATATCTGGACCGGCACGACGAGGCTGGACCCTCCCGCGTAGGATTGCTGGGTGGCCACCACGTCCTTGATGTGATCGATGCTTCGGGTGAGGTGCCCCAGTTCCTGGGCCATGCCTTGCTGCTCCTGCGCCAGGGCTTGCGCAATCCTGCTCAGGTAGCCGGGCAGCATCTTGCCCTTGTCGTCAAGGGTCAGAAAATCGCTCAGGTCCGCCGTGTGCTCGTCCATCAATTGCACGGCCCGCGTCAAACCCTGGGCCCTGGAGCTGCGCAGTGTGCTGCTGACCAGGTCGGCAGAGACGTTGACGCCGTTGAGGATGTTGCCCACGTTGTGCAGCACGTTGGTGGCCATCTCCGCCATGCCGGCCTGGCGCGCCGTGGCGACCAGTTCACTTTGTGTTTCGCGCAGTTCATGAACCCGCTGCTCCAGATTTTCATTGGCGCCATGGAGTTCCTGGTTGACGCGGTTGATCACGGCGTGACTGCGCACCAAACGGACCGCCGCATACAGGAGCAGCGCCGCCAGCACCGCCGAGAAAATCAGCAGGTACTCACGGTACTGCCCGCTCTGCGCCGTAGCACGTCGCTGTTCACCGCTCAACGTGTTGTTGAGCTCATCGATACGGGTTTCCGTCGGCACGACAGTGATGCTGCCGAGCAGCTGGTTGACGACCTTTTGCTCGCGCAGGATGGTGCGGACATGCGCGCCGAAAATAGCCAGCCTCTCCCTGATATCCGGTGGAAGAGACTGCGAGGCGGCTTCAAGCTGGCTCAACCCAGCCTGAATTTCAGCGCCCCGCTCATCCGATGCGCTTTGGCTGTACAGCATGCTGGCGAGCAGCAGCTTGTTCACGCTGATCAAGGTGCGCCGGGCTGCCGGCTGTGCGCTTTCACGGGTTTGCACTATCGACTGTTCGATGTCTGCTGCCGCAGTCGGCAAGAAGACCAGCGAGTTGCGCAGCACCGCGTTGTTCGATTTGAATTGTTCGATCAGGGTGGCTTTTTCCTGGATGACGTGGGACAGCGCCGCACGGCCCTCGCCCAACGCGGCAGCTTCGTCGTGTTCTTGGGCCCCCATGTCCGCCGTGAGCTTTTCCAGCAGCCGGTTCAACTCGGTCAGGGAGTCAGCCAGGGGATCGTAGTGCGTGTTGATGCCGATCTTGGACTTCAGAACGTCCAACTCCCATTTGGCATCCAGTTGCTTGAGATGCCGTAGCAAGGCGACATTCTCAAAGTAGTCTGACTCACCAAAGCGCTGTGTTTTGGCATAAAGCAAAACCAGGGCGGATATCAGTATGGCGGTCGCAACCACCATCGGCAGCCAGGTCAATCGATTGGACGCTCTCACGGCTTTGCGTCCAGTTCACCGGTCAGGGTGCCCAAAAACTTGATGATAGCTTCCTTGTCCTCCCTGGAGGCGACGCGGCCGAGCTGGTACCTGAACATGATGTCAACGGCATCTTCCAGCGTCTTCGCGGAGGCATCGTGGAAGTAAGGCGCGGTGAGCGCGACGTTGCGCAGGCTTGGCACCTTGAACACATACTTGTCGCTTTCCACCTTGGTGACGAGATAACGGCCCAGATCGGCCTGCGTCGGATTGCCGCGCTTCTCGAAGTAGTTGCCCATGATGCCAAACTTCTGAAACATATTGCCGCCCACATTCACGCCCTGGTGGCAGGCGACGCATCCATACTGCTTGAACTTGGCATATCCGGCTTTCTCCGGGGCGGAAATGGCGTTGGCGTCACCACGCAGAAATTTGTCAAAGCGTGAATTGGGCGTGATCAGGGTCCGCTCGAAAGTCGCGATGGCATTCTGGATATTCGCCTTGGTGACCCCGTCCTTGTAAGCAAGCGCAAATGCGCTCTTGTACCTGGCGTCCTGCGACACCTTCTGGACGACGTCTTCCCATTTCGAACCCATCTCAACCGGGTTCTGCACGACGTGATCAATTTGTGCTTCCAGCGAGTCGGCGCGGCCGTTCCAGAACTGCTTGAAATTGAGCGCGGCATTGAGCACCGTCGGGGCGTTGACGCCGGTCAGTCCGCCACTCAGTCCAATCGAATACGCGCGACCATCGACGCCGCCCTTGCCCAGATCGTGACAGCTGGCGCAAGACACGCGGCCATTGCCGGACAGGCGCGCATCGCGAAACAGCAGGCGCCCGATTTCGGTGCGAGTCGGATCCTGCGTCAGGGTCAGCGGAACCGGCTGGATCGGCTCATCGAGCAAGGCCGCAGAGGCGCTATGGGATGCCCAGGCGACCACGATGACTATCACGAACTTCAACATGCTCGATGTCGTTGTTTGCATGGTCATGGCCCTTTTTTGCCAGTCCTGTTGTTTTTACCAACTTTGTTGGTTCCAGCTTCAATATGATCAAATCACGGGCATCAATCGTGTAACTAAGGTTTTTTCCGGATTGTCGTACTTTTGAGTATCGCGTAGGAAAAAATTTCATTTGCCCGGAAGATGCGGTTCCAACGCCGGGTTGCGATGCGGAAACCGACGGTTTCAAACAGGCTTCCACTGTTCATCCACCGCAAAGGGATCGCGCATCTCACCCGATTCGGGTGCGCAGCAGTGAGTGAGCCGCAGCGCCTGCATGAGCTGGCGAAGAACAGAAGGCCCTGCGTAAACCACGACGAAGTGAAGAACGCCGGGTTCAGTCTCGCGAAGCGCCAGCTCCCGCGGTGCATTGCCGTCGTGTGGAGACGTTGCGCTCCACGAACCATCGGAATGCTGCTCCCAGCGCAACAGGGGAAAGAGCTGCGCGAGTTGAAGGCGAACATCATCCGCCGAGCCCAAGGCTTCTGCCCGGTTCTCCTTCCACTCAGTCATGGGGCCTGAATCGGCGGCCGCACGGTACAGGTAAAAGTCGAAGCTCATGGCTGATTGTCTCCACTTTTCTCAGCAGTCCGTAACGAAGGCGACGCCACCCATGCTGTCATTCTGAGCAACGCGAAGAATCTTGCCAGCATACCGAGATCCTTCGCTGCGCTCAGGATGACAAAGCATGTCGCACTACTTTCGGACGGCTGAGTCATCGCGGCGTTCGAGATGCGTGGCTTGCCTCTGACGGCAGACTTGCTGCGTGAGGCGTTGGCTTTGATTTGATAAAGCGAGCGTTTCTTGCAACGGCAACCCCAGAGGCGAATGGTCAAAAAGCTTCATGGGGGCGGATCAAGGGTCTGTACTATTTGCGCCGCCCTCGTTCCAGCCCTCGACGTTGACCGCATACCGCGTGGCCTTGCCAACACCCTCAACCCTCAGCAATCCGCTGCGCAGCAACTCTGACAGGTCACGGGTTGCAGTCGCTTTTGACGCACCCGTGATCTTGCTGTATTTGTCAGCCGTCATCCCACCCAGAAAGCCGCCGTCGCCTGCTTCAAGCAAGCGGCTCAAAATTTTGCTCTGGCGTTCATTGAGAGAAATGCCTGAAGCACGTAACCGGAATGCCGCTTTCTCCAGCGCCTGCTTCACCACTGCCTGCGACTTGATGCAGCACGCCGTGAAAGCACGCACAAACCATTGAACCCAGGGCGTGACATCCAGATCGCCCAGCTGCGCGTGATTCAACGCGTCGTAGTACGCCGCTCTTGACGCCAGCATTTGCCGCGAGAGTCCGAACAAACGCGTGGGCGATCCCAGGTCTTGCGCTATCGCCATGTCCACAATCGCCCTGCCCAGCCGGCCATTGCCATCTTCAAACGGGTGAATTGACTCGAACCACAGATGCGCGATGGCTGCGCGGACAATTCCGTTGACGGAGGGCGCAGAACGGGCCGGTGTGCTGTGAGAAAGGGGTGTTGCCGTGGGGTGTGAAGGGCGCGTTTCCTCAAACCATGCCAGATACAACCGCATCTCCGCAGCGACATTGCTTGATGCCGGTGCGGTGTAGTGCACCACTTCCCGGCCTTGCCGCCCGCTGACGATCTGCATCGGATCTGCATGGTCACGATATCGCCCAACCGCAATCCTGCGGATCCCCGTCGTGCCTCCCGGGAACAAGGCTGATTGCCAGCGGCATAAACGGTCTTCATCCAGCGCAGACTGATAGCCGTTCGTCGCGTCTTGCATCACCTCCACCAGACCATCAACGACGCGGTCGTGGGTGGGCAAGTCTGCCAGGCCTAGCCTGCGATAAACCGAAGACCGGACCGCCTCCAGATCCAGTTTTTCTCCTTCAATGGCCGCCGTAGCCATGGCTTCCTGAACCCATAACTCGCGGGTGACCTCTTGCGCGTCTGCCATCCCGATGGCTTCCATCTGCCCCAAAAGGCGGCCCTGCTGCAAGCGTGCCAAATTCAGGTCGTATTCAAGGGCACCCGCATCAAATACAAGTCCTGGCCAGCCCGGGCGCTGCCAGAGGTAGGTCTGTTTGAAGGAAGAGGTTTGAGGGGCCATGATGCGTATTTTAGCAAATACGGCTCAAAAAATGAGCTGTATTGGCGAGAAAGCGGCTCAGCCGCCGCTGCACCCTGGGCACCTGTACCCTAAATAACATTCTTCTCCAGCAAGGCCCGCCCCTCCACCAGCCTTTGCACCGACAGCGGCGACAAGTCCAGGCTGGTGTAGGCGCCATCGGCTATCCATTCGGCCAGGCCGCGCCCCACCGCCGGCGCCTGCTGCAGGCCGTGCCCGCTGAAGCCGTTGGCCAGCAGCAAATTGGACAAGGCCGGGTGCGGCCCCAGCAGGGCATTCTGGTCATGGGTGTTGTATTCGTAGTAGCCGGCCCAGGCGCGCTGCATGCGCACGGCCTCAAAGCCCGGCACCCGGTGCGCCAGCGCCAGCCAGGCCTGGTCGAACAAGTCGTAGTCGACCTCCAGCGGCACGTCGTTGTCATCCTGCGGCGGCGGCAGGCCGCAAATCCAGATGTTGCCTTCGGGCCGAAACCACAGCCCGCTCGGGTCAATCACCAGCGGGCAATCCGGCGTCTTCGCGGGGCTGGAAAACGCATACACGCAGCGCTTGCGCCCATACACCGGCAAGTCCAGCCCGGTACCGGCCAGCAAGGGCCTGGCCCAGGCGCCGGCCGCATTTACCGCCCAGTCGCACGCCAGTTGTGTGCCGCCTTCCAGCGTCACCGCATTCACGCGGCCCTGGCTGTGTGCAAAGCCGGTCGCCTGCGCCTTCACGTACTGCACACCCAGGCTGCGCGCCTTGTTCTTGAAAGCCATCAGCAAGCCGTAGCCGTCAAACCAGCCTTCACCATCCAGTCCCAGCGAGGCCAGCGCCAGGTCGTCTACCTGCAGCCACGGAAAGCGCTGCTGCAGCGCAGCCGGCTCCAGCAGCGCCACCGCTACGCTATGCGCACGCTGGGTGGCGTGGTTCTCGCGCAAGGTGGCCGCGCCGGCTTCAGTGGCCAAATACAAATAGCCCTTTTCTGTCAGTCCGATGTCGGGCACGTCCCCGTCCACCGCCAGGTGCTGCTTGATGTTGCGCAAAAACTCAATGCCGAACTGCGAGATCGCAATGTTCACCGGCGCCGAGAACTGCTGGCGTATGGAACTGGCCGATAGCGCCGAGGAGGCCTGCGCATAAGTCGGGTCGCGCTCTATCACGGTGACCTCGCCGCGAAAGCGCGCATGTGCTGCCAAAAAGCAGGCGAGCGCGCTGCCTATCACGCCACCACCGACGATGACTACCTTCTGTGTTGCCTGGCCCATCTTTTCCGTACTCCTCATCCTGCTTGGATGGTGCTCATCCTACCTATGGGCCTTGAAACCCCCGCCGCCCGCCACAATAATCCAAAGCACAGGCAACCGCCACCGACAAGCGCGCAACGGTTCTCCTGCACCACTTCATGGAACACAACTGTCATGCCCCAACACATCGGTATTGTTGGCTGCTCCGCCGAAGGCGCAGCGCTTTGTTACAAGACCATCTGCGCTGAAGGCGCGCAGCAGCTCGGTGCGCACGCGCATCCCGAGGTCTCTATGCACACGCCCTCGCTCGCCGAGTACGTGGACTGCCTCGATCGCGGCGACCTGCAGGGCGTGGCTGAGCTGATGCTCGCCTCCGCCAACAAGCTTGCGAAAGCCGGCGCCGACTTCCTGATCTGCCCCGACAACACCATCCACCAGGCGCTTCCTTACGTCGAGGCGCGGTCCCCGCTGCCCTGGCTGCACATTGCCGAGGTCGCCGCCGCCGAGGCCGTCCGGCGCGGGTTCCAGCGCATCGGCATCACCGGCACGCGCTGGCTGGTTGACAGCGAGGTCTACCCGGAAAAGCTCACGGCGCGCGGACTGGCGTATGTGCGCCCGAGCGATGCGGAACGCGACGAGATCAACCACATCATCATGGACGAGCTGGTGTGCGGCGTCTTCAAGCCCGAGGCGGTCGCCTGCTTTCAGCGGGTCATGGCACGGATGAAAGACGAGGGCTGCGACGCCGTGGTACTCGGCTGCACCGAGATCCCGCTGATCATGAACGACTCGAATTCTCCGCTGCCGACGCTGGACTCCACGCGCCTGCTGGCGCGGGCGGCGCTGCGCCGGGCGGTGCAAGGCACGGCAAAGCAGTCGGCCTGAGACGCGCAGCGGCCCTCAGCGCGGCCGGCGCCAGAATGAGTTGACCTTGCAGCGGCCCTTGTCGCATGATCTTTGACAGGGTCGCTTTGAAACCCCACCGTTTGCGGCGTCGGCGGGTTCCAGAGCTTTGACTTTTTGAAAAAACCACAGCCCATCAAGCAAGTGCCACCATGCGGAACGAACCCAGAGCAGTACGGCCGACCGGCCGAGCCACGCCCCCGCCTCGCCAGCGCCACAGCGGCCAGCTGCGCGACGACGTTGAGTTTCTTCGCGGCTTTCTGCGCCACCCGGCTCGGGTGGGCTCCATCGTGCCGAGCTCGCGCTGGCTGGAGCAGCTGCTGGTGCGCGAGGCCCGGGTGGCCGAAGCGCACACCGTGGTTGAGCTGGGCCCGGGCATCGGTGGCACCACCGCTGCCTTCTTGCACGTCATGCCGCTTGCGGCCCGGCTGCTGGCGATAGAGCTCGACGCCAACTTTTACCAGCACCTGCGCAGCACGGTGCAAGACCCGCGCTTCACGCTGGAACTGGGCAGCGCCGAGCAGTTGGAGGACTTGTTGGCCGCCTTGGGCCTGCCGGCGCCGGATGCCATCGTCTCGGGCATTCCATTTTCAACCATGGCGCTCGAAGCCGCCGACCGAATCGCCGCGACCATCGCCAAGGTGCTGCGACCCGGCGGCCGCTTTGTGGCCTACCAGCTGCGCGCGCACGTGGTCGATTTTGTCTCGCCCTATCTCGGCGAGCCTGACAAGCGGTGGGAGCTTGTGAACGTGCCGCCGTTGCGCGTGTTCACCTGGGTCAAGCCCGAGGGCAGTGCGAAAGCGCCGTAGCGGGCACTTCTTCAGGTAACACGCCCCGCGCAGGCCTGGTGGCATTCGGCGGCAAGTCCATGCATAAAATTGACATATAGCCCAATAACAACGGGCGTTGGCAGCTATGAATACAGGAGCGAGCCGGCCGCCCCGAACGCGGTCAGCGCCCTCAGCGCTGCTTCGTCACAAAGCCGATCACCAACCCCTTGGCCGTAACCGTGATGGCGCCTGGCTCAAGCCCCATGCCGTCTGCCAGCATCAAATCCTGCGGGCGCAGCCGGTGCAGGATGACTTCCTGCAGCGCCTGCTCGGCCAGTGCCGGGCCATAGGCATCAAGCAGCTCCGAAGGGCCGGGTGGCAGACCGGCAAAGCGCAGCGAATTCACGCGCAGCTGATGGGCGCGAATCGACTGGTCACTGGCTTCATAGCGCAGCGCAAAATCCAGGTCGAACGTGCCCGCATAGCTGCGCCGCAAGGCCGGGCCGGCCACTTTAACGGCCATCTCCGTTCCCAGGCGGTTCACGTCAGGCAGTAGGCGCAGGCGGGGCGCCTGCAGGTCAAGATTAAGCAGCCCAGCCACGGGATAACGCATCGGGAACCGCTGCGCCACGGCCTCCTGCAATTGTTCGCTGGATACCGTGTAGCTGGGCTGGGCGCGCGCATCCGGCAGGGCCAGCAAACCGGCCCCGCCCAATGCCATCGAGGTGGCCAGGGTCAACAACCATTTGCATTTCATCCGCGTCATTCTTTCTCCGCTGGACCGTGGGTCGGGCTTGACCCCAACCCTGCCACATCGGCCCGTACCGACTATCGACCCACCACCGACCAACCCGCCTTGAGGTTGGCCTTGTCGTTCTCGTATTCCCATGCGGTGCCGCAGCGGTCGCAGCGGTACTTGGTGATGGTGACCAGATGGCCGCCGCGCTTTTCCTGCCGGTTGCCGCCCTGCACCAGCTCGGGGTGCCCGGGGGCCTTGCGCCAGTTGCGCTGGATGCCGGCGCATGAATCGCACAGCGCCATCTTCTTCAATTCGTTTTGTCGGTTCGGGTCTTGGGTCATGGTGCTGCTCTTGTCTTGATGTAGGGCGAGGTTGCCTTGGGTGTTGGGGTCGATTGTCGCTCTTGGGTCGCCCGCGTGGCGGCGTCTGGTTGGACGCCAGTATGGTGCGCTCGAAGTTCCAGAACTTATGGGGGCGCCGGCAGTGTCGGTGTTTGCGGGTGTCGAACTCACGCTCCCGGCCAGTCCCGGCCGTTCACGCAGGTCGAAAATCAGCACGCGAACGGGCAGGTATCAAGGTCCAGCGGGCGTACCCGGTTGAGCGCCCGTGGTGGCGTGCTCGCCAATGCGGTCATTCAGCCCAGGTGCCTGCCTTTGCGTCCGGATCAGTCATGGAGAGCTGTCCGTCACGCTGCTCTTCATCTGCTCGCCGATCTCTCCCAGAGAGCGCATCTGTTCTTTGACCTTGGCGAGCTTCTCCTTGAGGTCACGGCTCGGCGGCACGGTCGATGCATCGCGGTCGGCGCGGTCCAGTTCAGCCAGGTAGCGCGATGCTCTGCTCTAGCTGCTGCATGCGTGCCCGCAGCTTGCGATTCGTGAAGTTCTTGTCGCGGTTGTTGACCGCCTTGAACTCGCTGCCGTCGATGGCGCGATGCCATCGGTGAACAGCTTCAACCTCCGACACAGCACCACGAATTCGCGACAGACCTTGCGGATGGCATCGCCGTGGTCCTTGCGAAAGTCGGCGATCGTTTTGAAGTCCGGGGCCAATCGCCCGGGGAGCAACATCAGCTCGACGTTGCGTTGCGCTTCGCGTTCCAGTCGCCGGCTCTACACAGACTGAAGGAAAAGAATGACCTGCCTGTGCGGGGCCGGCCGGCGCACGAGCACGGCCAGCCCCTGCATGCTACACGGTGGCAACGTCACTCGGCCTTGTAGCCCGATGCCTTGATGGGCCGTTCCCAGCGCCTGAGCTCGGCGGCCTGGGTCTCGCCGAGCTGCTGCGGGCCGGCGTAGTTCGTATTCAGGCCGATCTCGCGGACGCGCGCCTGGAGATCGGGTGCCTTGAGCACTTCGGCCATCGCGTCGGACAGGCGCTTGACCTTGTCGGCCGGCAGGCCTGCCGGGGCGAACAGGCCGACGAAGGCCTCCGCCGTGGCGTCGATTCCGGCCTCCTTGAGCGTGGGCACGTCGGGCAGCACCGGCGATCGCGCGTTGCCCGTGACCGCGAGGATGCGCAGGCGGCCCGCGCGGTGATGCTCGATGGTCTCCGATGCCGTGTCCACCATGATGGGAATCTGACCGCCCAGCAGATCGGACACCGCCGGCGCGCCGCCCTTGTAGGCCACGTGCGTGAGCGGCACGCCTGAGGCCTGCGACAGCAGCACGCCCGCAAAGTGCGGCACGGTGCCCGCGCCCGAAGTGCCGTAGTTGGCGCGGACCGGGTTGGCCTTGAGCCAGTTCAGCACCGCGCGGATGTCGCCGGCCGGCGCCGCCGGACCCGCCGTCACCGCGAAGTCGAAGGTCACCACACGCGCGATGGGCGTGAAGTCCTTCACCGGGTCGTAGTTGAGGTGGTAGACCCATGGCGAGATCACCAGCGCGCCGCTGGGCGAAATTACCAGCGTGTTGCCGTCGGCCGGCGCGCGCTTTACTTCCCCAAGCACCAGGCGCCCGCCAGCTCCGGGCTTGTTCTCGACGATCACCTGCTGGTCGAGCAGCGGGCGCAGGCGCTCGGCCAGCAGCCGCGCCACGATATCTACCGAGCCGCCGGGCGCGAAGCCGACCAGCAGCTTGACGGGGGGCTTGTCCTGCGCAAGGGCGCCCATGGGCAGCGCGGCGGCCAGCGCCATGGTTGCAGCCACCCAGTTGAAAACACGTCGCTTCATCATGGTGAGAGTCTCCTTGTTCAGTCGAAGTCGATCAGAAACCGAATACGCGCATGGCATTGCTCGAACGCACGGCGTCGCGCTGCGCGGCGGACAGCCGCTCGGTGTTGGCGAAGGATCCGCGCGTGTCGTGAACCTGGTGCGGCCAGTCGGTGCCGAACATCACGCGGTCGGCGCCGACGACCGAGATCAGGAACTCCAGCGAAGCCGGACTGTACGAGATGCAGTCGTAGTGGATGTGGCGTAGGTAGTCGATGGGCGTGCGCTGCATCTTGCGCCGCTGGGGGATCTCGACCTCGTGGCCCTTCTCGAAACGGCCGGCCAAGTAGGGCAAGGCACCACCCGCATGCGAGGCGATGATCTTGAGGTTAGGGTATTGGTCGAAGAAGCCCTCGAAGATCATGCGCGTGATGGCGAGCGTGGTGTCGAACATGAAGCCCACGGACCAGCTCAGGTCGAACTTCGTCATGTCCATCAGGTCGACGCCCGGCGGGTCGGTGGGGTGCACCAGCACCGGCAGCGCGCGACGGTCGATTTCGGCCCAGATGGGTGCGAAGGCCGGGTCGGTCAGGCTGCGGCCGGCGATGTTGGCCAGCACCATGACGCCGCTCGCACCGTTGTTGCAGGTGCGCTTGAGCTCGTCGAGCGCGCGCTGCGGGTATTCCCACGGCAGCGAGGTGAACCAGCGCAGCCGGCTCGGGTGCGCCGCCTGCGCCTGCGCCAGCGAATCGTTGGATTCGCGCGCCGCTTCGCAGCTGGTTTCCTCGTCGCCCCAGAACACGTTGGGGCAAGTCAGCGACATCACCGAGATGTCGATGCCGGCCGCGTCCATGTGCTGGATGCGTAGGTCGTAGTCGAAGTGCCCTTTCTGTGGGATGACCACGGGCGTGTCGCCACGGAATACCTCGTGCTGGCCGTCGGGCCGTGTCTGGATGTTGTAGAGGCCGCCCTTGCGCTTGAGCAGCTCCAGCCAGGGCCGGGTGAAGATATGGGTGTGTACGTCGATGACGGGCATCAAGGGGTCTCCTGTGGTGTGTGTGAGTGACGGATGTTCGATCGAGGCCTAGCCGCTACTGTAGTGATCTGGCATAAGCGTATTCACAGATATAGTGATGGTAGGATAAGTAAACACCTATGCCAGACCGACTCACCGCCCTGGCCCTTGAAACGCTGGGCCGCATGCGCTCGCGCCTGAAGGCGCGCCACCTCAACCTGCTGGTCGCGCTGAGCCAGTACGGCTCGCTCTCCCGCGTGGCGCAAGAATGGGGGGTGACCCAGCCCTACTTGACGCAGATGCTGGCCGAGATCGAATCAATGATGGGCACGGCGCTGTTCACGCGGCAGCGCGGTGGCGTCACGCCCACGCCCGTGGGGCGCATCGCGATCTCGCGCGCATCGCGCCTGCTGGCCGACCTGCAGGACTGGGCCAACGACATGGCCGCAACCCGGCTGGGCTTCACCGAACGGCTCAGCATCGGCGTGATCCACTACCTGTCCGGCCAGTTGCTGTGTGACACGCTCTCGCGCACGCGCGAGCAGGTCGGGCCCTTCGTGCTCTCGGTGGAGGAAGCCACCAGCGACCGCCTGCTGGCCCTGCTTCGCGAGCACCGGCTCGAAGGCGTTGTGGCGCGCGCGCGGGGCGCGGCGCAGGTGCGTGACCTGCGCTGCGACATCCTGTTCCGCCAGCGCCCCGCGCTGGTGTGCCACCCCAAGACCGCCAAGCATTTGGGCAAGCGCGCGCTGGACTGGCACGAGCTCGCCACCATGGACTGGGTCCTGCCGCCCGCGGGCACGGCGCTGGGCGCCTCGGTGCTGGACCTGTTCCTGCACGTGGGAGAGGAGCCGCCGGTGCCGGCCATCGAAACCCATTCGCTCAAGATCGTCGGCCGCATGATCGAGCGCAACCCGTCGATGGTGGCCATGGTGCCCGCCGACGTGGCGCACGATCTCGCCACCCGCGCGCACGTGGCCAGCGTGACCTGCGACTTGGAGTGGCCGCTGCCGCCGGTGGCGCTTTACCGGCGCCAGGGCGCGGGTGACTCACCCACCATGGCGACCTTTGTGCGCACGCTGATGACCCTGTGCAAGGAGCGGTTCTGATGACCTCCGCCGCACTGCGCACCATTCGATGAGGTGAGGCAGGATCACTCAATTCACTCTTTACATGAAAGGCCAGCCAGCCAAATCAGCGCTGATGACAACCCAACAACCACGGCGACGGGATCTCGCAAGTGGGCCATGCGGTTGTCCGACGACCGCTTTCCGCAAGTGCCAGTACCCGCTACGGGTCGCGAGCGCCAGATCGCGCTCCCGCAAAGCTGCTGTTCGAGGTTGAGTTCGTCATGGCCGACGCCAGACCCTCGCGAATGACCGCTGCTTGCAAACTGTGATTCCGCGTCACGTTGGCCGACCAGCAGCTTCCTGGGTAGAGCTGCCAATCGGTCAGAACGCCCGCCACGGACTCCTTTGGGCCGGTTTCCGTCGTTGGTACCGTGAAAGTGCGCGTCGGCCATGAGCTTGATCCCATTTGCGGATACGAATACGATGCCACTTGATCGGCGCCGTGGCGGACGATCGCGCATGCGCGCCACCCCATGGTATGCAAGTTGCCGAAGTAGTCCGGCTGCCTGCGCGGCTTGAATGCACGTATCTGTCCCAACTTAGGAGAACCAAGATGGTCAGCAAGAACACGATTTGTCTCTGGTACGACGGCACCGCGCTGGACGCCGCGAAGTTCTACGCCGAGACGTTCCCCGACAGCGCGGTGGGAGCCGTTCATCGCGCGCCTGGCGACTATCCCTCGGGCAAGCAGGGCGATGTCTTGACGGTCGAGTTCACGGTGATGGGCATCCCTTGTCTCGGCCTGAATGGCGGCCCCGAGTTCAAGCACAACGAGGCTTTCTCGTTCCAGGTTGCAACCGACGACCAGGCCGAAACCGATCGCTTGTGGAACGCGATCGTCGGCAACGGCGGCCAGGAAAGCGAATGCGGCTGGTGCAAGGACAAGTGGGGACTGTCGTGGCAGATCACGCCACGAGCCCTCACGGCCGCATACACCGATCCTGATCGCGCGGCAGCCAAGCGCACGTTCGAAGCCATGATGGGGATGAGAAAGATCGACATCGCCGCGATCGAAGCGGCTCGGCGCGGCTGACGCTCCCGATGCCGGCCCAGCCCCCGTCGCCGCGATAAGTACAGAACAGAGTGACGCACCACACTAGGCGCCACTGCCCTGCGGCAAACGCAGGCCGCGCAAACGCTGGTGCGCAGGCGTTCACCCACGCTCCAGTACAGGCGGGTGAGCTCAGCATTCACCGCGCCGGCCAGGCGCTGGCGGCTGCTGGCAATCAGCGCGTGCAGCTCGGCATAAAGAGGCTGCTCATCAGGCGAAACTCTCATCGCTGTTGAGAGTTTTCCAAGTTCCGTTGTGGCGGGTGGTTTGCTCATGCCAGCCCCCCTCACCGCCTCGCCATCCACAATCGCTTCTGCTCGCGGTTGCTAGGCGCCAGTTTTCGGTTGGTGCTCCTTTTCAGGCGCGATTAAGATAAATTGGTCTTCAGTCATTGTCCTGTATGCGTGAGTAGCTATTAAATAAGGAGCAAATGCACGGGTGAGAAATCAGGACCGCGCCGGAATCCCCTGCCCGCGCACCGCCGCCGGCCGCGCCACAAACGCCACCAAGGCGCGGCTGGCGAGCTGCTAATGAACCGTTGAGCGCCAAAAAATTGCGTTCGAATGCTGCTTGTCTATTTAAATTAGACAAAGTATTGCTTTAAATTGGTCGATATTTAAGTTCTAATTAGTCAAACCTCTTCAACCCTGGATCCCAAGGCATGACTACTGCTCTCCCGCCCTCATCCAGCGCCGCCATCCCCCGCCATGTTCAGGGCAAGATCGCAACCGCCTTGCAAGACACGCGCGTGGTATTGGTCGTTGGGCCACGGCAGGCGGGCAAGACCACGTTGGCTCGGCTCTATGCGACCCGTGATCGCCCCTACCTCACACTGGACGACCCTGCTACCTTGGCGGCGGCGCGGTCAGACCCCGCTGGGTTCGTGCGTGGCTTGAAGCAAGCCATCATCGACGAAGTGCAGCGCGCGCCAGACTTGTTGCTGGCCATCAAGGAAAGTGTGGACAAAGATCAAACGCCGGGTCGCTTCTTGTTGACCGGGTCCACCAACCTGATGGCCATGCCCATGGTGGCCGACTCGTTGGCGGGCAGGCTCGAAGTCATTACCCTGCTGCCCTTCGCCCAGGCCGAACTGGTGGGAACAAAGGGCGACCTGTTGGATCGTCTGTTTGACGGCGCCGGTTTGCCAGGTGTGGTCAGCCCTCTGGTGGGTGACGATCTGATGGATTGCGTGCTCAAGGGCGGCTACCCCGAAGCGCTGCGCCGTACCAGTGTCAGCCGCCACCAGGCCTGGCTGCAAGACTATGTGGCGCTCATTCTGGACAGGGATGTGCGCGATATCGCCAACATCGACCAGCTAGACCGCATGCCGCGCCTGCTCGACGTATTGGCCGCCCACGCCGGGCAGTTGGTCAACCACAGCAGCTATGGCGCTGCACTCGGGCTTACGACGCCCACGGCGCAGAAATATGTGGGAATTTTGGAGCGCTTGTTTCTGACGCGGCAGGTGCAGCCCTGGTCCAGCAACGCCGTCAGCCGACTCACCAAAACACCCAAGCTCCATTTTCTGGACACCGGTTTGCTTGCCGCGCTGCGCGATGTTACTGCCGCCCAACTGCAAAAAGACCGCACCGCCTATGGTCCGCTATTAGAGAATTTCGTCGTGTCCGAAGTCCTCAAGCTCACCACTTGGTCCGAGAAGCGGCTGCGCATCTCACACTTTCGAACCAAGGAGCAAGACGAGGTGGACCTGGTTCTGGAAGACCGGCGCGGGCGCGTCATCGGCATTGAGGTCAAAGCATCGGCCACCGTGCGAGCGCAAGACCTGCGTGGCCTGCGCAAACTGCAAGAGGCCGTGGGTGACAAATTTGTGCAAGGACTGGTGCTACACGACCATGACCGCATCACACCGTTTGACGAGAGACTGCACGCAGCACCGGTGTCACTGCTGTGGCAGGCCGCGCCTCTACCGCATGGACCTGTTTAACGACCTGCCCCCGCCCCCGGCGCTTGCGGCTGGTGCATGGCGGTGTGGGGCAGAGGTTTTGTGACCGAAAAATTCGGCTCCAGCCCTTACAGCGCGGGCGCAAGCCGCTATCAAATTATTGGGCTTTCCACAATTCGTGACAGCCTCCGCGTCATTGCGAGCGCAGCGCGGCAATCCATGGCTGCGCTTGATCGACGATGGATCGCCACGGCCTGCGGCCTCGCGATGACGAGACGGTGCGTTAGCCGCATGGCTAGGCGCCACTGCCCTGCGGCAAGCGCAGGCTGCGCAACCGCTGGTGCACAGCGTCCTCCATGTCCACGGGCAACTGCTGTTTGGCATTCAGGTAGTGGTTGGTGAACACATCCAGGTACGCCTCCAGGGTCTGCGCCGCATGCGTCTCGCCGGCCAGCGCCAGGCACAGGGCCGCCACCTCCGAGGTGCAGAAGTGGCTCTGTTCCCCAATCTGGCGTTTCGAGCGGCGCAGGCGGTAGTTGGAGAGTTGCTCGCTCTGCAGGCTGAGCACCGGCAGGTGGTTGAGGTAAGGGCTTTTGCGAAACATCTTGCGCGCCTCGGGCCAGGTGGCGTCCAGCAACACAAACAGCGGCCGCTTGCCCTGTCGAAATTCGTTGCCATCCTGGGCATCAATGGGCAGCACCTCTGTCACCACCCGCCCGGCCGCCACAAACTCCCCCGGAAACACCAGATACGGCTGCCACTGCGGATCGGCCAGCATGGCCAGCAGTGCAGGGTCAGCTGAAGTGCGCGCCCAGCCAAAGGCAGAAGTGTCTGCCACCACATCGGCAATCAGCCAGCCCGTGTTGCTGGGCTTGAGCGGCTCGATGTCCGCCATGATCAGGCACACACCCGCACGCACAGGCACTGCCGGACACAAGGCACACAGGCAGTGGCTGGGAACCAGGCGGCAACCGGCACAGCGCTCCCCCCGCGGACCGCCACGGGCGAGAAAGGGTTTGGAGCTGCGCGCCAGGCGTGCGGTGCGCAGGCGAGAGACGGCGTGGGTCATGCGGATGGTTGGGAAGCGGCGTTGGTGAGCATGGGCGCACTGTAGCAGTGGGACTCACGGCACACGCGACAAGCCCATGAGAACCAACCCTGCTACATTGACCCGCCCTGACATCGTACGACAGGCAGCATCCGGCGGATTTCTTAAGCCAAATCGGTTTCTAGCCCCTTTTGGATGGGCGCAGGCAGCTATAAAAAAGTAGCGACGCTGAGCTGGCGACATGGATCCCGGATCAAGTCCGGGATGACAACCCATTCCCTGCCCTCGCATTTGTCATTGCGGGCTCGACCCGCAATCCATGACCCCGAATCCCAAGCCAAAAACCGACGCGCGGTCTTCCTGCTCATTGCTGAGCCTTGCCTGTGGGTTACGGTACCAGTTTCGGCACTGCGGCAGAGTACTGATACGAGTGCCCATTCTGTGGAAAGTAGTAGACAGTCTTCGTAACCGGATCGATGCCTGCGCAGTTTCTCGCGCCGCAAGTTATATAAAGAAGCTTACGCTGTTGATCGTCAATCTTGACGATGATTAAATCTGAACTCTGCAAAGGTTTGTTGTTGGTTTTTTCTACAAGCTCAAGCCCGGCCTTCTTACCTTGGTTTAGGGAATACGCCAGAGAAAGGATGAAGGCTATAACAGTCGCGAGGTAGGCGAATAAAGTTGCCGTGCGCTGTTTTTCGCGCCGCTCGATCAGCGGATCTTTCCGTTTACCGAGACACAGATGTTTCAGCTTGAGAAAGCGTCGTCGTCTCTCTCGTCTGCGACGTAGCCAGTCATTAAGGCTTGGTAGGAAGGCGTGCGAGTAGAGAGGACGTGCTACAACGTATACGGAAAGAGCGGAAAAGGCAGGGGCAAGGAAGACCAGAAAACCGTTGAAGAGGACCTGATGAAAGTTCCGATCCAGAACATTTGCATCGAGTTGCAGCGGAATCAAGTAGCCTTCGTAATAGGCCGCATCTACGCAGTACAGGAATGCTGTTGCGACGGCTAGGAAGGTGCCGCTGTGGAGCAAAGGATTCTTTGAGTCAAGCACAGAAATTTAACTTAGATATATCCCGCAAACTGCGGGGTATCCGATGTGCTGCGAAATAACGCGGCAGTTCGGATCGAAAAACCCGTTTTGACATAGAGTTGGATTAATGTTTGTTCTTAACAGCTACGCTCGCGCGTATCGATAGTTCCCTTTGACATACTGCGCCAAGTACTGTCCCTTTGAAGGCGCAGCCCGCATGCCATCGAAGACGTGATCCGGGATGTCGAAGTAGTCGTAGACATTTCCATTTTTGAACTCTACTTTCAAGACTCGACTAGCGTCGTCAAACGCGAAGCGCGCGATGCTCGAAGATTCAGGTGTATTGATCCAATCCATGTTTACTCCTTGTTGTCAGGATCAGGTAGTGCTGCTACGGCCCCGGGTGGGGTCTTGTGTTGGTAGTGTGGGTCTTGCCGGCGCCACTGGCGCACCATCGCCGCGTAGTCAGCCGGATCGCGTGGCTGCCCCCAGCCAGCGGGGCCGTCATAGCCATCATTCGGATAGGAACGCACAACAACTCGAGGATCGACACTGTCAGGCCGTCTATGCGGTGGGGGCGGTGAAATTAGCGTGCGCACCGGCAGGCTCACAGCCTCGCCAACAATAATGGCTTCGCCAGTTCGCAGTACGGGCAACATGTCAAACAGGCCCTTCAAATTGTCAGACGCGGCGCCGGTGACATGACCCCTGTCTGTGTCGTTTGCGAGACGCATCGCGAACAGAGTCCCGCATTGCGAGAGTATGGTCGAGTCAATTTCAGAGGGGCGCTGGCTAACAATCATCATTCCTACGCCGTACTTGCGACCTTCCTTTGCGATCCGTCGCACGGCCATTGCGGCCGATCCAGCAGTTTCCTTGGATAGATAAGCGTGCGCCTCCTCCAACACCAAGAACAAGGGACGCTCTCTGCCACCTTCGGGCAGATTCCTTGCCCAGAATATCGCATCGTAAAGAACACGCAGCAGTGCGCCAATCAGGTCATTCAGCACAGAGGACGGTATACCAGAAAGGTCGAGGATCGTGATCGGCTGCGGTCCACCAATCCACCCTTCGAGCAAAGCGTCGAGATCCTTGACCACCTTGCCGTCGATGTCAGGCAGCCAGTCGCCGGGGTTGAAAAGGAATGCCATTCGCGGATCGCGTAGCCTTGAGGCCAACCCTGCGAGCTGCTGTCGGATGCCAATGGGGTCTCGCCCCAACTGGACGCGCTCTGGGGCGGGGCCCGTAGTCTTCACCGTTCGGTAAAGCGGCGGGGTTACGGACATCGCGTCGCCCATTTGAAGTGGCTGGTTGTTTGGCCCAAGAACGTAGGCTGGATCGACATCGTCGGCGGCACCACCTGGTCGTGGGATGAGGGTGTGGTGCTCTCGCTTATGCAACTCAAACCACAACTTGTGCAAACAGAACGGGATCGGAGAATCGACCGTTACCTGAGATTCCTCGATGCCGTCTCTTGGCTGAACTTCCAGACTTTCCTTCTTAAGCTGCACGATGGCGTCGGCAACGGCCGCGGCCTGAGCGTCCTTCAACCCGCCAAAAGCCAGGCCGGTCAACTCTTCAAAACTTAGAGCCCAGAACGGGATGAGCAATTCGCTCTGGTTCTTGGAAGCTTGGACCGCAACCCGAAAAACTGAGGCCCTGTCAGAGAGTGCTTTCGCGTATTCGCCGTGGATGTCGAGCACAACGATTCGCGCGGAGGGGTAACGCGTCGGCTCGGACAGCGCGGTCAGCAGTCCCGCGACAGTGGTTGACTTGCCTGAGCCAGTGGTTCCAACAACAGCGCAGTGCCGGGTGATCAGCTTGTTGATGTTCACCAGGGATGGAATCGATTCGGCGCTGGCGAGATGTCCGACCGACACGAAGTCTTGGGGATCGCCTGATCCATAAATCGCACGAAGGTCTGCTTCGGTGACGATATGGACTCGGTCTTCAATCGTTGGATGCTGAGAGATACCGCGCTCAAACCTTCCGCCTCGTTGGCCCTCGCCGACCATCTGCACTTTTACCCAACGATTGCCGTAGACCTTCCGATCCTCGTCACGCTCCGGCGCAGCCCCGGCCCCCACCTGTGAAACGACCCCATAAAGGTCGACGAAGCCAAGGGGGATGCGAACGAAGCTGCCGACCTGTCCGATGCGATACCCCTCGCCATGAACAAAGCCGAGCCCGGTCACTGTCTCATCGCTCAACTCCACGGTGATAGTTGCTCCATGAACGTCTTGCACCGTTCCAATAAAGGTCGGATCACGCTGCATTTGGAGTTACCTGCTCGTCATCCGAGCGTGATAGCTGCTGAGCTAAGAAGTTACCGAAATGCTTGAAGTCACCAAGCAGGAACTCGCAGTTCTGCGACTCGGCGCCGGCGTTTTCAGCCGCTGCCTTCTTTGCCACACTGAATCCATGCTGCGGATGCCCCGTCTGCTCATCAGCGCGCCAATCCCGTTCCACTGATCCCAATACGGCCCCGTCTGCGGCGAGCAGGCTTAGGTTGGGGTGCCTCTGCGCCTTGTGCAGCGCATCGGTATACGCTGCACGAGCACCGTAGAGCAGGCCAAAGCAAATTGCAGTCGGATTGCTTCGGAGTCCATGAAGGATGATCTCGTTCAGGTGCTGGTCACCAAACGAGTATCCGCAGGTTACCAGCACCGCTTGCCCCCGAGCAAGGAACTCGCGGAGCCTGTCGAGCATCGCAAGGTATGGAAGCCGCCGACTTTGGTCATATTTCAAGTGCGACGGATAAATCATCTGCCGGCCCTCACTACTAGGCTTGTCCGTTCGCACCACTTCAAACTCGTTGTGCGACTTGTCGATTCGTTGCCGCCACCAGTTCACCGAGCCGTGAACTTTCCATAGACGAGCCCAGCGAGGCGGGAGAGACTCGCTCTCCATCGATGTAAGATCAAAAAATGCTTGTTTTGAACCGACAAAGCCGTCGAAGTACGGGATCTTGTTGGCCTCCAACGCCTGTTCTACTAGCAGGTCATAGTTCGGAGTGAAAACCTCTATCGCGTGAGCGCGCTGGATCCCTCTGATCCAAGTCGCCAATTGGTGGTACGGCGTATTCCACTCCGGCAAGTCGACACCAACAACTTCAGTCGTGATGTTGCATATTTCGGCGTCGAGCGCCGCAAGTGCTGCCTTGTCGAGACCATCGATATTGCCATCGCGCACCACGTCTTGAAGAGCACGGATGTGGCTGAGAATGTCCTCAATCGTCGGTTGAGCGGGGTCTCCATCGCTAAAACGTTTCAACAGTGTGGCGTGGTGGACCTTGTGCGCATCTGATTTGCTCAGTCGGTCGTTGACCATTCCCGTGAGATTTCTAATGTCGGGAATCAATGGCCGCGTTTCTTGTCCTTCGGGAACGCGGATAGATGCGGGGCATCCAGCGCCGAGCAAGAAAGCGATCCGCATCTTGTCTGGCGCAAGCGCCTGCTGCAGAAGAGTCGATTGGCGATATGGGCAGTGGGAGAGTGTATTCATGAGTTGGTCAGAGCTTTTCTAGTACCCGCTCCAGCCGCTCGGCCAGACGTTTCTCGCCACTGGTCATGCGCGAAACGCAGGTACCGATTGAAGGAATAAGAGTCGCCATCCGGGAGTCACAAGCCTGCAAACATTTTGTGAAAACCATCATGCCGGGAAATGAGCCATCAGACCAGTGGCGGACTGCTGGCACAGCGCTCAATTTTGAGAATAGTGAAGGTAAATATTCACCAAAAATAATGGCCTGGCTTCGATTGAGTGCCGATTTGCCGGAAACCCTGCGGGCTTCAGTATGAAAATGGCCTTCAGCCCGTGCAGAATGGGTGTAAGCAGCTATAAAAAATGTAGCGAAAAAAGGCCCATTTCCCGATGGGCCACTGGCGGCTGGCATCCTGAGCGCAGCGAAGGATCTCGGCATGCTGGCAAGATTCTTCGCGTTGCTCAGAATGACAGCGTGGGTGGCGTCGCCTTCGTTTCGGACTGTTGAGTAAGTGCCAAATCTGCCTCTGGCCCTATCAGAATGGCTGTGGACAGCTATCAAAATAGTAGCTAATGAGTAGGACAGGAAACACGCCAGCGCTGCCGCGCTACAGGCCACAGGGCTTTGCGATCTTGCTTTGGCGTCTCACCGGCAGCTTAAAAACGGGCAACACAAAGACCGGGGCCTGGAGCCCCTGCGTCATGGCGCGAGCTGCTCTGGCGCTGCCGTACGCGAAGTGACCAGCCTGGGGGCCAAATGCCCTCAGTGCGTCGGCGTCTTGCAGAAATGGCCGTGCCGCTGCGAGCTCATCAGTGCGTGGAACTGGTCGTGCGACATGCGAAGCAGGCGTTCGTGGTCGCCGCCTTCCATGTACACGACCTCGCTTTCCTCGAGCTCGTCATCGACAATCGTTTCAATACCCCAGGGCATGCCGATCGAGGGCACGGCGCCGGGGTCGCACCCTTTGAACAGCAGCGCGACGCGGTCTTCATCGGCCAGCCGCAGTTCCTTGCGCTCGAGCATGCGCGCAAGTTCGCCGACCATCACGGCCTTGTCGGCGGGGATGACCGCCATCACGTAGCCGAAGTCGTCTTCGAGAATGACCGACTTGGCCAGGTGGCAAGGCATGACGTTGGCGCTGCGGGCCGTCTCTGCGCTGGTGCGGCTGTGCGCGTGCGCGAAAACGTCATAGCGGGCGCCGCGCTGGTCAAGGTAGGTGGATAGATTTGAGGGAATGGACATGGCAGCCTCCTGGAATAAATAGACCCATCCGGGGCCAGAAGCGGTACGGCCCGTGCAGGCCGCGTCCTTGATCAGTTTAGGCCGAAAGATGCCGCTTGACCAGAGCCTGCCTGCCTGCCAATACCAATACTTCAGTGGTGGTGCCCGTGCTCGCCATGCACGTGCTTGTGCGCAATTTCTTCTTCAGAAGCGGCGCGCACATCGGTGACCGTGATGCTAAAGCGCAGCTCCTTGCCGGCCAGCGGGTGGTTGCCGTCCAGCATGACGATGTTGCCCTTGATTTTCATCACGTGGAAAACCTGCTCGCGGCCATCGTCGCCCCGGCCCTGCAGCTGTCCGCCGACCTTGACGCCCGGCGGAAACTCGGCTTTGGGAATGGTGCGCACCAGGCTCTCGTCGCGCAGGCCGAAGGCGTCTTGCGGCTCCAGCTGCAGCGTGGTCTGGTAGCCCGGCATTTTGCCTTCCAGCGCTTCCTCGATCTTGGGCAGCGTGTTGCCGTAGCCGCCATGCAGGTAAACCATCGGTTCGCGGCTTTCCTCCAGGAGCTTGCCTTTGGCGTCGGCTACCTTGTAGCGCAGGGTGACGGCGGTGTTTTTTTCAATTTTCATGTTCAATTTGGCGTAAAGCGTGTTGATGGATGCGCCATTGTCGCGCCTTGGCTGGCAGCAGATGGTAGACACTTGCGGCATGTCCCGCTTGCCCCTCGATTTTTCCGCCCCTTCCCACGAAGTCGCCCGCCGGCTGATCGGGGTCACGTTGCTCGTCGACGGGGTGGGCGGGCGGATTGTGGAGACCGAGGCTTACGACCGCGAAGACCCGGCTTCGCACAGCTTTGGCGGGCCCACGGCGCGCAATGCGGCGATGTTCGGGCCGCCGGGGCGGGCCTATGTGTACCGCTCGTACGGCATTCACTGGTGCCTGAACCTGGTGTGCCGTGAAGCCGGCCATGGCGCCGGGGTGCTGATCCGGGCGCTGGAGCCCACGGCGGGGATAGCGCGCATGCAGGCGCGGCGCGGGCCGGACGATATCCGCCTGCTGTGCGCGGGCCCGGGCCGGGTCGGCCAGGCCCTAACTACAACGGCATGCCGCTGGACGCGCCGCCGTTTGAATTGATTGGCGCCGGCGGGGATGCGCCGATCACTGTGCTGGCCGGTCCGCGCATTGGCATCTCCCGGGCGGTCGAGGTGCACTGGCGTTTTGGGGCGGCGGGCTCGGCGTTTTTGAGCCGGCGCTTCTCCTGAGCCGGGTTTTGTAAGCCAAATTGGCCATTGGCCCAAGCAGATTGGGCGCTGATAGCTATTAAAACGATAGCAAAATGAATGCCGCACGCTACACTAGCGCCGCGAAGGGCCGCCCCGAGCAAGCGACGGCCCCCTCGGGGGCAGCGAAGTACACGCAGTGACGAGCGTGGGGGCTCTAGTGGCAGGCCTGCAGGGCCTTGCCGCCGAGCTGGGGCTTGAGCTCTTCCAGCTGGGCTTTGAGCCCGGCATCCACCGCGACCAGCTTGAGCAGCTGGCCGCGCGACTCGGCGCGCTCCTGGATGACCTTGGCGGTGCGCACGCCGCGCGTGGCGATTTTGGCCAGCTCGCTCTCGGCGGCGGCCTGCGTGGCAAAGCTGCCCAGGGACAGGCCCGGCGACAGGGCTTCGCTGCTCACGGCCTCAAACGACACGCCGCGCTGGCGCAGTTCGGTGCGCTTTTTGGCCAGCGCCTCGGCATTGGTGTATTTGCCCATGTAGACCATCCAGCGCGCCGGCTCCACGCTGCCTTCCAGCGTCCAGCTGCCGGCGGGCAGCGTTTTTTGCAGGCTGGCGCGCAGGGTGGCACTCTGCGCCTCGTTGAACAGGCCGGCCTGCAGGCATTCGGCGGGCGCGGCGGCCGGCTTGGCTGGGGCGGGGGTGTTTTCCAGCTGCTGGGCTTCACGCGGGCTGAGCAGTTGCATGGCCTCGGGCCGCAGCTGCTGCGTCAGGCGCTGGGGTTCGGACTGCTGGCTGGGGGCGAAGCCGTAGCTGGCCAGCAGGCCTTGCGACCAGGCAAAGTAGCCGGCATTGGCCAGCAGGAGCAGCAAGACCAGCAGCCTCAGCACGGCCGCTCACCTCCAGGCGGTCCAGGTGGGGTGCCCAGGGGCCTGACGCTGACTTCCGAGCTGGTAATTTCTTTCATGCCAGCCGCAGTATGCACCAGCAGGGCGCCGTTTTCACTCACGCCGTGCGCCGTACCCTGGGTGCCGTCGGACAGCTGCACGGCGCGGCCCGACAGCGCATCGCGCACCGCAAACCGGGCCTGGAAGGGGGCAAAGCCAAACTGCTCGAAGGCCTGCACGGCCTGCACCAGCGGCGCGACCACGCGGCCCAGCGCTTCGGCCACATCGACCGTGGGCAGCAGCTCCTGCAGGCAGGCCGGGGCCATGGGCGCAGCGGCAAAAGAAGAGGCAGCGGGCAAAGCCGGGCCTGGCGGCAGCGGTGGCAGTGAAACGGGCCGGATATTGATGCCCACCCCGATCACCACGTAGCGCAGCGTGTCCCAGCTGGCGGTTTCCACCAGAATGCCGGCCAGCTTGCGCTCGCCCTGCGGCGTGCTGAGCCACAGGTCGTTGGGCCATTTGAGGCGGATGCCGCGGTTGGCGGGGTCCAGGCTTTCGGCCAGGCTGATGCCGACGGCCAGCGACAGGCCCGACCAGCTGGCTGGCGCCAGCGGCAGGCCCAGTGAAAACGTCAGGCTGTCGCCCCGGCGGCTTTGCCAGGCGCGGCCCAGCCGTCCGCGGCCGGCGGTTTGCTGCTCGGCCACCAGCAAAATGGGCTGGGCCGCGGCGGGCGCGTGGCGAAAGCGCCGCATCAGTTCGGTGTTGCTGGAGTCGATCTCGGGCAGCACTTCGACCGTGAATCCCGGCAGGGCAGGCGCCACGGCCTCCCAGAGGGCCTCGGCAGGCCACTGGATGGGGGAAGTCAGGGGTGAGGTCATGGCAGCGGTGCGGATTGATTCAGGACGGTGTCTGTTTCTGTCATTGCGGACTTGATCCGCAATCCATGACGCCGGCTTTGTTGCTGGAATAGCCCGGGGCATGGATCCCGGATCGCGTCCGGGATGACCAGTCAACGGCTGTCAGGGGCTTAGTCCTTTTTGCGCTTTTTGGCCTTCTTGTCTTTGCCCTTGTCTTTGGGCGCCAGCAGGGTGCCTCGGCATTGCTTGGCGCCGCACCAGCACGGATATTCGGCCTTGAGCTTCTTGGTGTAGGGGGCGTCGATGATCAGGCCGTAGTCGTAAAACAGCTCTTGCCCCGCCGGGATGTTGCGCAGCGCCTTGATGAAGACGCGGCCGTCCTGCTCGTCGGCTTCGCAGTTGGGCTTGCAGCTGTGGTTGATCCAGCGCGAGGAGTTGCCGCCGTACTTGGCGTCAATCACGTGCTTTTCATCGACGTGAAAGTAAAACGTGTGGTTGGGATCTTTCGGGTCGTGCGGATGGCGGCGCAGGGCCTCCTTCCAGCTGATGACCTCGCCCACGTACTCGATCAGGGTCTCGCCCTCGGCCAGGTCCTGCACGGCAAACACGCCTTTGCCATGCACGCCGGAGCGGCGGGTTTGAATGCGGCGGCCCGCTGCGATGGGGGCCTGGACAGGGGGGGTGGATTTGGCGGCTAAGACCCGGGTTTTGGACACAGTGGATTTTTTTGGTATGGTTAATTCATGCATGTGCGCGCACCTGCGTGCGTGCGCACGCGTACGCGCGAAGCCACTATTGTAAGGAACAAGCCGTGTTGAACCGCCGAAACATCCTGGAGTCCCTCGCCGCGCTGGCCGCGGCGGGTCTGGGCCCGGCTGCGCTGGCCAGGGGGGTTGAAGGGCCCCTGCCCCAGGCGGGCAGCGCCCTGCCGGTGCCCGCGCTCACGCTGCTCGATGGACGGGCCTGGACGCCCGCCCAGGCACAGGGCAAGGCGCTTGTGGTGTACTGGTGGGCCAGCTGGTGCCCTTTTTGCGCGGTGCAGTCGCCCCATATAGAGGCCTTGTGGCGCGCCCAGAAGGCCAGCGGGCTGGAGGTGCTGGCGCTGTCGATTGACAAGCAGCCGGGGGCCGCGGCTCAGTACCTCAAGGCCAAGGGTTACAGCTTTCCGGCAGCGATGTACACGCCGGAGATCGCCAAAGTGCTGCCCAAACCGCGCGGCCTGCCGGTGGTGGTGGTTCTCAAGATGAATGGCCGGGACGGAAAAGTAGTGTTTGCGCAAGCCGGGGAAATGTTCCCCGAAGATGTGGAAGGTTTGAAGAAGTACTTATGAAAACTCTGGTGATTGCAGAAAAGCCCTCGGTGGCACAAGACATTGTGCGTGCCATCACGCCGGTGGCGGGCAAGTTTGAAAAACACGACGAGTACTTTGAGAGTGAAAAATGGGTCGTCACCTCCGCCGTCGGCCACCTGGTGGAGATCCAGGCGCCCGAGGAGTTTGACGTCAAGCGCGGCAAATGGAGCTTTGCCCACCTGCCGGTGATTCCGCCCTACTTCGACCTCAAGCCCATCGACAAGACCAAGACCCGGCTCAACGCCATCGTCAAGCTGGCCAAGCGCAAGGATGTGGGCGCCATGGTCAACGCCTGTGACGCGGGGCGCGAGGGCGAGCTGATCTTTCGCCTGATCCAGCAGTACGCCAAAGCCAAACACCCGGTCAAGCGCCTGTGGCTGCAGTCCATGACGCCGGCGGCCATCCGCGAAGGCTTTGACAGCCTGCGCACCGACGAACAGATGCTGCCGCTGGCCGATGCCGCGCGCTGCCGCTCCGAAGCCGACTGGATGGTCGGCATCAACGGCACGCGCGCCATGACGGCTTTCAACTCGCGCGACGGCGGTTTCTTTTTGACCACCGTGGGCCGGGTGCAGACGCCGACGCTGTCGGTGGTGGTGGAGCGCGAAGAGCTCATCCGCAAGTTCGTCAGCCGCGATTACTGGGAAGTCCACGCCACCTTTCTGGCCGAAGCCGGCGAGTACAACGCCAAGTGGTTCGACCCCAAATGGAAAAAGGCCACGGCCAATGCCGACAATGCCGAGCCCGATGCCGAGCTGAGGGCCGACCGGGTCTGGTCCGAGCGCGAGGCGCTGGCGATTGCCCAGGCCGTGCGCGGCAAGAGCGCGACGGTCACCGAAGAGTCCAAGCCCACCACGCAGGCGGCGGGCCAGCTGTTTGACCTGACTTCGCTGCAGCGCGAGGCCAACGGCAAGTTTGGCTTCTCGGCCAAGACCACGCTGTCGATCGCGCAAAGCCTGTACGAGCGCCACAAGGCCCTGACCTACCCGCGTACCGACTCGCGCGCGCTGCCCGAAGACTACCTGCCGGTGGTCAAACAGACCTTTGAAATGCTGGCCGACAGCACCATGAAGCACCTGGCGCCGCATGCGGCCACGGCGCTCAAGGGCAACTACATCAAGCCCAGCAAACGCATCTTTGACAACGCCAAGGTGAGCGATCACTTTGCCATCATCCCGACGCTGCAGGCGCCGCATGGCTTGAGCGAGGCCGAGCAAAAGCTGTACGACCTGGTGGTGCGCCGCTTCATGGCGGTGTTTTTCCCCAGCGCCGAGTACCTGGTCACCACCCGCATCACGCAGGCCAGTCATCAAGGCGTCAGCCACAGCTTCAAGACCGAGGGCAAGGTGCTGGTCAAGCCCGGCTGGCTGGCGATTTACGGCAAGGAAGCGGCCGATGAAGTCGCCGATGCCAAGGACGGCGACAAGGGCCAGAGCCTGGTGCCGGTCAAACCCGACGAGATGGTACGCGCCGAAGCGGTGGACGCCAAGGGCCTGAAAACCCGCCCCCCGGCCCGCTACAGCGAGGCGACCTTGCTCGGCGCCATGGAAGGCGCCGGCAAGACCATCGACGACGACGAGCTGCGCGAGGCCATGCAGGAAAAAGGCCTGGGCACGCCAGCCACCCGCGCCGCGACCATCGAGGGCCTGATCGCCGAAAAATACATTCACCGCGAAGGCCGCGAACTGATTCCGACGGCCAAGGCCTTCCAGCTGATGACCTTGCTGCGCGGCCTGGGCGTGGAAGAGCTCTCGCGCGCCGAGCTGACCGGCGAGTGGGAGTACAAGCTGGCGCAGATGGAGCACGGCAAGCTCAGCCGCGACACCTTCATGGCCGAGATTGCGGCCATGACCGAGCGCATGGTCAACAAGGCCAAGGGCTACGACAAGGACACCATTCCGGGCGACTACGCCACCTTGCAAACCCCCTGCCCCAACTGCGGCGGCGTGGTCAGGGAAAACTACCGCCGCTACACCTGCACCGGCAAAAACGGTGGCGATGGCTGCGGCTTTTCCTTCGGCAAGACGCCGGCCGGCCGGACCTTCGAGGCCGACGAGGTCGAGCAGTTCCTGCGCGACCGCAAGATTGGCCCGCTCGACGGCTTTCGCTCCAAGGCGGGCTGGCCCTTCACGGCCGAGATGGTGATCAAGTACGACGAAGAAGCGAAAAACTACAAGCTGGAGTTCGACTTCGGGGAAGACCAGAAGGCGGCGGAAAGCGGCGAGATTGTGGACCTGTCGGCCAATGCGCCGCTGGGTGCCTGCCCCAAATGCGGCAGCGCCGTGCGCGAATTCGGCAAAAGCTATGTCTGTGAGAAGTCGGTGCCCACGCTCGAACAGGTCACGCCCAGCTGCGACTTCAAGAGCGGCCAGATCATTTTGCAGCAGCCGATAGAGCGCGTGCAGATGACCAAGCTGCTGCAAACCGGCAAGACCGATCTGCTCGACAAGTTCGTCTCCATGCGCACGCGCCGCGCTTTCAAGGCCTTCCTGGTGTGGGACAAGGAGGCCGGCAAGGTGGCTTTCGAGTTCGAGCCGCGGACCTCGAAGTTCCCGCCGCGCAAACCGGCTGCCGCCAAATCAGCACCGGCCGCGAAAAAAGTGGCCGCCAAAAAGGCACCCGCCAAAACGGCTGCGGTCAAAGCTGCTCCGGTCAAAACCGCCAAACCCAAGGCCGCACGCAAAACCACGCCCGGCGCGGGCCTCAAACCCAGCGATGCGCTGGCCGCGGTGATTGGCGCCGAGCCGGTGGCGCGCACCCAGGTGATCAAAAAGCTCTGGGACTACATCAAGGCCAACGCCTTGCAGGACGCGGCCAACAAGCGCGCCATCAATGCCGACGCCAAGCTGCTGCCCGTCTTCGGCAAGCCGCAGGTGACCATGTTCGAGCTGGCCGGCATTGTGGGCAAGCACCTGGGCTGAGCATCGGGTTATTTTTGCTATCAATATGATAGCTGTTGGCGCATGTTTTGCGTGGACTTGAGGTCTTTTTACCTTAGATGCACGGCGGGCCAGCGGCGCTCGGCGGCGATGGCCGCCAGCCGGGCGTCGGCATTGACCGTGACCGGGTGCTTGACCGCCTCCAGCAGCGGCAGGTCGTTGATCGAGTCGCTGTAGGCCGTGCTTTGGTAGTCCTGAAAGCGCAGCCCGCGCGCCGTCAGCCAGTCGTGCAGGCGTTCGACCTTGCCTTCGCGCATGTTCAGCGTGCCGGTGGTGCGGCCGGTAAAGCGGGCGTCACGCACTTCGGCTTCGGTCGCAATCAGGTGCTCGATGTCCAGGTAAATGGCGGTCAGCTCGGTCAGAAAACGGTTGGTGGCCGTGGTCATGACCACCAGGTCGCCGGCTTCCAGGTGTTTGTCTACCAGCGCGATGGCCGCTGCAGGAATGCGCGGCACGACCCAGGTGGCCAGAAACTCCTGGCGCAAAGGCTCCCATTCCTGCAAGGTGCGCCCGGCCAGCGTGCCGACGTAAAAATCGGCGAACTCCTGCAACCCGACCGTGCCGGCCTTGTAGCGGGTCTCGATGTCGGCATTGCGCGCGCCAAAGTGCTTTTTGTCGAGCACGCCTTTTTCAATCAGGAAGTCACACCACAGCACATCGGTGTCACCGCTGAGCAGGGTGTGGTCCAGGTCGAACAGGGTCAGTTTTGGCATGGTCATTCTGAGCTCAGCGAAGAATCTCCAACGATGTCCGCATACAAATCCTTCCACCCTGGATTCAGGCTTTCGATCAATTCCATTTTTCTGCTTCTGAGCCATCCCTTGAGCTGCTTTTCACGCAAGATCGCGGCTTCTATGGAGGATGTGGTTTCGAAGTAGGCGAGCCTTGAAATGTTGTAGCGCGAGGTGAAGCCTTCGACCAGCTTGTTCCTGTGTTCGTACATACGGCGTATCAGGTTGTTCGTAACCCCTATGTAGAGAGTCTTGGACAGGTTGGTTGCGATGTAGACGAAGTATTGGTGTTCCAAGATAGAGATCCTTCACTGCGTTCAGGATGACATGTCATCCACTGTTGTCATGCTGAGCTGGCCTGTCATTCTGAGCGCAGCGAAGAATCTCATGCGGCGGGTCAGCTGGTCACACACTTCTCAGATGCCAGGCTTTGGGGCGCGTGAAGGTCTGGATACCGTAGGTGGACAGGGTCAGCCCCACGCCCGAATCGCCATAACCGCTCCAGGGCAGGCGCGGGCTCACGCGGTCGCAGCAGTTCCAGTAGACGCTGCCGGCGTTGACCTGGGCCAGCAGGGCTTGTGCGCGGCTTGCGTCAGGCGTGTAGACGCCGGCGGTCAGGCCGTAGCGCGTGTCGTTCATGAGCTTGACCGCCTCCTCGTCGCTGGAGACCTTCTGGATGCCGATGATGGGGCCGAAGCTTTCTTCCTGCATCAGCGTCATGGTGTGGTCGACATTGGAAAACACCGTGGGCGCATACCAGTTGCCCGGCCCGGGCAGGCGCTCGCCGCCCAGCAGCAGCCTGGCGCCCTTGGCTTTGGCATCCGCGACCTGCGCATCCAGCACCTCCAGCTGGGGCGCGCGCGTGATGGCGCCTATGTAGGTGTCCTCGCTTGCCGGGTCGCCGGCCCTGAAGGTTTTCACCGTGTCCACAAAGGCCGCGACAAAGGCGTCGTGAATCTTCTCGTGCACGTAAATGCGCTCGACCGAGCAGCAGCTCTGGCCGGTGTTGTACATGGCGCCGTCGGCCAGCGATTCGGCCGCGGTCTTGGGGTCGGCGTCGTCGCAGACATAGGTGGGGTCCTTGCCGCCGAGCTCGAGCTGCAGCTTGACCATGCGGGTGCCCATGGCCTGCGCGATGCGGGCGCCGGTGGCGTACGAACCGGTGAAAAACAGGCCGTCGATCTGCTGCTCCATCAGCGCGGCCCCCACGGCGCCGCCACCGATCAGGGGCACAAACACCTCCTGGGGGACGCCGGCGCCATGCAGCAGGCGCGCAATCGCCAGGCCGGTCAGGGCGGCGTATTCGGACGGTTTGTACAGCACCGCATTGCCGGTCAGCAGTGCCGGCACGATCACGTTGCAGCCGACGAACCACGGGTAGTTCCAGGCCGAGATGTTGGCCACCACGCCCAGCGGTATGTGCTCGATCTGCTCGATCATGCCGCCGTCCTGGAAGACCGTCTGCGTGGCGATGGAGGCGTCGGTTTCATTGAGAAAGAAGTCAAGGCGGCCCAGCAGGCCATTGAGTTCGTTGCGCGACATCTTGATGGGCTTGCCGGTCTCGCGGGTCATGGTGGCGGCCAGCGACTCCAGCTCGGCCACGATGGCCGCGCGAAAACGGCTGATGCAGGCCTTGCGCTCGGCCAGCGGCACGGCGGCCCAACGGGGCTGCGCCGCCCGGGCCTGCGCGGCCTTGGCGGCGACCGAGGCGTCGTCGTCAGCCGGGACCTGCGTGATCAGTGCGCCGGTGGCGGGGTTGTGAATGGAGAGGTGGTGCATATTGAGGTCCGTGCGCTACTTGGGCGGGTTGAGGTGCAGGGGGGTTGAAGTCAGGTTGAAGTTGTTGGCTGGCAGGAGATAAAGAGAGCCAGGGCCGGCTCAGCCCGAACGGACCAGCCGTGCCGCTTCCAGAAAATCGGTCAGGAGCGGCCCGTCATCGAGGGTGCCCAGCTCGGGCCGGTGGAACTCCGGATGCCACTGGACGGCCGCCACATAGCTGTCGCCAGTGCGGCGAATGGCTTCTATCATGCCGTCATCGGGGCAGCGCGCCTCCACCACAAAACCGGGGGCCAGGTCCTTGATGCCCTGGTGATGGATGCTGTTGATTTTGTAGCTTTTGGTGCCCGCCAGCAGCGCGCTCAGGCGGGTTTGCGGCACCAGCTCCAGATTGTGGAAGTGCTGGTCGTAAACCTGCCCGTCGCGGTGCGCGCGAGCTCCGGGGCGCTGGGTGCCGATGTCCTGGTACAGCGTGCCGCCGAAGGCCACATTGATGAGCTGCAGGCCGCGGCACACGCCAAACACGGGCTTGCCCGCCGCCACAAAGGCCTTGACCAGCGCGCGCTCGTATTCATCGCGCGTGCGGTCGCCGCTCCATTGCTCGCGCAGCGGTGTTTCGCCGTAACTGCCGGGCCACACGTCGGCGCCGCCGTGCAGCACCAGGCCGTCGAGCCAGTTGGCGTAGTCGGCAAAGTCAATCGTGCCGCGGGCGGTGTCGCCGACCGGCGACGGAACCATCACCGGCAGGGCGCCGCCGGACATCAACCAGTGCGCCATGGACTGTTCAACGTACTGCAGGGTTTTGCTGGCAAACGCCGTGCGTGCCGGGTCGGGGTGGAAAAAGCAGGCGCTGATGCCGATTTTGAGATGCTCTGTCATGACAGTTCCAGATTTCGTACAAACCTCACTGTAGTTCTCACTTTAGGGCACTTCCATCCATCTGTCATTCCCGCGCAGGCGGGAATCCATGGTCCCGTCAGTGATTGATTGATAGGGGCGCACTGGATCCCCGCCTGCGCGGGGATGACGAAAGTGTGAATGGATGTGTGAATTGATAAAAGTGCCCTTTGGTCTTTGCCTCACATCGCTGCCTTGAACAAGGCTTCAAAATCCCCGGCGGTGCAGGGTCGCGGATTGGTCTGGTGGCAAATGTCGGCCGTGGCAATTTCGACCAGGCGCGGCAGGTGTTCCGGCTTCACGCCATGGGCGGCCAGCCGGCCGGTGATGCCGATGCTGGCTTTGAGCTGCTGCAGCCAGGGCACCAAGGCCTTGCCGCCGCCGGCCACGCCGCAGACATGGGCCAGCTCGTCAAATTTGGCCGGCACTGTTTCGTAATTCCAGGCCAGCACCGTATCAATCATCAGCGCATTGGCCAGGCCGTGGTGCAGGTCGCATACCGCGCCCAGCGCATGGGCGCAGGAATGCACGGCGCCCAGGTCTTTCTGGAAGGCGATTGCGCCCATCATCGAGGCCATCATCATGTCGCTGCGCGCCTTGAGATTGCCGGGCTCTTTCACGGCGGTGAGCAGGGCGCTGGC
The DNA here is from genome assembly GCF_036676035.1 of Polaromonas sp. Lineage (GTDB taxonomy): Bacteria > Pseudomonadota > Gammaproteobacteria > Burkholderiales > Burkholderiaceae_C > Polaromonas. Next base: position 96,984 of record NZ_JAKFDR010000114.1, read on the forward strand.
GGCAATGCGCGTGCCCTCCAGCGCAATGCCGTCGCACAGCGGGTGGTAGGCGGGCGAGAGGTAACTCTCGATGTTGTGCGTCAGCGCGTCCATGCCGGTGGCCGCCGTCACATGGGCCGGCAGGCCCAAGGTGAGTTCGGGGTCGGCAAACACCACCTTGGCCAGAATTTTCGGGCTGAAGACTATTCGCTTCACGTGCGTGCCGTTCTCGCCCACCACGGCTGCGCGGCCCACCTCGGAACCGGTGCCCGAGGTCGTGGGCAGGGCCACAAAATAAGGCAGCTTGTTGACGATGGGGCGCACCTGCGGGTGGTCCCAGACATATTCCAGGATGTCGCCTTCGTGCGTGGCGGCTATGCCCACCACCTTGGCCACGTCGAGTGCCGCACCGCCGCCAAAGCCGATGATGCAGTCCGCGCCGTGTGCTTTGAAAGCGACGGCGCCATCCATCACCTGGCTGCAGGTCGGGTTGCCATGCACGCCGGAGAACACGGCCACATCAAGCCCGTCCAGATGCGTCATGAATTCCGCCAGCACCGGCAGCGCACTGAGCCCCCGGTCAGTCACGATCAGCGGGCGCTTGCAACCTTCCTTGAGCAGTTGCTTGGCGACCAGCTTGCGGGCGCCTGGGCCGAACTTGATGGCGGTAGGGAATGCGAAATTGGTGATGTTCATGATGTTTTAAGTTGAAGGTACATATGTGTTTTGCCGAAACTGATGCCATCGACCCGAATCGCGTCGGGCTCCGTGCCGAAGGATGTAAAACCGGCTCTTTCGTAGAGCGCGAGGGCTTGCCGGTTGCTGTCGGTCACCGTGAGGATGAGGAGCTCTATGCCCGAGGCCCTGGCGTCCTGCACCGCCGTATCGACCAGGGCACGGCCCAGGCCTTGCCCCGTGTGTTCGGGTGCGACATACATGCCGACCAGTGTGGCCTTGTGGCGATTTTTGAGGCGTGTCTCACGGTTCAGGCCCACCATGCCGGCCATCTCGCCGTCTACAAAGGCGCCCCAGAGTTTTTCATTGGACGTTGCCGCCAGCCGCTTTTCTGCGTCAGCCAGCGCTTGCAGGCTGACTTCCTCAAAGCTCGAGGTGAAGGCGTCGGCATGCTCGCGCAAACCACGCAGGCGAAAGGCCCGGAAGGTGGATGCGTCGGAGACTTCAAGCCTGCGGATTTGCATCAGATGATCTCGAAGTAGCGTTTCAGTTCCCAGTCGGTCACGCCGTCCAGCCACTGCCGCCATTCCCAGTCGCGGGTGGCGGCGAAATGGTCGACAAAGGTATCGCCCAGCCAGTCGCGGGCAATGCTTGATTGCTGGAAGATGCGCGTGGTTTCGATCAGGGTGCGCGGTGCGCGTGCAATGTTTTCTGCGCCGACATTGGTGCCGGTGATGGGCGGGGCGGTGAGCTTGAGGCCTTTTTCCACGCCGTCCAGCCCCGCCGCAATCACAGCCGCCATCGCCAGGTAGGGGTTCACATCGGCACCCGGGCAGCGCGTTTCAAGCCGCGTGGCCTTGGGGCTGCCGGCAATCACGCGAAAGCTGGCGGTGCGGTTGTCGATACCCCAGGTCGGTTTGACGGGCGCCCAGAAACCGTCGACCAGGCGCTTGTAGCTGTTGATGGTGGGCCAGATCATGGGGCCAAACTCCATCATGCAGGCCACCTGGCCGGCCAGGTAGCTTTCAAACAGCTTGCTCATTTTGCGCGGGCTTTTCGCGTCGTAAAACAGGTTGTTCTTGCCGTCGGAGAGGCTTTGGTGGATATGGCCGCTGCAGCCCGGCAGCTGCTGGTTGGGCTTGGCCATGAAGCTGGGCATGATGCCGAAGCGCGCGCCGATCTCCTTGGTGCCCGTTTTGAAGAGGATGGCGCGGTCGGCCTGCTCCAGCGCTTCGGAAAAGCCGATGGCTGCCTCGTAGACCCCGGGGCCGGTTTCGGTGTGCAAGCCCTCAATCGGCACGCCGAACGCCAGCATCTCGTCCATGATCGCGTTGAAGAAGTCGCGGTTGCGGTTCACCCGCAGCAAGGAATAGCCGAACATGCCGGGCGTCAGCTGCTCCGGCCCCACGCCCTTCTTGGCCGCCCAGCTTTGAGGGGTTTCCAGGAAGTTGAACCACTCGAACTCCATGCCGGTCATGACCTTGAAGCCCATTTTCTCGGCGCGTTTGAGCACGCGCTTGAGCGTCTGGCGTGGGCAGACGGCGTGGGCCGAACCGTCAGCATTGACGAATTCGCCGAGGAAAAACGGCACGCCGTCATCCCAGGGCACATGGCGTGCCGTGCCCAGGTCCAGCCGCGCCAGCGCGTCCGGAAAACCGTGCTGCCAGCCGGTGACGGTGGTGTTGTCGTAGCAGCTGTCCGTCATGTCCCAGCCCAGCACCACGTCGCAAAAGCCGAAGCCGCCCGCCGGATAGGGCTCGGCGGTGCCGAAGAATTTGTCCTTGTGCAGGTACTTGCCGCGCAGGATGCCGTCGATGTCGCTGACCGCCACCTTGACCTTGGTCGCCCCCGACTTCTTGACCGCCTCCACTGCGGGGTGGACTGCCTGGGAGGTATTGCCGGGTGCTTTGCTGGCCATGCTGGACTCCTTGTGGTTGGTCAGTGCGCTCAATGTGCCGGTGCGGCCGAGGTGATGCCCATGTCTTGCAGTGCCCCTGCCACCGCGTGAACGGCCTGCTCCATTTCGTTGGGGCCAATCGCGCCGATACAGCCTACACGGAAAGTTTCCATCTGGGTGAGTTTGCCGGGGTAGAGGATAAAGCCGCGTTCGCGTGCGGCGGCATAAAACTTTTTGAACTCGTAACGGTTGTCCGCGGGTGCGTGAAAAGTCACGATGATGGGCGCCTGGATCGCCGGGTCCAGAAAAGGCTTGAAGCCCAGCGCGGCCATGCCCTGGATCAAGGTGTTGTAGTTGCGGGTGTAACGGGCCAGGCGAGCGGGCTGCCCGCCTTCTTCTTCAAACTGCGCAATCGCCTCGGCCAGCGCCACCATGACGTGGGTGGGCGGCGTGAATCGCCACTGCGTGGTTTTCTCCATGTAGACATGCTGGTCGTGCAGGTCCATGGCCAGCGACTGGCTGCGGCCGGCGCAAGCGTCCAGAATGGCCTTGCGGATAAAGACAAAACCCATGCCGGGCACACCCTCCAGGCATTTGCCGCTGGCGGCCACCAGAGCGTCAAAACGGACTTTGCGGGCGTCGATTTCCAGTGCGCCGAAGGAACTCATGGCGTCCACAATCAGGCCCTTGCCATGGGCGGCGCACACATCGGCCACTTCCTGCAGCGGATTGAGCACGCCGGCGCCGGTCTCGCAGTGGATCAGGATCACGTGGCTGATGCTGGCATCCTGCTGGAGCTGGTTGGCCAGCACTCCAGGGTCCACCGGCGCCGCTTCGTCAAAAGGCATCACGCTGCAGCGGCGACCCATCAGCGTGGTGAGCCGCGCCGCGCGCTTGCAGTAGGCGCCGTTGTCCAGCACCAGCACATGGCCGTCGCGCGGCACCAGGGTGGCCACCGCCGCCTCCACGCTGAAAGTGCCACTGCCCTGCAGCGGCACCACCACATGCGAGTCGTGGCCGTGAATGATGTTCAGCAGGCTGTTGCGGATGCTGGCTGTCACGGCGTTGAAGTCGGCGTCCCACGAGCCCCAGTCTTTCAGCATGGCCAGCTTGGTGCGCAGCGTGGTGGTCAGGGGGCCGGGGGTTAGCAGGATTTTGTCTCTGTCCATGGCGGTGTCTCTGGTTGTCGTTGTGGGCGATTCAAGTCAAGCGGGGCACGGTGTCGCGCAGGAACACGGGCAGGTCCATGCTCGGCGGGCGCGCCGGCACCTGGTAGATCATGTCGGCCACGTAGCCCCGGTGGAAAGTCTTGTGGTTGACAACATGCAACAGCATGTCGCCTCGGGTCATCGCCCCTGCGCCACCATCGACAAACTGGAAAACCACCACTTCGTCGTGTCCTTCGGCCGTCAGTGCGTCGGCGTACTCGATGTACCAGGCATCAATGCGCGCCTGGTCGATGCGCAGGGCATCCAGCGTGGGCGTATCTTCGGTATTGCGTGATGTAAAGCCATGGGGCTGGCCTTGCAGGTGCGCTTGCCAGATCCGGTCGACCACGTAGGCGTGATTCAGCGTGCGGACCATATTGCCGGAGCCCGTGGCCCGCGCGGCCAGGGGCTCACCCGCAGGAAGCTCTCCCAAGGCGGAGAACAGCCGTTCGTTCGCCCACGCGGTGTAGCGCGTCAGCATGCGGATGTTGCGAAGTGCGGGCATGGGCGCTCCTATCGGGCCGTGATTCGCCATGCCTGCGTGCGGCGGTTCACCCACCAGGCCAGGGCCATGAACAGCAAGGTGGCAAGAGTCGAGGCCACGCCGATCAGCACGGCCATGGCCGCCGCAGCGCCCATTTCACCGGCTTCATCCAGGTTCAAAATCGCAATCGATGCGACCTTGGTCTCCGGTGAATACAGGAACACCACGGCCGAGATGGTGGTCATGGCATTGATGAAGAAGTAGCGCGCAATGTCTATCAGCGCCGGCGTGCAGATCGGCAGGGTGACGCGCCAGAAGGTCTTGAAGAAAGGCACCTTGAGCGAAGCGCTGACGGCTTCAAATTCGCCGTCCAGGCTTTTAAGCGCCGTCACCGCCGTCAGGTGGCCGGTGGTGTAGAAGTGCACGATGGTGCACAGCGTGAGCAGGCTCAAGGTGTGGTACAGCCCGTTCAGCGGGTTGTCCGGGGCGTTGAAAAAGAAGATGTAGCCCAGGCCCAGCACCAGGCCGGGCACGGCCATGGGCAGCATGGCCAGCATGCGCACCAGGCTGCGCAGGCCGTCCATGCCCTTGGTTTTTTCCAGCAGGTAGGCGCTGAAAAACACCAGCGCCGTGCCGAACAGCGCCGTGCCTGCCGACATCTTCAGGCTGTTGACAAAGCCCACGCTGACTTCCGCGTCCACCAGGCCCAGCACGTAGTGGCGCAGGCTGGGGCTGAGGTTGTAGGGCCAGAAGCTGGCGAACGAGGCGAACACGGCCATGCCCAGCATCGCCAGCACGAGCACTGCGATCAGCGAACAGTACAGCGTCATCACGAGGTCGTAGGTGCGGGCGGGCTTGGGGCTGTAGGGCACGGCGCGGGCCGTCAGCATGGCGGTTTGGCGCCGGCTCACATAGTTGTCGACGCCGAAGGTCAGCACGGCGGGCGCCAGCAGCAGGATGGCGACGACGGCGCCCTTGGCAAAGTCCTGCTGGCCGATGACCAGCTTGAAGACATCGGTGGCCAGCACGTTGAAGCTGCCACCTATGACCTTGGGAATGCCGAAATCGGTGATCACCAGCGTGAAGGTGACCAGCGCCGCCGAGATCAGGCCGTACTTGGCGCCGGGCAGCGTGATGGTGAAGAATTTGCGGGCGGCGCTGGTGCCCATGGCGTCGGCCGCTTCGTACAGGCGCGCGTCGGACAGGCTCAGTGCGGTCACCAGGATCATCAGCGCATGCGGCAGCACGGCGAAGCATTCGGCGACCACGATGCCGGGTGCGCCATAAATCTGCTCAATGCCGATGCCCTGCATCCAGCCCTTGAGCACACCCTGGTTGCCGAACCAGTAAATCAGGGAAATCGCCGACAGCAGCGAAGGGGCCAGCAGCGGGATCAGCGTGATGCCGCGAAACAGCGCCTTGTATTGCATGCAGGAACGCGCCAGCGCATAGGCGAAGCCAAACGCCAGCGGCACCGTGATCAGCGTGACGGCGCTGGAGACCCACAGGCTGTTCCACAGGCTCTCCAGCAGGGCCGGCGTCTTGGCGTAGTCAACGAAGTTGTCGAACCAGACGAACTGGCCGGCCTTGTCTTCCAGGGCCTGCTGCAGGATGGCCAGCAAGGGGGCCGCCAGAAACGCTATCAAAATAATAGCTGTCAGTGCGAGCGCAATATGGGCCAGGTAATCAATCCAGTGTGTTTTCTGACGAACCGGAGGGCATGCGGGAGCGGTAGCGACGGTAGAAACGGTGGAGGCCCGCATCAGAACACCTTGATGCGCTCGGGCAGCAGCTTGAGCTTGAGCGTGGAGCCGATCTGCAGCGATTGCTCGGACAGGAAGTTGAGCGACAGGTACACCGTGAGCTTGTGGCTGTTGAATGCCGGGGCCGCCACATGTACATGGCAGAAAGAGCCGAGGAACTCGATTTTCTCGATGGTGGCATCAAACACATGGGCGTCGCCGTCGGCAATGGGCCGGGCCAGCACGTCCTCGGGCCGCAGGTAGACCTTGACGTCGCGGTCGCCGCCATCACAAGGCAGGCACAGTGCGCCAAATTTCAGCTCGCCGCCGCTCACATGTGCCGGCAGCACGTTGACCTTGCCGACGAAGTCGGCCACAAAGGGCGAGGCCGGTTCGCGGTAAATCTCCATGGGCGTGCCGACCTGCTCGATCGCGCCCTGGTTCATCACCACGATGCGGTCGGCGACGCTGAGCGCCTCTTCCTGGTCGTGCGTCACCATGATGGTGGTCACGCCCAGCTTTTGCTGCAAGGCCCGGATTTCCTGGCGCAGGCGCACGCGCTCCAGCGCGTCCAGCGCCGACAGCGGCTCGTCCAGCAGCAGCAGGCCCGGTGCGGTGGCCAGTGCGCGCGCCAGCGCAATGCGCTGCTGCTGGCCGCCCGAGAGCTGGGCCGGGTACTTGCCTTCGCTGCCCGGCAGGCCGACCAGCTTGACCAGTTCGCTCACGCGCTTTTTGATGTCGGCCTTGGGGGTTTTGCGATTGACCAGGCCATAAGCCACGTTGTCGGCCACGCTCAGGTTGGGAAACAGGGCGTAGCTCTGAAACACGATGCCGTAGTCGCGCAAGGCCGGCGGCAGCCGCGAAATGTCGCGGCCCGCCTGCTGCACTTCACCGGCGGTCTGCACGTCCAGCCCGGCAATGATGCGCAGCAAGGTGGTCTTGCCGCAGCCGGATGGCCCGAGAAAGCAGACAAACTCACCCTTGCGGATATCCAGGTTGATGTCTTGCAGCGCGGTGAAGCTGCCGAACTCCTTGCGGATGTGGCGCAACTCAAGGAACGTGTCATGGGTCATTGTGGGTACCGCAGCAAAAAACTACCTTTCCAGTAACACCGCGGAACCGGCTCTGCCGGGCCGCTGGTGTTGCCCCCTTGAGGGGGTTCCGGCTACACGCAGTGAGCCGAGACAGGGGTGTCACTTCTTCTCTGTTTTGCTGTTGTAACGCTTGGTCCACTCGGCCAGAATGCGTTCGCGGTTGTCGGCCGCCCAGTTGAAGTCCATCTTGACGAGACGGGCCTCATAGTCTGCAGGTACGTTGGCCAGCGGAGGCGCCAGGCCGGGCTGTGCGGTGATGGCAAAGTTCTTGCCGTAGAGCATCATTGCGTCCTTGCTGGAGGCCCAGTCAGCCAGCTTCTTCGCGGCGTCCAGCTTTTTCGTACCTTTGTGAATGGCAAAAGCCTCCAGGTCCCAGCCCAGTCCTTCCTTGGGGAAGACCAGGTCGATCGGGGCGCCCTTGGCCTTGTTGGCATTGCCGCGGTATTCAAACGAAATGCCCATCAGGAATTCACCAGAGGCCGCCATGTTGCAGGGCTTGGAGCCGGAGTGGGTGTACTGCGCGATGTTTTCGTGCAGGCCATCCATGAACTTCCAGCCGCCGCCTTTGCCGTCCTTGTCGCCAAACAGCGTGAGCCAGGCGGTCACGTCAAAGTAGCCGGTGCCGCTGGAGGCCGGGTTGGGCATGACGACCTGGCCTTTGTAGACGGGCTTGGTCAGGTCCTGCCAGGACTCGGGCTTGGGGATGTTCCGCTTTTTCGCTTCGATGGTGTTGAAGCACACCGTGGCGCCCCACACGTCCATGCCAAACCAGGCGGGGACTTTTTTCTTGTCGCGGTACTGGCTCATGATGCCGTCAAGATTGAGCGGCGCGTAGGGCTCGAGCATGCCCTGCTTGTCGAGCAGGGCCAGGCTGGAGGCGGCCACGCCCATCACGGCGTCGGCCTGCGGGTTGGACTTCTCCGCGAGCAGTTTGGCGGTGATCACACCGGTCGAGTCGCGAACCCACTTGATCTCGATGTCCGGGTTTGATTTGTTGAAGCCTTCCTGGTAGGCCTTGAGCTGGTCGGTTTCCAGTGCGGTGTAAACCAGCAACTGGGCCTTTTGCGCCGACGCAGAAGTGGCGATGGCCAGCAGGCCTATCGCCGCGATTGCCTTGGTGAGTGATGTGAGATGGGTAGCCAGTTGCATAAGAAGTCCTTGGTGAAAAACCCGCAATGTTGTGACCTGATCGTGTCAGCGGCATGACACTGTGATGACGCAGCCTGTGTTCAGGCCATATCAACCCAGCTCGACTTTATTTAACGACTACCCTTTTATCTTGTCAATTGTTTTCTGCAGATTGTTGACAATTTTCTGTTTTGTGCTTCAATGCAAAGCATGAACGCTGTCTTTCACCCTACCATCGCGCTGCTTCAAAGCAGCTCCCTCACCACCGTGGTGCAGCAGGAAATTGAACGCGCCATTCTGGTCGGCGAGTACGAGCCGGGCAGCAAGCTGATCGAAGCGACGCTGGCCATGAAAATGGGCGTGTCGCGCGGCCCGGTGCGCGAGGCCTTTCGCATGCTTGAAGAAGCGGGGCTGGTCCGCAACGAGAAAAACCGCGGCGTCTTCGTGCGCGACATCCCGATTGACGAAGCCGTCGAGATTTTTGACCTGCGTGCCGCCATGGATGAACTCGTTGGCCGCCAGCTGGCCAAAAACATCACGCCGGCCCAGCTCAAGGAAATCAAGGGCTTGGTCGACGCCATGGAAAAGGCCGTCAAGGCCGAAGACGCCCGTCAGTATCACCTGCTCAATCTCACTTTTCATGACCGGCTGGTGGAGATGGCGGGCAACCGCAAGCTCACCGAGATCTACCGCAAGCTGATCAAGGAGCTCTCGCTGTTTCGTCGCCTCAACCTGGCGGACGGCTGGCTCATGCCGATCTCGGCCGGCGAGCATCGGCAGATCGTCAAGGCCATTGCGTCGGGTGACGCGGCCGCGGCCGGCCGCGCCATGTTCGACCATGTGATTGAAAGCAAGGAGCGCACGATAGAAAACGATTTGCGGCGCCAGGCGCGGCTGCAGGCCAGCCCTGCAGGACGCAGTATGGCGGGCAACGCCGCCCGCTCAGCCGGGAAGGCCGACCACACGGAAAAAGAAAAAGAAAGGCCCCAACGTGGCAAACGCTGAACTGAGTGCCGAGCTGAATGTCAATGGCAGGCGCTACAAGCTGCCGGCCCGGCCCACGGTGGTCGTGTGCGTGGATGGTTGCGAGCCCGACTACCTGGCGCAGGCGGTGGCCACGGGCCAGATGCCCTGGCTCAAGCGTACGCTGGCCCAGGGTTGCGGCCTGATTGCCGACTGCGTGGTGCCGAGCTTTACCAATCCCAACAACCTGTCCATCGTGACCGGCGCGCCGCCCAGCGTGCACGGCATTTGCGGCAACTACCTGTTTGACACCGCGACCGGCACGGAGGTCATGATGAATGACCCCAAGTGGCTGCGCGCGCCCACCCTGCTGGCCGCCCTGTCCGATGCTGGCAAGTCGCTGGCGGTGGTGACGGCCAAGGACAAGCTGCGCAAGCTGCTCGGGCATAAGATGAAAGGCATCTGCTTTTCGTCCGAGAAAGCCGACCAGGTCACGTTCGCCGAAAACGGCATTGAGGATGTGCTGGGGCTGGTGGGAAAACCGCTGCCCAGCGTGTACAGCGCAGACCTCTCGGAGTTTGTGTTCGCCGCGGGCGTGAAACTCATGCAGAAGTACAAGCCCGACGTGATGTACCTCTCGACCACCGACTACGTGCAGCACAAGCATGCGCCCGGCACCGACGGCGCCAACTCTTTTTACCGCATGATGGACGGCTACCTGGACCAGCTCGATGCGCTGGGCTGCGTGATTGTGCTGACGGCCGACCACGGCATGAACGCCAAGGTGGCGCTGGATGGCACGCCGGACGTGATTTACCTGCAGGACTGGTTTGACAACTGGCTGGGCATAGCGAAAGCGCGCGTGATTTTGCCGATCACCGACCCTTATGTGCTGCACCACGGTGCGCTGGGCTCGTTTGCGACGGTTTATCTGCCCGAAGGTGCGGACGTTGGCGCGGCCTGCAGCCGGCTGGCGCAACTCAAGGGCATGGAGCTCGTGCTGACCCGCGAGCAGGCGGCCCAGCGCTTTGAGCTGCCGGCCGACCGCATCGGCGACCTGGTGGCCGTGTCGGAGCGCTTCACCGTGATTGGCACGTCGGCGTCACGCCACGACCTGAGTGCGCTGGAGGTGCCGCTGCGCTCGCACGGCGGCATCAGTGAGCAGCGCGTGCCGCTGGTCGTGAACCGCAAGCTGCCCGGGCTGGACTTGACCCGGCGTTTTCACAACTTCGATGCGTTTGACCTGGCCCTGAATTACGCGCAATGAAGTGATGCGTAGTTACTCAGCAGTCCGTAACGAAGGCGACGCCGCCCATGCTGTCATTCTGAGCAACGCGAAGAATCTTGCCAGCATGCCAAGATCCTTCGCTGCGCTCAGGATGACAAAGTATGTCGCACTACTTTCGGACTGCTGGGTAACAACGCGGGCGTGCAGCAAAGGATCAAGAGTTTCATCAACCCTAAAAACCTACCCACTGCCATGGCCTTAACCTTTGCTGATATCGAACAGCTGTTTGTCGAGCGCGGGGGCGAGCAGTACAGCGGCGAGCCCGTGACCCAGCTGGAGCATGCGCTGCAGACCGCGGCCCTCGGCGAAGACGAGGGGGCTGGGGATGCGCTGGTGACGGCCGCGCTGCTGCACGACCTGGGCCATCTGCTGCACGACTTTGGCGCCACGCCTTCGCTGCAAGGCGTGGACGATGTGCACCAGTACCGCGCATTGCCGTTTTTGCGCGGGCTGTTCAACGATGAGGTTCTGGGGGCCATCAAGCTGCATGTGGACGCCAAGCGTTACCTTTGCGCCACCCGGCCTGCCTATTTCGAAAGCCTGTCGGCGGACTCGAAACGCTCGCTGGCGTTGCAGGGCGGCATCTTCAGTGCAGAGCGGGCGGCAGCATTCATCGTCCGGCCCGGCGCTGAGGGCGCGGTGCGCCTGCGCATCTGGGACGATCTCGCCAAGACCGAGGGCCTGGCCACACCGCCGCTGAGTCACTTCCTGGACCGCGCGCGCCGCTGCGCCCTGGTTGCTGCATGAGCCGCCGGGCCGTTCCCAAGGCGAATACCGCAGCGCGCAGCGCGGAGGTTACCCAATGAGCGCAGCGCAGAACCGCTTCAAGCAAGCCTGGGGGAGCCTGTGCTTTTAACTTGGCCAGTGGTGGCCGCCGTGCTGTTCGGCGCGCTGCTGCATGCCAGCTGGAATGCGCTGGTCAAGTCCAGTGCCGACAAGGCGCTGGATACCGCGCTGATCCACCTGGTGGGCTCACTGATTGCCGTTCCGCTGGTGTTGCTGATCGGCTGGCCGCCCGCCGCAGCCTGGCCCTACATCATCGCCTCGGTCGTCATTCATATCGGCTACTACATTGCCCTGACCGGCGCCTACAAGCATGGCGACCTGGGCCTGACCTACCCGCTGATGCGCGGCACCGCGCCCTTGCTGGTGGCGCTGTCGGCCGGCCTCGCGCTCGGTGAAACCCTGTCACCGCTGGCCTGGGCCGGTGTGATCGGCGTGAGCTGCGGCGTGCTGGCATTGGGCCTGAGCCGCCATGCCATGGACCGGCCGAAGGCGGTTGGTTTTGCGCTGGCCAATGCCGTGGTGATTGCGGTCTACACCGTGGTCGATGCGCTGGGCGTGCGCGCGACCTTCGGCGCAGGCAGCAACGCCTTCCAGTATGTGGTGGCGCTGTTCGTGCTGGACGGCTGGCCCTTCGCGTTGCTGGTGTTTTCGCGCCGGGGTGGCGCCGTGGCCTGGCCCTATGCACGAGCGCGCTGGCCGGTGGCGGCTGGTGCGGCGGCCGCTTCGCTGGGTTCCTACGGCATCGCGCTGTGGGCCATGACGCAGGCGCCGGTGGCCACGGTGGCAGCGCTGCGCGAAACCTCGGTGCTGTTTGCGGCCTTGCTGGGCAGCTGGTTTTTGAAGGAAGCCTTCACACTGCGCCGCGTCGTCGGCACCGCCGTCATCGTGGGCGGCGTGATGGCTTTGAGATTGGGATAAAAAATGACACTCCCCACCCATGCAGAAATTGTGATCGTCGGCGGCGGCATTGCCGGCTGCTCGACGGCCTACCACCTGGCCAAGCTCGGCCACACCGATGTGTTGCTGCTCGAGCAGGGCAAGCTGACCAGCGGCACCACCTGGCATGCCGCCGGCCTGGTGGGCCAGATGCGGCCCAACCGCACCATGACGCAGATGAGCAAGTACGGCATCGAGCTCTATGCCTCGCTGGAAGCCGAGACCGGCCTGGCCACCGGCTGGAAGCAGTGCGGCAGTGTCAACGTGGCGCGCACGCCCGAGCGCATGCAGGTGCTGAAAAAACAGGCGGCCATGGCGCGCAGCTTCGGCGTGGCCTGCGAGTTGATCACGCCGCAGCAAGCCGGCGACAAGTACCCGATCATGCGCACCGACGACTTGGCCGGCGCGATCTGGCTGCCCGGCGACGGCAAGGCCAACCCGGCCGACCTGTGCATGTCGCTGGCCAAGGGCGCACGCAATCGCGGCGTGAAGATGGTGGAAGGCGTGGAAGTGACCGGCGTGATCATCGAAAACGGCAAGGCCGTCGGCGTGCAAGTCACGCAGGGCGAGCTGCGCTGCAGCATTCGGTGTGAAGTGCTGGTGAACTGCGCCGGCCAGTGGGCGCGCCAGTTCGGCCGGCTCGCCGGCGTCAACGTACCGCTGTACTCGGCCGAGCATTTCTACATCGTCACCGGCAAGGTTGACGGCGTGCACCCCCTGCTTCCGGTGATGCGCGACCCCGACGGCTACATCTACTACAAGGAAGAAGTCGGCGGCCTGGTGATGGGTGGCTTCGAGCCCCAGGCCAAGCCCTGGAGGATGGACCCGATCCCGAGCACCTTCCAGTTCGAGCTGCTCGACGAGGACTGGGACCAGTTCGAGATCCTCATGACCAACGCCATGCACCGCACGCCCTGCCTGGAGACGGCCGAGGTCAAGATGCTGCTCAACGGGCCCGAGAGCTTCACGCCCGACGGCAACTTCATCCTGGGCGAGGCGCCCGAGCTGCGCAATTACTTCGTCTGCGCCGGCTTCAATTCGGCCGGCATCGCCAACTCGGGCGGCGCCGGCCGGCTGATGGCCGAGTGGATCGTGGGCGGCGAGCCCAGCATCGATTTGTGGGACGTGGACATCCGCCGCTTTGGCAGCTTCACCGGCAACCGCAAGGCGTTGTCCGAGCGCACCGGCGAAACCCTGGGCCTGCACTATGCGATGCGCTGGCCGCGCCAGGAGCTGGAAACGGCCAGGCCGCTGCGCACTTCGCCGCTCTACGACATCCTTTCAGCCAAGGGCGCCGAGTTTGGCAGCAAGAATGGCTGGGAGCGTGCGAATTATTTCCGGCCGCTGCTGCCCTCACCCCAGCCCTCTCCCGAGAGCGGGAGAGGGAGAGGGAGCGAATACCTGGGCGATGCGCCGCAGGCTTCAACGCCTGAAATCGACGATGTGCATGACCCCCTCTTCCGCGAGCGGGAGAGGGATGGGGTGAGGGTTCCCCGTCCCCCCTACACCCTCGATAAACCAGGCTGGCTCCCTTGGATGCTCGAGGAGCAAAAGGCCACGCTCGAAGCCGTGGCGCTGTACGACCAGACCTCGTTTTCCAAATACCTGCTGCAGGGCCGCGATGCGCTGGCCGTGCTGCAACGCCTGTGCGCCAACGAGATGGACGTGCCGGTGAACAAGATGGTCTACACCGCCATGCTCAATGCGCGCGGCGGCTTCGAGAGCGACCTGACCGTGATCCGGCAGGCCGCAGACCGTTTCCTGATCATCACCGGCTCGGCGCAAACCGTGCGCGACTTCGACTGGATCACGCGGCATATCGGCGAGGCCCAGCATGCGGTCCTGACGGATGTGTCGGCGATGTACTCGGTGCTCTCGGTCATGGGCCCGAAGGCGCGCGAGCTCTTGGGTCGGGTGAGCCCGGACGACCTGTCGCCCGAGGCGCTGAAGTTCTCCTGGACCAAGGAGATCGACGTCGGCTTTGCCCGCGTGCGCGCCGCCCGCATGAGCTATGTGGGCGGGCCGGGCTTCGAGCTCTACACGCCGATCGAGATGGCGCGCCATGTGTATCTGGCGCTGATGGAGGCGGGCCGGGACCTGGGGCTGAAAGACGCCGGCTACTACGCGCTCGACGCGCTGCGCATCGAGCAGGGCCGGCGCGCCTGGGGGGCAGAGTTGGGGCCCGACGAGACGCCCTGGGAAGCCGGCCTGGCCTTCAGCGTCAAGCTCGACAAGCCGGCCGACTTCATCGGCAAGGCCGCGCTGCTCGCCAGCAAGGGCCAGCCGCTGCGCAAGAAGCTCGTGACACTGGTGTTCGACACGCCCGAGGCCTTCGCCTGGGGCGGCGAGGCCATCTTGCTTGACGGCGAATCGGTGGGCGAGATTTCATCCGTGGGCTTCAGCCCGCTGGCCAACGCCTGCGTGGCGCTGGGCTATGTGCGCGGCGGTGCTGCCCGCCAGCCGCATGTCGGGACGCCGGCCCAGATCGAGCTCTGGGGCGAACGCGTGGCCGTGACGCTGCATGACCAGTGGCCGCCGGCCAAGTGTTAACTCGCCCCCACGCTTGTCGCTTTGCGTACTGCGCTGCCTCCCGAGGGGGCTGAACTTGCTCGGGGCAGCCCTTCGCGGCGTTCGGTGCTATTATTTTAATAGCTGTCTGCGCCAGATTTGTATGGGCTGGAGCCGTATTTTGCTCATAATCGCCGCCGTCATTCAGCGCCCGTCAGGTCCACGCCGACGAAGCGCACGGTCACGCGCGTGCCCGGAGACTGCGGGTGCCCCGGCAGGACAGCGTCTTCAATCGTGATGGTGGCGTCGTGCTGCTTCGCAATTTCAAGAACAATGGCCAGTCCCAGCCCGGAGCCATCCACGTTGGTGCCGAGCGCGCGGTAAAAGGGCTGGAACACCAGTTCGCGCTCTGACTCCGGAATGCCGGGCCCGGAGTCTTCCACCAGCAGCACCAGCACGCCGCTGAAGGGGTCGGTCAGCAGCCGCAGCGTAACCTGGCCTTTTTCGGGGGTGTAGTTGATGGCGTTGTCCAGCAGGTTGCGCACCAGTTCCTTGAGCAGGGTCGGGTTGCCTTCGAGCTGGCTGGACGGCTCACCGGCGGGCGGCCCGTCGTAGCCGAGGTCTATCTGTTTTTCAAGCGCGCGCGGCACCGAGTCGGCGATGACTTCCGAGACGATGTGCACCATGTCGACGCGCTGCTTGGCCAGGCTGCGGCCTGTAGTCTCGGCGCGCGCCAGCGCCAGCAGCTGGTTGACGGTGTGCGTCGCGCGTATGCTGGCGCGGCCTATGTGCTTGAGCGATTTCTTGAGCTCGTCGGTGTCGGTCTCGCGCTGCGCCAGGTCGGCCTGCATGCGCAGGCCTGCCAGCGGCGTCTTGAGCTGGTGCGCCGCATCGGCCAGAAAGCGTTTTTGCGTGGTGAGCGACACCTTGAGCCGGCTCAGCAAATCGTTGATGGAGGACACCAGCGGCGCCACCTCTTCGGGCACGGCGGCTTCATCCAGCGGGCTCATGTCGTCGGATTTTCGCGCGCGTATGCGTTTTTCAAGCTGCGCCAGCGGCTTGATGCCGCGCACCAGCGCCAGCCAGACCAGCAGCACCGCCAGCGGCAGCGTGACGAACTGCGGCACCATGGTGCCCTTGACGATTTCGGTGGCCAGGGTCTTGCGTTTTTCCAGCGTTTCGGCCACCTGCACCAGCACGGCTTGTTGACCCCCACGCTCGCCCACTGCGTGTGGCTCTCTGCCCCCCTCGGGGGCTGATTTCCCTTGGGACGGCCCGGCGGAAAATGCCGCGCCCGACACATCGACCTTGACCCAGGTGTAGGCCACGCGCACATCCTCGCCCTGCATGAAGTCCTCGCGCAGACGCACCTCGCCATTGACGGGCTTGTCTTCGTCGGGCGGCAGCGGCAGATCGTGCTCGCCGCTCAAAAATTCGCCCTGCGTGCCCAGCACCTGGTAGTAGACCAGGTCGGTATCGTCGGCGCGCAAGATCTCGCGCGCCGGTGCCGTCAGGTTGAACTGCACCTGGTTGTTCTTGACCGCCACCAGTTTGGCCAGCGCCTGCACGTTGTATTCCAGCGCACGGTCAAACGGCTTGCCTGCAATGTTTTGCGCCACCAGCCAGGTCAGCGCCAGGCTGATGGGCCACAGCAGCAGCAAAGGGGTGAGCATCCAGTCGAGAATTTCACCAAAAAGGCTGCGTTTCTCGCGTTGGAAAAGTCTTAAAGCCAAACGTGCCCCCACGCTCCCCACTGCGTGTGGTTCGCTGCCCCCCGGGGGGGCGCTGCGCCTGCGGCCCGGCGAAGCCGGTTCCGCGGCCCCTGCTGGAGAATGCGGTGGCTACACGCAGTGAAAAGCGAGTGGGCCACGTTTCTAGCCTGGGATTTTTTCGAGGCAATAACCCAGCCCGCGCACCGTCGCAATCCGTATCGGTCCTTTTTCAATCTTCTTGCGCAGGCGGTGGATGTAGACCTCGATCGCGTTATTGCTGACCTCTTCGCCCCATTCGCACAGGCGCTCCACCAGCTGGTCCTTGCTGACGAGACGGCCGGCACGCTGCAGCAGCACTTCGAGCAGGCCCAGTTCGCGCGCCGACAGCTCGATCATCTGGCCGTCGATGGTGGCCACGCGGCCGGCTTGGTCGTAGACCAGCGGGCCGTGCCTGATGGTGCTGCTGGCGCCGCCCATGCCGCGCCGGATCAGGGCGCGCACGCGCGCTTCGAGTTCCTGCAGCGAGAACGGTTTGGCCATGTAGTCGTCGGCGCCGTAGTCCAGGCCCTTGACGCGCTCTTCCACGCTGTCGGCCGCGGTCAGGATCAGCACCGGCATGGCCGAGCCGCGCGAGCGCAGGCGTTTGAGCACTTCAAGGCCATGCATGCGCGGCAGGCCCAGGTCCAGGATCAGCAGGTCGAATTCGGTGTTGGTCATCAGTGCAGCATCGGCCTCGGTGCCGCTGGCCACGTGGTCGGCGGCCGCGCCGGAAGCACGCAGGGTGCGCAGCAAGCCATCGGCCAGTACCTGGTCATCTTCTGCAATCAAAATTCGCATGCTTGTCTCCTGACGGTCTGTCCAGGCCTGTTTTGCTGGGGGCGTGCTGATCGGCTTTCGGTAGCCGTGATCGCCGCATTGTTTTTTGGCCTCTCACTCAAATTCTAGGCTTATACAGCCAGGTGTTTGCTGACAGCTGCCGTCTGGTCTGCAAAGTTTGGGGCGAGCGGATCAGGCGCCGGCATAGGCTTCCAGTCCCAGGGCCACCACGGTGGCCACGTCCGTGCCCACGGCCTGGCGGAACTCGGCTTCTGCTTGCGTGACGGCGCTGCGAAAGGCCTGCAACCACAGCAGGCCGGCCGCGGTAAATACCACGGTGCGGGCACGTCGGTCGTGCGGATCGGGCTCGCGCAGGACCAGCCCCCAAGCCTCGCACTGGTCCACCAGGTCGCCCATGGCCTGCTTGCTCATGCCGGCACGGTGTGCCAGATCGGTCAGGCGCGAGCCGCCTGTGGCCAGGTGCCGCGTGATGTGGATGTGGGCCGCGCCCACCTGGTCGCGCGCCGCCAGGTTCGACAGGGCCAGCGGCACCTCCACGCTGCTGGCCATCAGCTGCAGCACGCGTTCGTCAAAGCGCCGCAGCGCATGGCCCAGCAGGCGGCCCAGGTGCGTGAGCCGCCAGGCTTCGTGGTCGATGGCAGGGTCTTTGGTCGGCGCGGCGGCCAGTGCAATCGGGGTGGCTGGCATGCTGGAAATGGTAAAGCAAAAATAGTCAGGCAAACTGACAAAAAACAGGCTTTACTAATTTATACAGCTCCAATACAGTACTGTTCATGCATCCAGCTTGCGCTTAAAAGCACAGTGTGGATTTCGGCAAAGAGTTTGTACATCATTGATTTTAAAGGAGATTTTCATGGACGCACCGGTCAAAGCCCTGAATACCGAAAAAGCCAAAGCCCTGCAGGCCGCCTTGGCCCAGATTGAAAAGCAGTTTGGCAAAGGCACCATCATGAAGCTGGGCGCCGGCGAAGTGATTGAAGACATCCAGGTCGTTTCCACCGGCTCGCTGGGCCTGGACATCGCACTGGGCGTTGGCGGCCTGCCGCGTGGCCGCGTGGTCGAAATCTACGGCCCGGAGTCGTCCGGCAAAACCACGCTGACCTTGCAGGTGATTGCCGAAATGCAAAAACTCGGCGGCACCTGCGCCTTTGTCGATGCCGAGCACGCGCTCGACATCCAGTACGCGCAAAAACTCGGCGTCAATCTGCAGGAGCTGCTGATCAGCCAGCCCGACACCGGCGAGCAGGCGCTGGAGATTGTCGATTCGCTGACGCGCTCCGGCGCGGTCGACCTGATCGTGGTCGATTCGGTGGCGGCCCTGACGCCCAAGGCCGAGCTGGAAGGCGAGATGGGCGACTCCCTGCCCGGCCTGCAGGCTCGCCTGATGAGCCAGGCGCTGCGCAAGCTGACCGCGACCATCAAGAAAGCCAACTGCATGGTGATCTTCATCAACCAGATCCGCATGAAGATAGGCGTGATGTTCGGCAGCCCCGAAACCACCACTGGCGGCAACGCGCTCAAGTTCTACGCCTCGGTGCGGCTGGACATCCGCCGCATCGGCTCCATCAAGAAGGGTGAGGATGTGATCGGCAACGAAACCCGGGTCAAGGTGGTCAAGAACAAGGTCGCGTCGCCGTTCAAAACTGCGGAGTTCGACATTCTTTATGGAGAAGGCATCAGCCGGCTCGGCGAGGTGCTGGACCTGGGGGTGGCCGGCCACATCGTGGAAAAGGCCGGGGCCTGGTACGCCTTCAACGGCGAAAAAATCGGCCAGGGCCGCGACAACTCGCGCGAGTTCCTCAAGGAGAACCCGGAACTGGCCATCGAAATCGAAAACAAGGTGCGCGAGTCACTGGGCATTCCGCTGGTGCAGGCGGCGGTTGATGCGGGTGAAAAATCAGACAAGACCGAAAAACCTGAAAAGGCCGAAAAGTCCGCCAAAGCGGTGGCTTGACGCGGTTCTACATGCCAAATCAGGCTCTCGGCCCTTATGTAAAGGCGCAGGCAGCTATGAAAAATATAGCGACTGCGCACCGCATCAACTGCCGTAAAAGTCACCGTCCAAGCGATGGCGCCGCCCGATGAGCACGGTCAAACCAGCGGCCCGGGCAGGTGTTTCCCTTTCCCTCAAGGGCCGGGCCCTGCGCTTGCTGGCGGCCCGCGAGCACTCGCGCGCCGAGCTTGAGCGCAAGCTTGCGCCTTACGAAGAAACGCCCGGCGAGCTGGCCAAAGCGCTGGACGAGCTGCAGGCCAAGGACTTCATCAGCGAGACGCGCGTGGTCGAGTCGGTCATCAACCGCCGCGCCGCACGCCTTGGCACCGCGCGCATCCGCCACGAGTTGCTGAACAAGGGGCTGGGCGCCGAGGCCGTGGCCACGGCGGTGAGCAGCCTCAAAGACACCGAACTCGAGCGCGCCCGCGAGGTCTGGCGCAAGAAGTTCGGTGAGCCGGCTCTGGATGCCGCCGCGCGCGGTAAACAGATGCGTTTTCTGGCGGCACGCGGTTTCGGCGCCGATGCGATCCGCCGCGTGGTGTCGCAGGCGGAAGACGACTGAGGACCTGAAAGCAGCAGCGCACCCGCGACCATGCCAGCAGGGGCCGCGGGACTGGCTTTGCCAGACCGCAGGCGCAGCGGCCCCCTCGGGGGGCAGCGAACCACACGCAGTGGGGAGCGTGGGGGCTTATAAACCCAGCATGAGCTTGAGGTTTTGCACCGCCGCGCCCGAAGCGCCCTTGCCCAGGTTGTCCAGGCGCGCGATCAACACTGCATGGCGCCAGGTTTCGTTGCCAAACACGCGCAACTCCATTTTGTTGGTGTCATTGAGCGCTGTTGCGCTGAGCTTGCCGCCTTCGGTGGGCGCCGGGACCGTGACCCACTCGCTGCCCGCGTAGTGCCGGGCCAGCGTGTCCTGCAGCTGGGCTGCCGTCGGCTGGCCGGGCAGCAAATCCAGGTGCAGCGGCAACTGCACCAGCATGCCTTGCTTGAAGTTGCCAACCGACGGGATGAACACCGGGCGCCGCGTCAGACCGGTGTATTTCATGATTTCGGGCAGGTGTTTGTGCGCCAGGCCCAGGCCGTAAACCTCAAACAGTGGCGCCGTTCCGGCTTCGTAGGCCTCGATCATGGAACGCCCGCCGCCGGAGTAACCGCTCACTGAGGGCAAGGTCAAGGGGAAATCCTTGGGGATCAGGCCGGCATCGACCAGCGGGCGAATCAATGCGATCGCGCCGGTGGCATAGCAGCCGGGGTTGGCCACGCGGTCGGCCTGCTGCACGGCTTCGCGCTGGCCGGCCGTGAGTTCGGGAAAACCAAACACCCAGCCTGGTGCCGTGCGGTGGGCGGTCGAGGCATCAATGATTTTGGGCGTCTTTTTGGCGCCAGACCGCGCCAGATCGTCGATCATGGCGACTGATTCGCGTGCTGCATCGTCGTGCAGGCACAGGATGACCAGGTCTACCTGGGCCATCAGGTCGCGTTTGGCGGCCGGGTCTTTGCGCCGTTCGGGCGCAATGCTGACCAGTTCGATGGACGGCATGGTTTGCAGCCGCTCCCGGATTTGCAGGCCGGTGGTGCCGGCTTCGCCGTCAATAAAGACTCTGGCCATGGGGCTTCCTGTGGTAAATGCTTATTATTAAGTCGTCTGTTAGGCACAAGAATTGTGCGTTGCAACATGATACAGTTCTACGCTGCTATGTCCAGCACCCGTTGACGTGACATTTTGATGACTTGCAGGCAGTCTTTTGCAGGCAATGATCAGGCTTGATTTCAAGCTGCAAGTTATTAGGCGGGACCCTTTTTTACCGACTCCTGGAAGCTATTTCATGAAAATTCACGAGTACCAAGGCAAGGAAATCTTGCGCAATTTTGGTGTCCCCGTCCCCCGTGGCATTCCCGCGTTCACCGTTCAGGAAGCGGTTGAAGCGGCTCAAAAGCTCGGTGGCCCAGTCTGGGTGGTCAAGGCGCAGATCCACGCCGGCGGCCGTGGCAAGGGCGGCGGCGTCAAGCTGGCGCGCAGCATCGAAGAAGTCAAGAAGATCTCGGGTGAAATCCTGGGCATGCAGCTGATCACGCACCAGACTGGCCCCGAAGGCCAGAAAGTGCGCCGCCTGATGATCGAAGATGGTGCCGACATCAAGAAGGAATATTACGTGTCGGCCGTGACCGACCGCGCCACGCAAAAAGTGGCGTTCATGGCGTCTTCCGAAGGCGGCATGGACATCGAGGAAGTGGCCCACGCCACGCCCGAGAAGATCATCAAGGTGTTTGTCGATCCGGCCGCCGGCCTGACCGAAGCCCAGGCCAAAACCCTGTCGGATGGCATGGGCGTGCCACCCGGCTCCACCGCCCAGTGCGTGGACGTGCTGCAAAAGCTCTACAAGTGCTACATGGACACCGACGCCTCGCTGGCCGAGATCAACCCACTGATCCTCGAAGGCAACGGCAACATCAAGGCGCTAGACGCCAAGTTCAACTTTGACCCCAACGCCCTGTTCCGCCACCCCGAGATCGTGACCTACCGCGATCTGGACGAAGAAGATCCGGCGGAAATCGAGGCCTCCAAGTTCGATCTGGCCTACATCAGCCTGGACGGCAACATCGGCTGCCTGGTCAACGGCGCCGGTCTGGCCATGGCAACCATGGACACCATCAAGCTGTTTGGCGGCGAGCCTGCCAACTTCCTGGACGTGGGCGGCGGCGCCACCGCCGAGAAGGTCACCGAGGCTTTCAAGATCATGCTGAAGAACCCGGATGTCAAAGGCATTCTGGTCAACATCTTCGGCGGCATCATGAAGTGCGACACGATCGCCGACGGCGTGATCACCGCCTGCAAGGCCGTGAACCTGTCGGTTCCGCTGGTCGTGCGCATGAAGGGCACCAACGAAGACATCGGCAAGAAGATGCTGGCCAACTCCGGTCTGCCCATCATCAGCGCAGACACCATGGCCGAAGCGGCTCAAAAAGTGGTTGCCGCGGTCAAATAAAGGAAAAAGTCATGTCGATCTACATCAATAAAGACACCAAAGTCATCACGCAAGGCATTACCGGCAAGACCGGCCAGTTCCACACCGAAAAGTGCCAGGAATATGCCAACGGCAAGAACGCCTTTGTGGCGGGCGTGAACCCGAAGAAAGCCGGCGAGTCCATCTTCAACATCCCGATCTACGCCTCCGTCAAGGAAGCCGCGGCTGAAACCGGCGCCACGGTGTCGGTCATTTATGTGCCGCCCGCAGGCGCGGCGGCTGCCATCTGGGAAGCCGTTGAAGCCAACCTCGACCTGGCCATCTGCATCACCGAAGGCATTCCGGTCAAGGACATGCTGGAAGTGCGCAACCGCATGAAGGCCAAGGAAGCCGCCGGCGGCAAGAAAACCCTGCTGCTGGGCCCCAACTGCCCCGGCCTGATCACGCCCGACGAGATCAAGATCGGCATCATGCCCGGCCACATCCACCGCAAGGGCCGCATTGGCGTGGTCAGCCGCTCCGGCACGCTGACCTATGAAGCCGTGGCACAACTGACCGAAATCGGCCTGGGCCAGTCCAGCGCCGTCGGCATCGGGGGCGACCCCATCAACGGTCTGAAGCATATCGACGTGATGAAGGCCTTCAACGACGACCCGGACACCGACGCCGTCATCATGATTGGCGAAATCGGCGGCCCGGACGAGGCGGAAGCCGCCCAGTGGTGCAAGGCCAACATGAAAAAGCCCATCGTTGGCTTCATCGCCGGCGTGACCGCTCCGGCGGGCAAGCGCATGGGCCATGCCGGTGCGCTGATTTCCGGCGGCGCCGACACGGCGGACGCCAAGCTGGCCATCATGGAAGAGTGCGGCTTCACCGTCACGCGCAATCCATCGGAAATGGCCAAGTTGCTCAAAGCGTTGCTTTAAGCCCCCACGCTTGCCACTGCGTGTGCCTGCGGCGTTGCGCTGCCCCTTTCACCACGAAGAGGGGCTGTGCTTGCTCGGGGCGGCCCTTCGTTGCGCACTGGGTTAGGACGCTGACTCCAAAAGTCGATTCAAGAAACTTGACCTCGGTCAAGTGCGTAAGCAGTATTACGCAGTGAAGCCGGGCCTTGCCCGGTTTAGACTCTCCAAAACAGGAAAAAGCGCTGATCGGGCGCTTTTTTTCATTCATAACACAGGAGCACACATGTTTTTCGGACTTGATTTTTCTTCGCCCATCTTCTGGAGCGCCTTCGGCTCCATTTTGCTGGCCAACATTGTGCTGTCGGGCGATAACGCCGTGGTGATTGCCATGGCAGCGCGAACGCTTAAACCCGAGCAGCAAACCAAAGCAATTTTCTGGGGCAGCGCCGCCGCCATCGTGATGCGGATTGTGCTGACCATTGTGGCCATCCAGCTGCTGACCCTGCCTTACCTCAAGATCATTGGCGCCATTTTGCTGGTCTACATCGGCGTGGACCTGCTCAGGGGCGAAGACGATGGCGATGACCACGGCAAGGAAATCAACGGGATGATGGCGGCGATTCGCACCATCCTGATTGCCGACCTCGTGATGAGTCTGGACAACGTGCTGGCCGTGGCCGCGGCGGCCAAGGGCAACCTGCCCCTGCTGGTTCTGGGGCTGCTGATCAGCATTCCCCTGATTATTTTCGGCGCCACCCTGCTGACCAAAGTCATGGAGCGCTTTCCCATCATCATCACCATAGGCGCCGCCTTGCTCGGCTTCCTGGCGGGTGAAATGCTGTTGACAGACCCCGCCGTCACGACCATGTTCGGAGTCATTGGCGAGCAAAGCGTCACTTTTGCCGGCATTTTGGGTGCCGTTCTAGTGGTGGCCCTGGGGACCTACCTGCAAAAACGCACACAGAAGGTGGCCAGCGAGGCCTGATTCGCGGCAGTCGGTTGCCTTGCTGTGAGCGGCCGCCTATGGGTGCCATGGCCCGGCCGCAGTTTCCCGGGTCATGGCAGACGCCAGCCCGCCCGGCACATATTTGCAACAGAAGGTAGGCCGGGCGTGCAAAAGTCTCTTGTTCAGCTGCATCCCGTCTGATAATGTCCTAGAACTGCAGGCTTGTAACCGCCAGTCACAACTGGCGTGGGTGACAAGTGCGCGAAAAAGCCGATACGCAAGCGGCGATCTGTAGCAAGTCAGGACAAAGGGCGGGAAGTGGCCACATCATCACGTAAGCAGAGTCAATTCTGGCGGGCCGACTGGTTTGTTGGTGTTCTGGTGGTGCTCGCCGTTCTTTTCCTGCACGGCCTGACCGATTTTTTTGGCACCCTGGAACGCCGTTATTACGACTTTGCCAGCACCAGCACCTCGCGCCAGCCCTCGGACCGCATTGCCATCATTGCGATTGACGACCAGAGCATTGCCAACATAGGCCGCTGGCCCTGGCCGCGCGACGTGCACGCCCAGCTGATCGACCAGCTGACGGCCGCCAAGGTCAAAACCATTGCGCACACGGCTTTCTTTTTTGAGCCGCAAACCGATCGCGGGCTGGTGTTCATCCGCAAGATCAAGGAAGCCTTGGGCCCGGCTGCAACCGCAACCGACCCGGCCGCTCCTGTCGTTCCTGCCGTCGCGCCGGACGGGCTGAACGAACAGCTGGGCAAGGTGATTGCCGAGGCCGAAGTGGCGCTGGACACCGATGCCAAACTGGCGACCAGCATGGGCAAGGCCGGCAATGTGCTGGTGCCCTCGGTGTTCACGCTTGGCCAGCCTCAGGGCAAACCCGACAACCCGCTGCCAGCCTACGCCCTTAAAAGCGCGGTGGATGAGCCCAACGGCTTTTCCCTGCCGGCCCTGCGGGGCCAGCAGCCCATCGAGGTCATTGGCTCGGCGGCGGCCGGCATTGCCCATCTGAACCAGTGGCCCGACGTCGATGGCGCCGTGCGCCAGGAGCCGCTGCTGATCAATTACTACGGCAAGGCGGTGCCGTCCATGAGTTTGCTGGTGGCTGCCAAAAGCCTGAATCTCGCGCTTTCAGACATCCGGCTCAATGTGGGCGATTCGGTCCAGATTGGCAAGCTGGTGATCAAGACCGATGAGTCGGCCCTGATGCTGCCGCAGTTCTACACCGGCAAGGACGGCCGGCCTGCGTTTGCGGTGGATTCGTTTTACGACGTGGTGTCCGGCAAGATCCCGGCGGCCAAATACGCCGGCAAGATCGTGATCATTGGCGCCACGGCCGCGGGTGTCGGGACCCAGTTTGCCACGCCGGCCGGACCGGGCCTGTCGCCGGCTGAGACCATTGGCCACATCACCTCCAGCATTTTGAGCGAGCATTTCATCGTGCAGCCAGCCTGGGGCGTCTGGGCCATGCTGGGCGTGCTGCTGCTGGTGGCGGGCTACCTGATTGCGGGCTTGCCGCAGCTGTCCGCCGGCAAGGCGGCGGTCGTGACGCTGGCGCTGTTTGTGGTGCTGCTCGTGGTCGAGTTCAGCCTGCTGTCGGCCTCGGCGACCTGGCTGAAGCTCGTGTTTCCGGCGGCTTTGCTGCTGATCGGGCACCTGGCGCTGACCACCAAGCGCTTCCTGATGACCGAAGCGGGCAAGCTCAAGTCCGATGAAGAGTCGGCTGAAACCAACCGCATGATGGGCCTGGCGCTGCAGGGCCAGGGCCAGCTGGACATGGCGTTTGACCGTTTCCGCCGCGTGCCGTTTTCCGATGCGCTGATGGACAACCTGAACAACCTGGCGCTGGACTTTGAGCGCAAGCGCCAGTTCAACAAGGCGCAGGCCGTGTACGAGCACATGGCCACCTTCGACAAGAACCACAAGGACCTGCAGTCCAAACTCAATCGGGCCAAGAACCTCTCGGAAACCGTCATTCTGGGCGGTGGCGGCGCGCATCCGGGCGGCACCATGCTGCTCGATGGTGGCGGGGTGGAGAAGCCCATGCTGGGCCGCTACCAGGTTGAAAAAGAGCTGGGCAAGGGCGCGATGGGTGTCGTGTACCAGGGCAAAGACCCCAAAATTGGCCGCGTGGTGGCCATCAAGACCATGGCTTTGAGCCAGGAGTTCGAGGGCGAGGCGCTGGACGATGCCCGTGAGCGCTTTTTCCGCGAGGCCGAGACTGCCGGCCGCCTGCAGCACCAGAACATCGTGACGATTTTCGATGCCGGTGAGGAGCACGACCTGGCCTACATCGCCATGGAGTTCCTCAAGGGCAAGGACCTGGCGGATGTCACCAAAGGCGGGCATTTGCTGCCGGTGCCCAAGGTGCTGTCGATTGTGGCGCGTGTGGCCGAGGCACTGGCCTATGCCCACAAGCAAAACGTGGTGCACCGGGATATCAAACCCGCCAACATCATGTACGAAGCCGACAGCGATACCGTCAAGGTCACGGACTTTGGCATTGCCCGCATCACGGATTCCAGCAAAACCAAAACCGGGCTGGTGCTGGGGACGCCCAGCTTCATGTCGCCCGAGCAGATTGCGGGCAAAAAAGTGGACGGCCGCTCCGACCTTTACTCGCTGGGCGTGATGCTGTTCCAGATGCTCGCCGGCGTGCTGCCGTTTCGCGGTGAGTCCATGGCGGAACTGATGTACAAGATTGCCAATGAACCGGCACCGGACATCCGGGTCATCCGTCAGGAGCTGCCTGATCGCCTGGCCGATATCGTGGCCTTGTCGCTCAGCAAGCGGCCCGAGACGCGCTACCAGGACGGGGACCGGTTCTCCGCTGACTTGCGGGCGGTGATGGCCCTTCTGGACGGGCATGCGGTGAGCAGCGCGGCGCCTGCAGGCGCCGGCAAGGCAATGGCGTTTGCAGCCGATGCGGCGGGGGGTGAAAAAACGGCCGTCTTTGCGGCGCCGCTGTCGCCGGTTTATGACGCCACACAAGTCACCAAGCCCCCCGATGGAGCGGCTTTCGACAAGACCCTGGTGACCCCGCGCACACCGTCTGCCGACCCGCGGGCCGGTGAGGCGGGGTCCGACACGACGCTATAACCAAAAATACGATGATTTACGAGATTTGCACCGAGACCGACCCAGGCTTGACGCGGGACAACAATGAGGATGCCGTCGCTGTCGATGCCCTGACAGGCTTGTGCATTCTGGCCGATGGCATGGGGGGCTATAACGCCGGCGAGATTGCCAGCGGCATGGCCACGGCCTTCATCAAGTCGGAAATGGGCCGCTGGCTGTCGCAAGCCGGACGGCATGCCAATGCCAAAGAGATACGCCGGGCCATGGAAATTTGCGTTGAAAATGCGAACCACTCCATTTTCAACGCGGCCAATTCGAACCCCCAGTACACGGGCATGGGGACCACGCTGGTGGTTGGGGTGTTTCAGCCGGCGCGCCTGATGCTGGGGCACATTGGCGACTCGCGCTGCTACCGTCTTCGCGGCAGCGAGCTCCAGCAAATCACCAAAGACCATTCACTGTTGCAGGAGCAGATGGATGCCGGGCTGATTACGCCCGAGCAGGCGCAGACCTCCCTGAACAAGAACCTCGTCACGCGGGCCCTGGGAGTGGAAGATACGGTGCTTCTTGAGGTCAACGAGCACCGGGTTGAAGACGGGGACATCTACCTGATGTGCTCGGACGGCCTGTCTGACATGCTCAACGACCAGGGGATTGCGGGCATCCTGCGGGGATCGGGTTCCCTGGACCAAAAGGCCAGGCAGCTGGTGGTTGCCGCGAACGACAACGGTGGGCGCGATAATATTTCAGTATTGTTGGTGCGGGCCAAGGAAGCTTCGACCAAGCGCGGGCTACTATCCAGAATACTGGGAAAATAGCGCAGTGACTGAAATATGAAAAAAACAGACAGGAGTCGGCCATGCCGAAAATGATCGTCTCTATTGACGGTGTTGTGATCAAGGAAGTCCAGTTGACCAAGGACCGGACGTCCCTGGGTCGCAGGCCCTACAACGACATCGTGATTGACAACCTGGCCGTCAGTGGCGAGCATGCCGTGTTGCAGCTGTCGGGTAACGAGGTCTACCTTGAAGATCTCAACAGCACCAACGGCACGTATGTCAACGGCAAAGCGGTTAAAAAGCAGTTGCTCCAGAACAGTGATACCGTTGAAATCGGCAAGTACAAGATCAAGTACGTCAATGAGGCCGCCGGCCCCAGTTTTGAGAAGACCATGGTGATCAAGGCCGGGTCTGCCGGCCTGGTGGTGCCAGCGGCTGCGGCGCCCGCAACGGCCGCTGCACCGGTGGCTGCCGACATGGGCGCGGGCCTCAATGCCGCGATCAAGGTCATGTCGGGCGCTGCTGCCGGTCGTGAAGTCGCTCTGGTCAAGGTGGTGACCACCATTGGCAAGCCCGGCGTTGCTGTCGCGGCCATCACCAAGCGACCCCACGGCTTTGTGGTGGCGCATGTGGAAGGTGCCAACAAGCCCACGCTCAATGGGGCACCGATAGGCGCTGATCCGGTGACGCTGAAAAACGGTGATGTGCTGGAATTGGCGGGAACACAAATGCAGTTTGTGCATCGTTGATCGCCACGCTTTCCCGTCCCTGACAGGAAACCGGTGACAGGCGTTATGGATTCAGAGGCCCCATGCGACTTCTTTTAAAGCACTGGCCTCGCATCGCGGTCACGCTGATTCCGCTGGCGCTGGCCTTGATGCATGCCATCGGCATCCTGCAGATTGGCGTGCTGCAAAGGCTTGACAACATTATTTACGATGCCCGCCTGCGCGCCACCATGCCGAAAACGCTGGACGAGCGCATCGTCATTATTGATATCGACGAAAAAAGCCTGGGGGAAGTCGGCCGCTGGCCCTGGAGCCGCAACAAGCTGGCAGAACTCGTTGATGAGCTGTTTGACCGGCAGAAGGTGGCGCTGCTGGGCTTCGACGTCTTTTTCCCCGAGCCTGACGAGAGTTCGGGCCTGAAACACCTCATGCAGCTTGCCAGGAACGAGCTGCGCGACCAGACGGCGTTTGGCGAGCGGCTGGGTCAATTGCAGGGAGCCCTGGACTATGACGCCATCTTTGCCAAGTCGCTCGAGAAGCGGCCGGTGGTGCTGGGCTACTATTTCACGAACGAGCACGGCGGGTATGTCAACGGCGCCTTGCCGGCCCCGGTCATGCGGCAGGATTCACTGGGCGGACGACCCATCCGGTTCGTCAGTTACAGCGGCTATGGCTCCAACATCGGGCCCCTGGCCAAGGCCGCTCCCCTGGCGGGCCATACCAACCCCATTGTGGAAGGCGACGGCATAGTCCGTTCGATTCCGCTGCTTGCCGAGTACAAGGGGCAGTACTACGAGTCCTTGTCGCTGGCGATGTTTCGCCTGCTGGCGGGCTTGCCCAAGGTCGAGCCGGGCTTTCCCCAAGACAGGTTCGTGACGCGCAACTACCACGGCCTGGAGAGCATTTTGCTCAAGCAGGACGGCAAGGCATTGGCCCTCCCGGTGGACGACCGGGTGGCAACGCTGGTGCCTTTCAGAGGGCCCAGCGGTTCGTTCAAGTATGTGTCTGCCGCAGATGTGCTGGCCAAGCGAGTGCCTGCGGGGCTGCTCAAGGACAAGATTATTCTGATCGGAACCACGGCGTCCGGGCTGCTGGATTTGCGGGCCACCCCGGTCAGCGAGGTCTACCCTGGCGTCGAGCTTCACGCCAATGTCATTGCCGGTTTTCTCGACGGCAAGGTGTTCTTCAAGCCGGATTACGCCGTCGGTTTCGACGTGGTGATCCTGGTTCTGGCGGGTTTGACGCTGGCTTTTGCGTTGCCCTTGCTGTCCGCGCCGCGGGCTGTGGCGGTCAGTGGCCTGGTGGTGGCGACGCTGGTGGGGCTCAATTTCTGGCTTTATTCGAGTCATGGCCTGGTGCTGCCCCTGGCGACCGCACTGGTGATGGCCGTAACGGCTTTTGCGCTGAATATGAGCTACGGTTACTTTGTGGAGAGCCGGTCCAAGCGCGAACTGGCCAATCTGTTTGGCACCTACGTGCCGCCCGAGCTGGTCGACGAAATGGTCAAAGATCCTGACAGCTACAGCATGACGGCGTCTTCCAAAGAGCTGACGGTGATGTTTTGCGACATGCGCGGATTTACCAAAATGTCCGAAACCATGGAGCCGACGCAGCTGCAGGCCCTGCTCAACAGCGTGTTCAGCCGATTGACTGATTTGATTCGCAGCAACCGCGGCACCATTGACAAATACATGGGCGACTGTGTCATGGCGTTCTGGGGTGCTCCGGTTGAAACGCCCGACCATGCCAGCCTGGCGGTCAAGACCGCGCTTGAGATGGCGCAGGCCGTGCGCAAGCTCAACGAAGAGCACCGTGCACGGGGCGTGCCCGAGATCGGTATCGGAATTGGCCTCAATACAGGCACCATGTGTGTGGGTGACATGGGCTCGGACATACGCCGCAGCTATACCGTCATTGGGGACTCGGTCAACCTCGGTTCCCGCCTTGAAGGGCTTTCCAAAACCTATGGCGTGGACATTGTGGTGAGCGAGACAACCCGCAAACTGGCTCCTGACTTCGCCTGGCAGGAGCTCGACAAAGTCCGGGTGAAGGGCAAAGATCAGGCCGTGGCGATTTTCTGGCCGCTCGCCTTGGCGGACCGGGTGGACCAGGCGCATGCGGCAGAACTCAAGACCTGGGGAAGCGCACTCAAAGCCTACCGGGTGCAGGATTGGGACCAGTGCGATGTGCAATTACTCAATTTGCAGCGCCTGAATGCGAAAAAATACCTTTACCAGTTGTACACGGAGCGTGTAGCCTCCATGAGATTGTTGCCTTTTGATCCTGAGTGGGATGGCGCAACCAACTTTGAAACCAAGTAAATAGCAAGCCAAGGCGGAAAAACCATGAAAGTACGTGTTTTAGGCTGCTCTGGAGCAATTGCCAAAGACTGCCGGACCACGTCTTTTTTGCTGGACCATGATTTGCTGGTGGATGCGGGAACCGGTGTGGGTGATCTGACGCTCGACGAGATGCGCAGTATTGACCATGTGCTGCTGACGCATTCGCACCTGGACCATATTGCCGCGCTCCCGCTGATGGTGGATGCGATTGCCGGACGGCGTACCAGCCCGATACAGATCCACGCCTTGCAGGGCACGATTGATGCGCTGAAAACGCATATTTTCAACAACACCATCTGGCCGGACTTCTCAAGAATTCCAACGCCGCAAGCGCCCTTTATCAGCTTTCACCCCCTGGAGCCGGGCCAAACCCTGCTGCTGGCGGGCAAGTCTGTGGAAGTTTTGCCGGCGGTGCACACCGTGCCGGCGGTTGGGTATGCGGTGGCCACCGGCAAGGGGTGCTGGGTGTTTACCGGCGATACCGAGCAAAACCCCGCGCTGTGGGCGCGCATCAACCAGCTCAACGTGACCATGCTGGTGATCGAAACCGCCTTCAGCAACCGGGAGCGGGATCTGGCAAAACGCAGTCTGCACCTGTCACCGCATACGCTGGCCAGCGAGCTCGACTGTATTGACAAGAGCCGGAGCTATCCCATCTACATCACCCACACCAAGCCCGCAGAAACCGACCTGATCATGGCCGAAATTCAGCGCTTCGACCAGACGCAGCCGTTCGGCCCGCATGTGACGCACGACATTCGCTGGCTGCGGGCAGGTCAGGAATTTGAACTATGAACGCCGTCATGCAGCGTGATCCGGAAAACGAGTTTTTTGACTCGCAGATGCTCCCCCCCCAGGAACGCGGGGTGACTTTTGAGGCGCTGTATTTTCGCCAGTTGCAGCTGGTCACCAACCGGATCCACGAAACCGAAAACATCGACCAGATCATGCTGGAGGCCAGCCAGGACATCTGCAAGCTGTTCAATGCGGACCGGCTGACTCTCTATGCGGTCAACGAAGACCGCTCATCCATCATTTCCAAAATCAAGACCGGCCTCAACACCAGCCGGGATCTGAAGCTGCCCATCAGCGCGCAAAGCATCGCCGGTTATGTGGCCATGGTCAAACAGATGGTGAACATTGCCGATGTGTACGACGACGGGGCGCTCAAGAAAATTCATCCCAAGCTGAGCTTCTTGCAGGAAGTCGACAAGCGCTCTGGTTACCGCACCAAGCAGATGCTGGTGGCGCCGGTGATGGATGGCGAGACCCTGTATGGGGTGTTGCAGGTGATCAACAACCGCAGCGACCAGCCGTTTGGCAAGCTGGAAGAAGACGGTGCCAGCCAGTTGTGCAAAACGCTGGGGATTGCCATCCGCCAGCGCATGCAAAAAATGGAAGACAGCCAGCGGCGCAAGGCGACCAAGTACGACGGGCTGGTCGCGGAAGGCATTTTGTCGCAGGACGAGTTGCAGCAGTGCATCCAGAAAGCGCGCGAGGAGGTCAAGCCGGTAGAGCATTTGCTGATGTCGGACTACCATATCCGGCCGGCGCAGATCGGCCCCTCGCTGGCCAAGTTCTTCGGTGTCCCTTACGAGGCGTTCAATGCCGGACGCATACGCTCCGAAATGCTGCATGGCCCGCTCAAGCGGGATTTCATTGAGCAGCAGGGCTGGATTCCGCTGGAGGAGACGCCCGAAGGCCTGGTGATCATGTGCGTCGACCCGGAGGCGGTGCGTGGCTCACGCGTGGTGCCGCAGGTGTTTCCCCGCATCAGCAAGTTCGCCTACCGCGTCAGCACCCAGACCGAATTTGAGGAAACGCTGGGCCAGCTGTTTGGGGCCGGCAACGAAGGCGGCTCCATCGACCAGCTGCTGGCCGATATGGACACGCCGCTGGACGGGGAAGCCAGCGACGATTCCTCGCTGGAATCAGCGGCGGCTGACAACGAGCTGGTCAAATTTGTCAACAAGGTCATCATTGACGCCTACAACCAGAAGGTGTCGGACATTCACATCGAGCCCATGCCCGGCAAAGCCAAAACCGGCATCCGCTTTCGCATTGATGGCACCTTGCAGCCTTATATTGAAGTGCCGGCCCAGTTTCGCCAGGCCATGGTGACGCGCCTGAAGATCATGTGCGACCTGGATATCTCAGAGAAGCGCAAACCGCAAGACGGCAAAATCAAATTCAAGAAGTACGGCCCGCTGGACATCGAGCTGCGGGTGGCCACGATTCCGTCGGCCGGTGGCGTGGAAGACGTCGTCATGCGTATCCTGGCTGCCGGCGAACCCATACCGCTGGAAAAACTGGGGCTCACCGAGCACAACAAGGCGCGGCTGGAAAAAACCATCTCCAAACCCTATGGGCTTTTTTATGTGTGCGGCCCGACCGGCTCCGGCAAGACCACCACACTGCACTCGATACTGAAGTTCCTCAACACGCCCGACACCAAAATCTGGACGGCCGAAGACCCCGTGGAGATTACCCAGAAAGGTTTGCGCCAGGTCCAGATCAACAGGAAAGCCGGGATCGACTTCGCCCTGGTCATGCGTGCTTTTTTGCGGGCCGACCCCGACATCATCATGGTGGGCGAGTCGCGCGACAAGGAAACCGTGTCCATGGGGGTGGAAGCCTCGTTGACCGGGCACATGGTTTTTTCAACACTGCATACCAATTCAGCACCCGAGTCCATCACGCGTTTGCTGGACATGGGCATGGACCCTTTCAATTTTGCCGATGCGCTGCTGGGCATACTGGCGCAGCGCTTGGCCAAAAAACTCTGCGATTGCAAGGAAGCCTACTTCCCCGACGCCGAAGAGATCAAAACCTTTGTGGCCGAATACGCGGAAGAGTTGCGCCATACACCGGCCTGGCAGGCAGACCATGCGGGCGAGGCCAAGAAGCTTTATGAGCAATGGGTCAAGCAGTATGGCGAGGGCGGCAAATTCAAGCTGTACCGGGCGGTCGGCTGCGATAAGTGCAACAAGACCGGCTACAAGGGGCGCATTGGCCTGCATGAGCTGATGATTGCTGACGATGCTGCCAAAAAGCTGATTCAGGAGCGTGCACGCGTTGCGGAATTGTTCTCGGCGGCGGTCAACAGCGGCATGCGCACCCTCAAGATGGATGGCATGGAGAAAGTTCTGATGGGGATGACGGATTTGAAGATGGTGCGATCAGTCTGCATCAAGTGACAAAAATGACAAAAATGTCAGTTAATTTAGATGTGGCTGCCAAAAAATCGCGGGCGTGATAGCTGCGCCAGGATGAAAGTAAGTAAAAAACATTGATTTTTAGCCTTTTAAAGGCTGGCCCGGAAACTGCTCTACGTTAATGCTTTTTCAACCAAGGAGTTTTTAATGAAGCGTTCTATCCAAAAGGGTTTTACCCTGATCGAATTGATGATCGTTGTGGCGATCATTGGTATTTTGGCGGCGGTGGCTTTGCCTGCTTACCAGGACTACACGGTCCGCGCTAAGGTCTCTGAATTGATACTTGCCGGCTCGTCGGGTAAGACAACTCTCTCAGAAATGGTGCAAGCGAATGGCGGCATGCCCCCAACTGCCAGTGAGCCGGTGGCTACTCAGACTTCCAAATGGGTTTCGGGCGTTATCTACAACATGGGAGCCACCTCTCAAACTGGTATTATTTTCGCTGGCGCCTCTGCTGCGGAGAGTAAGATTGCGGGTACAGGCGTGATGTTTACCGGAACCGTTCAATCCAATGGCCAGGTAACGTGGGTATGTTCAGCTGCAAGTAACGTCTCATCGGCACCTGTAACAATTACCTCTACAATGCCGACTAAGTATTTGCCGGCTAGCTGCAAGTAATTCGTTTCTTACTATTGAAAGGCTCCTTTAGGGAGCCTTTTTTCTTGCTATCCGCATGTCTGTTCGCAATAAAAGACCGTTGAGTTCTCCGTTTTGGCTGGTGGCTTGGGCCAGCACTTTGTCATGGTGCTGGCTGCTACCTAACCATTACCCGCCGTGGCCTGCCTTTCACATGGAGGCTTGGGCGGCGGTGGCACTGTTGCCTATGGCTGCGGCGGTGCTGTGGCGCACCCGGGACGAAACGCGAACGTCGGTCCTTGGCATCGGAGTCCTGGGTCTGTGCGTGATGCCCTGGCTGCAGCACGCGGCCGGAATGATTCCGTTGGCAGGCCCCGCTTGGATGGCGTTCGCCTATCTTCTTGGTTTGGCGCTGGCTATCTTGGTCGGCCAGCGGTGGGAGTGGTACAGTCCGGCTCAGTTGGGAGACGGTCTCTTTATGGCCGTCGGCATCGCTGCCCTGCTGTCAGTCGGGCTGCAAATTCACCAATGGTTACAGCTGGACCTGATCCAAATTTGGTCCATGGGCAACGGATATGGCCGCCCATTTGCGAATTTTGGACAGCCCAATCAGCTAGGCACACTTCTACTGTGGGGCATTCTGGCCTTGGGTTGGGGTGCCTTGCGCGCCTATATCCGGCCTGCTGTCATGATAACGGGGGCGGTTTACCTGCTGTTCGGCTTGGCCCTGACAGCATCGCGCACGGCTTGGGTTGGCACCGTGATACTGGTGCTTGCTGCGTGGTACTGGCGAGCGCTATGGCCATGGCGATCAGCCCCTCGTATTGTTACTGCTCTTGCGTTGTGTTTTTTTGCTTTCGTCTGGATTATCCCGTTGATGACCAATGCGTTGCTTCTCAGTTCCGCGGAGGGGGAGCTGGAAGCGTTGGAACGTTTATCCTCAGATATACGGCCGCAAGTCTGGACCCTGTTTCTTGATGCCATCTGGCAGAGACCCTGGTTTGGCTATGGATGGAATCAAGTGGTCACCGCGCACTTGGCAGTCGCCGTAGACCATCCGCCCTTAAGGATGCTGTTCGCCCAATCACATAATCTGTTTTTGGACTTGCTCCTGTGGTGCGGGATTCCGCTGGGCTTGGCAATATCAGGGCTTTTAATCTTTTGGCTTTGGCGTCGATTTTGTGCCATTCAGGATGCTGCGAGTGCGCTGATGTTTCTGCTCGTTATGGTAGTGGGCAATCACGCCATGTTTGAACTTCCTCTGCACTACGCCTACTTTCTGCTACCTGCCGGTCTGGTCATGGGGGCGCTTGATACCCGGCTGCATGGTCGCCGGATGGGTTTCGGACAACGATGGTTGGCAAGTGTTCTGTGGTTGGGGACGGTGATGCTGCTCGCTGTGATAGTGCGCGACTACGTGCGAATCGAGGCGAGTTACCAGGCATTGCGATTTGAATGGGCCAACATCCGTACCAATGCTTCTC
The DNA here is from genome assembly GCF_036676035.1 of Polaromonas sp. Lineage (GTDB taxonomy): Bacteria > Pseudomonadota > Gammaproteobacteria > Burkholderiales > Burkholderiaceae_C > Polaromonas. The sequence continues at coordinate 133,242 of NZ_JAKFDR010000114.1, forward strand.
GCGATCCGCCGGACGTACTGGTGATCGATCAACTCCGTGACCTGATTGCCTTCTCCCGATTTGAACCTGGTGGCGGAATGTCGGCTGAACAACTGGACTGGATGCGTCATGTTGCCAGTCTCAACCCCAGTGCAGGGGTAATACACAAGCTGGCAGCGGCGCTGGTTTGGAACGGTCAGCCTGATGAGGCAACACTCTGGCTGCGGCGCCTGTGTGCCGTGGCATCGCGGAATCAGTGCAATGTAATCAAAAATGCATGGCAGAAACAGTCGGAATCCGATCCGCGGATAGCTGCTGTACCTTGGCCATGATCAGAGAATGTGGCGGAGCTAATAAAGTTAGCCCTCATGGCCCTCCCGTAAGCCCTTGTAGGGAGATAGGTTGTCGCATCGCCCCATGGCTGGTTGTCAGCCGGGCTATAACGCAAAAAACCGGTCATCTGACTGCTGCTTGATGTCGGCGCAAATTAAGGGCTGTTCGTTCGAGGTAATAGCCGTCATTACAGGGAAGTGATCGGGTTCATGGTCGTCGACACCGCAAGTAGATTAAACGGGCATTGTGGACCTGGCGCATCCCATTACCATGGCGGCTCGTGTGCTTGCACCATCACATTGAAGCAATCAATTGCCGCCTTCTTCATAGCGCTACCTTGGTTAAACCCGTTCGCCCCAGGGCCGACGCCGGCCATCGTGCCGTTGCTCTTCTCCTGGGCTTGTGCTGCGGCTTTGCTTGGGGTGCACTGCCCTGGCCGGTTTCTGCCTAAGTGCTTGATGCCTGCCAATGCAGGGGCCTGGCTGTTCGCTGGGCTGCTGAGCAGCGTGATCGGCCTTTGCCAGTACTTTGGTGCTGCGGGCGTCTTCTCGCCCTGGATAAGCCAGACTGAAATGGGCGAGGCGTTTGCCAACCTGCGCCAGCGTAATCAGTTTGCGACTTTGACCAGTATTTCCCTGATGGCATTGCTCTGCCTCGCAGCGACTGGTCGTTTTGCCGGACGCATCCATTGGTCGATGTTAGCCTCGGCAGTTCTTCTGGCGACGGGGAACGCCGCTTCTTCGTCGCGGACTGGGCTGCTGCAGCTCGTCTTGTTGTGCGCGCTATTCGGGATTTGGGGTGGCTGGCGTCACATAGCTGTTCGCCGCTTGCTCCTGACGACGATAGTGGGCTACGGGCTGGCAATTCTGGTGCTGCCCTGGGTGGCTGGTTTTGACCTCTCTGCGCAAGGCATGTTCGCCCGCTTGCGTACCGGGGGCCAGATTTGCAATAGCCGTCTCACGCTCTGGTCCAATGTGTTGCACCTGATTGCGCAGAAACCCTGGTTCGGCTGGGGCTGGAGCGAACTCGGTTATGCGCACTACATAACGCTGTACGACGGGCCGCGTTTTTGCGAAATCCTGGACAACGCGCACAATCTGCCGTTGCAGTTGGCGGTGGAACTGGGTATTCCGGTGGCGCTGCTGGTTTGTGGCGGTTTTGCGTGGTGGGTGCTGCGGCAGCGGCCCTGGCGCGAAACCGACCTGACTCGCCAGCTAGCCTGGGGTGTGCTGGCGGTGATTTTGCTGCACAGCCTGCTGGAATATCCGCTTTGGTACGGTCCGTTCCAGATCGCGACAGGCCTGTGCATGGGCCTGCTCTGGCAGGGCAGGGGTGTGCCGGCGGGGCACCCGAAATACCAGTCAAATGAGCCACAAGTCCCCATTTTGCGAGTGCTGGCAGCTATTGTTTTGATAGCTGCCACTAGCTACGCCGCCTGGGACTACCACCGCATCAGCCAAATTTACCTGGCGCCCCAAGCCCGCGACGCGGCTTACCGTGACGACACGATGAACAAGATCCGTGGGTCCTGGCTGTTTCGCAACCAGGTGCGTTTTGCGGAACTGACCATCACCCCGCTGACGCGCGACAACGCGCAGTGGACCTTCAACATGGCGACGGCACTGCTTCATTACTCACCCGAGCCTCGCGTCATTGAAAAGGTCATTGAAAGTGCCGTGCTGCTGGGCCGCGACGACGAAGCGCTGGCGCATCTGGCGCGTTATCGGGCTGCTTTCCCGGCAGATCATGCGCGCTGGGCTCAGGCGAATGCCCGGGTATCCGAGCGTCTTCAACCTTTGAGATGAGGCGGTTCAGGGATTCACAAAGCTCCCCGATTTGCCGCCGTGCTTTTCGCGCACGCGCACGTCGGTGATGGTCATACCCCGGTCCGCTGCTTTGCACATGTCGTAAATCGTCAGCAGTGCCACTTGCACTGCAGTCAGTGCCTCCATTTCCACACCGGTCGGGCCGACAGTTTCCACCGTTGCGAGGCAAGTGACGCTGGCATTGGCCGCATCAGGCTTGAAATCAACCGCCACGCGGGTCAGCGCCAGCGGGTGGCACAAGGGGATCAAATCGCTGGTTTTTTTTGCGGCCATGATGCCGGCAATGCGTGCGATACCCAGTACGTCGCCTTTTTTGGCGCTGCCTTCAAGAATAATGGCCAGGGTCGCCGGATTCATGACGATGCGGCCTTGCGCGACGGCCACGCGGTGCGTTGCGGCCTTGGCCGCGACATCCACCATATGGGCCTGGCCCTGAGCATCAAAATGGGTGAGTGCTGAAGAAGTCGTCATGCTGTTACAGAACCTTTACAACTATCCATCATCATAAGACCATGTTTTCGAATCAAACCTTCTGGACCGTCTTGCTGGACACCCACACTGCCGAGGTGATTGCTTTTGTTCCCATCGACTCGTTTTAAATTCATCAAGCCAATGTCGCGTTTTATGCGGGGCAGGCTTGCGCTGACAGCTATGATTTTTATAGCGTCCAGCCATCTTTCGCTGGCCCAGTCGCCGGGCCGGGCGGCGGGCTCGCTGCCGACGCTGGGCGACAGTTCCGAGTTGACGGCCAGTGCCGAACGGCGTCTGGGGGACCGGATTGCCGTCAGCATTTACCGCGACCCGGACTACCTGGACGACCCGGTGCTGGGCGACTATGTGCAAAGCATCTGGCAACCCCTGATGGCGGCAGCGCGTTCGCGCGGTGAGCTTGGCACCGAGCTGGAAGAGCGCTTTGCCTGGGACGTCATGCTGATCCGAAACCGTACCGTCAATGCGTTTGCGCTGCCGGGCGGTTATCTGGGCGTGCACCTCGGCCTGATCGGGGTGGTCAGCAGCCGTGACGAGCTGGCCGCCGTGTTGGGGCACGAGCTCAGCCACGTCACCCAGCGCCACATCTCGCGGCTCATCACGCAGCAAAACCGGCAGACCCCCTGGGTGATCGGCGCCATGATTCTGGGGGCACTGGCGGCCAGCAAAAATCCCGATGCAGCCAGCGCTGCCATCGTGGGAGGGCAGGCCGTGGCGGTTCAAGGCCAGCTTAATTTTTCGCGTGACATGGAGCGCGAGGCCGATCGTGTGGGTTCTGGGGTGATGGCCGATGCCGGGTTTGACAGCCGCGGTGTGACTGGCATGTTTGAAAAGCTGCAGCAGGCCTCGCGCCTGAACGACAATGGCTCCTTTCCCTACCTGCGTTCGCACCCGCTGACCACCGAGCGCATTGCCGATGCGCAGGCGCGGCTGCAACTCGCGGCCGGCTCCAGGGGGCCGAAAGGCGGCGATGCCGACAGCGGCAAGGCGCTGGTCTTGCATGCCATGATGGCCGCCCGCGCACGTGTACTGGGTGACCCTGGCGTGGATGCCCTGCGCGCCATGCAGGCTCAGGCTCAGCGTACGTCACCTTCTGGCCAGCTTGCACCCCAGGATGCGGGCGCCTTATATGCCGGCGCACTGGCTGCGGGCCGCTTGCGCGACTTGGGGCTGGCACGAAGCCTTGCGAGCCGGCTGCAGTCCGCGGTGGTGGGTAATCCGCGCGCCGCCAACGCAGCAGACTTGCTGGCGCTGGAGTTGGATTTGCAGGCAGGCAGCACGCCCGCAGGGGCGGCGCAGCTTGATCTGGCGAACGCCAGCGCCCGTGCCGATGTTTTGCTGAAGTCCCGCGCCCTGCTGGCAGTGGGCCGCGCCAGGGAGGTGTCAGAGCGGCTGCAAAGCTGGGTGGTGGCGCATCCCAAAGACGCCAGCGCCTGGCAGTTGCTGGCCCAGGCTTACGGGCGGCAAAACGAGCCTTTGCGGGCGATCCGGGCGGATGCGGAAAGCCGTGCGGCCCAGCTGGACTACACCGCCGCGCTGGACCGGTTCAAAGGTGCGCAGAACCTGATGCGCACCAGCCGCGACAACAGCGCGGCAGCCAATATTGAAGGCTCGATCATTGACACCCGAACCCGTGAACTGGAGTCACTTCTTAAAGAACAGGCGCTCCAGGACAAACTCGATCGCTAGCTGCAGCACCGAGTAAATTACCGAGCCGATCAGCGCGGCGCCAAAGCCGCGCACGTCCAGTCCGCTGAGCAAACTGGCGGCGGCCCAGAACATGAGGGCGTTGATCACAAACAGGAACAGGCCCAGCGTCACCAGCGTCACGGGCAGCGTCAGCAGCACCAGCAGCGGCCGGACCACGGTATTGAGAGCGCCCAGCACGGCCGCGGCAATCAGGGCCGCGGTGAAGCTGGTCACCACCACGCCGGGATAAATATGCGCAACCGCCAGCAGGGCGGCCGCGCTGCAAAGCCATTTGAGGATGAGTTTCATGGCCGCAAGAATAGCACTGTACCGCCAAGGCGGCAGTCATGACTATTCTGTCTGCAGGCAGCGCATCACGCGGGGTGCAAAGTGCAAGGACACCAATTTCCCGCAGGGCCGCCCCAAGGGAAATTAGCCCCCGAGGGGCTGACGTCCGTCCGTCCAAGCCTGCCTATGCAGGCTTGGACGGACGGACGTGGGGGCTAGCTAGTCGGTAGCGACGAGCAGACCGGCGCCTGCCAGGGCCGCCGCATAGCGCAGGACCTCGTGGTGTTCTTGCGCCTGGGTGCTGGTCACTGGCTGCAGGTCCTGGCCAAACTTGGGCCGGCGGGCATCCAGCACGCGCGCCGCGCCATGCTCCTTGATCAGCGAGTCAGTGAGCTCACACAAGGGGCTGCGGGCCAGTCTCGTGATCACGGTGTCGCCTTGCGCTTGCAGGGTGGGCACGATCTGCTCGAAGACCTTTTCCGCCCATTTGCCGCGCCAGCTTTCCCGTGCACTGTTGGTCACCCATTTGCTGGCGTGGTGCGTCACCCGGGGAGGGCAACCCACCACAATCCAGCGCGCCGGGTTGCGGGCCTTGTCCGGGGGCAGCATGGGCTGCAGCATGTGCAGGGCATAAGCGGCATCGTCAATATAAACAATGATGGTGTCCATAAAGATCTCCTTGGTTAACGTAGTTATAGAGGCTTGCTGCTTGCTCGGCAAAGGCCCATGCAGGCCTTTGCGTATGCTCGGTCCTTAATGCGGGATGAGTTCGCCACTGCCTTCGGACTTGGCGCGACGCGTGGCCCACCAGCCGGCACCCAGCACACCGGCCACGGCCAGCGCGTAAGTGACCCACTGGGCGGCGGTATGCAGGGTCTGGGTGCTGGGCAAGGAGTCAGGACCGCCATAAATGACGGCCAGCAACTGCTCGCTCATAATCATCTTGGCGGCGGTAATCGCCAGCACGGCGGCGCCGAGGCTGATGATGATGGGGAAACGCTCCACCAGCTTGAGTACCAGGGTGCTGCCAAACACGACGATGGGCACGCTCACCAGCAGACCGATGATGACGAGGTCAAACGAGCCGTGCGCGGCGCCGGCCACCCCCAGCACATTGTCAATGCCCATCAGGGCATCGGCCACCACAATGGTCTTCATGGCGCCCCAGAAGGTGCTGGCGATCGGGCCATCGTGTCCCTTGTCGTCCTGGTCAACCAGCAGCTTGTAGGCAATCCACAGCAGGCCCAGGCCACCGAGCAGCATCAGGCCCGGGATCTTGAGCAGCCAGACCACGCCGACGGTCATCGCCGAGCGCACGACAATCGCGCCAACGGTGCCCCAGATGATGGCCTTTTTTTGCAGCTTCGGCGGCAGGTTGCGGGCCGCCAGCGCAATCACGATGGCGTTGTCACCGGCCAGCACCAGGTCAATCAGGATGATGGCCAGCAGGGCGGAAAACCAGGTGGCCGTAAATAATTCCATGTTCACACTCCGTATCAAGTTTCGACTTGGAAATCCGTGGGACGGATTTCCGGCTTCGTTGAAACTGGACAGGTTGGTGAGTGGTGCGGCCCATTGGTGCCACGAACGCTCCGATCAAACCTGTACAGGTTTCAATCGAAGGTCTGGCTCGACATGCAGTGTCGCTGCATGTCCAGCAAGCCGGAAGTGTGAACTTCGAAATGACGACTTGCCGAAGCGATTTTGCTGTGATGTCTGTTATCGAATATGTCAGCAAAACGAGGGAGTTACTCCCCTTCGTTCTGCTATTGGACAATAAAACCGGATTTTTTGCAAATCGTTCAGTTTCATGCGGGTTGGCGCGCAGGCTGGCCAGCCATCGGGCTCATAATCCACTCCCCAAGCGTCAATATCGGCGGTGCAGGGGTCCGCTGCGGCGGCAAGCCCTGAGCCTGCACGTTTCCACCCCACTTTCAACCTTTTCAAACCCTGAGATCCGAATGGCCGGCATTCACATTACCGACATCGAGGCTGCCATCAATTACTGGCGCGAGAAAAAACCGTCGCCTGACGGGATTACCCTCGCGCCGGAGTTGCGCGCGCTGGCCAAGGTTTACGCGCTGATGGTGTTTTACCGCGAAGACGAGGCCGATGAAAAGACTTTTCCGCCCAAGGCCATGGCGGCCTGGCGTGCCTGGTATGACACCACGGCCGACACGCCCTGCATCGCGATCTGCTCCACCAGCCAAGGCGATGCCCTGTGCAAAGGGTGCGGCCGCACCTTTGACGAGGTGCAGCACTGGCCCGAAATGAGCCCGGCGGCCAAGCGCAGCACCTGGCAGCGCATCACGCAGGAGGCGAGCGCCTGGCGCTTTGGCCGCTATGCCGACCGCGCGCTGGAAAACAGGGATGCCCGGGACACCCGCAGGGATGGGGATGCAGCATCTGGTCCGGGTGCCGGTCAAGGCTGAAAATACTGGCTTTTCAGGTCTGTAGCCCTTGTGTAATATATACAAATAGCTATCAATTTAATAGCTAAGCGCGTGGCGAGTTTCCGGCAATGCGCTACACTCGTTCCATGCTTCGGCTCGCCCGCGCTCCCAACATTGCCATCGCGGCGCTGTGGGCGGACGTCTTGCAGCAGGCCGGTTTTGAGGCCAGCGTGCAGCGCTACTTTTTAGGCAGCGTGGCCGGAGAGCTGCCACCCGACCAGTGCCTGCCGGAAGTCTGGCTCATGCACGACGAGCAGGCGCCGCGGGCGCGCGAACTGCTGCACAGCCTGCAGCACATGCCGCAGCGCCGCTGGCTGTGCGCTTGCGGGGAACTGGTGGAAGGCGGTTTTGAGCAGTGCTGGCACTGCGGGGCCGACAGGCCGGCCTGAAATCTCGGGCCGTCAAGGCATTAACGCATCAAAGGCTTAAACCCGTTTCGCCAGCTTGGCCGCCATGCCGACATAGCTGGCCGGCGTCAGGGCCAGCAGGCGCTGTTTTTCGGCATCCGGAATCGCCAGCGACTGGATCAGCCCGTGCAGCGCTTGGGCCGTCACGGTTTTGCCGCGCGTGACTTCCTTGAGTTTTTCGTAAGCACCCTGCACGCCGTAGCGGCGCATCACGGTCTGGATCGGCTCGGCCAGCACTTCCCAGGAGGCGTTCAGGTCCTCGGCCAGGGCTTCGCGGTTCAGCTCGAGCTTGCCCAGGCCCACGCCCAGCGAGCTGTAGGCCAGCACGGCGTAGCCAAGGGCCACGCCCATGTTGCGCAGCACGGTGGAGTCGGTCAGATCGCGTTGCCAGCGGCTGACCGGCAGTTTTTCGCTCAGATGCCGCAGCAGGGCGTTGGCCAGGCCCAGATTGCCCTCGGCGTTTTCAAAATCAATCGGGTTGACCTTGTGCGGCATGGTCGAGGAGCCGATTTCGCCGTCCTTGAGGCGCTGCTTGAAATAGCCCACGCTCACATAGCCCCAGACGTCGCGCGCGAAGTCGATCAGGATGGTGTTGGCCCGTGCCACGGCGTCAAACAGCTCGGCCATGTAGTCGTGCGGCTCGATCTGGATGCTGTAGGGCTGGAACGTGAGCCCCAGGCCCAGCGGTTCGGGTGTTTCAATCACCTTGCGGCTGAATGCCTCCCAGTCGAAGTCGGGCCAGGCGCTCAGGTGGGCGTTGTAGTTGCCCACGGCGCCGTTCATCTTGGCCATCAGCTGGACGCCGGCAATCCGGTCGCGGGCCTTGGCCAGGCGCACCACCACGTTGGCGATTTCCTTGCCCACGGTGGTCGGGCTGGCGGTCTGGCCATGGGTGCGGCTGAGCATGGGCTCGCCTGCGTAGGCGTGCGCCATCTCGCGCAGCTTGGCAATCACCTTGTCGAGCGCGGGCAGCAGCACCAGGTCGCGGCTGCTTTTGAGCTGCAATGCGTGGCTGGTGTTGTTGATGTCTTCGCTGGTGCAGGCAAAGTGCACGAATTCGCTGGCGCTTTGCAGTTCCGGCCGGGCCTCGAACTTGGACTTGATCCAGTACTCCACGGCCTTGACGTCGTGGTTGGTGGTTTTTTCAATCTCCTTGATGGCGGCCGCATCAGCTTCGGAGAAATTTTTGACCAGGCCCAGCAAGTAAGTGCGCGCTCCTGGGCTCAATGGCTTGAATTCGGCAAACTTGGCATCGGACAGTGCAATAAACCAGGCCACCTCCACCTGCACCCGGCGGTGCATATAGCCTTGCTCGGACATTAAGGGCCGCAGCTGGCTAAGTTTGGCGGCGTAGCGGCCGTCCAGCGGCGACAGGGCATTGATGGTGGAAAAGCTCATGTGCCAATTGTAGGCCGGGTTCCTGGGGCCGTCGCTGTCGTCTGCGCGCGTCGCCGGGGCGCAAAACCGTAGCGGTTTGCACGCTTTCGGGCCGTATCGGCCGGGGTCCGTGGCTTACTCGATAGAATTCACTGCATTCGGACCACGATCACAAAACCACTTATGAAACTCATCGGATCCGCGACCAGCCCCTATGCGCGCAAAGTACGCATCGTGATGGCGGAAAAAAAGCTCGACTACCAGTTTGTGCTGGAAGATGTCTGGGCGGCCGACACCACCATCGCCCAGTCCAACCCGCTGGGCAAAGTGCCCTGCCTGGTGATGGAAGGCGGCGAAGCCGTGTTTGACTCCCGTGTGATCGTGGAGTACCTGGACACGCTGTCACCTGTGGGCAAGCTCATTCCGACCCAGGGCCGCGAGCGCGCCGAGGTCAAAACCTGGGAAGCGCTGGCCGACGGCCTGCTTGACGCCGCCATCTTGGCCCGGCTGGAAGCCACTTGGGCCGGCCGCAGCGCCAAACAGCGCAGCGAGGCCTGGATAGACCGCCAGATGGACAAGATCAATGCCACGCTCAAGGCCATGAGCATCGGCCTGGGCGACAAGGCGTTTTGCAGCGGCATCCACTTCAGCCTGTCGGACGTGGCGGTCGGCTGCGCCCTGGGCTACCTGGACCTGCGTTTTAGCCAGATTGACTGGCGCGGGACTTACCCCAACCTGGCCAGGCTGCAGGAAAAGCTGGTGCAGCGCCCCAGCTTCATTGAAACCGTCCCGGCCTGAAGTCAAGGCATCAAACTAGGTTCTTGCCCTTTAGGGTATTGCGCTGATAGCTATCAAAAATATAGCTAATTTCGACCTGAGCTGATCGGCTCAATGGCGGGCGAGCGCGAAGCCGGAAATGCCGCACCCGACAATCCACCGCGCAGGCGGGCATAAAAAAGGGTGGCCATGTCAGCCACCGAAAGATAAAAATGCTGCGAAGCGCCCCGACGCGAACGAGGGAGGGAGGGAGGAGGAGGAGAAGCGCCCCGGGATTGCAGTCCGACCTGAAAGGCCAGAAAGGCTTCGCAACAGGAAACTGATTTTAACGACCCTTCACTCGCGTTCAAAGTCGATATGAGTAAGAGCCTGTTGATGGGATCACAGTTCCCCGCCAGCGGGTGTATGCACAGGTAAAATTTTGTTAACGAGGCAGGCGGCTTGGGCCTCATGGGGCGGCCAGCTGCTTTTGAATTTCCTTTAAAAATTTAGGGTCTTTGGGGGTGGTCAGCGAGTTGAAGCTGACCACGCCTTGCCCGTCGCGCGCCACCACGTACTTGTAAAAATTCCAGCGCGGTGGCGTGCCGGTTTTGGCTGCCAACTGCTTGAACAGCGGGTTGGCGGCCTGGCCCGTTACGCTGGATTTGGCGAACATCGGGAACTTCACGCCAAAGGTGTTTTCGCAAAAATCGGCAATCTCCTTGTTGCTGCCGGTTTCCTGCGAAAAGTCGTTGGACGGAAAACCCAGCACCACCAGGCCCCGGTCCTTGAATCTGGCGTGCAGCGCTTCCAGGCCCTCGTACTGCGGGGTAAAGCCACAGAAGCTGGCGGTGTTGACCACCACCACGACCTTGCCGGCGTACTGGCACAGTGACTGGGGCTTTTCGTCCTGCAGGCGCAAGAAGCTGTGTTGCAACAGGCTGGGACAGGCTGCGGCGGAGCGCGCCGCAGGGGCTGCTTGACTGGGCGACTGGGCACTGGCCAGCAGGGTGCTGCCCAGCAGCAGAACGGCCAGCCCGTGAGGAAAAAGGGAAAAGAGGGAGGCAGGGTTCATAGTCTTGTTCTCTTGTCAGGCCGTACGACAGGCCTGGCCAGAGATCCACTATAGGCACTTGGTGAAACACCCGCCAGGGCGGTCCATGACCAGGCCGTGGGCCCGGAAAACGCCAGTTTTGCTTGCAAATGCCGTACAAGTCACTAGTTGTCACATTCCCCGCCTAAAATTGCGGCAACACCGAGGATGCATCCAGGCAGTTTCTGCCGCGCAAGGAGTTCGTATGCTTTACCCTGAACTATTCAAGCAGCTTGAGTCCGTCCGCTGGGACATGGACAAAGACATTCCGTGGGCCAGTTTCGATGCGGGCAAGCTGTCCGACGAGCAGGCCCAGACCATCAAGATGAACGCCATCACCGAGTGGTCGGCCCTGCCGGCCACCGAGATGTTTTTGCGCGACAACAAGGACGACAGCGACTTCTCGGCCTTCATGTCGATCTGGTTCTTCGAAGAGCAAAAGCACTCGCTGGTGCTGATGGAGTACCTCAAGCGCTTTCGCCCCGACCTGGCGCCGACCGAAAAAGAGCTGCATGAAGTGCGCTTCGAATTCGAGCCCGCCCCGGCACTTGAAACCCTGATGCTGCATTTTTGCGGCGAGATCCGCCTGAACCACTGGTACCGCCGTGCCAGCGAATGGCACACCGAGCCGGTGATCAAACAGATCTATACCCAGCTGAGCCAGGACGAAGCCCGCCACGGCGGCGCCTACCTGCGCTACATGAAACGCGCCATCAACAACTTCGGCAACGAAGCCAAGGCGGCGTTCACCAAGGTCGGCGTGCTGATGGCCAGCGCCCGCCGCACGGCGCAGGCGCTGCACCCCACCAACCTGCACGTGAACAAAAACCTGTTCCCGCGCGACACCATCCAGTCGCGCCTGCCCAACCCCGAGTGGCTGGAGCACTGGCTCGACACCCAGATCAAGTTCGATGCCGTCTGGGAAGGCAAAGTGGTCGAGCGCATTCTGCACAACATGAGCCTGTTGATGAACCAGAGCTTCAAGAGCGTGCAGGAGCTCAACCGCTACCGCAAGGAACTGGGCCGTGAAATTGCCGGCGCCATCGTGCCGGACATCAAACCGCAGGCCGTGTGAGCGGGCCGGCCTTTCTTGACAAAATCGTCGCGCGCCAGGACGCCCGGGCGCGGCTGGCCAGCCTGCCCAGGCCGGTTGTGTTTACCAACGGCGTGTTCGATGTGCTGCACCGCGGCCACGCGACCTATCTGGCCAATGCGCGCCAGCTGGGCGGCAGCCTCGTCGTGGCGCTTAATACCGATGCCTCCGCCAAACGCCTGGGCAAAGGCCCCGGCCGGCCCCTGAACAACGAGCAGGACCGCGCCGTGATGATGGCGGCGCTCGAATCGGTGAGCCTGGTGACCTGGTTTGACGAAGACACGCCGCTGGAGCTGATCCGCGAACTGCAGCCCGACATCCTGGTCAAGGGCGGCGACTACGACATGCGCAAGCTGGCTGAAACGGCCGTGGTGGAAAGCTATGGCGGCAAGGCGCTGGCGATTCCGTTTGTCGATGGCTACTCGACCACCGAACTGGTCAGGAAGATCCGCGCCAGCGCCTGAAGGCCCAAGGCCGGGGCGCTTGCCCCCCGCTTTTCACTTCGTGTAATGCGCTGGACGTGCCGCTGCGAGACGCAGCGGCTCTTCCGTCCGTCCAAGCCTGCGCAGGCAGGCTTGGAGCCGCGGACGTCAGCCCCGAGGGGGCCGTCGCTTGCTCGGGGCGGCCCTTCGCGACGGCTAAACCGCTTTGGCCACCAGCACCGCGTTGGAGCCGCCAAAGGCGAATGAATTGGACATGACCGCCTTCAGGCCATATGCCTGGCGTGCCACCCCCGGCACATAGTCGAGGTCGCAGCGTGGGTCCGGTGTGTCCAGAAAAGCCGTGGGCGGCAGCATGCCGTTTTGCAGGGCCAGCACAGACGCCACAAACTCCATCGCCCCTGCCGCCCCCATGGCGTGCCCGTGCACGGCCTTGGTGGAACTGACAGGCAGACGGGCTGCCGCGCCGCCAAAGGCCTGCTTGATGGCTTCAGTTTCCACCACATCCCCCACTTCGGTGGCGGTGCCGTGGGCATTGAGGTAGCCGATGTCCTGCGCAGCCAGCCCCGCATCGGCCAGCGCCAGCGTGATCGCGCGCGCCTGGCCGTCGGCCTGCGGTTGTGTCAGGTGGTGCGCGTCAGTGCTGGTGGCGTAGCCGACCAGTTCGGCCAGGATGGGGGCGCCGCGGGCCTGCGCCGTCTCCCAGGCTTCCAGCACCAGCATGGCCGCGCCTTCGGCGAGTACCAGGCCGCTGCGATCGGCTGAAAAGGGGCGGCATGAGGCGTGCTCTCCCTCGGGGTGGGCCTTGGCCAGCGTCTGCATGGCCTGCCAGGCCTTGATGGTGCCGCGATTGAGCAGCGCTTCGGTGCCGCCGACCAGCATGGCATCGGCATAGCCATGCCGGATCTGCCGCATCGCCTCGCCAATGGCGACCGCCGAGGAGGCGCAGGCGTTGGAGACCGTGCTGCTGGGGCCTTTCAGCCCGAAGTCCATGGCCAGGTGGGCCGCCGTGGCATTGCACATGGCCAGCACCACGGTCATGGGGCGCAGGCGTGCGGCTTTGCGTTCGAGCAGCTCGGTGTAGGCGACATCGGTGCTGCCGGAGCCGCCCATGCCCGTGCCCATGGAAACACCAAACCGGGCGGCCTCGTAGGCCTGGCTTCGCTGGGTGTCGTCGGTCAGCCCGGCCTGTGCCAGCGCTTCACGTGCCGCCACCAGGGCGAACTGCGCGGTGCGGTCCAGCGTCATGAGCCGGGAGCGGGGGAAATGGCTGTCGGGTGTGAAGTCAATGGCGCCGGCGACCACGGACTCGGGGCCGGTCGGAAAGGGAACCTCGATGCTTCGAAGTCCCGATTGGCCTTGCTGCAAGGCGTCCCAGAAAGCGGCACGGCCGCAACCGGCGGCGGATACAACCCCCAGACCTGTGATGGCAACCCGGCGCATGGTTTGAGTGGGCTGGCCCGTAAAGCCGGGCGGCGTCAAGCCGCTTTCAGGGTGGCGCCGTCTTGGGCAACTGATGCGCAAGCGGATGCAGGCAGCAGCGGCGCGATCAGCTGCACCATTTCACCCAGGGTTTGCGGCGGGTTGGGCTGGTCGGGAATACGGACATTGAATTTGTCCTCGACCTGGAACAGGAATTCAATCACGGCCAGCGAATCCAGGCCCAGACTTTCGAGCGTGGCATCGGGCTGCAACTGCTCCTGACTAATCCCGAAGGTTTCGGCAAAAAGGTTAATCAAATCAGAATTCATTCATATCCCAGCGCATGGTTCCAAGCAAAAGCCCGAACGCGGACTTCACACTTCTTTACATACTAAGCGATATTTGGCCTCGGACCGGTGAGGAAAATACCAAATCAGGCTTGTCACGGCGTGTACATCTGCTGGACCGCATCCGATAAAGTAAACTTTTGTAGTAATTCACTCAGATAGTCATCGGGTTTGGGAGCCTGGGCGGCGCTGCCAATCTCGGCCAGCAGGCGGGCGTTGCAAAACACCGCGTCGGCGTTCAGAAAAGGCAGGTAAGGCTCCAGGGCGCCATGCATCCAGCGCTGGCGGGCAAATTCGGGGGTCACCACAAAATCGCGTCCGCGCATGACCACGCGTGCAATGCCTGGCATTTGCCGGGTCAGGGCATCGGCCAGCGCCTGCAGGGTCATGGAGGCCTCGCCGGCGGACACGTGGTAGCAGTCGTGCTGCAGCTGTGGTTTGAGCAGCATGGCGGCAATGGCGCCGGCAATGAAGTCCACCGGGGCAAAGTCCAGCCTGGCCGCTGGTTCCAGCGGCACCTCACCGAGTTCGGCCATCACCGGGATGGACCACAGCATGTTGCGGGACAGTTTGGCGTCATCAATGCCGCGCGCCAGCACGATGCCGGGGCGCAGGCTCACGAAGGGCACCCCCGTGGCGCGCAGCAAGCGCTCGGCCTCGCGTTTGCTCAGGATGTAGTCGTTGGCATAGCCGTCAAAGGGCATGTCTTCCGTGATCAGGCCCCGTGGCGCGGTGGTCACCGCGGCGGTGCCCACAAAAAAGGCGCGCTGTGAAGGACGCAGGGTTTTGAGAATGCCGGCGTATTGTTCGGCCGCCTTCACGTTGATCGGGAACACGCCGGCCCCCGGTTTGAACGAGGTGTTGGCGGCTGAATGCACCAGCACATCGGCCGCTTGCAGCGTGGCGGCATCGAGTCCAAACAAGGGCTCGCACACATCGCCGGCGACGGCCGTGACCAGCTCGGCATAGCGGGGCTGCCAGCGTTCGCTCTTTTGCAGCCGCTCCAGCAGGCGCGCCCGTGCCGCCTGCGCATCAGGCGCCCGCACCACCCCCACCGTGGGAACGCCCCGCGCCGCCAGAATGAGTATGAGTTCGCCACCGATCAGCCCGGTGGCGCCTGTGATCAGAACGCTTTGCATGTCAACATCAATTCCAGCTGCCAAAACGGCGATTTTAGGCGCAAGGTGTGACGGCTCCGCGACGGCGCGCCGGTTCAGGCGTGACTCGCGGATTCGGTCGGTACCGACGGTGGGGCGTCGTGCGGTGCTGCATGGCCCTGCCGCCGCCCATGGCAATGGTGGTGGCTTATAGCGATAGTCATAGGAGTTTGCGCAGCAGTTGGAGCCGCTCGCGAATGACCTGGGCGAGTTGAACCATCAAAGTCTCTGTCGCAGGAGAGACCAACTTGCTCTTTGGGAGAATCACGCCATAGCGGAGAGGAATCTCCGGCGTAAATCGCCTGATTGCCACGCCAAAATGAAGCTGTGACAAGGCGGCAAACGGATCCGCCAATGTAACGCCGACCCCTCTGGCGGCAAGCTGCGCCGCCAATGGCCCATTGGAGACCTCGAAGTGGGCTGAACTCCTGTGCTCAACCTTTTTCTGAGCGGCCTCGTAGCGTTGTCGAATGACGCTGTGCTGGGGCAAATAAATCATGCAATGCTCGTGCAAGTCATCGGCTGTCACCTCGTCGCGGGTTGACAGGGGGTGGCCTGCTTGCATGACAACGACCGCTTGGCTTTGCACTAACTCCCTGACAAGTACCCGGGGATGCTCGACGGGGAGCTGGGTCAGCGCCAGATCGAACTGGCTCTGACCCAGAAGGGATTCAATATCTCTCGTGTTTCGTGCGTCAACGGTCGCCGTGAAGTCTGGGTTTTCTTCCCTGGCGCGGGCAATGGCATCCGCCAACAGGCCTTCCGCGATATGCGGCGCGGCGACGATCTTGACGTGGTTCAGCCGCTGGTGTCGCGTCTCGCGCGAGAAGCTTTGCACTTTGTCCCCGGCTTGAAGAAGCAACTCGGCCTGCTCGTAAAACTCGCGCCCTTCCGGCGTGAGAACCAGAGATCGTCCTTCCTTGCGAAGGATTGGGAAGCCCATCGATTCCTGCAGCCCTGTCAATAACCTGCTGACCTGCGGCTCAGTGCGATGAATCCTCAGAGCAGCTTGTGCGACATTGCCTCCATCCACGAAGGCCCGCAATGCTTCGAGGGCAAGAATATTCAGCATCTTGACGGTTGCGCCGCGTACAACTTTGCTGTCGAAAAATGCAATTGACCCCCTTACGTCCCGAACACTACAGTGCAAGCAACAGCGATGGCGTGCGCCAGGAATCATGCACTTTTCGGGCAGCATGCACCCACCGTTGTGCAAAGACTTTGCTTCTTTGCGGTCCATTTTACGTTTTACGGAGTCACCCAATGAAGAGCCGGATTTTTCGCAAGTTGTTTCTAATTGGCTTCACGGCGTTCATCGGCAACGCAATCAGTCAGGAGGCCTACCCCAGTCGCCCCATCAAGCTGATTGTTCACACGACCGCTGGCTCGGCATCGGATGCCACTGCCAGAGCGGTGGCCGAGGACATGGGGCGCAGGCTGGGGCAGCAAATGGTGGTAGACAACCGCGCCGGCGCCGGCGGCTCCATCGGCGCGGATTCTGTGGCCAAAGCGCCCGCCGATGGCTACACATTGCTTGCCGGGGCTTCCAGCGTGATGGTCATGCTGCCTGCGGTTTCAAAACGAAAATTGCCCTATGACGCGGATGGCGACTTTACGCCCATTGGGCGCATAGGTGTTTCGCCCTTTTTCCTGGTCGTCAACAGCAAGTCCAACATCAACAGCCTTGCTGACTTGATTGCCGCAGCCAAAGCCAATCCCGGGAAAGTGTCATACGCAAGCGCCGGCACCGCGACCAATCCTCACATGCTGGGTGAGATGCTGGGCTTGGTGACAGGCACCTCGTTCAGCCATATTCCGTACAAAGGCCCTGGCCCTGCGCAGGTGGACTTGCTGGGCGGCAACGTCGATATGCAGTTCGATACGCCTTCGGCGACGGCTCAATTGCTGAAGGCCGGCAAACTGAAGGCCCTGGCGACTACCGGCCCCGCGCGTCATGCCGGATTTCCCGATGTGCCCACTGTCGCGGAGTTGGGTTATCCCCAGCTGCAGCTGCAAGGCTGGACAGCCCTTTATGCGCCTCGCGCCGTGCCACCCGCCATTGTCAAAAAGCTTCAGGACACCTTGAAGGAGTCGCTGAAGTCATCTCAAGTCAGATCCCATCTTCTCGCCATGGGGCAAGAGCCGGATACGCTGATAGGTGACGAGCTGCTTCAGGAGCAACGCAAGAGCCGCGAGGCCTGGCGCAAGCTCGCGGCGACGCGCAATATTTCGCTGGACTAGGGCCTGTTCACACTAATATTGGAGGTGCGAAGGGGTTCCATCGGGCGCAAATCAAGGCGCCTGCCGCCGCCCGCACTCATGTGCGGGCAAGGTAGGCAACGCCGAGTTGCGCCCGATGG